>CAJTYG010000026.1 GCA_910584155.1 uncultured Christensenella sp. | reverse complement strand
CCGTTTGATATAGATCCTACCGATTTCTTAGAGAAGCCCGAAAATGCGGAGCTGCGCTACGAGTACACGGGCGAGGAAATCACCTTCGACCTCACCGAACTCGAGTGGTACAATCCCATAGAAATGGAAGTTAAGACGGGCGTGCTAAAGGGTACGGAAATAGGCGAATACGAGGTGACGGTAGGCTTTGTAAGCGGCTCACTGTACGCATGGGGCACCGCAGAAGACTGGAACAGAACGCCTGTTACAGTGAAGATAGTTATATACGAGGACGAGCAGAAGGGCAGATTTATCCTTACTGAAGCGGCAGCTGCAAGCCACGGCTACAAATTCCTGTACGAAAACTTCCACGCCTACGAAAACGATATAAGCGAATACGTGTACAGTGCGGAAAGCGTAGTGTATATAGCAAATCTTGCGTATGCGGATACTGTAGCGGATTTACTAAAACAGTTTGCCAACGCCGAGGATATCACGGCATACGCCGCAGACAATACCTTGATAGAAGACCTTACTACAATGCTTGCAACTGGCATGATGTTGCGCATAATGGACGGCGAAACAATCTTGAACCAACTGACTATTTCGGTTATGGGTGACATAGACGGAGACGGCGACATAGGTACGGCGGACAAAGCCCGCTTGAACTCGTATACCTTAGACAACCTGCCATTGACTGGAGCATATCTCTTAGCCTGCGACCTTGACGGCGACGGCGAAGTGGGTACGGCGGACAAAGCCCGCCTCAACGCCTACACCTTGGACACCCTCGACATCTATGCAGGCCTTACCCTGCGAGCCGCAGCACAGACTTCATCTTTGGAAACTTTGGCAAACGCCGACGAAAGTGCATTTGTCGAATGTAACACAGCACAGACTTCATCTATGGAAACTGCGATTGCTGAACTTGATACAGCGCAAACATCTGTACAAACTTCGGCGATTTCATCGCAAGCTTCGGCAAGTTCGTCACAAACTTCGTTTGTTGAATGTAACACAGTACAAGCTGCTGAACTTATGTTTGCTGAATATGCGTTTATAGACGAAAGCACAACAACTTATACAACTTCAGCAACAGAGTATGTAGATGATTGCGAAAATGCAAA
>CAJTYG010000025.1 GCA_910584155.1 uncultured Christensenella sp. | reverse complement strand
CCCACCGTGAGACGTATTTCCAATGAAAAATGCGTCTCACGGTGAGACGCATTATCGACAAATTTCGCACCGTCGGGCGGTGCTGTATTCAGTTGTTCACGATATAAAGCAAAGGCAGGTTCAGACGGCGGCTGGCAAAGCCGCTCCATAGGATTTTTCGTGCCTCCCCCCATTCCCGTGGCGGGGCGTCCTACGCTGTGACGCATAGCCGACGCAAGTATCATCATGCCTGTATGCGGTTCGTGGCCCGCTGCTGTGCCATAGCTGCTTTGCGGCGCTGGCCGTGTTCGCTCCGTCCTCCCGATGTCCTGCCTCCTTTCACGGGGGAGTCTCCCTGCGTACCCGCCGCCCGGCTCCGCGCATACAGAATGTATCTGATTGCCCTATTCAGTTGTAGTGGTACAGGCCATTTCCGGCCCGCAGGGATGCGTCCTGCCGCACACGGCGCACTCCTGCCAAACGGAAATGTTATGGCATAAAATCATCGGGCGGTTCTCTGAATTGAAAACCGGCGATGGCTCTGAACAGTGCGATTTCTGCCTGATAGCGGAGGTCATCATCCACATAGGAGCGTTCTTTTCCGTATTCGTCCGTGTAGTGCCTCTGGCATTTGCTTGCGATAAAGCCCGCAAAATGCCGGAACACAAATTCGACAGCCTCGGTGTCAAATTTTTTGGCTTCTTGGATAACGGCAAAAGGGACTAATTTCATGATGTGTCCTCCATCAATTCACGCAGCCGCCGTGTAGCGGCTTTTCGCCGGCGGGAGACGGTTGGGCGGCTCATATGTACCAGCGGCGCAATTTTTTCGTCTGTCAGCTCTCTAAAAAAGTAAAGCAATACGATTTCCCGGTCTGCGGGCATCAAGTGGGACAAAGCACAGGACAGCTTTGGATCATAAATAGGGATGTTTCCTCCATGAACGCAAAAAATTTGATGCGGCTTCTCTGCCTGAATCATCTCATCATCCTCTGTTGACAAGGCGTACAATATCGCATCTGTCAGTGTGGACAGGGACTGCTCCACTTCTCCCCGCACGTCTTTCCGATTTCGTTCCTTTTTGATGGCGTTGAGGACAGATTTCATACAGTAGGATTCAAATATCATCTCGTTAAATCGTTCAAATCTTTTCATAAGCAAAACCCCTAACTTGTCCCTCTACTCCTTAATATCCCTGGAAATTGCTTTTTGCTCATTATCCGCAGGAACACCCAAAACTTCCCAAAAGGTTATAAAAAACGACAACTTTTCTTAAATGCGTCTCACGGTGAGACGTATTTTATCGACAAATTCCGCACAATCTGTTATACAAAGAGCGGGACGGCAAGAACCGTCCCGCTCTTATAAGGTTTTATCTGTTTTTCAAGAAATTCATAAGCATCTGCGCCACCTG
>CAJTYG010000024.1 GCA_910584155.1 uncultured Christensenella sp. | reverse complement strand
AAAAAACGAAACGAGCATAAATTCAGCGGCTCAAATGTTAAAAAACACCAGCGGCGGCCACATCGTTAAATGTACCGCCGCTGGCTCTGTTTGTATGTCGGTAGGAACTTTGAAACTATTCAATCGGCATTTTTAAGTATGCCAAAAAGGTAGAGTAACACACACCCATCACGGGGGCGATATAACGCCGCCAAACGGCCTTGTAGCTCTTTGACTGATTCCCTTGCTCGTAGTGCTTCGCGGCTATTATCTGAGCCGCTCTTGCACGCGCTTTTGTGCTTGTGTACATAGGCTCAAATTTTAGCGGTTATTCGTTTACGGGGGCTAAATCGCTGACAATCGCGCCTACACCTTTGCCACGGATAGGCAGGGCAACAAAGCGTTTATCAAAGCCTACAATCGTGCCGCGCTCCTTGGGGTCGTCAACGCTGGCGTACATATAAATGTCGCCGTCCGCTTTCATTACCTCTTTGGCATAGAACGCAACCGAGGCAAACTGGTCTGTTGCCGCATCTGCAAACGGTACTTTTGTAAGTTTGCCGTTTACGGTCTTGTAGGTCGGCATCTGGGCGAACTGATAACAGCCAAAGCCCGCGAACTTGTGCGGCTCGCCGTCCTCTATGCTGGTGAGGTCTTTGAACAGTTCAATATCTTCCAGCAGCAGGTCGGACACGTGCTTGGGGTGTAGGATAATGTAACGGTCTGACAACGGTATTTCGGCTTCATCGAAACGCTCTTTAAGCGTCAGAATGTCCGCAAAGGTCAGACGGCGGCGTCCTTTGACGGTCGCGCCCGTTGTGAGTATTACGGGGGTGTCGGTTGTGTCAGCGGTCGGCGCATAGGCGTGTGCGGCTTTCATCGCCACGCTCTTGCGCAATGTGGCGCGGTGCTGGCCGATTACGCTCTCCAGCTTGTTATAACTGTATTCGATTGCGTCAGGTCGGCGGACGAGGGTGTTTTCGGTCTCGAACTTGGCGAGGGGGATTTCGTTGTCCTCATCTTCGCGCTCTACAACCTTAATAGGATAGGTCGTGTTGTCTATCAACACTTTAGGGTCAATGCCCGCCGCTGGAATGTGCAAGCGGTCATTTTCCACAAATTCGGAATAATTGACAACTTTCTGCAAAAAGCTGTCATCGGGGTAAAAGCCCGAAAGGATTTGATTAATCCAAACTTCTTTGTTTAATGCCATTCAGCAAATTAAGTGATTATAGTTGTTTATTTGTTGTTTTTCCGTGCTTCCTCGCGCTGGCGCTTTTTTTCTTGCTCCAGCAATTCGCGGTACACTTCGGGGTGTTCGCGCAAATATTCGGGGTTGTTGCGTCTGTACCACTCCAGCGAGTGCGGCGCGATTTCCTCCCCCTTTTCAGCCCTAACAAGTCGGGCGTATAATTCGGGGTCGCGCTCCAGCTCTTGGGGCGCAAATTTGCGGTAGTC
>CAJTYG010000023.1 GCA_910584155.1 uncultured Christensenella sp. | reverse complement strand
TAAGGGGAGCTGTCACCGCAGGTGACTGAGGGGATTGTCCACCGTCATTGCGAGGAGCACGGGGTCCCCGTTCAACGTCCCCGTTGAATGGGGCAATCAAGCGACGAAACAATCCAGAAAATAACATATACAATAACTAAATGTCTGGATTGCTTCGGCAAAGCCTCGCAATGACGAATAAACCAAACTAAATGTGCGATGAAGAAAAATCGGCAACGCTTGCTGCGTTGCCGATTTAAGGTCAAAATATTTTTATACGATATAAAAGTCTAAATGTGATCATCCAACATATAATACAATAATATATTATATATTTTTACGCATTACTCTTTTATAAACAAACAAATTCTATTGTATTGCTCTGTTTATGGTATTACTCTGTTATATAGCATCACTCTGACATATCTTTCTTTTTCTTCTTAAGAACAATCAAAATTATCGTTAAGATTATTCCGACAATGGAAACTCCGCCGACGGAAATTCCCGCTATAGCGCCTGTTGATAAGCCGTCAGGGTTGGACAAGTTTTCTACATTATCGAGGTTGCCGTTATCGTTTATGTCAGGTTGATTGGGATCGGTTATATCGCCTTTATTCGGCTCATCGGGGACATCGGAACCGCCTTGATTCGGATCATCGGGGACATCGGTACCGCCTTGATTCGGATCATCGGGAGTTTCCGTGTCTACAATATTTATTGTAAACGAGCCGCTTGCCAAATATAATTTGGTGCCCAAAAAGTCCGGTGACTGTATGTCGCTGTAATTAAAAGTTATAGAATTTGGGATAGGTTCACCCTCTTTTAACTTAAATGTGAACCCGCCGATTTCAAAATCTTCTCTAAAGAAATTTTTGCCTAAGCATTCCCCTTCCATTGCGACGTCTATTCCCTCTCTATGGTGACTGTTATAGATGAGTGCAGATTGAGGAATTTGCTTGTTCTCTACAAACCCTATGAAGTCAAGCGAGCTTGCATTTTCGGGGGTTATACGCACCGACGAACCGTACATGCCGCCGTTTACCCTCGCAACGCCCTCGATACGCACAGTGATTGTAAACTCTTGATAAGCGTTATCCTTGCTCAACTCGCTCGGGGTTGAATATAACACTATTTTCGGCTTACTTTCATCTTCGGTAGGCGTTGCGGACTCTGCCGCATTTGCCACACTGCACGTAAAGTGCGCACCGTATACGCTAAACGCAAGCACAAGCGCAATCAGCATAACGCCAATAACGGTCGCATAAAACGATACAATACTTTTGAATTTATCGGATTTCATAAATACCTCACAATATTTATTGTATATCTTGCAACATCCGCCCTTACAGCATCGGTTGTTATTGCATATTTCAGCTTATAAACACATTTGTTTATTGCCAACGAAAAACTAAATCTGACTGTAGCTACCGCAATATTATCATCGTTTAAAGTTGCTAAAACCGAGAATGTAACAGCACTATTGTTTGCAATATCGCAATTATCAACATACTCTGTTGCGGAAGCAGCATAAGTTGTTGCGCTTTCGTGGACAAATGCACTTTCTTCATAAGACAAAGTTTCTGCAGATATTTCCACAGACAAAGCTTGCGATGAAATCGCCGTAGCTTG
>CAJTYG010000022.1 GCA_910584155.1 uncultured Christensenella sp. | reverse complement strand
AACGGCGGAGAAGGACAAGACCATAGAGCGGTTGCAGGGTGCGCTGAAATCGAGCAGGGACATACTGAATATTATTGCGGATATTCTCTACAAGGCAAGCGAGGTGTTCAGGCGAGCCATTGACGCGATTATACATTTCGCCACGGAACGGCACAAGTCCCTCTTTTAATTTGGTTTAACCAAACTTCTTTGTTGAGTGCCATTTTTATTTGCGTTTTTGTTCGTTTTCAATTAGTTGTGCATATAAATCGGGGTGCGCTGCAAGATATTCGGGCTCATTGCGCCGATAATAGTCCAAGTCCTTGACAGCCGCACCGTGTCCGCGCTCATGCTCGACAAGCCGTTTATAAAGTGTCGGATTGTCTCGCAGTTCCTCCGGGGCAAATTTGCGGTACATTTCAAGCGTCCATCGGCTTTTGTCTTCCGGCAGACTGATTGCCTGAGACAGCCGAATCGGGTTAATCATACTATCAAGCACACCGCGCAGAACCTCAACGCCCAAACGCTCGCCGATATGCCGGAACGTGCCGCGCTCCATCGGCATTACTTTGTTTTGGTTTTGGTCTAACAATCGTTCAATTTCAGCCTTTTGCGACTCCTTACGGCCTTTGCAATATCCACGGAAAGCCTTGATATTACCCTTTGCCATCGCCATGAAGCTTTTGCGGTCGTTTGCCGAAATCAATCCGTTACTAATTGCTTCCTCAACTTCTTTTTCAACGCTTGTGGGCTCGTTTAGCAGCTTTTTGATATGCTCGACAATATCCTTGTCGGTCACAGTCTCCGAAAGCCCTAAAACGTCAATTATGCGCGTCCTGAGCGTGTCTGCATCATCGTCAGCCCCTGCGCTTGCGTCCTTCTTAAGTTCCGACAGCGTTTTAATGGGCTTCCGACCCTTTTTGAACAGTTTCACGGCGTTCTCGTTTGCCGGAACGTCAACGATTGAAATTTCAATCAAATCACATTCGACAATAGTTGATATTCCGTTGATTGTCTCGCATTTGCAATTTTCGATACCTATTGAGGCACTGCGTAAAAAGCCGCTTTCGACCTGGTGCTTTACCTTTGCACCCAGTTCCGTAGCGTCGTCAAAGACGGCCACGGCGGTTAGCTTGTCGCCCTCTTTTGTGATGTTTTCCCAACGTCCGATAACGCCTTTGTCGCGGTCGTGCATCTAAAGCATTATCGGATTGCGTTGAAAACGGGCGATGTTGATGCCGGAGGTGAGAATAACGCCGCCGTAACTGTTTAGCGTCTCATCCGACACCGTAAATCTGTTGTTTGCCATATTTTTGCGGTAGTTAATATTTTGTGGCTCAAAATTATGTACTGTTATTGAAACATCCTAAAAAGTGTGCAATGGTTGCACACTTCTATGCAATGGTTGCACACTTTTTGTGTGAAAGCCTTGCAGACTTATTATTTTTGCCCTTGAAATTTTAGTATATCAAAAAAAAAGATTACTTTCGCAGTATCCTAAAAATGCGAGTATGAAACTAATAAACAAAATCCCTAAAAGATATTTGCGGCCTATGGTGCGGAGCGCGGAAACGCCCCGGCGCTTTACTCGTAATAGCGTAGGACACCTAAGGGTCGCATTTTTATTTAACTTCCTAAAATTTACGAGTTATGAATTCAGTTTACAACTGCGTTGACAGCGTGGCAAAGAACGCCAACCGCTTCAACCTCGACGACCTGTTAAAGGTTATGGTCGAGTGGAACGACCCCGAAGATGTGCGCAACGACCTCCAGACTATCTACTTCAACGCCACGGAAGCACTCTTCGGCAATGACGGCTCAACAAACCTCACCGACGATCTCCACTGCGCTTTCATCACAATGCGCAACCTAATCGAGGCTCTGTCAACCGCCAACGACCTCAAAGCCGCAAAACTGGCGGTAACAATCAAATAAGCACATTTTTCTCACTTATCCCGAAGCCGCCCGATGCAACGTCTCACCTCCGGGTGGCTTTATACCAATGACAAACAAAGAACGCATCATAGAACAGCACGGCATGTTTACGCCGGAAGAGATCGCCGAAAACATCGGCGTTAGCGTTTATTATGTCAACAGTGTGATAAAAGGGGTCAAGCCGAAATGCCGGTGCATTTGTTAAAATTCGAGAGTTGGAAC
>CAJTYG010000021.1 GCA_910584155.1 uncultured Christensenella sp. | reverse complement strand
AGTATTACAAATCGGACAACGCAAGCGTGGGCATACCTGTGCCGAGCGGCACTTTAGACGCAAGCACGCTGGACTCGGGCACATACAGGCTTATGGCAAAGCTGGAGGACGCAGTAGCGGCGGACAACAAAAACTATGAGCTGGACGCAACGGGAGCGTATCAGGATTTCACGATAAGCGCCCAAAGCATAAGCATAGACTCTGTAGGTTGGCAGTACACACAAAACAACGGACTTGCGCAGCCCATAAGCGGTGGAGCAAGCAAGGATGCGCCCGCAATAGTTGTGTACAACGGCACCACGTTTGTGTTTGGGCTTTCGGACAATGTGGCGGGGCTTGCCTCAAAGGGCGTAAAGGTGGACACTACGTTTGGCGTGAACGGCTACGAAAACGGCTTGCAGCTCAATGCAACGTTGGACCCCGTGGCTATAACGGTACGTTTAATACCTTACAATGCGGAATATGCATTCAACGATGAAAACGGAAAGCCGCTAAAGGAACAGCATAAAGATTTCACTATATATGTGAAAGTAAATCCTGCGGAAATAGACTTTTCACAGCTAAAATGGAGCGCAGACGAGTTGGAATATACTGCAATGGCGCAGCAGGTTGTTGTGACATCCGGCTTGCCGTCCTTCCTGCGAGTGGGATATGCGGGCAATTCTGCGTGGGATATAGGCGAGTACGAAGCGAAGATAGTAAGTCTTATGATAATAGACTTTGAAGCTGCGGCAAACTACCACGTTCCGTCCGTATTGGACGGCATACCCACGCATTCGTGGAAGATAGTTAAGAGAAGAATTCCCATAAAGTGGGTTATCACAGAAGAAACGGGACAGGATGATGAAATCATCTTTGTGCCGTCCCTTTCCGATGACGCAGACGGAGCGATAGAATACATATATTGTCCGTCTATGGAAGACACTCCGTCCGTGCCGGACACCTCAAAAGAGATGACGCTTGAGGAAATATGTCAGAATTATGACCAAACCACGTACAGGACGTATTACGTATATGCGAGGTTAAAGGCGCCGTCCGAGACGGAAGTGCGCTCGTTCAGCAGCAAAAACTGCGTATTGTTGGACGGCGGCGTAGAAAAAACGGAATCATATCAGGGCTTCAGCGTAGGCGGCAATAAGAACCCCGTGCGAGTGAGCCTCAAAAAGGATACTGTAGTATACAACGGCAAGGAACAGCCTGCCGAAGTGGAAGTAGACGCAGGCGGACTTAAGGTAGACTACAGGCTATCTTATATGGTGAAAAACGAAGCAGGCGAATACGAGAAATTCAGCGGAGTGCCCAACGACGCAGGCGAATACCAAGTTGTGGTTGAGATAAGCAAGGCGCAGTCCGGTGATTTCGCAGTAGCGGGCGGACGTTATATAGACTACGTTATAGAAAAGGCGACCTTTGACCTCTCGAGCTTCAAGTGGGTGGACTCGCTGCATGAAGACGCAGAATATACGGGACCGTATATCTACAACCCGAATACGCCGCATAAGCTCGAATATAAGGGCGACGGCATAGAGGGCATAATTGTGACGTGCGAGCCTGCAGACGGAACGAGCGGCGAATATACTGCCGCAGGCGAGTATACTGTGAACGTGACGTTTGCTTTTGCGGACACCTTTATAGACAAAATGAACTATAAAACGCCCGATAATTTCGAATTCACTTGGAAAATAGAAAAGTGCGCCCCGGACCTCAGCGGCGTTGTATGGAACTGCAACGACGAGCCGTTTGTATTTTCTATAGTGGACGGCGAGCCTGTAAAATACAGCGCACGGTTGAAATTTCCTGCAGGTTTGGAGCATTTGGGAGATCTCATCATCTATGAGGGTGATACAGACGGGTACAGTGACGCAGGCTTCCACACAACGAGCTTCCGCCTTACAACGGACGAAGAGCTGTTAAAGAATTACGGCGATATAGTGTTCAGCGCACTTCTGGACAGAGAGATAGACTGGGAAATTGCACCGCTCAGAGTACCCAAAGCGGAGCAGATACAGGACAAGGTGGTATACCGTGCAGGCGGCTACAGCCTAAGCGAAATCACAAACCTGCCCGAAGATTTCTCGCAGTATTTTGAAGTAAAGGTCTTTGACATAACAAATACCGAGGTTGCGCCTACAGACGGCACGTGGCAGTTTGTAAACATAGGCAGATACAGGATACAGATGCTGTTTAAGCGTGGCATGAACAAGAGCAACGGCGGCACGGTGGACAACGTAAAGTGGGCGGACAACTCAAGAGGGCCGTACCAGATAGTGCTAACTGTAAACAAGCTTGTGTTCACGATAGACGGCTGGACGGACGGCGAGGGCATAGACAAGCCAACTCTCAACACAGACGATTTGGATGAACTCGAGAAGTATTTTGAATACGTGCTCAAAAAGGTTGAGACGGGTGAGATAATCCCCATAGACGACGTGCTCGAGATGGCAACGGTGTACAGCATTGCGCTTAAGCTCAAGGACGGACACGCAGGCAACGTTGCGCTTATATATAAGGATACTGAAACTGAACTTGAAGAGACGGAGCCGTACGTATTCCAGACGGAAGATCCGTTTGATATAGATCCTACCGATTTCTTAGAGAAGCCCGAAAATGCGGAGCTGC
>CAJTYG010000020.1 GCA_910584155.1 uncultured Christensenella sp. | reverse complement strand
CGATTTCAGTTATGGGCGACATAGACGGAGACGGCGACATAGGTACAGCGGACAAGGCAAGATTGAACTCGTATACGTTGGACAATCTTCCCTTGACAGGTGCATATCTCTTAGCCTGCGACCTTGACGGCGACGGTGAAGTAGGCACCGCAGACAAAGCCCGCCTCAACGCCTACACGTTAGACACCCTTGACATCTATGCAGGCCTCACATTGCGAGCCACAGCACAGACTTCTGCACAAACTATAATTGCCGAGCAAGCCACGGCACAGACTTCGTCTGTTAAATGTGACATCGCACAAGCTTCATCTGCGCAAACTAAGATTGTTGAGCATAATACAGCACAAGCTACGGCGATATCATTGCAGGCTTTTGCAACCTCTGTGGCGGAAACATCTGCAACCACCGCCGAACCTGCGTTTGCGACTGCAGTCACTACGGAAGATACGCCTTTGGTGTCTTCAGTGGAAACTGTGATTATAGAAGAATTCGCAGCAGATTCTTTGTCTATTCCGACCGATGAAGAAAACGGTGCAGAGTATTTTGCAGGCGAATCGGGAAATTTAATGTATTTTTGCGATACAAAATGCAATGTCATATTGCTGAATTTTTGCTGTAGACGGCATACTGCTAATTATTGATTATAATAATATATATTTTATCAGTTTATATAATGTTTATATAATGTGAAACAAAATTGTCTAAAAAACTTGATTTTGTTTCACAATTATATTAAACTGATCCTATGGGAAATGATTTGCTGAAAAACATTGAATTGATTGAAGCGCAGAAGGCATACGAAGCGCAGCTAAAGTCGCTTATGTGGGGAGCGATAGAGGTTCGCAATGTCAAAGACGGACGGTATATTTATCTGCATAGACGTGAGGGCGGAATAATGCGCACTGAATATGTCGGTGAATACAGTGACGAACAATGCGACCGCATAAGAGCGGATAATATAAAGGCTAAGGAAATCAAGCGCAAGCTGCGGTCGATAGCACGGCAGCTTAAGGCGCAAGGCTACGAGCGTGGTGAGCTTACGGACGCCGTTCGGCTGAACATAGATTTTGCGAAGCGGAGCATGGTTGACACAATTTATAAACAAGCCGTATTGGAGGGTGTGGCGGTTACATTTTTGGATACGGAGACGATTATCGAAGGCGGACGGATCAACGGCATATCGGCAGACGATATTCAAAAAATAAACAATCTTAAGCATGCGTGGCAATTTATTTTGGATGACGGCGTAGTCACAACTCGGTCTGATTATTCGATATTGTGCTTGATAAATCGGCTGGTAGAGGAGGGTTTTTATTACAATGCCGGGAAGCTGCGCAGCGTGCCTGTCTCTATTGGCGGGACAAAATGGAAGCCCGAGCTTCCTATAGAAAACGTCATTATAGAGCAACTGAACGAAGTTTTAAGCGAAAGCGACGTTTATGAGCGGTCGGTCAATGCGCTATTGTTTGTGACGAAGAAGCAGCTTTTCATAGATGGCAACAAGCGCACGTCGGTGATATTTGCAAACCACATATTGATATCCAACGGAGCGGGGCTGATTGCTATACCCGAAGATGAAGTTGCAGAATATAAAAAGTTGCTGATATCTTATTATGAAACGGATCGAGCTGATGAAATAAAGCGGTTTATATATGACAAGTGTCTGACCAAACTGCAACAGTAGCCGTTTTGCATATTTAAGTTTCCCGTACACATTTCGTCATTGCGAGGAGCACATCCCTGTTGAATGGGGCAATCAAGCGACGAAGCAATCCAGACATTTCAGTTGGTTTATGGTTTACATTCTGGATTGCTTCGGCAGCAGGTGCCTCGCAATGACGGATTTTATTTAAGGTACTCGCCGATTTTCGAGCGATTTTGAACGATTTTATAGTGGAAAATTTTGCAATATTGAAAACTATTGACATATTAGCAGTTTGTGTTTAAAATGTATACGTATAAATATCGACATTATACAACAAATAACATACTGTATTACAAACAAATAATATAGGGATAGTTATGCGGATAAACAATAGATATAACAGAAATATAAAATTTAATAATATAATATCCTTATTGATATTTATATTAGTATTTTCTGTTGCATTCTGTTGGACTTTGGGGAATGGAGTACACCCATTTATAAATAATTCTGCAGAGGCTCTTAATTCTTCCGGTATTTCGAGTGCATATAAAGCCGGTGGTGGCGCAGAATTGTGGGATAGCGCAAGTTCAAGTTTTAACGGTTTGGTTCTTAATGATATAACTCAAAAGCTTTTCGGCGATCAAGATGCGGTGGAGTATATTAAAGCAAACGGTGCAGATGATTATAATAAGTACGGAGTAAAATCCACCGTGACCTCTTCTACAGAAAAGAATACGCCATATTGGGTAGTTCCGGCGTCCAAAATCAATACAAAAGTAGGAAATACAAATTACGGTATGGTCGTCAGATTGGACGGCAAAGATTGGATAGCAACATCATTGACCCTTGCCGATGTTGGAAGTGAAAAAGAGAATGTTGTTTTGACTTTAATGCTTGCCGATTATGTTGGCTCGTCAAATTGGTATAATACGAGGCTAAGCACTTCTTCTTATAAGGGTAGCAATATGTATAGCCGAAGCTCTATTCGTAATCTTTTGTTGACTAATAGCACTTGGAGCTTGTTTAATACGTCAAGCTCAGGTGGATTTGCACAACGCTTTTTAGTTCAACCAAAAAATATTCAGTATCAACGTACCGAGACCGGAGGTAGTGCCGGCGGGCGAAGTATGAAATCCACGAATTTTCATAATGACGCATTGTGTGAGCAAACTGCATGGGCTAGTGGTCTCGGATATAAGCCGTCGGATGTTTACGACGGTAAGCGTTATGACGCTTGGGGAGATGACTATATATGGCTCCCGTCTGTGCCGGAAGTAGGATGGCAAGGCTATAATCCGGAGCGTACCATTTGGCTATTGACTAATTATCAACGCTCTCCCTCGACATCTGTTTGGTTTCGTTCCGGTGATTATGATAGGTATGATTCAGCCAACTATGTTACAAGCAGTGGTGGCTATGGTTATACCGCAAGTGTTACTACTACTCAATATGGAGTTCGTCCTGCCATACACTTAAATTTGACAGCAGCAGGTTTAGGGACAGTTCTCAAAGATCCCCAAAACATACCCACTACATACAACGGCGACGTGCAAACAGTAAAAAGTGTTGTGGATGCAAAACCTACGGAATATCCATGGTACAATGCCGAGTATTATGAGCATACGGGGAATTACGTAAATCTGACATATCAAGATTCACAGGGCTCAGATGTTACAAACGTAAAGAATGCAGGCGAATATTGGGTAAAGGCGGAAATAACGCAAGCGTGGATAGATGCCGTAAACGCCGAAGTGGAAGCAGATGGCGACAAATATGGTTGGACTGCTGCACAGAGAGAGGACGCAAAGAAGAACCGAAAACCTAAGTTTGCAGGCGATCCTGATACATCCGACACTGCGCATGTAGAATCAGACACAGTGCGGTGGTTTAAGTTTACCGTATCACCCAAAGAGCTCACAGTAAACAAACCGTCTTACAATGCAACTACTGGGGATTACACTGCGCCGAGCTTTGCAAGCGGAAGCAGTCCGTATGGAAGTGATACGGTGACTTTGGCAACGCTATATACAGGCACTGCCGCAGACGGTACCCCGTTTAATCAGATAGATATTGTGCCAAACAAGCGAGGCACATATACTGCTCAAGCAATACTTGTCAATTCTGCAACGGATAAGACCGAATACACGGGCGGTAACTATACTATAGCCAACGCAAGCAGTATGAACTGCCAAGTGCAGATAAACAGACAAAGGTTGGATATACCCCGTGCTTCAGAGGGAAGCAAGCAATATACGGGCGACAAGATAAAGTTTGTTCTTGCAGGATATAATGAGGAGTGGCGCAAGACCGCAACTCTGATAATACCCGATAACAGCGGTATAGCCCTCGAGGGTGATGATATCAACGGTTGGTATCTGGTGGTGGCAAAGGACGCAGGCACGTATACGGTGAATGCGGCTATCAAGTCGGAAAACAAATCGGACTGGTGTTGGAACACGGGCAAGCCGTCCGAAGAGAGCACCGAAGATAAGGCTATTACGGTTACGGTGACACGCAAAACGCTGTTTGTAGACTTTTTGAGCACAAGCGGCGGCTTCCTTATGCAAAAGGGTGCTGATGTAAAATTCACTGCGGAGCCGTCCAACGGCATAGAGGGCGACACGATAAAGATCACGCTTGAGTATTACAAGTCGGACAACGCAAGCGTAGGCATACCAGTGCCAAGCGGTACTTTGGACGCAAGCTCGCTTGATTCTGGCACATACAGGCTTATGGCAAAGCTTGAGGACGCAGTAGCGGCGGACAACAAAA
>CAJTYG010000019.1 GCA_910584155.1 uncultured Christensenella sp. | reverse complement strand
GCCCCGGCCTGTGCTATACTGTTGCCATCGGAATAGCGGGGCCGGGGCTGTCGGATTGGAGGAAACGATGTTAAGACAGCAACCCATGCAAGCCCCCATCACCGCCTTGTATTGCCGCCTCTCCCACGATGACGAGAGAGCAGGGGATTCCTTGTCGATTGAGAATCAAAAACGCATCCTCGAAGCATACGCCAAGGACCATGGCCTGATTCCCTACACGTTCTACATTGACGACGGATGGAGCGGGGCAAATTTTGCTGGGGTTAGATAGCGATACTTTTTACATCTACCATGTTGCGGCGGTCATGGTTGACAACTTGCGTCGGCTCCTGCTCGGTATCAACCTGTCCGACAAAGCTATAATGGATTTCGATTTTCCGGGTGTTGGTTTCCCGGTCTAATTCATGTATCAAAATACGGTCGATAAACTCATGGACGTTTTCATAGGTCAATTCCTGTATGTCGCTGTATTTCCCGACAATCTGAATAAACCTTGATATATCCCTTTTTCGCTCGGTAACGGTTGCGATCTGCTGTTGTAACTCGTCTATCCTTGCGGCAAGGGATTTCTTTTCGTCCTCATAGCCGGAAGTTAGAAACACAAACCGTTCATCTGTCAGTCTGCCTAATGCGTTGTCCTCATACAGCTTGCGGAAAAGCGTGTCAAGTTCGGTCATACGCGCCTGTGCTTTGAAAAGTTCCTTTTGCTGCTGCGCTAATGCCTTTCTCGCTTCCATGTCGCCGTACTCGGTAGCTTTACAGATAAAGTCCTGTTCGTGTTCCTTAACATACCGCAAAACCCGCCGCATATCTTCCAGCACTAAATCAAGAAGTACGTTTTTGCGGATATAATGAGAGGTACACTCGCTGCCTGTCCTTGCCCTGTTGCGCCATGCGCCGCAAGAATAGGAAAACTTGCGCGGCTCGATATTTACGCCCTGTTGGTAATACATCTTATGTCTGCAACCAGCGCAAAACAGCAAGCCGGAAAAAATATCAATCTCCGCTGCTTTTGTCGGGCGGTGGCGGGTAGCAATCCGCTTTTGCGCAAGTTCAAAGGTTTCCTCGTCAACAAGCGGCTCATGGGTGTTTGGGAAGAAATAGCGTTGTTCTTCTTCGTTCTTCCGGGTCTTTTTCGACTTGTAGGATACCTTGTGAGTTTTCGCGGTTATGGTATGCCCTAAATATTCCTGCCTTGCTAATATGTCATAGAGCGTTTTGTCCGGCCAAGTATAGGGGGCGATCATTGCCCGCTGATACCGCGCCTGTCCTGTACGCTGATAGCGCAACGCTCCAATCGTCAAGACTTTGTTTTCCGCAAGCCATTTTTGGATTTCGCACATACGCACGCCGCTAACAAACATAGCGAAAACCTGTTTGACAATCGGCGCGGTTTCCGGGTCGGGTATAAGGTGGTGGCGGTTGTTCGGGTCTGGGATATAGCCGTATGGATATTCCCCGTTGACGCGCTCGCCTTTTTGCGCCTGTGCCTGTTTAACTGCGCGGATTTTCTTGCTTGTGTCGCGGGCGTAAAACTCGTTAAACCAGTTCCGCAAGGGGGTAAACTCGTTATCCTCCCGCGCTGTGTCAACTCCGTCGTTGATCGCGATATAGCGTACTCCGTTTTCGGGAAATACAATCTCTATGAGTTCGCCCGTTTTCAGATAGTTTCTGCCAAGACGGGAAAGGTCTTTGGTAATGACCGTCGCCACTCGTCCGGCTTCCACTTCCTGCAACATCGCTTGCAGCCCCTCGCGCTCAAAACTCACGCCGGAAAATCCGTCGTCCACAAAAAACTTTGTGTTCAAAAAATGGTGTTCGTCCGCATAGCGTTGAAGTATCATTTTTTGGTGCTGTATGCTTCCGCTTTCTCCGGCTTGCATATCCTCTTGACTTAAACGGCAGTAAAGGGCGGTGATTTTATTCGACTGTAACATTAGTCCTCCTTTCCGACAGCCGAATAAACAGGTATAATGTGTTGCTATCATTATACCATATCCCGCCGCCTAATGCACTACTCGGACGCTAAAAATCCCGGATTTCCGGGCTTTTTCTGCAAATCCTTTACAATGAGTTTCTCAATCTTTTTATGGATTGTATCGGTTGCCTTTTCACTCGGCAACGCTTGAACAAGATAGGTGATTTTCCCTATTTTGCGTTCGGTTGTAATTGTCTGTTTTTTATCCATTAGAAAAACCTCCTTTTCCTGTATGGATAAACTATATTCGTCAAAAGGCAAAAACGGGCGGTTGTTAGCTGCAACCTCACGGGAGTTTCACCCCGGCCCATGCTTATGGGTGCGCCGCGCAATACTTTGAGGGTGTTCAACGCGGGAGTATCATTGTGCCGCCTTGTATGTCGTCGCCCACAAGCTGCTAAACCTGTTTTACGGCGCGGTAGTTCTCGCTCGGCTTTTCCCCTATGGGGAAAAGCTGTCATGGCGTACCCGCCGACTGGCTCGGTACAGACGGAATGTACCCGTTTGCCTGTTATGCTGCGCACCAAAGGCCGCTTTCTTTGTCAAAGAACAATAGGCTTTGTCGGCCTGCAAAAGCACATCAACAGCGGATATGCTTTTGCGGAACGACAAATAGCCCATAACGGGAAGCGTGGAAAGGGGACACGCTCCCCGCATGGGCTAAAAGATTATCCTACATGAAAAGCAAGGGTGCGGGTAATAAGGCGCACTTGCAGCCTGTTACGCATTTCCTCGTCCACATAGGAATAGGTATTGCCCGCGTCGTCTTTCAGCGTGCGGGTACAAAGTTTCGCTATGTAACCCTCGTAGTGCTTCAAGATCGCGCACATGGCGGTTGTGTCGCCGTTTGCCGCTGCGGAAATGACAGGGAACGGCAACAGATTTTCAGACTTCCTAACGGTATTCATCATCTGCTTTTCCCTCCAAATACTGTTTGATTTTCGCAAGCGCGGATTTCCTGTGCCGGAAAACCGTCGTGCGTACAACATTCAGCAGTTCGCCAATTTCCGCGTCGCTCATATCCAAGAAGTAGGACAAAAGGATAATGTCGCGTTTCCTTTCGGGCAAAGCGTTAAGGGCTTCGGCAAGCAGTTCATTTTTGACGAGTACATCAAAGCCGGACACTTGAAAACGGAAATAATCGCTTTCGTATTCGTCCGTTGTGAAAAGCTGCGCGAGTTCGCTTTCGCTCAAATCCGAAAAAGTAACTTCGCGTGCTGCGCGTTTCGCAAGAGTGCGGCGGTGGCTTTTCGCTTCGCCGACCAAAGTTTTCTTTGCTAATGCGTCGTACTGATGTTGTATTCTTTCCTTGTCGGAAGAAGATAGCTCCATAGAGTTCACCTCCTTCCCGCGTGGAGTAGAGGACGGGAGTTAAGGGCTTGTCCTCTCTGCCCCTTTCGCTCCGTACCCGTTCGGGAGATGGCTCTTGAGTGCGCTTTTCAGAAAAAAGTTGAAAAAAGCAAAATGCGCCCGTCCGCAAGACGCGGACGGGCGCAAAGGAAATGTAAGCAGTAGCTAAATGTATTGACAGTTCACATTCATAGCCGGAATATCCCGCTTGCGGAGCATAGCTTTTTTTGACCGCAAAGCATTAGGCGGGTTACAGTAAATAAAAATGGACACGGCGATACCTCCCCGATACCGCCGTATCCTTAAAAAAGGGCGACTTTAATACACTACCCGCAATCCATTCTATAATAGGGAACAGCGGCTTTTGCGCAATATTAAATAAAAAAGCCGATAACACATAGGTTTTTTGACCTAATGCGTTATCGGCTCTGCGTCTATGCGTCTGGCACTTTTAATCATTTTTTTTTGAATTTATTATATGTGTTAGCTAACTGTCCACAAGCCGCGTTAATCTCTCTGCCATGAGAAACTCTCATAGTAACTTCAAGTCCTGCTTGCTCTAATTGATGTTTGAATGCAACTATTTCCCGTTTCTGTGGTGCTTTAATTCTTGAATTGCTTGTTGGGTTGTATTGTAACACGTTAATCATAACTTTTTTGCCCCGAAACCATTTTGCAAGTTGTCTTACATCTGAGGGCCGGTCATTTATACCCGGTAAAAGCAAATACGCAAAGACAATTTTGCGATTATGCCTTTCAGAATAGGATAAGGCTTGCTTAACAACATCTTCAATAGCATATATGCGCATGTGAGGAATAATACGATTTCTTGCAGATTGTGTTGCTGCGTGTAAAGATATTGTCAACTGAATTTTAAGATGTTCCTCGCGCAATTTTTTTAATTGATCGACCGGACCAACTGTTGATATGGTAATGCCGTCGGTTGGAAAGTTGAGCCCATATCTATCTCGGAGAATATGGATTGCTTTTATCAAGTTGTCATAATTGAATAAAGGCTCTCCCATACCCATAAAAACGATACGGTTTACTTTTCGACGCAACAATATAATCTGTTGTACGATTTCTGACGATGTTAGATTACGAACAAAGCCATTTCGCCCGGACTCACAAAAAATACAACCAACAGGACAACCGACTTGTGTGCTCACGCAAACAGTTCCACCATCTCGCCGCTTGATAAAAACCGTTTCAATGTATTTGTTGTCTTTCAGTTCGTAAACATACTTTTCAGTATCACTGCTTTTGCAAATATTTTTTACCAACATTGATAGATTTTTTTTGCGTGGTAATTGCTTATATAATTCTTCATATAAGGCTTTTGCTTCATTCTCGCCAATAACTTCCGACATTTCTTTGTAAGTAAATCCGTATGGATCATTCCGTACTTCCGCAGGCGTATATTTAGGTAAACGTTTCATTTTTATATCCTTTCTTCTAAATAATAAAAGTTTGTTTTTCTGTATTTTTGATTACAATCTCTAATTTTTCTACATCAATGATATGCGTCAATTTGCATTTAGGGCAGAAAAGAGGAAAATCTTTTAATACAGTATCAATTCCCGATTTGTCGTTCTGTTTAGTCCCCAAAGAACCTACTAAACCAGCTACG
>CAJTYG010000018.1 GCA_910584155.1 uncultured Christensenella sp. | reverse complement strand
CCGCTTCGAAGTCCGTTATCATAAGACTTACTATCTTAGCTTCGTAGTCACCTACATCCCACGCAGAGTTGCCCGCATATCCCACTCGCAGGAAAGACGGCAAACCGGATTCCACTACCACCTGTTGCGCCATTGCAGTATATTCCAACTCGTCTGCGCTCCATTTGATTTGTGAAAAATCTATGTCCGCAGGGTCTACGCTAACATATATTGTGAAATCTTTATGCTGTTCCTTGAGCGGCTTTCCGTTTTCATCGTTAAAGGCATATTCCGCATTGTACGGGATAAGGCGTACCGTTATAGCCACAGGATCCAACGTTGCGTTGAGCTGCAAGCCGTTTTCGTAGCCGTTCACGCCAAACGTAGTGTCCACCTTTACGCCCTTTGAGGCAAGCACCGCAACACTATCCATAAGCGCAAACACAAACGTGGTGCCGTTGTATACCACTATTGCGGGCGCATCCTTGCTTGCGCCACCGCTTATGGGCTGATCTAAGCCATTGTTTTGCGTGTACTTCCAGCCCACAGATTCTATGCTTATGCTCTGTGCGCTTATCGTGAAATCTTGGAAAGCTCCCGTTGCGTCCAGCTCATAGTTTTTGTTGTCCGCCGCTACTGTGTCTTCAAGCTTTGCCATAAGTCTGTATGTGCCCGAATCGAGCGTGCTTGCGTCCAAAGTGCCGCTCGGCACAGGTATGCCTACGCTTGCATTGTCCGATTTGTAATACTCAAGCGTTATCTTGATGGTGTCGCCCTCTATGCCGTTGGACGGCTCCGCACTGAATTTTACATCAGCACCCTTTTGCATAAGGAAGCCGCCGCTTGTGCTCAAAAAGTCTACAAACAGCGTTTTGCGTGTCACCGTAACCGTAATAGCCTTATCTTCGGTGCTCTCTTCGGACGGCTTGCCCGTGTTCCAACACCAGTCCGATTTGTTTTCCGACTTGATAGCCGCATTCACCGTATACGTGCCTGCGTCCTTTGCCACCACCAGATACCAACCGTTGATATCGTCACCCTCGATGGTTATGCCACTATTATCGGGTATTATAAGCGTAGCAGTCTTGCGCCACTCTTCCGTGTATCCTGCAAGCACAAACTTTATCTTGTCGCCCGTATACTGTTTGCTTCCCTCGGAAGCATGCGGTATATCCAACCTTTGACGGTTTATCTGCACTTGGCAATTCATACTGCTTGCGTTGGCTATAGTATAGTTGCCGCCCGTGTATTCTGTCTTATCCGTTGGCGAATTTATGAGTATTGCTTGCGCAGTGTACGTGCCTCGCTTGTTTGGCACAACGTCGATCTGATTAAACGGTGTTCCGTCTGCCGCAGTGCCTGTATACAACGTTGCCAACGTAACCGTATCACTGCCGTACGGACTGCTTCCGCTTGCAAAGCTCGGCGCAGTGTAATCACCCGTGCTTGCATTATATGACGGTGCATTGACGGTCAGTTCTTTAGGCGATACGACAAATTTAAACCACCGCACCGTATCCGACTCTACGTGTCCAGATTCCGTGACGGGATCGCCATCAAATTTCGGTTTACGGTTTTTCTTCGCTTCATCTATCTCTGTAGGAGTCCAACCCTCTGTCGCTCCTTCGGTATCTACTTCTTTGTTTACAGCATTTATCCACGCTTGCGTAATTTCAGCTTTTACCCAATAAGTGCCTGCATTTTTTACGCTTGTAACATTTGCCCCCTGCGAATCTTGATACGTCAGATTTATATAATTGCCCGTATGCTCATACCATTCCGACTCATACCACGGAAATGCAGTAGGCTTTGCATTTACAACACTTTTGACAGTTTGCACGTCACCGTTGTAGGTAGTGGGAACATTCCCCGGATCATCAAGCACTGTGCCTCTGCTTAGAGCACTTAGATTTAAATGTATTGCAGGACGTACGCCGATATCCGGTGTAAGTCCGGGAGCACCCCATGAACCATCTTTTGAAACCATTGAATATGCGTTATTATGAAAACCATCGCCACCGGTACGCACCCATGACTGCGAACTACTATCATGGATTCGCTGTTCATTGGTTATTTTCCAAATATTCCCAGTCGGTCCACGGTTACTCCAACCAATTTCACTTGCAGAGGGAAGCCAAATGTAGTCTTCTCCCCACGCCTCATACAGTGCTCCGCTATACTTATTCCCCGGCTGATATTGGCTTGTACTCCATCCGCCTGTTATTTGCCCAAGTGCCTCATTAGAAAATGTATAGTTTGTATAGTTAGTGCCTCTCGTCAACCAGCTTTCAGTATGCTGATATTGAATGTTTTTTGGTTGCACCAAAAAGCGACTTGCAAAGCCATTTTCACCTGTCGTATTAAAAAGGCTCCAATTGGAATTGGTTAATAAAGTATTTCGAACTGCGCTTGCGCTGTATACATCTGTGCCATTAGTACTGTATTTCGACGTGCCAAGACTATTGGCAAGCATTAAAGTCATAACAACGTTATCCTTTTCATCGCCGATATCGGCAAGCGTCAAGGATGTAACCATCCAAAACTTGCCGTCAAGCTTGACAACCATGCCGTAAGAGGCGTTGTTTACTTTTGCGTTTATCGTAGAGGCAGGTATGACATAATACGGTATAGAAGCTTCGGGACTTGGCGACTTGCTTCCTTTTGAAGTGTAATCTTCAGTTCCGTTTGCTTTTATATATGCTACGGGATCTTCCTTTCCGAAAAGCTTGCTAAATATGTCGTTTACAACTTTGGAATTGAAATTTGTGCCACTCCACATTTCCTCTCCGCCACCTGCTTTATATGCACTGTTGACGGTGGTGGACGTAAGTGCCTCTGCGGAATTATTTACAAATGGGCGTACTCCATTGCCAAAAGCCCAACAGAATGTAAATGAAAAAACTAATATAAGTATCAATAATGATACTATATCAGTAAATTTTTTATTTCTGCTGTGTGCATTATATATCCGCATATCTATCCCTATATTATTCTATTAGCAATACTGTATGCTGTTTGTTGTATAATGTCGATATTTATACGTATACATTTTAACCATTATGTGCTTTTATGTCAATAGTTTTCAATATTGCAATAATTTCCAATCGAAAAACGCTCGAAAATCGCTAAAAAACCGACAAGTACCTTAAATAAAATTCGTCATTGCGAGGCTACGCCGAAGCAATCCAGACCTTTCAACCATTTATAAGCCCACGTTCTGGATTGCTTCGTCACTTCGTTCCTCGCAATGACGGACTGCGTAATGCATTTGGTGGACAATCCCCTCACTACTCGAAAATCAGCGTCTTTGGCATAACAACGCTTGCAAGCAAGCATTGTCTATGCCCTGACTTGATTTTCTCGCTACTACCGCACAAGCCAAAACTGCGCTACACACTTTCACGTAAATTGTTCAGGTCATCTCGCTCAATCTTCATTCGCTTGTTTTATCTTGTTTGGTGACAATCCCCTCAGTCTGCTATGCAGACAGCTCCCCTTGCTAAGGGGAGCCTTAATGCGGATAAATTTGATGTGTTATGTCGGGGCAACCAAAAATGTAAGTCCATAAACCAACCAAAAGGTCTGGATTGCTTCGGCATAGCCTCGCAATGACGGGCGAAAAAATCGGCGTATTTAGCGCAAGCCTGTCCGAATTTCGGACAGGCTTGTTGCTTTAACTTGATTTTCTCGCTGCTACCGCACACGTCATCGTTTGCTTTGATATCAATCTACCGTATTATACAAACTGCATTTCGCACGATGTCGTGTTTGGTGTTTTTGCGTACCAAGCATAAACTCGGCGCAATTTATGTTGTTTTAGTTGTCGCTTTCGCTGTCGTCATTTACGCTGTTGTCATCTTCGCTATCGTCGTTTACGCTGTTGTCGCTTTCAATGTTGTCGCTTTCACTGTTGTCCTCAACGGCGCTGACGGTCACTGCTTTCTTTTTGTTTATGACGATCACTGCGACTACTGCTGCAAGTGCGAGCGCAGCAATAACTGCGAGCACTGATATACCTGCGACTAAGCCTGTTCTGTCTTGCGCACCCGATTTTGCTTCGATAGTGAAGCGCACTTCGGCTGTGAGGTCTTCATAGTTTGCATCCTTTGCGGTGGCGACCAAAATATACTCGCCTGCGGTTGTGGGCGCTGCATCGAGCACTTTGCCGTCAACGGTTTTGTAGGTGTATTCGACATTGCCGAATGCTGACGACGCTGTGGGAAGATTGGGTGTTTCACCCTCAATCCAACCCTGAATGTTGGGCACTGTGCGCCAGAAGTTGATTTCGGTGCCGAAAACTCTGAATCTCATTGTAGCGTTGAGGCTTGTGTAGTTGACGCCGTCGCTTTCGACAGTGGTCGTAAGCTTATACCAACCGGGCGTTGCCGTCACGAGGTTGTTGACTGCGACGTTGCGGTTGCCGTTGACGATGGTTGCGTCATAGATGACAGTACCGTCGTTGTTGGTGATGACAAACTTCGGGTTGCCAAACGTCGGTTCTGCCGTCGGCTCAAAAATTGTCTCTCCGATGATCCAACGCTGAATATACGGAGTTTTCTGCCAGAAGTTGGTTGCCATTTGTATAACAAAGTCGATTTCACCGTTAAGCTCGGAATAATTGTACAAAGGCTCGTCATCGTCGTCATAGCCCACGACTTCACGCACTACGGAAGCTTTGAGGACATAGGAACCTGCTTCAAGCGTTGACAAAATTTCGGCAGCGGTGCCTTGCACGACTCCGCCCTTGCTGATTTGTATGTTTTCAAGCCCTGCAACAGGCACCTCGTTTGCGTCTACTTGCTTGTAGATGCTGAGCGTAACTCTCTCGCCAAACGTCAGCACTGCCGTGATGACGTTCACTTGCGGATCAAAGGCGCCGTATGTCCAACGAATGAGGTTGAGGTTGCTTGCCCAATAGTTTCTTGCTACGCCGACTGTGAATTCGACAGGTTCGGACGTCAAACCCGTGTAGTTGCCGTAAAAGTCGTCTGCGGCGACCTTTGCCTGCAGCCAATACGTGCCTGCGGGCAACTTCTTAAACGCCTCGACATAGGTCTCTTTCACCATGCCGTCGGTAGCGACAAAGTTTTCAAGCCCTTCGGCAGCATTGCGGCAGGCTGCATCCGTATAAATCGTATACAGCACCGTGCCGCCACTTGTGGCTGTGCCCTCGACACGGGTAAGTTCTCTGTCGAAATTCCCCCACTGCCAGTGTCTGATCGACGGCTTAATTTCCCAACTGTTTTGCATTGCATTGATTTTTAAGATGACTTTGCGCTCAAGGCTTTGCTCCGCAGAAGGCTTTTGGCTGTCATTTTCCCACACATAGTTGTGAGAAGCAAGCGTAAGCGTGATTTCATAATCGCCTGCGTCTGTAAATTCGCCCTTCGAGAAGCCTGTGGGGAATTTGACCGAGTAAATATACTCGCCGTTGGCTTGATTGCGAGGTCTCGGGATAACAGGCGTGATAGTGTTGCCTGTGTAATATCTTTCGGCTATAGTGACTTCGGATACGACGTAGGGCGTAATTTCCCAATCGATATAGTATGCGTCGCCAAAGTCGTACGGCACTCCATCGGACTTCTCGCCCGACCACTTGTAGTTGCTGTCGTTGTAAAACTCAAATTTAACTTTATAGGATCCGACTTCCTCTTTGCGGTTGTCCGTCCACTTAAACAGTTGCGTGTCCGAGCTGTTGGGGCCCACCGTGATAACTCTACCCGCATAAGGCACCGACGTTTGGTTGAGCATCGGCGTTGCAACTATCTGATACGCCTTGACATAGAAGAAATGCTCGTATTGCTCGGAGTCCGAAACGGGATTCGTATCGTAATTTTTCATTTGAGCACGATAATAGACTGTATAATCGCTCGGACCTTCAAAATATTGCGCCCATTCGCCGGATTCGGCGGGAAGATATACGTTGCCCGAAATGCCCATCTTGTCGTTCATTCTATAGAAGTTGAACATCAATGTCGGTTTTTCGTCATAATAGTGCGCCTGAGCGGTTTCGCCCCAGAAACCGCCGTGAGTTTTAACGTCGTCATAGCTGACAACGCCACTCAACGTGATGCCGTTTGTCGCAGGCGTAAACATCGACGAATAGTCGTGGTCGGCAAAGTTTTCCACGTTGACCTCGTACATCTGCCCTGCTCTTGCACTGGTGCCGTTCTGATTGACGGTGCTGTCGTCCATCGTCATCGTGCCCGCCGTTACGCTGAAGTTGAAAGTGCGTGAAAAACCGAGATAGTCGTAAGCCATGCCGTCTACTGTGTCGTGCTTTTCGCCATTATTCTCCCACCAATGATAGTGGGCACCCAATGTGATAGTTGATATGTCAAAAACCAACGTGTACGTGCCGACGGGCATATACTCGTTGATATAATAGCTCCAGCGGGAACGGGGCATATTTGCCGCAATTATCTCGCTGCCGTTTCTGATAAGCGAAAAATGCACGATATCGTGGGTCGCCGTAGGAAGCTGCGGATTCCAATCGTCTTTGAGCTTCACGACGCCGTTCACTGTTTCGGTGATCACGGTATTGTCGACCTTCAATGAATAATCTGCGTCCTGAGCGTGTCCGCTGAGAAGTGCGTCGCCGTGATAGAGCCACGGGAAACCGATATCCTTGCCGCCGTTGCCAAACTGCCATGACGGCATTTCAAATTCACGCTCCTCGCCCGCTTCGATACTTTGCGCACCGTTTAAAAGCGAATTTTCAAATGCGGCGACATACCACACCTTTTCTATTTTGGCACGCTTGCCGTTGTCAAGTATGTTTATGGACATGCCTCTTTCTATAAGAGTGCTGCCCGTTGCAAGCCCCGTATCTACGAACACATAGCCGTCGTTTGCCTGTATCTCGGCTGACGCAACATAGCGACCTATGCCTTCCGCCCTGTTTGTAAACTGACTGTCCTGCGTGTATCCGGTCACAGTGAATGCGTCCGTAATATCGCTGAACAGCTCGATTTGATGATAAAATCTTGCACTCGTGCGATATCTGACTATTGAAAAATTGACGTCAGTCGCACCGATATAAGACCAATCCTGCCAATTACCGTTGGGAGCGCTGTCAAGCTTAGCCATAGAATAATAGGTTTGAGGGTCGTTGAATTCGTCCTTATAGCTGTAGCTGTAAACCATACCGCTGCGCAGGTCTGACTTATATGCGCTCAGCACCCAGTGCAAATGGTTTTTGGAGCCAAGGTCTACCTCAACATCCGCCCTCGGCTGAGGAAACACAACGCCGCTGTTGTCACCCTCTCCGTCTGCCGCATTCGCTACGCCGAAAGCCGACGACGCCAATGCGCCAAACAAGCCGAAAACAAGCGCAAGTGACATCACTAACGCTAATACCGCTATAAAAATTTTGCGTTCTTTTGTCATAATCTATCTCCCAACTAATCCGCCCGCATTTTATGCAAGTCGAATTAACTTTTTTTGTGTCGATAGGCACAATGCTACTTTTAATGCCGCATAGCTAACTGCGCCATTATTATATTAAATACATATATAAGAGTAATATAATAATCCAATAATATTTCGATCCGAAAACCAACATACACCAAGTCAAACACTTTTCGGAATAAAATTTTATCGTGCTTATCTCGTGCTCAAGTCATCCCGATAGCTTACGCCTTACAAAGCGCACAAAAACATCGGTCACGCCGACTACTCAGTATGTATTTTAATAATAATAAAAATAAAAGTCAAGAGGAATAGAGAAAATTGCCGAAATTGTCAATTTTTGTTGTTCTATTTGTATATTTTACAGTCAAAACCTTGTAATATCGGATATACAGAGAGGAAAACTCAACCCCCGATTCGGCTTTTCTCGATGATTTCGCAATCGCAAGAATACTTACTGTCGGAGGTGAGTATGATTTCGCCGATAGAGTCCGCAACTATTTTGCCCGATCTCGGGTTCTTGACAGACATTATCTCGCCCCGCACCGTTGCCTCGACGTCGGAATATTCAAAAGAAAGATCGGTATCCTGCATTTTGCAGTCGATAAGCTTTAAATTTTTGCAATAGCACAGCGGCTGAGTGCCTATTATGGTGCAATCGATAAGCGTAAGATTTTCCGAATACCATCCCAAATACTCGCCTTTCACCGTCGAATGTTCAACGACTACGTCTTTGGTGTGCCAAAAAGCGTCTTTAGTATCAAGTATGCTGTCTGAAATGTGCATATTCTCTACGTATTGAAAGGAATATTTCCCCTTGAAATTCACCCTGTCAAGCTCGATATTCTTAGACATCAAAAACAAATATTCACTCTCTATTGCGCTATCTTTTATCGATACGCCGTTGCACTTCCAACCGAATTCGGGAGAAACTATCCTGCTGTCGAAGATTTTTGCACCACTGCACTCTCTAAGCGCCTTTATGCCCAACAGATCGCTTTTTGAAATTTCAATATCATTGCTATACCAAAGCGCAGCTCGGCATTTGTCTGTCATCGTAATGCCGTCAAGCGCCACAGTGTCAACATGCCACAAGGGATAGCGCAAATTCATAAAGCAGCTCTCAAGCCTTATGCGCTTCGCTTCCTTAAGAGCAGACTCGCCGTCCTCTATACCGTCAAAGCGACAGTTGCGTATTACTGCATCCTCTGCCCCGTACAGATCTCTTTCGTTTGGGAAATTTTGATTTTCTATCAATCTCATAATATGCGAGCTTCCTCTTTCACTTTTTAGCATTTTTGCGCATTTTGTCGGTTTTGTCAAGAATATTGCAAGTTTTAAAATCAATTCATAAATTTTTAATCATTTCATTGCTACAATTTATACCTACAAAAACCGCTTATTTTGCCTTGATATATCCGCAAAAAGGCTGCTCGGAAGATAATATTTAAAAAATATAAACAATACGCAAAAAAATTGTTGCTTTTTTTGTTGAGATTTGATATAGTTATCAATGCTTGCGGGAGTGACTCAGTGGTAGAGTGTCACCTTGCCAAGGTGAAAGTCGCGGGTC
>CAJTYG010000017.1 GCA_910584155.1 uncultured Christensenella sp. | reverse complement strand
CGATTTTCTCGCCCGTCATTGCGAGGCTTGCCGAAGCAATCCAGAACGTAAAAATCTCACCGCATTCCCCGTCATACGCCAACTACACTTTGTCGGCAAAATTTATCCTCATTATGGCTCCCCTTAATAAGGGGAGCTCTGCCGAACTCGCACTCTGTGCGATGAGGCGGTGAGGGGATTGTCAAACTCATTGCTAAACGTTTCGCAACAGCTTTGATTAGACAGTCCCCTCACTTTGTCTAAAAAGAAAAACGCTACGGAAAACCGCAACGCTTTTCTTATTGATAATCATTCCTTATTGATAATCATTATCATTAAGCATACTTATCAAGCTTATTTTTGTCTTTGACCGCCGATTTTTCTATCCTTATTGATAATCATTCTCAATAAGGATAGTTTTTCGGTTGCTATTGCTCTTGATTTTTGTCAAACAACAGGCTTCTTTTGTTGTATCTTCCCTTGACAACCGTCAAAAAGCAGACTTTTTGTGCTCGTTTTGCTTAAAAAATCATCGTTTTTTCAAGCTTTTTAAGCCGTTTTAAGCAAGCTTTTTAAGTTGCTCTTTCCTTTTAGTAATACTCGTTAAGCAAGCTTTTTAAGTTGCTTCTTTCTGATGACGTAAGCCGTCACCGTCCATACGGTCGCAATCACGACAAATGCTATTGCGATTCCGATGAGCGCCATTTGCCACGTCGGGAGCAGATTTGACGTGAAGTCCACAAACACGAGTGCGCCGAGATAATCCGTCGTATATGAAATCTTGCCGTCCTCTGTGACCGTGTAGTCCGTAAGGCGTTTGAGGTTGCCCTCCTTCGTCACCGTGTAAATGACCTTGCCGTCCATATTGCCCACGGCATCGGGTATAGCGACGCTTACGTTGAGGCTTGCGCCGTCAAGCTGCACCGACTGTCCGTCATAATACAGCCCGAGCTTTACAACGGACGCAAGGTTTGCTCTCGGGTCGATGTGCGGCATATACTTGTCTATCTGCGACCAAAGCTCCGTATCGCTGCCGCTGCTGGTTTCCTTGACGATAGGCGTTGCCACAAATTGATTTGCGACGACCTTTTTGTCAACGATAGTCACTTCCGAGTTGCCCGTGGATACGTGGCTTGTCGCAAGTTCGAGCACGCCGTTTGCATTTGCAAAGCGATAGTTATTTGGCGACAGCTCGCCGTCTGTCATCACTATTGCAAACGGATACACACCCGACGCATTGATTTGTTTTTCAAACACGACCGTTGTCTGCGACTTGGGCACCGCTATCGCAGCGGGCGAGTCCGCCATATTCACAGTGTAGCTTATCGCATACTGCTTGCCCTGCTCATAGTCGGCGGCAAGGTGCTTGATAGAGCCGCCCGTAAGCTTTTCGGTATAGCCCTCGCTTGAAATGCTGACGTTGACAACAGCCTTAAGTATGGTATAAGTTGCGACTGCCGTTTCCTTTGCGTAGTTGGGGTTAGACTCTTCAAACTTGTCGTTGAGGCTGACCGTCACACGGTACACGCCTGCGTTGAGCAGCTCGTTTACCTCGACGTATTTGTCGCCGTCCTGCAGCTCGTATTTAATCACGGCGTGTCCGCTCTTGATGTTGACCTCGCCGTTGTCGAGATAACCTATCATATTGTTTGCGCCGCTCAGCCCATATTCAAACGGTGTGCCGTCATAATACTTTGAGGTCGTGACTGCGGTAAGTCTCGGGCTTGCCTTAGCTATGACGATAGTGACGACATTCTGACTTGACCACAGATTGAAATAGGTGTTGGGATCGTCTGCGTCCACCCTGATAGCTCTCTTGACCTTGACGATACCTGTATAGGTGCCTGCGTTGATGGGCTTCTTTTCAAGCTCGACGCCGTTTACGTCCTCGATGCTTATCTCGTCGCCGTCAAGCAAGCCGAGCAGAATATTTGCCGTATGGTCTGTGCCGTCGTAAACCTCGTTGAAGGTATTGCCCTGCGAGCTTCTGAGCGTCACGCCTATGGTAGTGGGCTGCGTGAGGTTGAGTTTGGACGCATTCGATTTGAAGTCCGTGCCCGCATATGCAAGCATAAGCTTCTCGACGTCGCCTTCCTGCACCGTCACAAAGCCTGTGCCGAGGTGAATGTTGTAGTTTTTGATGAGCTCCGCATAGTCTACGCCCTGAGGAGCCTTGAAGCGTGCGAGGTAAACCTCGTTATCGCCGAGGTCGTCGCTGATGACGGCGTATTTATCCGCTTCTTTCACTATCTTGCCCGTAACGGTGTTGTAAACCACCCAAACGACGGTCGGATAATAGTCGGTGCCGTTTATTCTGAACACCTGCATAGCGTTTTCGGACACAAAGCCTCTGCCGCCGTTTGCGTTGTAGTATTGCAATTCCACCTCGGGCTCGTTGCCTGCATAGAATTTGTTATACACGCTTCCGTCCGTGCCGATAAATATATCTCTCGGGACGACCGTAAGCACGCTCTTTCCCGCTATCTTGCCTTCGTACACGGGGTTGAACGCATAGTTGTTTACCGTGACGGTGTTCACCGTATAGCTGAGCGACTGATCGCCTACGCTCGGCTTGCTTGTTGAGAACGTTGCCGAAACCGTGGGCAGGCTGGTAATGCCCGACAGCTTGATGAAGTATATGCTCATATCGCTGCCGAGGTCGGACTCGACAGGCACAGGGTCAAAGCCGCCGTTGGGATTTGCCGTGTACATTCTCGAGCGCAGCGAATCCTGATAGCTGCCCAATCCCGAGCCCATAATCTTCGTATATTCCTCAAACGGCAGGTAGAATGCGTTTTCCCACAGTATGAGGTCGTGGCGGTCGCCGCTGTTGCCGTGCATCTTATAGGTAAGGTCTGCGGTTATGGTGTTGATAGCGGTATCGTACACCATTTCGCCGTCCGTAAGAATTGCGTCTATCGGACGTTTTGTTATGCTTGCGGGCTTGCGTGCCGAGCCTGCCGCTCCGTCCACCTTATAGTTGTAGTAGTCGCCAACCTTCTGAAGTCCGCTGGGCGTAAACACAATGTAGTGAGCGGTGGTATATGCGTCGTCAAACTCCGCATTGATGGTATCTATCTTAACCACGTCGCCTCTGACAACGCCGATTATGCCCTCCTCGTCGTTATACTTGTAGTCCGTACCGTTCACGCCAAAGAACTTTCTTGTGCCGTCATACATCTTGACAAAAGCCTTTGAATCGGGGTTGATTTCGATAGCGTTTGCGGATATGGACACCGACTTTTGCGTTATGATACCTTCGCCCTTGATATAAGTGACGGCAGGCATTGTGTCTGAAACGCCGCCCTGATATGTAGAATCTACTGCATACACCGTCTTCCCGTCATAGATGAAGGTGGAAACGATTGCGCCCGCCTCTTTTGCGGCAGTATATTTGTCGGTATCCGTTGCAAGGATATACTTGTCTACGGTGGGCAGGTCGTAATAATACACTACTTCCTTATCGCCCTCATACTTTTCGCCGTAATGCAGAGTGCCGTTTTCGTCGACGTATGCGATATAGTCCTCGCCGAGCTTCTGCTTGCTTGAAACGACTATCTTATAGTTGGATTTTGCGCTGATATTGTTTATCAGAGTGGGCTTGTAGATTGCGCCTTCCTTTGCGAGCACCTTGATGACGTCTGGGATAGAGCCGTCGGCATTTCTTTCCACGTTGACGTTCTTGTCAAAGTAGAATGCGCCCTCCGCCGCTTTTACGACGTAGTTTTTATCCTCCTGCGGCAGCAAGCCGTTGAGGCTGAAGGACAGAGAGTTTGCATTTATCTGAGCGCTGCCGTTGTACACCTTTTCGCCGAGAGCGGCGTTGACGGTGACAGGTCTTGCGACGATGTTTGCGGTACGTCTGTCCTTATACTCGTTGAGCACGTAGTTGCTGAGCAGATATTCATATCCCTCTACAGCCATAAGCTTGACGCCCGAAATGGTGATAGGCACGTTGTCGTTTACAAAGCTCTTTGCAAACGTACCGTTTGCTTCCACATAAAGCTTGTCTTCCTGCGATTTGACTACGCCGGAATTTTCAAGCAGAATACGCACGTCGACGTCTCTTGTGCCGTCATATACCTTGTCCTTGATGATGACGTTGTTTGCCAAAATCCTGATATCCGTCTTAAATACGTTGACTGCGCCGAGCAGCTCGTAGTCGTCTATCACGTCCGAAGGCACAGCGCCGACCGCAGAATATCCGCTGTCCGTGTATCTCGAGCCGTATATCTCGTAGTTGTTTAGCAGCGTTGCGTCGCCGTCCACGACTATCCTGAGCCCCTGCACCATGATATTGTGCACAAGCACCTTGCCGTCGGAGTCCACGATGACGTTATCGTCGACCTTACCGTTTGCCGAAAGCTTATATGTCACGCTGCCCTCAATGCTGAGCTTTGAAAGCTCGTTTCTGAGATACGTAGGATAGTTGAGCGTAGTGAGCGCAAACTGACCTGTGCCGGAAACGGCGGTAACTTCCACATCTGCGCTGCCGTCATAATGCTTATCCTTAAACGTCACGTTGGGCATGAGCTTTGCTCTGTTGATGACTACGGTGAGGTTGTTGAAGTGCTCGTTGAGCGAATCTACGTCGACGGAATAGTTTTTGTCTGAAACAGAGGTATGGTCCACGCCTGTTCCGAGTGCGGCTATAGCCACGTCACGCTCGCCTACGCCGAAGTCGCTGCCCGTGATAGCCGTCACGATATTGAGACCGACCGACGACAGACTGTCGCCCTCGGCAAGTGCGCCGTCCGCAAGCACGTAATCGGTGTGCATAACTCTTGCCTGCGCACTGTAATCCTGCGCAATAGGCGTAACGGACACGAAGTCGTCTGCGCCGAGCACTCTCTGCGTGATATTTGCGGTCATAAAGTTGAGGTGAACTCTTATGCCCTGCTCCTCGTCGATTTCTATTTTGATATCGGGGTCGTTGTAAACGCCGTCCGTAGCAATGTCTATGCCGTCCTTAGTCACGCCCTTGAGGGGGAAGAACAGCGTTATGTCAACGGTGTATCTTGCGACCTCGGTGCCGCTGAACGTTGGCGCATTGACAATGCGGACGCCGCCGCTCTTCCAGATCTGATACAGAAGCGTGGAGCCGCCCTTGTCGTTTTTGGTATTTGCAATCGTGATAGCGTCCATCGTAAGCGCCGTCGTGTTGTCGTACCTCTTTGAAATTGTGAAGTCACTCTTGACGATAGCTATTGCGCCCATCGAGATGTGTATCTTATTTATATTGTTTATATTATCTATATAATATATAACAACCATAATATCGTCGGCTATCTGCGCCTGCGCCACAGGTGCGTTATTTTTATAAAGCTTAGCTTCCGAGTTTTGATTGATTATGATGCCGAGCCTGTAGTTTGCCACGTCCGCACCGACGATAGAGAGCTTTGTAAACTCTATGCCGACCTCGGTGACGTGCTCGAGCGAGCCTACCTGCTCGTATTCCGCAAAGTATGCAAGCTTTACGTCGTCCTGCGCACTTGCAAGCTCCGACGTGACGTCGTATGCGAGCGTGCTGCCGAAATCGACCGACTTGTCGCCGCTGAACACCTTGTTGATACCGACGAAGTTGCTGACGTCAAGGTCGATGGTCTTTGGCACGATGATAAAGCGTGCGTCGGCGGGAATGCTCGTTTTGACGGTGAAGTTTGTATCGCTTATCGCAAACGCCTCGCTCTCTGCAAAGCTGTAATAATCGCCCGTTTCGCCCTTGACTATCACGCCGTTACCGTCCGTTGCGTCGTCGAGACGTGAGTTTGCAATGCTTCTGAAAGCGCCGTCGCTTGCATAGCGACCTCTTGCAAACGCACCGCTGCCGATGAGATCGGCAAGGCGTGCGTAGGTGTAACCCGCATATTCGCCCGTCGTGGTGCCGTTGACGGATACTATTTCATAGTCTATATCAAACACGCCGTCCGTGTCGCCGTACGTCTTTGTAAACTGCGCCGCCTTAGGCTGCACGATTATCTCAACGGGCGAGACATCAAGGCTGAAGCCGTCCACAAACACAAGTCTGTTGAGCTCGTTTCCGTCCTTGAGAAGCTTTGCGTCGGACACCGTGACACGGTGGCTGCCTGCCGAAATATATGTGCCGAAGGTTGCGTCCGCAATGCTGACAGTCCAAGTGATGTCGTCAAACTCGCTCTCGTCAATACCCTGCACGGTGAAGTTGTCCTTTATTGACAGATAATTGAGCAAATCGCTTGTCCAGATGTCGCCGAATATTGCGCCGAACACTGCGTCCGCCTTGAGGTTGAGTATGACAGCCTCGCCGCCCGCAATGTAGACGATAAACACCTCACCCGAGCCAATCGAGATAGAGAAGTTTGTTGTGAGAACGGTGTTGTTGTCGCCCTCTACGCCGAGCATGATTTCAAAATGCCACATCTCGGAATATCCGTCGGGAGCCGTCGGCTGCTTTTCGCCCGCCTTGACGGACAGCTTGCCGTCTATAGCCTGCAAAATTTCATTCTTAAAGGCGTTGTCTATTGCCGCAACGCTCGGGACTATCACAATGGCTGAAGCGTCGGGAGTCTGACCGTTGGGCAGTACGCTGCTCTGACCGCCCACGTTGAGCACTACCTCTCTTCTGTCGATGTAGAAATAGCGTGTGGTCTGCACCGTGACCGTAAAGTTGTTGTCCACGTCCAAAGTGGATGGTGCGTTGTAGCTGTATTCGCCTACGTTTTCGCCCGCCTGACGGGTGATACGTCCGCCCGAGTTGTAAAGCCTGTAGGTCGCTCCGTTGAATACATAATCGCCTTTTGGATCGGCAATGTATCCTGCAAATATCTTTGCGAGCACTGCGTCGACGGTGAAGCCGTCGCCCTTTGAGGTGTACCACTCAAACTTGCCCGTATCTACGCCGAAGCGTATGGACTGATCGGCGTTGCCGTACTGCTTGCGCTCTTCCCAGACGAGCACCTCGATACGCCTTTGCGTAATTGTATGGTAGACCGTCGCCTCGTCCGTGCTTGCAAAGGTTACGTTGTAGTTTTTGCTGACGGTGCCGTCGCTGTTTCTGATGACAAAGGGCTTGTCGTAGGTTATCGCATAAGTTGCGCCGATATCCACAAGGCTGTCGGGCGTGAAGTCTGCGATAGCCGCAAGCTTGAGCGAGCCGTCAAAATACTCGCCCGTAGACATCGGGTGCTCCTTGTCGTTTGCCTTATCGAAGCCGCTGACCGTATAATCAAGCGCAATTCTGTCGCCGTAGGTGCTTGTCGTAGGCGTGACGGTGACGATGACACGTCCCTCGAGCACGTTGAAGTTTTCAACCTGAGCACGGTACTGTCCGTTTGCGTCGTAGTCCTTGTCGACGACAAAGGAATCGTCGTCCTTAGCTACATAAATTCTGACGCTGTACGAGCCGACCTTGACGGGCGCCTCGATGGGGTTGCCGTCCTTGTCGAGATACTCGAAATGATGTTTTTCAAGCAGCTTTGCAAGCGTAGCTTCATCGGTTATGTTGAAGGTGAGGTATTTGCTTACGTCATACTGCTGAGTGTCATAAAATTTGTTTCTGTCCGTAATGTTGCGGGTGACGACCTGTCTTACGGCAAAGGCAAACTGCACCGTGTTGATACCCGCCTGCAAGCCTGCAGCCGTGATGTCGATGAGGTTTGACAAATCGTCAAGGTCGTCAAGCACAAACGACAGCGTGTATTCGTTGCCGTCCACTCCGGGCAGGTCGCCCAGCTTGCAAAGCGAAGCGTACGGATTTTGAGTGAGCGCAAGCGATTTGCGTGGCGAGAAGTTATCAAACAGCGTGACTGCGTTGCCCTTTTGAGTTTTTACAAACGTGTAAGGCACAAAGCCCGCCGTCACGTCAAACTTGAAGTTGACCGTATCGCCTCTGTGGAATACAACCGCTTCCTCGTTGTCGGAATTTGTCACCTCTATGCTCGCCTTTTGACCGAATATCGCATTTGCCACGACCGAAGATGTCACTCTGTAGCCCGTCGGGTCCACTAAAACGTGATAGGTCGCAAGCCCCGAGCAGTTGCCCGCCTGATCGACCACCCAAACGTAGATAACTCGCAGACCGCTTCCGTTTGCAGAGAGGAAGGATATCGAGAAATCCGACATATTGTTTGTAAGCTGCGTCATATTTTGCGTGTCGAGCTTGTCGAAATAGTCACGCCAGTTTTCGGTGGTTATATTGAGATAGTTGCGCTGGCTGTCAATGCCAAGCTCCTTGAGAGCGTCAAAATCAGCCTGCGAATTGATGTGCTTAAAGCCCGCAAATACACGGATACCACGCTTATATTCGTCCGCAATAGCGTCGTTTGCAACGTCGTCGCCGAATATCAGCTGCAAATCGAGCTGATAGCTGTCCGTCTTCCACTCTCTGTCGGCAAAGACGGTGCTGTAGCCGTTTACGCCCTCCTTGAAATAGCTCTGACCGAGCAGCTCGGGGGTGTCGGGTGCGACCGTATCGAGATATACGTGCACGCCGTTGACGTTGCCCTTCTTCCAGTTTGTATCCGTCCAGTTGAGCCTGTCGCCGTCGTCGTCCATAGCGGTCGAGCTATTGTATATGCCCGTATACAGCACAAACGGCGTCACAAGCGCAGCGGTGGGATATTCGCCGCCCGTTTTGGGGGCTATTTTTATGGTCATTATGCCCTGCCACCTTACGGCGTCCTTGTCAACGGTGCTCTCGCCGATGACCTCGCCTGCGGCGTTATACCTCACGACCGTGTACGTCAAAAGCAGCGTTGCGTCCTCTATGCGGGTCTTCACAGTGAAGCTGCCCGCATTGTCTGTGACTGCATTTCCGTTGATAGAGAGGAATTTTTCTCTGTTGAATGCAAATACAAAGTCTGCGTCGCTTGCGTCTGTCAGCCTGAACGTGTTGCCCGAGAAGCAAAGATTGTCAATCGTAAACTTGAGCGTAAGGTCGCCCGTCGCCCACTCGCCCGTCTTATCGGCGGTGATGGTCTGCTTTTGATTGTTCTTGTCTATGTACGAAAAATCGAGCGCATAGTTTGCGACGTCGTAGTCCACCTTGACATAAAACGACTGCTGCTGTCCGAGATTGCCCGCAACGTCTGTTATGTAGAAGTTGAATCTGTAATAGCCTGCGCCCGTTATCCTGTCGTCTATCAGTCCCGACGGATTGCCGACCTTTACGTCGCCCACACCGTCGGCAACGCCGTTTGCAAAGTCATAATTGAATTTTGTGAAGTTTTTGTATGCAATGGGCAGCATACTGTCCTTGTAAAAACGTATGTACGAAGAGTTGTCGCTGCCATTATGATTATAATAATCTGAGAACCGAACGGGCGATTTCGCCTTTAGCTCGGCAAGCGTATCCCTACGCTCTACAGTATAAAACCAAACATAGTCCTTGCCCGTCTCACTGTCCTTTTTCTCGGTTGAGTTGGAAGCAGAAAAGCTTGCTTTTCTCACCCAATTTGCCACCGCACCGTTGAGTGCGTCGGCAGTTGTAAAGATATAGCCCTCATTCTCAAGGTTTGTGCCGTTGTTGAAGAGGTCATTTGGGGCAACACCGTCAATGCCGCCGAACACCGTCGTATATTGATCGCTGTCGTTATGTCCGTCAGACACCGTTATGTTTATGGTGCTGTCCGCCATCATATAAAGCTCAACGGTGACTCTGTTGCGGTTGGTCTTTGTGACTCTCACATATCCCACTCTCGAATCATTTACAGTCAATGCCGTGACGGTAGTCGTGGTGCCGTCCGTCAAAGAAGCAGTATTTATCTTCTCGGCAGCGCCTGTCACAGAGACAGACCTTATGCCTGCCGCAAAATATTTATGGTGATTATTGGTTGAGGCATCAGTGAAAGTCGTTCCGTTTGTAGTGCTGAAGCCGCCAAGTCCTTTATATCTGTTGTTGCTGCTTGTTATCCTATTGTCGCCGCTTACAGAAACCTGCCCGTCAAAGTTGTAGTTGTATGTATCGACAAAATCTATCTTAGCGTATTTGTAATGCAGATAAGACAATCCGGGAACATTTCCCAAGCTTTGAGAGGTGTATGACTTGAGAGTATAGTTGCCGTTGGCGTCCTTTGTATCAACGTTGCCTGCGAGCTGCGCAGCGATGTTGTTGTAATACATTGGAAGATTTGCAATATCTGTGATATTCGGGTTGTACTTTTCTGTGTTTGCAGAGTCAAAATAAGCGCTCAGTTTCACAGGTGCGCTGCCGTCTTGAATGTCTGCAGAGCTTTCCGTAAAGCTTGTATTTAAAGAAATATCAAATTTAAATCTTATGTTGCTGAATTTTGCAATTCTGCGCTTTCCGCTTATACGCCCATTCGCCTGAAAAGCAATGCCCAAGCCAACACAGTTCTGTCCCTTTGACAAAGTAAACTGAGTGCAAGTCAAATCTGCCTTTGCCGAAGGGTCTTTTCCCTTTATTGCATGCTTTCCCGATTGATTATAACATTCCTCAGCTGTTTTTACGGTATCGTTTGAGCAACCGTATGAAAAATACATAAAGCCGGAATCTTGATAGTTTCCGTCTTCCTTTCCGTTATAGTCAAAAATGGTGGTGACCTTTACTGTAAAGTTGGAGTTATCTACAAGCGTAGTCAAAAAGCCCGGCAAACGATATGCCATAGAAAAACCAAAATTAGCCTCTAACGCAGCGTCGTCTATACCCACAAGCCAACTGTTTGCAGTGCCTATTTTAGACACCAAGTCTGTATCACCGCCGCTTTTCCAAATCTGGTGGTTGGACGGTTTGCCGCCGCTTGCAGCAGGCGCCACAGTATTGAGGTTTAACGTCACGCTCCAACTTTCCGCCGTTGCCGTACCGCCGCCGAAAACCTTTGCGCCGCTTGCCGTATCTTCGTGAGCGGCAACCGAGATAGGTGTAGGTGTGCCAAACGTTTGCTTGCCGTCGGCATTCAAAACAACTTCATCGGAATTTGCACCGTCCGCCACCGAGCCCGTCGGGTCTTCAACATTCATATCGATGTCGCCCTTGACACTAAACGTAAGCGTGGCGATAAACACCGCCGCAAAGCACAGCACAAGTATCATCAACGCTGCAATGTTGCGCACGACTTTTTTTGTCATCCTGCTGTTTGTTCTCATAATCATTCCACCTTTTTGACATACTCTCACACGCACATACGCACGCATATAATATATCTATACGCTATTATACTACACCGTAAGTAGCAGTTATGTCAATATTTTGTTTTGAAATCTTTTGGAAGAAAAATTTGGAAATGGGGGATATGGGGTATATGTCGGGTACTTTAAATGAAATAACCCCCTCTTTCCGGTCTCGCCGGTATTTCTCCCCCACTCAAACTTAGATGCGTGCGGTAGC
>CAJTYG010000016.1 GCA_910584155.1 uncultured Christensenella sp. | reverse complement strand
ACGACGTGCTTGAGATGGCAACGGTGTACAGCATAGCGCTTAAGCTCAAGGACGGCCACGCAGGCAACGTAGCATTGATATATAAGGATACAGAAACGGAGCTTGAAGAGACGGAGCCATACGTGTTCCAGACGGAAGACCCGTTTGATATAGATCCTACCGATTTCTTAGAGAAGCCCGAAAATGCGGAGCTGCGCTACGAGTACACGGGCGAGGAAATCACCTTCGACCTCACCGAACTCGAGTGGTACAATCCCATAGAAATGGAAGTTAAGACGGGCGTGCTAAAGGGTACGGAAATAGGCGAATACGAGGTGACGGTAGGCTTTGTAAGCGGCTCACTGTACGCATGGGGCACCGCAGAAGACTGGAACAGAACGCCTGTTACAGTGAAGATAGTTATATACGAGGACGAGCAGAAGGGCAGATTTATCCTTACTGAAGCGGCAGCTGCAAGCCACGGCTACAAATTCCTGTACGAAAACTTCCACGCCTACGAAAACGACATAAGCGAGTACGTATACAGTGCGGAAAGCGTGGTGTATATAGCCAATCTTGCGTATGCTGATACTGTAGCAGATTTATTGAGACAGTTTGCCAATGCCGAGGACATCACGGCATACACCGCAGACAATACCTTGATAGAAGACCTTACTACAATGCTTGCAACTGGCATGATGTTGCGCATAATGGACGGCGAAACAATCTTGAACCAACTTACGATTTCAGTTATGGGCGACATAGACGGAGACGGCGACATAGGTACAGCGGACAAAGCCCGCTTGAACTCATACACTTTAGACAACCTGCCGCTTACAGGCGCATATCTCTTAGCCTGTGACCTTGACGGCGACGGAGAAGTAGGCACCGCAGACAAAGCAAGATTAAATGCCTACACGTTGGACACTCTCGATATCTATGCAGGACTCACATTGCGAGCCTCAGCACAGACTTCATCTGTGGAAACTAAGATTGCTGAACTTGATACAGTGCAAGCTGCTGAACTTATGTTTGCTGAATGTGCGCCTATAGATGAAAGTGGAATAACTAATGTAGAGAATGTTGGCGAATGTGAAATTGTAAGTGATAATGCTATAGCAGATAATGTGGTATTGTTGTTGAATGATGAAACAACTTATACAGTTATTGCGGATATAAAAAATATTGTTTTTACAATAAGTAATTATGCCGATTGCAAGCAGAGAGTGCAACTCAACTATTAAGATTGTATAATATATTTTATAAATAATAGTATAATAAAATATAAAAGCGATATAGAATGAAAGGCGGCGCAAAATGCGCCGCTTTTCGTCATTGCGAGGAACGAAGTGACGAAGCAATCCAGAACGTGGGCTTATAAATGGCTGAAAGTTCTGGATTGCTTCGGCAATAAATGCCTCGCAATGACGAATTATTTTAGATTACACGCAGATTTTCGATTGGAAATTATTGCAATATTGAAAACTATTGACATATTAGTGGTTTGTGTATAAAATATATACGTATAATTATCGATATAATTCGACAAATATCGACAATACAACAAAGAGCATACTGTATTGCTAATATAATAATATAGGAATAGATATGCGGATATACAATAAATGTAGCGGAAATAAAAAATCTACAAATATAATATCTTTCTTGATATTGATATTAGTTTTTTCATTTACATTCTGTTGGGCTTTTGGCAATGGAGTACACACATTTATAAATAATTCCGCAGCGGCACTTACTTCTGCCAATGTCGACAACGCATATAAAGCTGGTGGCGGAGAGGAAATGTGGAGTGGCACAAATTTCAATTTCAAAGTTGTAAAAGACTTATATGACAAGCTTTTCGGCAAGGAAGATCCTATAGAATATATCAAGGCGAATGGTGCTGGAGAGTTCAGCGCAACGGGTAGCTATATTGTTCCGGCTTCGACAATAAATTCAAAGATAGGACGCACCAATGATGGAATGATAATCAATTTGGGTGGTATTTACTGGATGGCTGTTTCACTAACGGTAGCAACTATCGATGGTAAAGAAAATGCCATTCTTACATTATATCAAGCAAATGCACATGAAAACAGCAGTGTCGGCTTTGTATCATCTTCATCGGACAAAGGCACTAACATGTATGCTCGAAGTTTGCTTAGACAGAATATCTTATATTCAGATGATTTTAGCAATTACAGGCTGTTTTCTGATGGTAGTAATGTAAATAGTTTCGCAGCTAAATATTTAGTTCAGCCTAAGTATATAAAATACCAAGAAACCGAAACTCAAGCTGGTCGTGCGAACCCATTCTACGGCAATATAAATCTTTCAAATGACGCATATGGTAATTTGACGAGTAATTGGTATTTATCAAATCACTATGTCCCTTCTGATACATATGTAGCCCCGAATGGTACTTCGGTACGCTATGATGCTTGGAAAGAGGATTATATATGGATACCTTCTGCTACTGAAACAGGGTGGACAAACTATTTGAATGGTTCTTCTATATGGAAGCTCAGTACAAATCAATTAGCGCATACGGCATCACAGGGGTGCTCGTGGTTGCGCTCGGGAGGTGCGGGTGACTTTTATAATCTACAATGTATGAGTACTAATGGTTCCAGTGCTTATAACCATGTGAATGCGACTTGTAGTGTAAGATCGGCTATTCACTTTAATATAACTGCAGCTTACTCGGGCGGGGTGATACTTGATGATCCTCAAAATGTTCCCACAACATACAACGGCGATGTGCAAACAGTAAAAAGTGTTGTGGATGCCAAACCTACTGAAAATACATGGTATGATTCGGAATGGTATGAGCATACGGGAAATTACGTAAATTTAACGTATCAAAATTCTAAAGGTACAACTGTTACAGACGTAAAAGATGCTGGTGAGTATTGGGTAAAAGCTGAAATAACGCAAGCGTGGATAGACGCAGTAAATAAAGAAGTAGACATCGAAGGTGCTAACAACAGTTGGACACCTACAGAGATAGATGACGCAAAGAAGAGCCGCAAGCCAAAATTTGATGGCACCCCCGACACATCCGACGCCGCACACGTCGAGACGGACACGGTGCGGTGGTTTAAGTTTATCATAAACCCCAAAGAGCTGACGGTCAATGCACCGACGTATGACTCGTCGTCGGGGACTTTCACTGCGCCTACATTTGCAGATGAGACGGAGCTGTATTCGGACGCTCCTGCAATCGGGACACGATTTACGGGCACTATAGCGGCGGGCGGCACCTTTGACAAAATAGACGAGATGCCAAGCAGGCGAGGCACGTATACTGCGCAGGCAATACTTGTCAATTCCGCAACAGATAAGACGGAATACAAGGGCAACTATGTCATCAAGGACGCTTCTTCAAAGACGTGCACTATTGTGATAAACCGCAACAGGTTGAATATACCTCAAGCTTCCGAGGGCAGCAAGGCGTACACGGGTGACAAGGTTAAGTTTATACTTTCGGGATATACGGCAGAGTGGCAGGATATCGCTACTCTCACTGCGAGCGAGGGTGCACAAATCGTGCAGGAGTCGGACGGCGGTTGGTATATAGTGGTTGCCAAAAATGCGGGCACTTACAGGGTGACCGCTGCGATAAAATCGGAAAACAAATCCGATTGGTGTTGGAATACGTCTAACTATTCCGATGAAATCATCGCAGATCAGACCATAACCGTCACCGTTACACCCAAAACCTTATATGTAGATTTCATTAGCTCAACGGGCGCATTCTTTATGCAGAACGGTGATAACGTCACCTTTAAAGCCGAGCCGTCCAACGCAGTTGAGGGCGACGACGTAGTAATCACGCTTCAGTATTACAACGTCCGCAACTCAAACGCAAAGATAGACGTGCCGAGCGGAATTCTGGACGCTTCAACAATAGAGGACGCAGGCTCGTTTAAGCTTGTTGCTACTCTCGACCCAAACAAAGCGGAAGTAAACAAAAACTATGTGCTGGATCCGACGGGTGCCGAGCAGGAGTTTATGATAAGCGCACAGGGCATAGAAATTGACTCTGTAGATTGGCAGTACCGTGAAAACAACGGCGAAATCAAGGCAGTCACGGGCGGCGCAAGCTCGTCTTCGCCATTCGATGTGACGTACACGGGCGGCACGTTTGTATTTTCGCTTGCCACAAATGCGGCGGGGCTTGCCGCAAAGGGCGTTAAGGTTGATACGTCGTTTGGCGTGGGCGGCTATTTAAACAGCTCGCAGTTAAACGCAACGCCGTCCGCCGTAGCGGTGACTGTGCGCCTTATTCCTCTCAATGAAGGGTTCTCGTTTAACGACGCAAGCGGTAGACCGCTTGCGCAGCAGTATAAAGAATTTACGGTATACGTGCGTGTGAGACGTGCAAATATCGACCTGTCGCAAGTCAAGTGGAGCGCAGATGCGCTCGAATTCAATGAGCATATGCAGTCGGTGAGCATTATTTCGGGCTTGCCGTCATTCCTCGCCGTTTCATACAGCGACGGCGCAAAGGCTACGGCTGTGGGCAGCTACAGGGCGGAGGTCAGCGGCTTTACTACTAAGGCGGGCGACGAGTATAGGGTGGAAGCCGCAAACTATAATATACCGTCTTACAACGAAATCATTTCAAGCGAATATCTCAAGCACGATTGGCAAATCACTAAAAAACGTATTGACGTAATCTGGATATCCGTTGAGGAAACCTCGGACAGCACAGTCGTTTATGTGCCGTATCTCAGCGACAACAGCGGTGCGGTGGCGTATACCTTCTATGACCGCACGGATACGGAAAGAGCAAATCCGCTCACCCTCGAGGACATTTTCGACAGATACGATCCTACTCAGCGCATAGGCTATCTCGTTGTCGCAACGGTCATCAACGGCAACTACGTGCTAATCGAAAACGATAGCGAGGTCACCGAGAGCACCAACGGCTTCGAGGTCGGCGACAATAAAATACCCGTCAAGGTGCGCCTTGAAAATGATTCCGTAGTTTACAACGGCACTAAGCAGCTTGCTGTAGTCGTGTTGACTACCGCAGAGGGCATCAACGTCGAGTGGGACGAAACCTACTACGTTCAGGACGAGAGCGGACAGTTTGTGCTGATGACAGACCCCGATCAGCCCCTCGACGCAGGCGTGTATAAAATCGTTGTTTCTCTCAAGCCCGGTGCGGCAGAGGAAATGGCGATATCCGGTCAGCGTGAGTTTATCTATACCATAGAAAAAGCGGAAATCGATTTAAGTGGCTTGAAGTGGGTGGATACCGAGCACGACAATGCGGAATATACCGCTCCGTTTGTCTATATGCCGGGCGTATCGCATACGCTTGCGCTCATCGGTACGGACGACCTTGCAACGCTCGGTCTTTCTGTGGATTACGATCCCGATACGCTCGCAAACCGCACGGGTAAAAATGCCAAAGACTATCGCATAGTCGTAAAGTTTACGGAAAACGAGTTTTTCGAGTCCAACTACAAGGTGCCCGACGACATCGAATTCGTGTGGCAGATATTGCCGTATACGCCCGATTTGTCGGGTGTCAAGTGGAATTATAACGCCGAGCCGTTTGTGTTTAAGATAGTAAACGGCGTGCCCGTCAAGCAGAGCGCAAGACTTATCGGCTTCCCCGAAGAGTACGCCGAGGAGCTTGCAAGCCTTATCATCTACGGCGACGATGACGGCGAGTATTCGGACGTCAGCATACACCGCACGAGCTTTACCGTTGACGAAGCAAACGAATTGCGTGCAAATTACGGCGATTTTGTGTTCTCGGGCGGTCTCGAGAGCGTGATAGATTGGGAAATCCATCCGCTTCGTGTCGAAAAGCCTCAACAGCGACAGGAAGTCGACTTTGTGGTTGATGGCTACAGCTTTGGGACGGTGACAAATCTTCCCGACGACTTTGCAGAATATTTCGACGTCAAGGTGCTCGACGCCAACGGCGATGAAATACCACCTACGGACGGCTCGTGGACTTTCGTCAACGTCGGACGTTATATAGTGCAGATACGCTTTAAGCAGGGCATGAACAAGAGCTCGGGCGGCACCGTGGACAACGTAAAGTGGGCGGACAACTCACGTAGCGCCTATCAGCTAAGCCTCACTATCAACAAACTCGTGTTCACCGTCAACGGTTGGATAAAGGGCGAGGGTACGGACAAACCTACGCTCGACGCCGACAATATCGCAGAAATCGAAAAGTATTTTGAATACGTGCTCAAGCGTGTCAGCGACGGCGCTATTCTTCCTATAGACTCCGCCCTCGAAGAGGGCACCGCCTATACCATTGCGCTCAAGCTCAGGGCAGGTATAGCCTCGGGCAACGTGGCAATCAAGTACGCCGATGTGGAAGACGAGCTTGAGGAAACCCCGCCTTATACGTTCATAACCGAAGATTCGATGTCATTCCCGCCCGAAAGCTTCTATGACAGACCTGCCGAAGGACAGCTTTTGCAATATCCGTATACGGGCAAGGAAATCACCTTCAATCTGGAAGATTTGGATTGGTTTGTGCCCTCGGAAATGCAGGTCATAAGCGGTGACCTTACGGGTACGGAAATAGGTGAATATACGGTAATGGTAGGCTTTAAAGCCTCATCGCTTTACGCATGGGGAAGCGCAGACGAATGGGATAGATTGCCGGTTACAGTGAAAATAGTGATATACGAGGACGAGCAGAAAGGCAGATTTATCCTTACTGAAGCGGCAGCTGCAAGCCACGGCTACAAATTCCTGTACGAAAACTTCCACGCCTACGAAAACGACATAAGCGAGTACGTATACAGTGCGGAAAGCGTGGTGTATATAGCCAATCTTGCGTATGCTGATACTGTAGCAGATTTATTGAGACAGTTTGCCAATGCCGAGGACATCACGGCATACACCGCAGACAATACCTTGATAGAAGACCTCACTACAATGCTTGCAACTGGCATGATGCTGCGCATAATGGACGGCGAAACAATCTTGAACCAACTGACAATCTCTGTAATGGGCGACATAGACGGAGACGGCGACATAGGTACGGCGGACAAAGCCCGCTTGAACTCATATACGTTGGACAACCTGCCTTTGACGGGGGCATATCTCTTAGCCTGCGACCTTGACGGCGACGGTGAAGTTGGTACGGCAGACAAAGCCCGCCTCAACGCCTACACCTTAGACACTCTTGACATCTATGCAGGCCTCACATTGCGCCCCACGGCACAGACTTCTGCACAAGCTTCTCAGACTTCGTCTGTTGAAACTTTGGCAAACGCCGATGAAAGTGCATTTGTCGAATGTGACACAGCGCAAACATCTGCACAAATTTCGGTGATTTCATCGCAAGATTTATCTGTGGAAATATCTACAGCAAATTCGTTTAACGAAAGTGTATTTGCTACTTCTACCCACGAAAGCGCAACAACTTCCGTAAACGCTATTGCCGCAGAGGAATGCTCGATATCTGTAGATACGACAGCAAATGCGATTGCCGAAACGAGCACTGCTGCAATAGGTCAAAATGCAACGCTTTCAAGATGTCCAAAAATAAGCATTAAATGGGTAGAACAAGCAGTAATCACATTAAATTCTATAACCGAGCGCACTTTTTGCAAAAAATCTTGTCATAATTGGGACATAAACTGATAGACTTTATAAATAAATGGTGTTACAATTTAGATAATAGTAGACACTTAGCGTGTCTGATTTAAAGAATCGAGCCGTTTATTATAATGGTTGATTCTAATTAACAGCAGAAGAAGGAGACAGTCAAATGAAATCCGTTAAGCTAACAAGATTACTGATAGTTGCGATAACTTTGCTTATGGTGATGAGCGTATTTACGCTTATTCCGCTTTCTCTCGCATCGGGCGGGAATGCGTTTGCGGCAGATTCGGAAGTGGATGGTCCCGAGACGACGGCGCCGAGTTTACGTTTAGTGCTTACGTGCGATGTGCAGGAGCTCGAGACGCTTGAATCTGACCAATCGTTCACCTTGACGGCACGTCTCGAGGGAGTGGCGAGCGTTGAAGGCGGCGTATATTGCGTATCAGTCCGTATCACGCCCTTAGCCGCTGATGAGCTTGAATTTGTTGGGTTCACGCCGAGCAGGGACAGTGACAAGGGCGTATACCTGTCCGAATTGATGAAGACGAGCCAGCACAAAGAGGGCAAATACGTGAGCATGGAAGCGTCCTGCGATATGAGGCACGCAATCACGGAGGACATTGAAGTAGGCAGCTATAAGTTTAAGTTGAAAAATGATCCGCTTAAGCCCACGGCTTTGAAGTTTGCCTATAGAGCTATGGTGACAAAAAACCTTGATTATACGTCTTTCCCCATTGAAGAGGCCACGTATGAATTGCCAATAAAAGGCATTTCGCTTGGTGCGCTGATAGGCATAGCAGTGGGTATCGTAGCGGCTATTGTTATAGTGATAGCAGTCATACTGATCGTTGATTACAAAAAGAAGAAGAGCGCCAAGAAATCGCAAAGCGCAGCGGAAAGCGAAGTTAGCGGTGAAAATAATGCCGATTTGCAAAAAGACAATAGCACACAAGAAGCAGCTTATGGCGACAGCAGTGCGTCGGAGTTTGATGACAACATAGCGGAAAACGAAGTCGGCGATGAAAGCACTGCCGACTTGCAAGAGGGCAGCGGTGTTCAGGAAGCTGCTTATAACGATAGCAATGCGTGGGAGTCCGAGGACAGAATAGCTGAAAGCGAATTCGGTGACGAAAGCACTGCCGATTTGCAAGAGGGCTACAGTGCGCAGGAAGTTGTTTATAACGATAACAATGCTTTTGAGTCTGATGACAACGTAGCTGAAAGCGAATTTAACAATAACAATGCTGCTGAATCCAATTTGCAAGAAGACAATACTACGCAAGACTAAGTGGTCATTGTTGAATTTAAGACTAATAGTTATTAAATTCAAGCATAAAAACAATCATTATTAAATCAAAACTAAATAGTTATTTTTAAATTAAAACATAATTACAATTAAAAAGAGGAAACGGCAAAGATTGCCGTTTCCTCTTTTTGTATACGCCGTGCACTCATTGCGAAGCTTAGATAAGCGCAAACAATGCACCACCAAACAAAAGATTATGCGGAATGAGGCAAGAGTTTACAACGATAGTTTGAGTTGATAGCAAATAATCTTAGGGGTCCCCGCAAAATGCCCCTATTTTGTGGGGTAAATTAGCGGTAAAGCGAGAAAATCAAGTTAAAGCAACAAGCCTGTCCGAATGTCGGACAGGCTTGCGCAAAATACGCCGATTTTCTCGCACGTCATTGCGAGGCTTTGCCGAAGCAATCCAGACCTTTCAGTTGGTTTATAGACTTACATTTTTGATTGCACGACATAACCCATTTGATTTATCCCTATTATGGCTCCCCTTAGTAAGGGGAGCTCTGCCGAATACGCACTTTGTGTGATGAGGCGGTGAGGGGATTGTCACCAAACAAGATAAAACAAGCGAATGTAAATTGAACGAGTTGACCGACAGCCGTTTACGAGAAAGTGTGTAGCGCAGTTTTAGCTTGTGCGGTAGCAGCGAGAAAATCAAGTTAAAGCAACAAACCTGTCCGAAATTCGGACAGGTTTGCGCTAAATACGCCGATTTTCGAGCAGTGAGGGGATTGTCCACCAAAAGCATTATACCATTCCGTCATTGCGAGGAACGAAGTGACGAAGCAATCCAGAACGTGGGCTTATAAATGGTTGAAATGTCTGGATTGCTTCGGCAGTAAATGCCTCGCAATGACGAATTTCATTTAAAGTGTCTGTCGATTCTCGAGCGTTTTTATAGTGGAAAATTTTGCAATATTGAAAACTATTGACATATTAGCGGTTTGTGTATAAAATATATACGTATAATTATCGATATAATTCGACAAATATCGACAATACAACAAAGAGCATACTGTATTGCTAATATAATAATATAGGAATAGATATGCGGATAAATATTAAACACAGTAGGAATAGAAAATCAGCTAATATAATATCATTACTGATACTTATATTGGTGTTTTCTCTTACACTTTGTATGATAACATGGGGGGGGGGGTACTTCCCGTTTAAATAATTTTGCAGAGGCTCTTAATTCTTCTGGTCTTTCGAGTGCATATAAAGCAGGTGGCGGCGAAGAGTTGTGGAATGGCTACAGCTTTAACCCTATCGTTATAAATGATTTAAGAACCAAACTTTTTGGGACGGACGATCCTATTTCTTACATAAAAGCCAACGGCACGTATGATTATAATACATACGGGAAAAATTCTACCAATGCCGCAGAAAAAGGAACACCGTATTACGTTGTACCTGCAACTGCCATCAATTCCAAAGTTGGCAATACAACAGACGGAATGGTTGTAAAATTAGACGGCAAAGAGTGGATGGTAACTTCCCTTACGCTCGATATGGAAGAAAATATCGTTATGACGCTTATGTTTGCAGACTCATTGGGTAAGTCACAATTTTATTCGAGTAATGCAAATACCAAAGGTAACAATGTATATAGCAGAAGCATTATTCGTAATCACTTGCTAACAGAATCTGCTTGGAGCCTTTATAATACGACAACTGCGGGAAGTTTCGCCAAACAGTTTTTAGTTCAGCCGAAAAATATTCAATATCAGCATACTGAAACAGCGTATTCTAGAGGCGGAGGTTGGGATGATAGCAATAACCCAAATGATGCGTTGGGCGTGTTATCTAGCGGATGGTATGTTGAACATCAGCCGACAGACACGTATACTGACCCCAACGGTAAAACGGTGCGTTATGATGCTTGGGGTGATGACTATATCTGGTTGCCATCTGCGGTGGAAACAGGTGCAAAAAACAAATTAACTACAAGCAGTATTTGGAACTTAAGTCTTAATCAACGTATGCACAGCGGTTCTGACTGGGCAAGTTTGCGTTCCGGTGATTGTGGTCCTACTAATGGCTGTATATATGCTCTGTTACCTAGTGGAGAAATAAATCACAGCATACAATATGCACAATCAAATTCTACTTACAATGTTCGCCCAGCGATACACTTTAATTTTAGTGCAGCGGAGTTGGCTACCGGAACTTTACTCGATGACCCTCAAAACATACCCACCACCTACAACGGTGATGTACAAACAGTAAAAAGTGTTGTGGATGCAAAACCTACGGAATATCCATGGTACAATGCCGAGTATTATGAGCATACAAGCAATTATATAAATTTGACTTATCAAGATTCGCAAGGTGCAGATGTTACAAACGTAAAGAATGCAGGAACTTATTGGGTAAAAGCGGAAATAACAGACAACTGGATAAATGCTGTAAACAACCAAGTAGAAGCGGACAGAATAAAATACGGTTGGACTACTGCACAAACAGAGCAAACCAAGACAGCTCGAAAACCAAAATTCAAGGGCGATCCTGTCACGGAATCGGGGCATACGGAATCGGATACGGTGCGGTGGTTTAAGTTTATAGTAAGCCCCAAAGAGCTCACAGTAAACAAACCGTCTTACAATGCAACTACTGGGGATTACACTGCGCCGAGCTTTGCAAGCGGAAGCAGTCCGTATGGAAGTGATACGGTGACTTTGGCTACGTTGTATACAGGCACTGCCGCAGACGGTACCCCGTTTAATCAGATAGATGTTGTGCCTAATAAGCGAGGGACATATACTGCTCAAGCAATACTCATAAATTCGCCAACGGATAAGACAGAGTATACAGGCGGTAACTATACTATAGCTAATGCAAGCAGTATGAATTGCCAAGTGCAGATAAACCGCCAAAGGTTGGATATTCCCCATGCTTCCGAGGGAAGCAAACAGTATACTGGCGACAAGATAAAATTTGTGCTTGCAGGATACACGGAAGAGTGGCGCAAGACTGCTACGCTTATAATACCCGATAATAGTGGCATAACCATCGAGGGTGACGATATCAACGGTTGGTATCTGGTGGTGGCAAAGGACGCAGGCACGTATACGGTGAATGCGGCTATCAAGTCGGAAAACAAATCGGACTGGTGTTGGAACACGGGCAAGCCGTCCGAAGAGAGCACCGAAGATAAGGCTATTACGGTTACGGTGACACGCAAAACGCTGTTTGTAGACTTTTTGAGCACAAGCGGCGGCTTCCTTATGCAAAAGGGAGCTGACGTAAAATTCAGTGCGGAGCCGTCCAACGGTATAGAGGGCGACACGATAAAGATAACGCTTGAGTATTACAAATCGGACAACGCAAGCGTGGGCATACCTGTGCCGAGCGGCACTTT
>CAJTYG010000015.1 GCA_910584155.1 uncultured Christensenella sp. | reverse complement strand
CCTACAGGAAATTTAAGCTGCGCTTTGTACTTCACAGGCTCGCCGTCCACTATGGAAAACACAAACGGCTCGTCGTTGCAGTTCCACACCACTCCGCTGAGGTCCGGTGCGCACTTCTCTATTTCCCACGTGAATTCAAAATTATCGGGCGTTTTATAGTTCATTTTGTCTATAAAGGTGTCCGCAAAAGCAAACGTCACGTTCACAGTATACTCGCCTGCGGCAGTATATTCGCCGCTCGTTCCGTCTGCAGGCTCGCACGTCACAATTATGCCCTCTATGCCGTCGCCCTTATATTCGAGCTTATGCGGCGTATTCGGGTTGTAGATATACGGTCCCGTATATTCTGCGTCTTCATGCAGCGAGTCCACCCACTTGAAGCTCGAGAGGTCAAAGGTCGCCTTTTCTATAACGTAGTCTATATAACGTCCGCCCGCTACTGCGAAATCACCGGACTGCGCCTTGCTTATCTCAACCACAACTTGGTATTCGCCTGCGTCGTTGGGCACTCCGCTGAATTTCTCGTATTCGCCTGCTTCGTTTTTCACCATATAAGATAGCCTGTAGTCTACCTTAAGTCCGCCTGCGTCTACTTCCACTTCGGCAGGCTGTTCCTTGCCGTTGTATACTACAGTATCCTTTTTGAGGCTCACTCGCACGGGGTTCTTATTGCCGCCTACGCTGAAGCCCTGATATGATTCCGTTTTTTCTACGCCGCCGTCCAACAATACGCAGTTTTTGCTGCTGAACGAGCGCACTTCCGTCTCGGACGGCGCCTTTAACCTCGCATATACGTAATACGTCCTGTACGTGGTTTGGTCATAATTCTGACATATTTCCTCAAGCGTCATCTCTTTTGAGGTGTCCGGCACGGACGGAGTATCTTCCATAGACGGACAATATATGTATTCTATCGCTCCGTCTGCGTCATCAGACAGGGACGGCACAAAGATGATTTCATCATCCTGTCCCGTTTCTTCTGTTATAACCCACTTTATGGGAATTCTTCTCTTAACTATCTTCCACGAATGCGTAGGTATGCTGTCCAATACGGACGGAACGTGGTAGTTTGCTGCTGCTTCGAAGTCTATTATCATAAGACTTACTATCTTCGCTTCGTACTCGCCTATATCCCACGCAGAATTGCCTGCATATCCAACTCGCAGGAAGGACGGCAACCCAGACGTCACAACAACCTGTTGCGCCATTGCAGTATATTCCAACTCGTCTGCGCTCCATTTAAGCTGTGAAAAATCTATTTCCGCAGGATTTACTTTCACGTATATTGTGAAATCTTTATGCTGTTCCTTGAGCGGCTTTCCGTTTTCGTCATTGAATGCATATTCCGCATTGTACGGGATAAGACGTACCGTTATAGCCACGGGGTCCAACGTTGCGTTGAGCTGCAAGCCGTTTTCATAGCCGTTCACGCCAAACGTAGTGTCCACCTTTACGCCCTTTGAGGCAAGACCTGCTACGTTATCCGAAAGCCCAAACACAAACGTGGTGCCGTTGTATACAACTATTGCGGGCGAGTCCTTGCTCGCTCCACCGCTTATGGGCTGCGCTAAGCCGTTGTTTTGAGTGTACTGCCAACCTACAGATTCTATGCTTATGCTCTGTGCGCTTATCGTGAAATCTTGGAAAGCTCCCGTTGCGTCCAACTCATAGTTTTTGTTGTCCGCCGCTACTGCGTCCTCAAGCTTCGCCATAAGCCTATATGTGCCCGAGTCCAGCGTGCTTGCGTCCAAAGTGCCGCTCGGCACAGGTATGCCCACGCTTGCGTTGTCCGATTTGTAATACTCAAGCGTTATCTTTATCGTGTCGCCCTCTATACCGTTGGACGGCTCCGCACTGAATTTTACGTCAGCTCCCTTTTGCATAAGGAAGCCGCCGCTTGTGCTCAAAAAGTCTACAAACAGCGTTTTGCGTGTCACCGTAACCGTAATAGCCTTATCTTCGGTGCTCTCTTCGGACGGCTTGCCCGTGTTCCAACACCAGTCCGATTTGTTTTCCGACTTGATAGCCGCATTCACCGTATACGTGCCTGCGTCCTTTGCCACCACCAGATACCAACCGTTGATATCGTCACCCTCGATGGTTATGCCACTATTATCGGGTATTATAAGCGTAGCAGTCTTGCGCCACTCTTCCGTGTATCCTGCAAGCACAAACTTTATCTTGTCGCCCGTATACTGTTTGCTTCCCTCGGAAGCATGGGGTATATCCAACCTCTGCCTGTTTATCTGTACTTGACAATTCATACTGCTTGCATTGGCTATAGTATAGTTGCCGCCCGTGTACTCTGTCTTATCCGTTGCGGAATTGACAAGTATTGCTTGAGCAGTATATGTGCCTCGCTTGTTTGGCACAACGTCTATCTGATTAAACGGTGTTCCGTCTGCCGCAGTGCCCGTATACAACGTTGCCAAAGTAACCGTATCACTGCCATACGGACTGCTTCCGCTCGCAAAGCTCGGCGCAGTGTAATCCCCCGTGCTTGCATTATATGACGGTGCATTGACGGTCAGTTCTTTAGGCGATACGACAAATTTAAACCACCGCACCGTATCTGATTCTGTATGTCCAGATTCCGTAACAGGATCACCCTTGAATTTTGGTTTTCGGTTCTTCTTTGCGTCCTCTACCTGTGTAGAATCCCAACCGTATTTTATTCTGTCCGCTTCCACTTCCGCATTTACGGCATTTATCCAGTTTTCCGTTATTTCCGCTTTTACCCAGTACTCACCAGCATTTTTTACGTTTGTAACATCTGTCCCTTGCGAATCTTGGTATGTCAACTTTACGTAATTTCCTGTATGCTCATACCATTCCGAATCATACCATGTATATTCAGTAGGCTTTGCATCTACAACACTTTTTACTGTTTGCACGTCGCCGTTGTATACGCTACTAATGTTTTGGGGATCATCTAATACCGTGCCTAATGACATTAATGCAGCAGTCAAATTTAAATGTATAGCTGGACGTACGCCAAATCCATAACTTGTGCTATTATAATCCCATTCGCCCGACTCTCGAATCAAATAGCGCCAATCACCACGGTTATAGGCTCCTGAACGCACAAAACTGTATCTTTTTGTACCACCACTTGTCGATCGTCCTTCGTGGGCTAATTGATTAGCGGTTAGATTCCAAATTGATGAGCCATTGTTTATATAATCTGTCCACCCAATTTCAGTTGCAGAAGGTATCCATATATAGTCGTTTTTCCAGTCGTCATAACGCACCATATTTCCATTTGGATTAGAATAGGTATCAGAAGGTTGATATGTATTATTGGCAGTATACCAATTACTTGACTGTGCTCCATATGAATCATTAGGTAACTGATAATCGCCACCGTAAGGATTAGAACGGCCAACTTGCGTTTCCGTTTCTTGATATTGAATATTGAGAGGCTGCACTAAATATTTAGCCGCAAAACTATCCGCACTTCCCGAATGGAACAATTCCCAAATACTGTTCGTTAATATTGAGTTGCGAAGATTGCTTCGACTATAAACGTTGTCGCCTTTTGATGATGTGTTCGAATAAAAATACGTTTCATCTATAGCATTTGCAAGATACAATGTCAAAACTACATTGTTATTTCTATCCAAAGTTAAAGATGCAACCATCCAGTCTTTGTTATCTAATTTTACAATCATTCCATTATCGGCACTTCCTACTTTTGTATTTATAGTAGAAGCAGGAACTACCCAATACTGCGTACCAAACTCAGAGTTTGTAGAATATGAACCATATGTTTCCCAATCACTCTTGCCATATGTTTTAACATACTCTATGGGATTGAAATCTCCAAAAATTTTATCTGTTATATCATAAAGAACTGTTTGGTTAAAAGTCGAAGTAGAACTGTTCCAAAGTTCAGCCCCACTACCTGCCAATATAGCGCTACCAATATTTGCAGTAGTCAATGCTTGTGCAGAATTATTTGTAAATGAGTGTATTCCACTCCCAAAAATCAGACTAAATATAAAAGATAATACTAATATTAGTATCAATAAAGATACTATATTTGTATATCTAATTTTTCCGTTATGTTCTTTATGTTTCCGCATAACTATCCCTATATTATTGTTTAGTAATACAAGCACGTTATTTGTTGTATATTATCGCAATAATGTCGATTTTTGTCGAATTCTACCGATAATTATACATATACATTGTATACACAATGCACACATTTGTCAATCTTATTATGTATGACAATTATTTCCTAATATTGTTTAATTTTTCTTTAATCGGCAGCTATTCAAATAAAATTCGTCATTGCGAGGAACGAAGTGACGAAGCAATCCAGACATTTAGCTATTTTATAAGTTTACGTTCTGGATTGCTTCGGCATAGCCTCGCAATGACGGAATGAGTAATGCTTAAGATAACACACTGCGAGCACTTTTTCTAAGCTTCGCAATGGTTTTAATTTTGACAATCCCCTCACTGCTCGAAAATCGGCGTATTTAGCTCAAACCTGTCCGAATTTCGGACAGGCTTGTTGCTTTAACTTGATTTTCTCGCTACTACCGCACAAAAGATTATTTGCTATCAACTCAAACTATCGTTGTAAACTCTTGCCTCATTCCGCATAATCTTTTATTTGGTGGACAATCCCCTCACCGCCTCATCGCACGATGTGCGAATTCGGCAGAGCTCCCCTTACTAAGGGGAGCCATATTAAGGAAAAGTCAAATATGTTTCATCGAGGCTGCCATATTTTCGCTCTTAGCAATGACGGAAAGTATAATTCATTTTTTTAAATTCTGGATTGCTTCGGCATAGCCTCGCAATGACGAGATGTTTAATGCTTATTGTAATATGGGGTTCAGCGCAATTACAAATTTAAGATATCAAGGCTCGTATGTGCTTCATTGTAAATTCGTAATCGGCGGTCACTTTGTCAAGCAGAGGCTTTAGGTCGTCGCCGTATTCGGTGCGATTGCGAAGCGCCTCGGTGATAGCTTGACTTGATTGATACAGCTTTGTCAACGACAAATTCATGCACACGCCTTTTAAGGTGTGAGCTGCACGGAATGCTTCTTCCATATTTCTTTGCTCAAGCGATTTTACGAGAAGCTCGTAGCTGCCGTCTTCAAGCACTTTGAGCAAAAAACGCTGTATGCGCTCATCGGTACGCAAACGACTGAGCACGTCGTTGTAGTCAGATTCTATTGCTTCGTAACACTCTTTTACTGTCATAACACTTTACCTCGATACTTTATTTAATCTTCGTCGCCGCTATTGCTTCGCACAATCTTTTCGATAGAGTCATTGTAGAAGCGATAAGAATTTTTTGTTTCGCTCTTGACCGAATACAGTGCGGAATCGGCACGCAGGAACAGTTCGTTATAATCAACCAAATCTTCGGCGCAAGCTACGCCCATGCTGATACCTATATCAAAATCCTTATACTTGCCTGTCAAGCCCTTGAAAACACGCTTGATTTGCGGCTCGGCATTGCCTTTATACTCCATAAAGATGATAAACTCGTCGCCGCCCATCCTTGCGCCGATGTCGGTGCTACGAATGTTCTCTCTGATACGGTTTGCCATGGTTTCAAGCACTTCGTCGCCAAACAAGTGTCCATAACAGTCGTTGGCTTGTTTGAAATCATCTAAGTCGATCACCGCAAGCGCATATGTACGTCCGTTTGCCTCCGACAGCAAGCGGGTTATCTCACGCTTTGCCGCATTGTGATTGAGCAGCCCCGTGCGTGAATCGCAATCTGCTTTATGCTCCCAAAACTCGATGGTCTTGGTCTCATCATTGATGTCGCTTATCTTGCCGAATGCGCCCTCAAAGAGTTTGTGGTCGCTATCGCTCCAAAATACCTTGGCAAGCACCTTGCACCAACGCTTTTCGCCGTGTATGGTCATCAAATACTTGCCATAAACTATAGGATTGTCAAAGGTGGTGGATTTCATCTTTTCTACAAAGCCGACAAAGTCGTCTTTGCTGAACATAGACGTCCAATGCTCGTTTTCGCTTGGGGAAAAGATGTTTACAGGAAGCTGGAACGTCTCCGCCGCCCACTCCGACAGCGATATCATCTCAGGCTCCGCCACATACTCAAACGTGATGTCGTGCGTGATATCCGAAAGGAATTTGAGCTTTGTTCGCTCACGCTCCAACAGCTGTGCGCTACGCCCCGATACTCCGCCGTCGCTCTTGAGCACTTCGTCGACTGCGGACATGATACTCTTGTCGCTCATATGCCCGAACGACTGCAAAGTCAAATCCTTTTTTAATATATTTGCGTTTTCACGCAGACAATCAAGCAAAATCGGATTGAAGGCGCCACATTCGCCTCTGAGTATCATATCGACCGCATCGTCAAACGGAATTGCTTTTTTGTAGCAGCGATCCGCAGTCAATGCGTCAAGCACGTCCGCAAGCGCAACTACCTGTGCGGATATCGGAATGTCGTCGCCCGATAAACCGTCGGGATAGCCTCTTCCGTCCCAACGCTCGTGGTGCCAACGGCATATCTGACAGCTTATCTTTACAAGCACTTCGTTTTGGCGGAACGGTATGTCGTTTAACATTCTTTCGCCCTCTACGGTGTGCTGCTTCATTATAGCAAACTCTTCCGGTGTAAATCTGCCGGGCTTGTTCAATATCTCGGACGGAACGGAAATCTTGCCGATATCATGCAATGCAGACGCATTTCCGATAAGACGTATTTCCTTGCTTGACAACGGATATTTGTCCGTCTTTTTTACCAATGCTTTCAAAAGCAAGTCGGTTATTGCGTGTACGTGCAATACGTGCAGCCCGCTTTCGCCGTTGCGGAACTCAACTATGTGCGAAAGAATTTCAATCATCAGATTGTTGTCCTTTTCGTTTTCATACATCTGCGCAGAAAGCATATCGGCAAGCTCGTTGCGTTTGTCCGCTATCATAAACACGCTCATCACACGGTGACGTACGGTACGCTCGTCAAACGGTCGCCCGATAAAATCGGTCACGCCCAAGTCATACGCACGGTCAATGTAGATGTTGCTTGTTTCAGACGATATCATGATCACGGGAATGTTTTGTATCCACCCCTTGTTGTTCATGATCGCAAGCACTTCAAAACCGTCCATCACAGGCATTACGATGTCAAGCAACAACATCGATATCTCCAATTCATGCTCGTGTAAAATCGAAATAGCTTCTTGCCCGTTTTCCGCTTCGATGATGTCAAACGTGTCGGACAGCATATCGCTTAACAACGAACGATTGAGCATCGAATCATCAACAATCAGTATCTTGGCTTTTTGTACTTCGCCGCTTTTTTCGGTTGAATACGCATCCATAACGGTTTTTACTCCTTATTTTGTTTTTCCTTCATAATTTTTAATACGACCGCCTTTAGCTTGTCCATATCGATAGGCTTTGCCAAGTGTGCGTTCATTCCCGCATCGAGCGCCCTCCTGATGTCATCGTCAAATGCGTTTGCCGTCATCGCAATAATCGGAATCGTCTTCGCCTCGGGATGACTGCACGAACGTATCGCTTGCGTTGCGGCATAGCCGTCCATAATCGGCATCTGTATGTCCATGAAAATCAAATCGTACGTTCCGACGGGAGCTTTTTCAAATTCCTCAACGGCGATTTTTCCGTTCTGAGCGATTTTGCAGGTCACTCCCTCGATTTCCATAAGCTCGAGAAGAATATCGGCGTTTATCTCGTTATCCTCCGCCGCAAGCACCTTTAAGCCGCTGATAGACATCTTGTCCGCTTCTGCCGCTTTTGCGGTGTCGTCTACGCTCTTAAGCTTTTTGACCGCATTGCGGAAGCTGGATACGAAAAACGGCTTCGGCATAAACATATTTATGCCCGCATCATGCGCTTCGTCTTCGATTTCATCAAAGCTGTACGACGTCAATATCATGATCGGTATGCTGTCCCCGACTTTGGCTCGTATGTGCTTTGCGGTCTCGATGCCGTTCATCTCGGGCATCTTCCAGTCAAGCAAAACGATATCATAGCTCTCGCCCTTCTCGCCTGACTCCGAAACCATTTCGATCGCACGCTTGCCGGAAGTAGCATAATCAACGATGACTCCCGTATCGTACATAAGCTCCGATATTTCGGCGCATATGTCTTCGTCGTCATCGACTACCAATACACGGGTCACGCCATGCTTGAGCCAGAAGTCTTCGTCCGTTCCGTCTGCGGGGCCCTCGGCGACCGCCAACTCTATATCAACGGTGAATGTCGAGCCTTTGCCGAGCTCGCTTTCAACCGATATGGTGCCGCCCATCAGGTCTACGATGTTTTTCGTTATCGCCATGCCGAGTCCGGTGCCCTGTATCTCTTTTGTAGCCTCGGTTTGCTCACGTGAAAACGGCTCAAATACCGTTTTGACGAAGCTCTCGCTCATTCCGACGCCGTTGTCCTTAACTTCAAACTTAATATGTGTATGATTGTGGCGTGCGCAATCGGACGCTTCTATACACAACTCAATCGAGCCCTTCTCGGGAGTATACTTGATAGCATTGGACAGCAAATTTAGCAAAATCTGATTTATTCGCAGCTTATCACCGCACATACGATCGGGTATATGTCCTTTGAAAAACATTTCAAAAGTCTGACTCTTAGTCTTCGCCTGCTCCGCTACTATCGAATACAGCTTCTCCAAAAAGTCGGCAAAATTGAATTCTTCTATGTTAAGCGAAGTCTTTCCGCTCTCGATTTTGCTCATATCGAGCACGTCGTTGATCAAGCTCAATAAATGCTGCCCCGAAAAACTGATTTTGCGCACATATTCACGCACGGCGTCGGGATTTTCGGCATGTCTTGCAAGCAACGTCGTATAACTGATTATTGCATTCATCGGCGTGCGAATGTCGTGCGACATATTCGATAAGAAATTGCTCTTCGCTTCATTTGCCGATTTCGCAAGCGCAAGCGCTTGCTCCAAATTGTCTCGCATTTTGTTTTCTTCCGTACGGTCCGAAAACATCAGTACGAAATTATCTTTACCGCCGAAAGACGACCGATAAAGCGACAGCTTATACCAAAGAGGCTCTTTGCTCTTTTTGTTGTTCAACTCTAAATCAACGCTCCAAGTTCCACCGACGGGCAGATTTTGCAAGCCTTCGGTTGTGAAAGGTGCGCAATCCTTAACGGTTGCATGCAAGAGACATCTGATATCATTCTTTACTTCTTCCGTATCCAACCCGAGCACTTGAGGCAAATTGCTGCTGACATAATCCGCTTTGAACGTCTCGGACGAGAACAAAATAAACATATTATTGTTGTCGTGCGTCAGCAAATCAAGCAACTTTTCTCTTGAAGCGACTTCAAGCTCTTTTTCCTTCACACGTTTGCGGCTGAGCTGCACAAACATGATCACTACGGCAAACCCGACAAATGCAAACAACAGCGCCATAACGATAATGGTCACCGTGCGAAAATCGTTCATATAACGATTGACAAAGCTTGTCGGCACTACGCCCATTAACACCCAATCGTTTATTCCGACAGGCATATAATTTAAGTAGTATTCAACCGAATCGGCAGTCACCAGCACCGTACCGGTGTTGACATTCTTATCGTCGGACTGCCAAGCCTGTGCAATCGCACTCGCCGTAGTTCCGGTAAGCTTACAACGGTCGGAGCCCAAAAAATCCAGATAATTGTCGCCACGGTCGGCACCGTCGTCACGGATTTTCATCAACACGTCGCCCTTGCTTGTTGTCATATAGCAAAATCCGTTATCGTCAAACACATTGTAGCCGATCAGCTCCGCCATACGCTTATCGGTATAGCTGACGCCGAATCCGCTGTATTTAAATCCGTTAAATGTGCGCTCTTCGCCAAACCATACTACAAACAACATTGCGGTATTTCCGCTCTCATCCGTAGCAACAACTCCGAAATTTTGATCTTGGCTTTCGGCGAGAAGCGTTGAAAACGGATATCTGAGAGTCAATCTATCCAAATCCTTGCCGTTTCTGCTTATGCTGCGCTTTGCCTCGATTTCGGTATTATCCAAATCTGCGTCATTAAAAAAGTAGAATGACTGAAAGCCCCAGTCGCCGTCCTTTTGATTTTGAATAAAATGACGGAACTCTCCGTAGTGCTGAAATTCCGACTTATCAACATTCGGAAGATTGTCTATAAACTCATCGTGGTCACAAGCCTGATTGTAATAATCATCTGACGAAACTTCGGCAATGTAGTTTTCCCAACTGTGTAGCATACTGTAATTATCGCTGATTTTCTGCCGCACGGTAGTCGAAACCTGCCCGTAAATCTCCGACAAATGCTGCGAGCTATCATTAAAAATCTGATTATTGACGTACACCGAATACAGAATTACAGTAACAATTACAACGGCAATAATAACTATCGAAATAATTAAATACCATAGATTTTGTTTTTTCTTCATACAATTATACCTATACCATATAAATATATCGTTAGATACAGTCATTTTAGCATATAACAAGTGTCTAAGCAAGTTTTTTTGGATAATTCACAATTAGCGGCACTCTATATGGGTGGAATTCGATAATATCAATTAAAGCATCTGTTCATTTACCCTTGCCGCATTTCCGCTCATAGGACAGAATACCGCAAAAGTCAATTTCAATGTTCATATCATTTTATATTTGAGCATTGCACTTAAACATACATCGCCAAAAAAATAAGTCCGACATTATGTCGAACTCATTTACATACCGTTATTTTCAGATACATTCATCAATCGGGTTTTGCAGCTTTCCTACGCTCTGCGGCACGTTGTTTTTGCAGCAAAACGTGTTCTTCAAGCTGAACAAGGCGCAAGTCAACCATTTCTTTTGCAGCGATCAATGCCGATTCATCTAAAAGAGGCACTTTTGTTTCTTTGATTTGAATATCTGCGCCGCCCATCGAAGCATTGCGCCTGATACTGCGCAAACGCTCGTCTTCCAGCCTAAACTGTGCGAAGCAAATACCGTTTTTGATCGTCATTTTTACGATAACCTTTTGTCCGTTACCGACTGCCAAATGGTACTTTGCCGGAAATTCCTTGGCGCCGCTTTTCTTTTTGGCATAGTCACGCAATTCATCGCAGTACCGTTTTTGTTCACTGCTTAAAAGCACATACAAGTCCGCAAACGAAAGCCTCTCATTGAATTTGATATCCGAGTCGTCATCGAATTCATCACCGATATTGCGCTCGACATTGTGATCGACTTCAACTACAGCTTCTTTTTTTTCTTCAACTACAGCGTCAACCTTTTCAACTTTGTCGCTTTGCGTATCACGTTTTTCGGGCACAGTTTCCGACTCTTTACTAAGCGGCTCGTTCGTTTTAGCCTTAGAGCTTGGCTCGTTGTTCTGTATAAAATACACTTGCGTCGGATACTGAACCGGCGGCGACATCATCATAACCGGCGGTTGCTGCGGAATAACAGGCGGTTGAGGCGGATATGGCGATGGCTGCGGTTGCGGATATGGCGACGGCATAGGATATTGATATACAGGTCGGACCTGCATTGAATTCAGCCGCTCCTGCAAACGACGGTTTTCTTCCTCTTGAACACGCACCTGCTCTTGCAAAATCGCAAGCTGCTGCATCTCTATTGCCTGCTTCTGGCGTGCAAGTTCAGCCGCATAGTTGTAAGGAACAGTGGCGCCGTAAGGCTGTGCGTATTGCATACGAGCATATTGTGCTTGCACTGCTTCTCTGCGACGACGCTCCTCTTCTTGCAATTCACGCAAATGTCGCAACTCGTCTTCTTCTCGACGTAGCTTTTCTTCTTTTTCAAACTCATCATAAGAGAGTTGCGAATATTCATCGAATTTTGCCTGAAGTTTCGTTTCACGAAGCTTATCTTCCATCACCCGCATTTGACTCATGTAATCTTTTAACTTTGATTGCGAATCCATCTCGCCGCCTCCTGTTAATACTTAAGTCAATGCAACGGTGCAAAGCTCTTATTCAATGCTATTCAATGTATCGCTCAAAATCTGCAATCTTTCGCGATTGAGTTTGATCATTGCCATCAAGGTCTTGAAAAATTCAACGTCGCTGCGATTGAAAGAAGTTTCGTTAACAATAGCATCCATCAATGCTGCCAACGAACGAATCAAATTCTTCTCAGAATCGTTGATTTCGTTTTTCAATTCGGCAATTTGCTCCTCGAGCATTGCTTTATTTACTGTTGTCTGTTCATCAATCTTTTTCATAATATACTCCTTATTGTTTTTTATTTGTTATCACCCATTGGGTTTGTAGGATTCGGTTGCACCGGCGCATAACCTTGCGGTTGTCCATACGGAGGATACTGCGGCGCATACGGTTGCGCTACGTACGGCTGTTGAGGTGCATACGGCTGTTGCGGCGCATATGGCTGTTGAGGCACGTACGGCTGTTGCGGTACATACGGCTGTTGCGGCATACCATAGCCTTGCGAGCGAAGCATTTGGACTTCCATTTCTCTTTGCTTCAAACGCTCCTCTAACAGTCTGAGACGTTGCGCTTCCAACTCCTGCTGTTGACGCATATACATATCGGGCGCAGGAGCGACAAACTGACCGCCGTAAGGCTGCTGCATATACGGCTGCATATTTTGCATATCCTGACGCTGACGGCGCTCATATTCTTGCAAATCACGCAAACGCTGCATTTCATCCTCATGACGACGCATCTTAGAAGCATCTTCCATCTCTTTACGAGCCTTTTCTGTGCTTTCACGCATAAGATTTGTCATACGCTGTTCTTGCAATTCTTGCTCCATCTTACGCATGCGCTCTTGATAATCTCTCAATATTGCTGCGGTTTCAGCATCCATATCTCCCTCCGTACCGATTGTGCGCACCAATCCGCCAGCCGAAACAATAGGTTGTCTTGCGGCAGCTAATTCGCTTTGGCGCTTGATACTTTCAACTGTAGCCTCACTTTGACGTCTGATTTCTTCAGCGGCTTTCTTCGCCTCGTCTTTAATACGCTCGGCTTCTTCTTTAATTCTTAAAGCTTCACGTTCGGCGTCTGCTTTCATCTGAGCTATGCGCTCTTCAGCCTTCTTGCGCTCAGCTTCTCTTTGAGCGTCTTCCTGACGGCGTATTTGATTGCGAAGTTCTTCCTCACGTTGCTTCAGATCGTTTTCAAGCTGTGCAAAACGATTTGTCATATCTGCCGAAGCCATTACTGTAGCGGGAGACTGTCTCATCTCTTTGGCGGTTCTTCTCGCCTCTTCCTTCAGCATTTCGACTTCACGCTCTGCGTCTGCTTTCATCTGAGCTATGCGGTCTTCTGCCATCTTACGATCCGCTTCTCTGCGAGCGTCCTCTTGACGGCGCATTTCGTTGCGGATTTCCTCCTCACGGCGTCTCATGTTTTCTTCAAGCTGAGTAAGACGGGTTATCATTTCGTTAGATGCGATCGCAGCAGCGGTTGGCTGAGCAGCCATCATACCCGAAGATCTTCTTGCTTCTTCTTTGATTCGCTCTGCTTCACGCTCCGCATCGGCCTTCATCTGTGCGATACGCTGCTCTGCGTTTCTCTGTTCAGCCATTCTTTGCGCATCTTCCTGACGGCGCATTTCATTGCGCAACGCATCTTCACGCTGTCTTAACTCGGCTTCTAATTGTGCGATACGCATATTTGTAGCGTCGTTTTGAACAGTTGCGGTCGGTTGCTGATTCATTTGCATTGCATTTCTGTCAGCATCTCTCCTCAATCTATCGATTTCTTCTTTACATCTTGCGATCTCACGCTCTGTAGCCTGACGCTCCATTTCACGCATGCGGTCTTCCATTCTGTCGGTCTTTGCGGTAAGCGCAGGATCGGGATACATTGCACCGCCCATCGTGGGTTGCGATGATGCCTGTGCGTTGGCTGCCGTTGCGTCTCTTCTCACTCTTTCGATTTCATCCTTAAATCTGGAAAGCTCACGTTCATTCGCTTGACGCTCCATTTCACGCATACGATCTTCCATTCTGTCGGTCTTTGCGGCAAGAGTAGGATCGGTATACGTTGCAGCGGGTTGCGACGCTGCTTGCGCATTGGCTGCCGTTGCGTCTCTTCTCACTCTTTCGATTTCATCTTTAAATCTGGAAAGCTCACGTTCATTCGCCTGACGCTCCATTTCACGCATGCGGTCTTCCATTCTGTCGGTCTTTGCAGCAAGAGCAGAATCGCCAAACATTGCGCCTGCCATCATTGCTTGCGGCATTCCGCTCGCAGCATTTGCGCTTGCGTCTCTTCTTGACTTTTCAGCCTCTTCTCTGTATCTTGTTATCTCACGCTCGCTCGCCTCATGCTCCATTTCACGCATGCGGTCTTCCAATTTTTCATTTTTGGCTTCTAATTTTTCATTCTTAGCAGCAAGCGACGGATCGACTGCAGCACCTGCGGCAACCGCAACAGGTTGTCCTTGCATATTTCCGGACTTTTTCTCTTCCTCTTCTTTCTTCTTTTTCTTGGCAAAGATTATTATTATCAGAATAATGATAAACAGCAACACTAAGAGAGCTATAAGCAACCAAACCCAAAGAGGCAGACCCAAATATTTTTTGGTTAAAGGATTCTCTTTCTCAGGATCGCTCGGGTCAACGGGTACGGGATTATTTGGCACCACGTAAGCGACGCCCTCATCTATACATTGCTTTGTAACATCGTCGGAGTTGAATTCGAAATTGTTTTCATAGCCATCCTTCAAAAACGGCTTTGCAAAATAACTTTCTCCGGGGACTAAATCTTTAACATTGACCTCTTGGGTGCATGCTTCGTCGCTATAATACTTATAGTCGATGATATTATCGAGCGATCCCGTGTATGAATCACTTGAAAATGTAGGAAGCTTTCCGTCGTTAGTAGTATTTGCAGTAAGCGTAGCTTTCTTTAATTCAAAAGTATACTCGGGATTTGCGCCGCCGCCCTTCCAAGCAAAACCCTCGTTCGGTGTTGCTACAATTTTATAAGAGCCGGCATTTGTAGGTTTAAAATCATCGAGAGTTGCGGGTGTCTTATTGCCCTCAGCGTCGACTTTTTCCAGCTTGACCTTGCCTTCATTGACCAAATCCGCCAATCCCTCGGGTGTGAAATCAACAGCTTCTCCCGTATAGCCTTTTTCAGTATCTGTCGGTGCCGCAGGCTTCTCTACGTCAGTCGCTGCAGGTGGCGGAACTTCGGCAACGGTCAGTTTAACCGTATAATTTTTTGCCACGCCGGACTCGGAAGTAACAGTAATTGTAAGCGTATGCTCGCCCGGATCGAGATTGCCCAAGGTCTGATTGTTTAAATCTTGAGCTCTTTCGCTAACGAGGGTTTTGTTTCCTACGCTATCAACGACTTTGATTTTGGCGCTTTTACTACCACGTGTAGCGCTGAGCGTAATACTTCCTCTGTCGCCGTATACGATACTGTCCGCAATCGTCTGACTGTCACCGGTGCCGCTTAAAATTTGCTTGCCGCCGGCAGATATAGACAATGCGCTGAGTGTATTATTACTATCCGCCTCACGGAAATTCAAAGTAAAAGAAACACTGTCCAAATTCTGTTTAGTACCGGTAAGAAAATCAGGCGACTGTTTATCTTCTACTTTAAACGTAAGCGAAGCGGGAGGCGTAACGCCCTGTTTCAATTTAAACTTAAAGCCGCCTATCGTAAAATCTTTTGTAAGTGCTGTTCGTCCGTCGCAGGTGCCTTCCATAAGGACTTTAATGCCCTCTTTATGTAGACTGCCTTTGATTGTTGCAGACTGAAAGACGTCTTTGCTCTCGACAAATTCCACAAAATCAAGCATCTCTGCCTGATCGGGAATCAGCCATGCGCTCGAGCCGTACATGCCGCCGCTCACTCCGGAAACTCCGGTAACCCTAATATTAATAATAAATTCTTGATAAGGATTACTCTTAATGATTTCCGACGGTGTCGCCGACACAACGAATGTTGGCTTGCCTGCCGCTTCGGCGATTGATGTGGTCGATTCAAAAGTGCTTATCGCAAGCACCGATGCAATCATTGCGACAGCAAGAATCGCCAAACACAACAAGAATTTCTTCATTTTAAGAGCTTTCATTTGAATCTCTCCCTATGTCTCTTTTTAGGCGATATGACCGATTATTATGGCCGAATTTTATCGCCCGTGCAGTAATACATATCGTTATTATTCTTTAGTTATTTTACTCACCGATGTTGCTTATAGTGCAACAAGGCTTTAACTATACATGCAAATTATACCTATAAAATCATTATTCGTCAATACATTTTCATTCACAATTTTTTCCAAAGACCTATAATACGGCAAAAATTGCAGATTTTCATTGAATAATGACCCTATAATACGCACATATAGTCCTCTGTCAACTCTATTTATAATAAGGTTATTAGTATTATTAGATTATTACTTCTTTATTATATATTGCTCTAATCTGAATTTTATGACTGTAACAGCCTGTGGAACGATTTGAGATTGCAATGTATCGATAGCGTTTGCAGAAGCAGCTTCGCTTTCGTCGGTAGAGATAGATACCTCATACTCGGAAGAAACAATCGCCCTTTCGTCGGCAAACGCAGGTTCGGCGGTGGTTGCAAAGGTTTCCACCACAGAAGTTGCTAAAGCTTGCGATGAAATCGCCGTAGCTTGCGCTGTATCTCGTTCAACAAACAAAGTTTGTACAGGAATTGTCGCAGATGAAGCTTGTGCGATGTCACATTTAACAGACGAAGTCTGCGCTGCGGTTCGCAATGTGAGACCTGCATAGATGTCGAGGGTGTCCAAGGTGTAGGCGTTGAGGCGGGCTTTGTCTGCAGTACCTACTTCACCGTCGCCGTCAAGGTCGCAGGCTAAGAGATATGCACCCGTCAAAGGCAGATTGTCTAAGGTATACGAGTTCAATCTTGCCTTGTCCGCCGTACCTATGTCGCCGTCTCCGTCTATGTCGCCCATAACAGAGATTGTCAGTTGGTTCAACACCGTTTCGCCGTCCATTATGCGAAGCATCATGCCAGTTGCAAGCATTGTAGTAAGGTCTTCTATCAAGGTATTGTCTGCG
>CAJTYG010000014.1 GCA_910584155.1 uncultured Christensenella sp. | reverse complement strand
CCGCTTCGAAGTCCGTTATCATAAGACTTACTATCTTAGCTTCGTAGTCACCTACGTCCCACGCAGAGTTGCCCGCATATCCCACTCGCAGGAAGGACGGCAAGCCGGATTCCACTACCACCTGCTGCGCCATTGCCGTGTATTCCAGCTCGTCTGCGCTCCATTTGATTTGTGAAAAATCTATGTCCGCAGGGTCCACGCTAACATATATTGTGAAATCTTTATGCTGTTCCTTGAGCGGCTTTCCGTTTTCGTCATTGAATGCATATTCCGCATTGTACGGGATAAGACGTACCGTTATAGCCACGGGGTCCAACGTTGCGTTGAGCTGCAAGCCGTTTTCGTAGCCGTTTACGCCAAACGTAGTGTCCACCTTTACGCCCTTTGAGGCAAGTCCTGCAACATTGTCCGAAAGCCCAAACACAAAAGTGGTGCCGTTGTACACAACTATTGCGGGCGAATCCTTGCTTGCGCCACCGCTTATGGGCTGCGCAAGTCCGTTGTTTTGCGTGTACTGCCAGCCTACAGATTCTATGCTTATGCTCTGTGCGCTTATCGTGAAATCCTGATATGCTCCCGTTGCGTCCAACTCATAGTTTTTGTTGTCCGCCGCTACTGCGTCCTCAAGCTTTGCCATAAGCCTATATGTGCCCGAATCAAGCGTGCTTGCGTCCAAAGTGCCGCTCGGTACAGGTATGCCTACGCTTGCATTGTCCGACTTGTAATACTCAAGCGTAATTTTTATCGTGTCGCCCTCTATGCCGTTGGACGGCTCCGCACTGAATTTTACGTCAGCACCCTTTTGCATAAGGAAGCCGCCGCTTGTGCTCAAAAAGTCTACAAACAGCGTTTTGCGTGTCACCGTAACCGTAATAGCCTTATCTTCGGTGCTCTCTTCGGACGGCTTGCCCGTGTTCCAACACCAGTCCGATTTGTTTTCCGACTTGATAGCCGCATTCACCGTATACGTGCCTGCGTCCTTTGCCACCACCAGATACCAACCGTTGATATCGTCACCCTCGATGGTTATGCCACTATTATCGGGTATTATAAGCGTAGCAGTCTTGCGCCACTCTTCCGTGTATCCTGCAAGCACAAACTTTATCTTGTCGCCCGTATACTGTTTGCTTCCCTCGGAAGCATGCGGTATATCCAACCTTTGACGGTTTATCTGCACTTGGCAATTCATACTGCTTGCGTTGGCTATAGTATAGTTGCCGCCCGTGTATTCTGTCTTATCCGTTGGCGAATTTATGAGTATTGCTTGCGCAGTGTACGTGCCTCGCTTGTTTGGCACAACGTCGATCTGATTAAACGGTGTTCCGTCTGCCGCAGTGCCTGTATACAACGTTGCCAACGTAACCGTATCACTGCCATACGGACTGCTTCCGCTTGCAAAGCTCGGCGCAGTGTAATCCCCCGTGCTTGCATTGTAGGACGGTTTGTTTACCGTGAGCTCTTTTGGCGATACGACAAATTTAAACCACCGCACCGTGTCCGATTCTACGTGCGCAGTGTCGGATGTATCAGGGTCTCCTGCAAACCTCGGCTTGCGGTTTTTCTTTGCTGCCTCTACCTGTGTATCAGTCCATCCGTATTTTATTCTGTCCGCTTCCACTTGGTTGTTTACAGCATTTATCCAGTTTTCCGTTATTTCCGCTTTTACCCAGTATTCACCCGCATTCTTTACGTTTGTAACGTCTGCGCCTTGTGAATCTTGATACGTTAAATTTACATAATTGCCTGTATGCTCATAATACTCGGAATTGTACCACGGAAATGCAGTAGGCTTTGCATCTACTACACTTTTTACAGTCTGCACGTCACCGTTGTAGGTTGTGGGAACATTTTCGGGATTGTTTAACAAGCTGTCTACACCGGCAGCGGTTAAATTTAAGTGGATTGCAGGACGTATACCTGCACTTTGAGGCGAATTAAGCCAATATGCATTTCCATTAGCTAATAGTGTATATGGATTATAATAATAGTCCCAAGATCCCGAGCGCAAACGCACTACACTACCCGGCGTTATTTGGTTAGTGCTTAATTGCCAAATAGATGCACTCGGAGAAAAATCGACAGACGCCGTTTCAGTGTGAGAAGGGATCCAAATATAATCGTATTGCCAAGCTTCATAACTTTGCAAATTACCATCTGGATCTTTATAACTATCGCCGGGTCTATATTTAATGGAATTATTACTCCAGCCAACGGTAATATTTCCATATGCATCATTACCTGTAGTCTTATTCCATCCCCAAAAAGAACATTTTCTCCCGTATGCTGATTGCATTTCTTGATATTTGATATATGAAGGTTGCACCAAGAATTGATTTGCAAAACTATTTTCGCTTCCGTTTGAAAAAAACTTATAATGATCCAATTTGAGAAGGTTATTACGCAATTCACTACATGCATACATTCCACTTTGCGGCGTGTCTGCAGTGGTATTAAAAAACCTACTCGATGAATATGATTGAGCTTGATATAATGTAAGCACTACATTATCTTTCTTATCATTATTTTTGCCACCGACGGTATCATCATCACGAACAAGAGTTAAAGAAGCCACCATCCATTCTATTCCGTTCAAAGTTACGACTATTCCGTTATTGTTCCCAGCTCCGTCATTCAATCTCGCATTAATTTTACTTGCCGGCACAACATAATATGGGTCTGCCGCATATCCCATTTGTTGCTCAAGCACTTTCCCGTACGTTTGATAATCATCAGTACCATTTTCTTTTATATAGTTTACAGGATTTTCATTGCCAAACAGATTATATATAAGATCAGACAAAACTCCACTATCAAACTCATTTTCAGCGCTATCCCATAGGTCAGCACCATTACCAGGTTTATACGCATTGTTTACATTGGCGGCAGTTAACGCCTCTGCGGAATTATTTAAAGATAGATGTACATTCCCCAAAGTCCAACAGAATGTAAAAGAGAATACTAATATGAATATCAATAACGATATTATATTTATATACTTTTTATTTCTGTTATATCTATTGTTTATCCGCATAACTATCCCTATATTATTTGCTTGTAATACAGTATGTTATTTGTTGTATAATGTCGATATTTATACGTATACATTTTAAACACAAACTGCTAATATGTCAATAGTTTTCAATATTGCAAAATTTTCCACTATAAAATCGTTCAAAAATCGACAGACACTTTAAATGAAATTCGTCATTGCGAGGCATTTACTGCCGAAGCAATCCAGACATTTCAACCATTTATAAGCCCACGTTCTGGATTGCTTCGTCACTTCGTTCCTCGCAATGACGGAATGGTATAATGCTTTTGGTGGACAATCCCCTCACTGCTCGAAAATCGGCGTATTTAGCGCAAACCTGTCCAAATTTTGGACAGGTTTGTTGCTTTAACTTGATTTTCTCGCTACTACCGCACAAGCTAAAACTGCGCTACACACTTTCACGTAAATTGTTGCAAGTCATCTCGCTCAATTTGCATTCGCTTGTTTTATCTTGTTTGGTGACAATCCCCTCAGTCACCTGCGGTGACAGCTCCCCTTACTAAGGGGCGCCATAATAAGGAAATATCACTATTGCGCAATGAAATAAAATTCGCCTTTATGTGCGAAATATATTTCATATACCGTAAGGGATAATTCATACGACGCAGGTTGTATTTCACTCGCCGACAGGCGAATTTCATTGTAAAACCCGAAAACGAAATTCGTTTCGGGTTTTACATGGTGGGCAGGGGTGGATTCGTTTAATAGCGAAGAGCTGCCGCTTAAAAAAAATTTAGAATACGGAATGTATTGCAGCTCGCAGCGTCTTACGTCCGCTACGCTCGGTCTATACAAATACAGATGCTTGTATCCCCCTCGCTTGCGGTCAGCACCGAAAGGTGGTTCGCACGGCTGCGCCGTGGGCGCAATTATAAAATTGCGCAAATCCACCCTACCCGCCACTATGTGAAAAAACACACTGTACAGTGTGTTTTTTCGTGGTGGGCAGGGGTGGATTCGTTTAATAGCGAAGAGCTGCCGCTTAAAAAAAATTTAGAATACGGAATGTATTGCAGCACTGAGCGTCAGCACCGAAAGGTGGTTCGCACGGCTGAGCCGTGGGCGCAATTATAAAATTGCGCAAATCCACCCGCCCGCCACTATGTGAAAAAACACACCATACGGTGTGCTTTTTCGTGGTGGGCAGGGGTGGATTCGAACCACCGAAGTCGCTGACGGCAGATTTACAGTCTGCTCCCTTTGGCCGCTCGGGAACCTACCCATATATTAAATTTTGGAGCTGGTGAACGGAATCGAACCATCAACCTGCTGATTACAAATCAGCTGCTCTGCCTGTTGAGCTACACCAGCATAAGATGGTGCCTCGGGGCGGACTCGAACCACCGACACAGGGATTTTCAGTCCCTTGCTCTACCACCTGAGCTACCGAGGCGTATCAACCACACGCATCCCTCGCTTTGACAAACGATTTTCATGTATGTGGCAGTGACATTTGTCACTGCCACATACAATTATTTGGCGACCCGAAGGGGGCTCGAACCCCTGACCTCCAGCGTGACAGGCTGGCGTACTAACCAACTGTACTACCGGGCCACAAGATGTGAATGATTGATTTTGGTGGGCCTTCACGGACTCGAACCGCGGACCGATCGGTTATGAGCCGACTGCTCTAACCAACTGAGCTAAAGGCCCGAATCAACATCTATGAAGCTTTTGTCGGCACAAAGATGTGGTTGTGTGGTCGGGGTGAAGAGATTCGAACTCCCGACCCTCTGCTCCCAAAGCAGATGCGCTACCAAACTGCGCTACACCCCGTAAACCCGTTGTGTTGACGACCTACACAATATACTATAAAAAAACGGCTATGTCAATAATTTTTCATCGACATTTTAGAAAATTTTGAGCAAAATTTTGAACTTCTGCGATTTTTTAAAGCTATTTGCAAAAGCGGCATTTGACAAGATATTTCACTATACGGTTTTTTGCGACAAAAGCGTCGATTTTTAGCAAATAGGTATCTGCTATCCTACATACGGAGGCAATATGGATCTTGATTTTAAAATAGTCGGCAACGATATTTGCGTGAAGCTGACGGGTGAAATTGACGAATACACTGCCCGCTCACTGCGTGACGACTTGGACAAGCTTATCGACGCACAGGGATTTCGCTCGATGACGCTCGATATGCAAAGCGTGACGTTTATTGACAGCACGGGCTTTGGGCTAATCATAGGCAGATACAAAAAGCTGCGGCAGAAGCGTGCCGAGCTGCTGCTTAAAAACGTTCCGCCGCAGGTGGACAAGGTTTTTCGCACAAGCGGACTTTACAGCTTTGTGCCGATAGTGAAATAAGGAGTTGTTATGAACAATTTTTTTGATATGAAAATGCTTTCTTGCGGAAAAAACGAAGCTTTTGCCCGCAGCGCCGTTGCGACGTTTGCTCTGTGCTGCTCGCCTACGCTTGAGGAAATAAACGACTTGAAGACCGCCGTGAGCGAGGCGGTGACAAATGCCGTCGTACACGCATACTCCGAAGCGGGCGGGATAATAGAGCTGCTAGCCGAGGTGGACGAGGAAGCTCGCACTATCACCGTCAGCGTAACGGACTTCGGCTGCGGTATCGCAAACGTGGAAGAGGCTAAAGAGCCATTTTACACCACCCGCCCCGACGATGAGCGCAGCGGTATGGGATTTACTATCATAGAGACGTTTACGGACGAGATGACCGTGCGCTCCAAAATCGGCGAAGGCACGACGGTAACGATGAAAAAGGTGTTCAGATAATGCTTGGTCACGAGGAAACCCTGTCGCTGATAGCCTTGGCGCAAAAGGGTGACGATAATGCCAAAGAAAAACTGATTGCGGAAAATCTCCCTCTCATCAAATCCATCGTAAAACGCTTTAACGGACGTCTGGAATACGACGACCTTATGCAGCTCGGCGCAATGGGACTTGTCAAAGCCATAGCGAATTTCGACGTGTCGTACGGGGTGCGCTTTTCCACCTACGCCGTTCCGCTGATAAGCGGCGAGATTAAACGGTTTTTGCGTGACGACGGCGCCGTAAAGGTGTCACGCTGGGCAAAAACGCTGTCCGCAAAGATAACGCAGTATATAGACGAGGTGCAAAAGGCAGGCAAGGACGAGCCGTCCGTTGACGAGCTCGCCGAGCACTTTGCCGTCGAGCCGCAGGATATCGTGTTTGCAATGGATACGACGCACTATCTTTTGTCGCTGTCCGAGCCACTCGGCGATGAGGACGGCGCTTCGCTCGGCGATAAAATTGTCGGCGACAGCTCCCCCGACGAAAGCCTCGATACGCTTATGCTAAAGGACTGCATACAAAACCTGCCCGAACGGGAAAGAAAAATCATCATACTGCGCTACTTCCGTGACAAAACGCAAAGCGAGGTCGCAAAGGAACTCGGCGTATCGCAGGTGCAGGTCAGCCGCCTCGAAAGCAAAATTCTGAAAAAATTTAAAGAAGAAATAGAATAAAATTGCAAGCCCGTCCACATTCGGACGGGCTTGAGTTAAATTATTATATTGTTATAATAGATTATTATAATTTTGATATATATTTAAAATATTTCATATACCTATTTAGAGAAATTTAAGCTAAAAATTACTGCTTTTGCGCTCAATTAAGCTTTTTTATATTTTGCACCTAATCGAACGGCTTGCGTTATATAAATATTATTTTTCCGCTCAATTAAGCTTTTCCGCTTTACGTACCCACGCCAATACATCGTCATACTTCATCGTGCCGGAAGCAACTGCAATGCCAACCCTCACTATTTCATCATTATCTGCATTTATACGTATTCCGTTAGCTTCCAAATAGGTCAGCATAACATACATACCTATGCGCTTATTGCCGTCTACAAATGCGTGGTTGGATATCAAGCTGAACCCGAGTCTTGCGGCTTTTTCCTCTTTTGTCGGATAAAGCTCTTGTCCGTCAAAGGTTGCATAAATGCTTTCTATAGCCGAGTCCAAAAGCCCAAAATCACGCACGCCCGCACTTCCGCCCGTCTCTTGCGTTATTAGTTGGTGCAGTAATAAAACCTTATTATCGTCAAACTTTATCATTTTGCCAATACCTCAAATGCGGGACGATACCGCTCAAGCACACGCTTTGCCGCTACGTCGATTTTTTCATCGTCGGAAAGCTCGAAGATGGGGTTATCTTCGATATTGACAATAAGATATTTGGGCTTGTTATTTTTGAATATAACCGCCCTGCCGTTTCTGTCCGCAATTTTGACAACCTGCGAAAAGTTTTGATTTGCTTCCGTCATCGAAATGATTTGATTTGTGTCTATAGTCATTTTACACCTCAAAGATATTATACACAATTATAGGATAAATTCAACCTATTTTTAAGATGATTTAACTAAAATAACAAAAAAAAATAGTGTTATACTGTCAATTCATATTGTCGGACAATCCGAGCAGATAATCAGACGTAACATCAAAATACTTTGCGAGAATGATAATAGCAGTTGCGGTGGGTGAATTTGTACCTACTTCCCACGCTGCAATCGCACTTTGACTAAGCCCTGTTTTTTCGGCAAGTTGAGCTTGTGACAATTTTTCAGCTTGCCTAAGCTCTTTTATCCTTTCGCTGTAAGCATTTGACATAAAAGCAGTCTACCATAATTATGGTAGAAGTATTGACATAACCATAATTAAGGTTATAATAACCATAATACAGGTTATGGGGTGCGCAATATGAAAAGTATATCTACAATATTAGACATTCTTTACGGAAATTATCCAAACTACGAAGATTTTGACTTCGGACAGGAATTTGCAAACAAAATAAGTGAGCTTAGTAAATGCGAAAATGCCCTGCTCGAAAGCTTGAAGGATAAACCCGAATGTGACTGCTTCAAAAAATATCGGGATACCTTCTCACGCATCGAAAGCATCGAAAACGACGTGTTTTATAAAGAGGGATTTCGGCTTGGTTTTTTGCTTGCAATGGACGTTTTCGATTGCAAATAATTGCGCCCTTTTTAATAAATATCACACCAAAATACCCTCTGTTGCCGTTTGCCGCATATGCACCGCTAAAGGCAGTTTTACGAGGCATTTATTCGCAAAATATTTGACATTTTGCGAATAGTTTGCTATTATTTAATTATAAATAAAACAACTTTGGGGACAACCGCAATATGGCAAACTATTTTAATGAACGTGACAAAAAGGTCGTGACAAGGCTGCGTGAGATACGTGACGAATTGCCCGAATTCTGCGATGAGTTTTTTATCGGAATCGAGCCGCTGACGACGCCTATGACTCGCCTGTATTATGCGTATGATTTGCGGATTTTCTTTGATTTTCTGCTTAAAAATATACGTGCTTTCCGCAAATACGACAGCGTTTTGGACTTCACCGTACAGGATTTGGACAAGGTGACGTCGCAAAATCTCGAGGCTTATATGGAATATCTGTCTCTATACGAGTTTGACGGCAAAGAGTACACAAACGGCAACAAAGGCAAGGCACGCAAAATATCCACTGTACGCACGTTTTTTAAATACTACTTCAACCACGACCGCATAAGCGCAAACGTTGCGGCTAAGCTCACTATGCCAAAACAGCATGACAAAGAGATAATTCGTCTTGAGGAAAAAGAGGTGTCACGTATCCTCGATATTGCCGAAAACGGCGAAGGTATGAGCGAGCATCAACGCAAAATACAGCGCAATACACGTGCAAGGGACGTCGCCATACTCACCCTGCTGCTTGGCACGGGTATCCGTGTGAGCGAGTGCGTGGGCTTAAATCTGACGGACATCGATTTTGAAACCAACGCTTTCACCGTGACACGAAAAGGCGGAAGCCGTGCGATACTGTATTTCGGCGACGAGGTGGCATATGCCCTCACCGAATACATCGACGGCGAGCGTAAGGCACTTGTGAGCCGCTGCGGAAAGCTTAGCTTAGGCGATACGGACGCTCTGTTTTTATCCCTGCAGGTGAAGCGCATATCCGTGCGTGCCGTTGAAAATATCGTAAAAAAATATGCCGTCGAGGCTGCTCCGCTCAAAAAAATATCCCCCCACAAGCTGCGCAGCACCTTCGGCACAAATCTGTACCGTGCTACGGGCGACATCTATATGGTTGCAGACGTTTTGGGGCACCGTGACGTAAACACCACTAAAAAACACTATGCGGCTATTGAGGAAGATCACCGTAAAATCGCTTCGCAGGTGATAAAGCTGAGAGATAAAAAGGATTGAGACAAAGTTTTTTGATTTCTCAAATGCAATTTTACAATATCCGTCAATATAAACTATTATATAATATTGACTATTGTATAATAGTTTGCTAAAATTAGCTTATAAACTTTTGGAGATCAGCTATGGATATTTCATCCGTCAACAGCGACCTCATCAGAGGCAACGTGACCACTATCATACTCGGCTGCCTTAAGGACACCGATAAATACGGTTACGAGATACTCAAAGAGATAGAGGACAAGAGCCACAGTCAGTATGCACTGAAGCAGGCTACGCTGTACAATCAACTTAAACGCCTTGAAAAACAGGGCTTGGTGAGGTCTTATGACGGGGCGCCCGACGATACCGGCGGCGGAAAACGCCGTTATTATGCCCTTACGCCCGAAGGACTTGCATACCTCAAAAAGGAAAAAGGCGAATATGAGTACGCACGTACTATACTCGACAAACTCGTTTCCGAAAGCGAGTTCGATTTTACACAGCAAATTCCATTTGACGCATCCGAGCTGAGACCGTATTCTAAGCGGGACGGAAGCGACGAAAAACCTAAGGTCGTATACAAGGACAAAATCGTCGAGGTTGAAAAAGCCGTCGAGGTCGAAAAAAAAGTTTACATAGACCGCTTTGGCAATCCCCTCACCGAGGAAGAATACGAGCAAATGACAAGACAGGCTTTGCTTGAGGACGAGGAAGCCCGCAAGACGGAAGAAGAGCTTGCAAACGCTCTTGCCAAATTGCGTGAAAGCGAGGACGCTAAAATTGCCTATGAAGAGCAACTTAAGCTTGCCGAACAGGATCGCATTGAAAAGGAACAGCAGCTCGCCTTAGCCGAGGAAGCTAAAAAGGAAAGAGACGAGCAGCTTCGCATTGCCGAAGAGGAACGCACCGCAAAGGAAGTGCAGCTAAGGCAGGTCGAGGAAGAACGCACCTCTACCGAGGAACAGCTGCGCCTTGCCAAGGAAGAAAAGCAAGCCGCATATGACGAGCTTGAGCGCTTACGCAACGAGCAGCTTGCCGAGGAAGAACGCAAGCGTAATGAGCAGACAAAGCCCTCCACCACTGTCGACGAGCTTTTTGCTAAGCTCGAAGCTCAATCGGAATATTCCACCTCTACAGAGGAACGCCCCACTCAGCTTTACGCCGAAGTGCCCGAGGACGGACAGGTCTATTTCGAGCACCGTGAACAGCAAACGCAGCAAACTACCCTGCAGGAGCTTTTCAGACAGCTTGACGAGCGTGCCGCTCAGTTGGAAGACGAGCGTAAAAGAGTCGAGCAGGAGCAGGAACAGCAACGCAAGCAGGAAGAAGAGCTAAAACGTCAGCAGGAAGAATACGAGAGATATCAGGCGGAGGTTGCAGCAGACCTTGCGGCGGCGCAGCACGCCGAGCAGTTTGCAGAATCGGAAATTGAAACCGACGGCAATCAAGACACCTACGGCGCAACGTCTGCCGTCGTGCCACAAGCCGAAAACGGCTTCGAGTTTGAGCGCAATCACGTAAATTACAGAGACTTTTTTGCCTCTATCGCAGATTATCCCGAGCCCGAAGAAGCTCACGAGGAAGCAAAGCCGCAGCAGTCTTTCTCCGACGGCGATATCAAAACCCGCCTGTATGCAAAGGGCTTTAAAATCCGCCCCTATGACAGAGGCAATACGTCGGAATATTATACGTTTAACTTCATTCAGTCAAACCGCATAAACCGTGACACCTTCCTCATCGTGCTTGCACTGTTCCTCATCGAAATTGCGGTCACTTGGGTGTCGCTTTTAAACAGGATAAGCTATACATACTTCCTGCCCATTACTTTGGTCGGCGCAGCGCTGTGCCTTATACCTACGGTGATATACTTTATCAACCCGACTCGGCGAATACGGGCAAACTTCAACTTTAAGCTGTCGATATTAAACAGGACGATGCTGTTTATCGAGCTTACGCTCGTATGCGTTTTGGTGGGCTTCTTTGCACTCGGCGCAAGCGTAAACGACATAGATTTGATACTCTGCTCAATGGTCATTCCTGCGGTGCTGCTGCTCAATCTGCCGATTAGCTCATTGATATACTGGCTGCTGTATCGCACAAGAAAGTATCACATTGCATAAGCAAAAAATATAAACTGAACAGGCTGTCAGATGACAGCCTTGTTTTTAAATATTTAAACAAACAATCACGGTCATACTCTTTATTTATAAATAAACTTATGTTATAATAAATAAAACTAATTAAGAACTGCAGGAAAAGAAAAACTGTCTAAAGACAGTTTTTCTGGCAGGGGTGGAAGGAGTCGAACCCACAACGATGGTTTTGGAGACCATAGTTTTACCGCTAAACTACACCCCTATACTGTTTGCACAGCTTACTTAGTATAACAAAACAACATATATTAGTCAACTAAATGTTTCAATTTGGAGATAATTATGCACAATGTTCACAAGATAGGAATTATCGGCGCAGGAAATATGGCTCAAGCCATAGTCGGCGGCATTTTACGAGGCGGTTTGCTTGAGGCAAGCGACATCATCATTAGCGACGTCAGCAGCGACAGGCTTGCCCTCTTTGCCGAAATGGGCGTTGCTACCACGTCCGACAATGCCCTGCTGTCCTCTCAATGTCAATACCTGCTGTTTGCAGTGAAGCCGCAAAGCGCACCTGCGATATTTGAAGAAATCAGACATACTGTGAAAGCCGAAAGGATAATGTCGATAATGGCGGGAATATCTCTCGATACGCTGCAAAACGCTTTTGGAAGCCGCAAATACGCACGTATTATGCCAAACACTCCCGCATTGGTCGGCGAAGGAATGGCGTGTATTGCATTTAGCGACAAAACTGTCGACAGCTTCATTATTGAAATATTCAAATCCGTGGGAAAGGTCGCCATTGTTGACGAAAGTCTGTTTGATGCCGTAACGTCTTTAAGCGGCTCGGGTCCCGCCTACGTATACGCATTTATCAAGGCGTTGATAGACGGCGGAATGGACGGCGGACTTGATTTTGAAACATCTAAAGCTCTTGCCCTACAGACGGTCACGGGCGCCGTGAAGATGATAGAAAACTCCGATAAGCCCATAAGCGAGCTTATTGACGCAGTTTGTTCAAAGGGCGGCACGACTATCGAGGCGATAAACAGCTTTAAGCAAGACAAGCTTGAGGATATCGTGATAAGCGGTATGAGAAAATGCCGCCGTCGTAGCGAGGAACTCAGCGGAAAACACAAAAGGGACTGATTTATGGCAAAAAAACAGGTTGAAATTTATACGGACGGGGCTTGCTCGGGCAATCCGGGCGCAGGCGGTTGGGCTGCCGTTTTGCTATACAACGGTCACAGCAAAGAGATAAGCGGCGCACAGGCGGACACTACAAACAACCGCATGGAATTGACTGCAATCATAGAGGGACTGAAGATGCTTAAAGAGCCATGTAAGGTCACACTGTACAGCGACAGCGCCTATTCTGTGGATCCGTTTTTAAAAGACTGGATAAGCGGTTGGGTGCTGCGGGGCTGGCGCACCGCAGGCAAGGACGATGTAAAAAACGTAGACCTATGGAAGCAACTGCTTGAGCTTACAAGTGTACACGAGGTCACATTTGTGAAAGTAAAAGGACACGCCGACAACGAGCTCAACAACCGTTGCGACCTGCTTGCACGGACTGCTATAAAAAGTTTGGGACTTGCAAAACAAGGCACTTCGCTGACCCCGATAACGCCCATACCGAAAGATATTTGATTTAGTTTTTATATCTTTGCAATGAGTTTGTGTTAGACAATCCCCTCACCGCTCCGCTTTCGCTATGCAGAGCTCCCCTTACTAAGGGGAGCCATAATGTGGATCGTTTGCTTTGCACGTCGTGTTTGCTAAGAGCAATCGTATGCATATATTTTACGTCATTGCGAGGCATTTTTGCCGAGGTAACCAAGACGTTTGATTAGTTTATGGGCTCACGTTCTGGATTGCTTCGGCATAGCCTCGCAATGACGGGGACTGTTTTATGCTTCGCAATGAATATTAGTATTGACAATTTACCTATTTGAGTGTTGTACTTGAAAGTATAATTACAACCACATAGAAAAAACAGACTTCAAACGAAGTCTGTTTTTAATTGCTTAGTTCTGTAAATAATTTCGCTTTAATTTTGCTTGATTTTGCAAATTATTCCGCATTATTCCGCATCGTCGGTTTTCTTTTTGCGTGTCTTCTTTGCAGGTGCAGCCTCTGCGCTTTCCTCTGCTTCGTCTGCAAGCTCAAGGTTCAAGCCCTTAAACAACTCGCCGAGTGAAGCCGAGCCGCTGCCCGTAACCCATTCTTTGGGCTCGTTTGAGGTTTCCTTCTTTGCGGCACGGCGGTCCTTTCTGCCCTCGCCGTCTGCAACCTTTTGCTCAAACTTCTTCATCCTCGAGCTGCGCTTGCTTGCCTTTTCTTCCTCGGTGACTTCCTCTGTCTCGGCGGCAGCAGCCGTTTCCTCAGGCGTCGGAAGCATATCCTTAATAGAAAGTGTGATACGTGTATCCTCAAAGCCGATGATTTTTGCCTCGACCTCTTGACCGACAGTCAAAGCCTCGTTTGCGTCCTTTATCCAGTTGTGCGAAATTTGCGACACGTGCACAAGACCATCGATGCCGTCCTCAATAGAGATAAACGCACCGTAGGGGAATATTCTTTCGACCTTGCCCTTGATGACTGTGCCGACAGGATACTTTTCTGCTGCGACCTCATAGGGCTTCTTTTGCAGCTGCTTATAGCCGAGTGAAATTCTGCCCGCCTCTCTGTCAAGCTTGAGCACGACGAAATCCTTTACGTCGCCTATCTTGAGGACTGTGGACGGATCGGTAATTCTGTTCCAACTGAGCTCTGAGATGTGAGCGAGGCAATCAAAGCCGTCTACGCTTACGAATGCGCCGAAGGGTGTAAATCTCTTTACCTTACCCGTGACGATATCGTTTACGTGCAACTTGCCCCAGAATGCGTCTTCCTTTTCCTTTTTCTCTCTTTCGAGTATCATACGCTGCGAAGCAACGAGATATTTTTTTCTATGTGTTGTTTTAGGCGCTTCCTCGCCCTCTTGAGCAGCCTCGCCCTCTTGGACCTCGCCTGCCTTTGTCTTGGGAGGCATTATCATAAGGCGCAACGTCTTGCCCTTGTAGTCCTCAAGCTTGTTGACGTAGCCTATTCTGATTTGGCTTGCGGGCACAAACACCGTGTACTGTCCCATATGTCCTCTGAGACCGTCTTTTACGACCTCAGTCATCACCAAACTGAACTCGCCTGCGGAAAGAGCTTTTTCCGCCTCTTCCTCTGCGATACGGTCGGCGTCGACCTCTTTTTTGGACAGCTTGACGTAATCTTTGTCTATCGCCGTGATATTTGCGAAAATCACGTCGCCGTTTTTGTAATCGGCAGGATCGTAATTGCCGTCGATGGAAGCCTCGGACTTATCAATGAAACCGTCTTTTTTACCGCCTATTGCGACATAAATGCCGGATTCGCCTGCGCTGATGACCGTGCCTTTGATACGCTTGCCCACTCTGTACTGAGTGTAGTTGCTGTTTGCACTGTTTGCCTTCAAAAGGTCCGCCATTGTTTCAGGCTCTTTAACTTCGGTTGCTGGTTGCTCTTGAAGTGTTGCCTCTTCTTTCACTTCAACATCTTTGCGAGTTGTTTCACTCATAAGTTTGTTTACCTCCCGTATCAACCATGGCGGAGTCGACGCCCCTGCAACGATCGATACACATTGAATATCCTTAAAAAAATTTTTTGCCGACGCAACGTCGTCTGCGCTGTTTGCATAAAACACGTTTGGATTGTGTTCCTTTGCCACCTCGGCGAGCCTGCGGGTATTTGCGCTGTGCACCGAGCCGAGCACTAAAACTGCATCCGACTGCTTTGCAAGTGTGCGAACTTCGTCTTGTCTTACTGTAGTATTGTAACAGATAGTATTGAAAAAACCAACTGTTTTGTGCGAGTTTTTTTTGATTTTCGTTATAAATTCGCTTATTTTATTAAAATCTTCCCTCAAAACGGTGGTCTGAAACAAAACAGACGTGGGTTTGTCGCCTATTTCAAGCGCTTGCGACACGGGAACTACCCTTGCGTTTTTGCCCGCATAGCTCAAAACGCCTATGACCTCGTCGTGCTTTTCGTCGCCGATTACGATAACCTCGTCGCCTGCGTCCGCTCTTTCCTTTGCAAGCATCTGATTGCGCTTGACGACGGGACAGGTCGCATCCTTTACAACAGCGCCCTTTTCGACGAGCTTTCGTTCTGTTTCACGAGGCACTCCGTGAGCACGGATAAGCACGACGTCGCCCGCCTTTACCTTGCCGTCTATCTCATCTGCTTCTATGCTTTCCACCCCGTTAGAATACAGAAAATCAGTGACGAGCTCGTTGTGGACAAGCTCGCCTAAGGTATAAATATGTCCGTATTGCTTCGCAAGCCCGAGCGCCATATCGACAGCCGATTTTACGCCCTTGCAAAAGCCTGCGTGCTCTGCCAATTTTACTATCACTTGCGCCTCTTTTTGTTTTTGAGATTTGCCACGTATTCGTTGCAAAGCTTGCGTGTTTCGTCCATTTTAAGTCTTACGACCTCCGTTGCCTCGTGCATCTTTTCGGGAGTGCGGGCACCGTAAAATTCCTCAAGAGTAAAGGGCTCGCCGACATACAGCCAATTACGCTTGAACAGCTTTGGCGAGGAATAGTACAGCATGGGCACTATAGGCGATTTTGTCCTTATTGCAAAGCGAGCGGTGCCGGTTTTGAATTCCGCCATTTCTTGCGTGCCCTGTCTGTTTCTTGTACCCTCGGGAAATATGAGCAGCTTTTTGCCGTTTTTGAGCACGCTCAGCACGTTTTTAACTGCGTCGATGTCCGCCTCGCCTCTGCGCACGGGGATAGCGCCCATCTTATGCAAAAACCAACCTGCGATAGGCACCTCGAAAAGCTCTTGCTTGGCAAGGATATGGGCTTCCTTTTTGAAAAGCGCAAAGCAAGGGATAAAGGTATCCACCTTGGAATAGTGATTGCAGGTATATACGGCGTTGCCCTCTATCATCGCATTTTGCTTGTTTACGATTTTGATAGGCCAGAATATCGCCTGTATAGGGCGCAATATCACTCTGAGCAGACGGTATATGCCAAAGTGCGTCTGCACCTGATAGTAGCTTTTCATTCGCTTTGCTTTACGCTTTGACATTTTCTTTTCTTCTACTGCGGCAGGCACGGGTGCGGGCGGCTGCTCTACAGGCTTTGTCTTGATGTGCACGACCTCTTTTATCTGCGCTATTACGTCGTCTATGCTAAGGTCCGTCGTATCAAGATAATAGGCGTCCTCCGCCTGCTTGAGCGGGGCGACCTCACGGTGCGAATCGTTGTAGTCTCTTTGTATGATATCGTTTAAGATAGTATCGTAATCTACGCTCTGCCCCTTTTCGGTCAATTCCTTAAAACGGCGTGTAGCCCTTTCCTCCGGCGTTGCGGTCATATAAAACTTGCAGTTTGCCTTTGGCAGCACGAACGTGCCGATATCTCTGCCGTCAAGCACTACGTCGTGCGTCTTTGCAAACTGCTGCTGAAGCTCTACGAGCTTATAGCGGACGGGGGGCAAAGCGGATATGTCGCTCGCCGCCTTTGACATATAATGCTCTCTAAGAAACGGAGTGGTGTTTAAGCCGTTGACGTAAATCTGCTGTACGCCGTCCTCATAGACTATATCCATACTCATACCCTCAAGCATAGCTTTTACTGCAGCCTCGTCCGTCACGGATATGCCCTGACTTATCGCATAATAAGCGGTGGCACGGTACATTGCGCCCGTATCGAGATAGATTATCCCAAGATCCTTTGCGACAGCTTTTGCGACGGTGCTTTTGCCTGCGCCCGCAGGTCCGTCTATAGCAATATTTATCATATTTTCCTCCTTGCACACTGTGCAGGTTTTACTGTTTGATTTTTAATATATCCCTTGCGCAGGCGGCGGCGGTAGCAAATGCGATTTGCAGATTAAAGCCGCCCGTGAGCGCATCAACGTCGACGGTTTCGCCTATAAAATACAAGCCTCTTTGAATTCTGCTCTCGCCCGACGGCAAAAGCCCTTTGAGCGCAACTCCGCCCGAGGTTATCACCGCCTCACTGAACGGCGCAAGCCCCGTCATCTTAAAGGCGAGATTTTTTATTGTATATACAAGCCTCGCCCTTTCGTCCTTAGTGACGGCGTTTACCTTTTTGCTTTCCGCTATCCCCGTACGCTTTAACACATATGTGTTAAGTCTGTCGGGCATAAGCGCCCTTGTGACGTTTTTTATATCCTGATTTTTTCTTTCCTCAAACTCACGCAGAATACGGGCGTCGAGCTGCTTTTCGTCAAGCGCAGGCTTGAGGTCGAGCGAAAGCGTCACATTCTGCCGTCTGTTGATAAAGGACGACAGAGTAAGCGCCACAGGTCCGCTGAGTCCTCTGCCCGTAAACATCAGCTCGCCGAATTTATCGGCAATGACTTTTCCGTCCGCAGAGGCGGAAAGCGTCACGTTTTTGAGCGAAATGCCCTGCAAAGCGGATATATTTTCGGCAACGAGCACAGGCACGAGCGCCTGCACGGGCTCGACTATCGAATGTCCGAATTTTTGTGCAAATGCATAGCCGTCGCCCGTGGAACCTGTAGACGGGTAGCTCACGCCGCCCGTCGCAACTACAACCTTGTCGCAGAAATACGTTTTAATATCCGTCACGACCTCGAAGCCGCCGTCAGTCGCATTTATATCCTTAACCTCGGCGTTGAGTTTTACACATACGCCGCTTCTTTTAAGCTCGTTATTAAGCGTTTTTATGACGTCCGACGACTTTTGCGAGACGGGAAACACCCTGTTGCCTCTTTCCACCTGCAGGTTGAGCCCTGCGTCCTCAAAAAAGCTCATCGTGTCCTTTGGCGTGAACGAGTATAGCGCAGAGCGAAGATACTTTTCGCCGTGCACGACGTGCGCAAAGAGAGAATCCATATCGCAGTCGTTGGTAAGATTGCAGCGTCCCTTGCCCGTTATGTACAGTTTTTTGCCTATCTTCTCGTTTTTTTCGAGAAGCGTGACGTCTATCCCCTGCCGTGCAATCATTATCGCCGCCATTGCGCCCGAAGCGCCACCGCCTATAACGCAAACTCTCATAGCTTAAACTCCGAATTGCGCTTTATATCCTCCAAAGCCTCGTAGTCGGTACATATCATCTGTATGGGCGTAACGGTTATGTATCCCTTTTCGGACAGAGCGCAGTCGCCGTTTTCGTCGTAGATGACGGATTTGTCGGGCTTGCCTACGACGTAATATATCTTTGTGCCGTATCTGTCGTACTTATACTCGTATTTTTCCTCATAAGGTCGATATGTGATAGGTGCAACCCTTACGCCGAGTATATCTTCTCTTTCGGTAGACGGGATATTGACGTTGAGCGTGACGTTTTCATGCGAGCAACGGATAAATTCAAGCAGATTTTCCGCAATAAAATCGGCGGAAAAGTCGTATTTTTCGCTGTGACGGGTGCGCAGCGACACCGCTATAGACGGAATACGGTGGAACGTCCCCTCTTCCGCAGCGCCGAACGTGCCCGAATACATCACGTCCGAGCCGATGTTGAGCACCGAGTTTATCCCGCTTATCACGACGTCGAATTTTCTGTCTGTAAACAGGTGCTTTATTGCAAATATTACGCAGTCCGCAGGCGAGCCGTCAACAGCATAGGTTTCGATACCGTCCGCCATTTCCACCTTTTCGTAGGTTATTCCGCCGAAAAAATTGACCATGTGCGCATAGCCCGACCTTTCCCACTTGGGCGCAACCACCACGACGTTGTGATCCTTTGCGATACGCCGTGCAAGCGTGCGTATGCCGGGGGCAAAATAGCCGTCGTCGTTTGATATGAGTACGTTAAGCCGCTTTTCCATATTATCTGTCCAACCCGCAAAGCTTTGCAAGATAGGCAATTTCCGCCTCGTTAAGCTCTCGATATCCGCCTCTCGACAGTCCGCCGAGCCGCAGCTCGCCGATGGCTACCCGCTTTAAAAAAACTACGTTTTTTTCTACAGCCTCAAACATACGGCGTATCTCTCTGTTTTTGCCCTCGAATATGACTACCTCAAGGCGTGTGTCGCCGTCCTCTACGCCCGTGACCTTGACCTTGCAGCGGTTGAATTTTACGCCGTCCACAACCACGCCCTTGCGCAGTATGGCAAGGTCGCTTTCCTCTATCAAGCCCTCTATTTTCACAATGTAGGTTTTGGGAATTTCGCTTGACGGATGGGTGAGCTTAAACGTCATATCTCCGTCGTTTGTGAGCAGCAACAAGCCCTCGCTGTCATAATCGAGCCTGCCGACGGGGTGCAGGCGTTTGTCCTTATAATCGCCGAGATAGTCCATAACGGTCTTGCGTGGCTTTTTTGGCGTATCGGCTTCTATAGCGGCTGGACGTTTGGCTTCGCCGTCCGTCTGCTCCGCAGCTCTGCGACCGCTTTTGTCGTCACGGCTGTCGTCCATTGTCGTCACGCAGCGCTTTGGCTTGTTGAACATTATGTAATCGTAGTGCGTGATGTGCACTACCTTTTTGCCGTCCACAAAAACGACGTCGGCATTTTCGTCGATGTCCGTGCCGACCTCTCTTACGACCTTTTTGTTGACGCTGACTCTGCCCTGTTTGACGTATTCGTCGGCTTTGCGCCTTGAACAAACACCGCATTCCGCCAAATACTTGTTTATACGCATAAAAATCTCCGCTGAAAATAATATATATTTTTGTAAATTATACAGTAATTTACGCCCGTATGCAACTATATTGCGCAATAAAAAAGCCCATATCGTCTGATACGGGTAAATTATTCGTTTGGCTTATGCGGCTTTTAGCACTGTATATTCGCTGCCGTCCTTTTTAAGCGGATACTTTGCGCTTTTCCATTCGCTGTTGCGCAATAAAAAAGCCCGTATCGTCCGATACGGGCAAATATTCGTTTGGCTTATGCGGCTTTTAGCACTATATACTCGCTGCCGTCCTTTTTAAGCGGATATTTTGCGCTTTTCCATTCGCCGTCGACTATGTCGCCTGCTATCTCGATAGGCTCGGCGTCCTTATTTTTGCCTGCGAAAGCCTCGTCGGCGGCTTTCATCTCGTAGTTGTCAAAGCCGTAGTTTAAATAGCTCATAGAATCGTTCCACATATCGTTGTAGTTGAGCACTACGCAGATGAGCTGCATTCCGCCACGATATGCGCCGCTGACAAGACAGCGACCGCTGCGCTTGGTATAACCCGTTTTTACGCCGTTTGCGCCCCCGTAAAGCTTGAGCATTTTGTTTTTGTTGCCTATATACGACGGCTCGCCGTCAATGAGTATCTTTGCCTTTTCGGAAGATACGATTTTTACAAAATCGGGGTTTTCATACGCCTTTGCGGTGATAAGCGCAAGGTCGCATGCCGTCGTGTAATGGTCGTCGTCGTGCAAGCCGTGAGGGTTTACAAAATGCGAATTTTCTGCGCCCAAAGCCTTTGCGGTTTCGTTCATAAGCTCCGCAAATTTTTCTATACTGCCCGAAGTCTCTACGGCAAGTGCGGTAGCGGCGTCGTTTCCGCTTCGCAGCATCATTCCGTAAAGCAGGTCTTCAACGGTGATTTTCTGTCCCGCCCTCAGATATATGGACGAGCCCTCTACGCCCTCTGCAATTTTGGGCACGGTCACAACTCTATCAAGCGGCAGACTGTTTAAAACCACCAAAGCGGTGAGCACCTTTGTCGTGCTTGCGGGAAAGCATCTTTCGTCAATGCTCTCGCCCTTTAAAACCCTGCGTGAGGACTGCTCTATCACAATGCCGCCGTGCGAGGACTGCACCGCCATAACGGTCTTTGGCTCGTCGCCCTTTCTCGGCTTCGGAATACGCCTTTTGGGGGCGTCGATATCAAGTCCGTCGTCCTCGTCATCGCCGTCGCCATCGTCTATCAGATAACCGTCGTCAAGGCTTTTATCCTCGTCAACATCACGAATTACACCGATATAATTATCAAAATCGATGTTTTTTAGAATACTTCTTATGCTTTTTGTATCTTTTCCACCGCTTACGCCCACAAGTATCACACTGTTTATGGCAACGACGGAAACAAACAAAAACACTATTACAGAATATAATTTCTTTTTATCCATACTCAGTCCTTTTTAATTGTGTTTATCACGTTGTCCAAAAGATCCGCCCATTTGCTTGACGGTTCGCTTTTATCAACGCATACAAAGCGCTTTTCACGTCCGCATATCAAAAAGCCTAACGGCGTGAGCGTAACTCCACCGCCCGACACTGCGCTGTAGGGATATTCGGGCGCATTGCCCTTTAAGCTGCCGTACTCGCCTCCGCCCACTACAAAGCCATAGCTCAGCTTGTTTACGGGCAGAATTACGGTGCCGTCGCCTGTAACAAACGGCTTGCCCATAACGTCGTCGCTTTCAACTGCGTGCTTTACGCTGTCCACAGTGCGCCTTAACATCTCGTCCAAATTGTCCATATTACCCTCTCAAGCCTGCAACGATAAGATTTATCAGCTGCAAAACCGTTATTTTTATCCTCAGCCTGCCGTCCACCTCGAGAGTGTCGGACGGCGCAGCCGTATAGATATTGAGATTTTTTATCAACGGTCGCAGTGCGCCCATTATGCCTGCGCACAGCAGCGCCGTCGTCCTTGCATCGTTTGTGCCTATCAGCGCAAGCAGATTGCCTTTTATTTTTATCTGCTCTATCCGATAGCGTTCTATCACGCCGATGACGGACTTTGCGGATACTTTCTTTTTTGGCTTTAGCGGCTTGCCGTTGACGGTCAGCTCATATTTGCTGTCCGCCTGCTTTATCCTCACCTTTGCCACAGCTAAGCCAAACAGCCTCAGATTGACGTCTATCTTGTCGTGCGCAAGCGATACGTGTCCGTTTGCGCCCACACGCAACGGATAAAACAGCATAGTCAAGGCAAATTGAAATATCAACAGTGCGACAGTCCATCCGTTGTTCATAAGCATATTTTGCGTAAAATTTCAAAATATATGAAAAAAGACGGAAAATATCCGTCCTTTTTGCTAAATAGATATCAGTATTATGCCTTAATCGTAAACTTCCACGTCGTCGCCCGCAAGGAACTCGGGTATTTCGTCCTCTTCTTCGGGGACAACCTCGCCCTCCAAAACGTCTGCGGCAGCCTCCTGCTCCGCCTCGCCTTCCTCGCCCAAAATGCTGCGGGTGTGGAATAACGTCGCCTGCGTTTCCGGATTGATGAGCTTGAGGTGATCGAGTACCTCGGAATAATCGGGCAGATCCTCGATGTTTTCCAACTGAAACTTCTTTAAAAACTCGTCAGTCGTGCCGTAAAGCACAGGTCTGCCCACGGTGTCCTTTCTGCCGACAGCCTCGACAAGCCCCGCCTTTAAAAGTGCATTGAGCGCATATTCAGAGCTTTTGCCGTCACGCATATCCTCAAGCTCCAGCCTCGTGATGGGCTGCTTGTATGCGATAGTGGCAAGCACCTCGAGCAGGTTTTTGGTAAGCTCCTTTTCCTTTAGCGGCGTAAGCACGTCCGCTACGGTTTCGCCGTATTTGGGATTGGACATAAACTGCACTTTTCCGTTGAATTCGGCAAGAATTATGCCGCTTTCATCGCTGTAGCGGCTGCGCAACGATTTGACTATCGCCGTCAGCCTCTGCGTTGTCAGCTCCGGAATTTTGGCGCATATATCCGCTTTTGCAATGGGCATTCCGCTTGCAAAAATTATAGCCTCAACGACGTTCTCAATATTTTCCATCGTCACCCTCCTCAAACTCAATGGGCACGTCTTCCATACCCTCGATGGCGTAAATGGTTATCTCGCCAAACACTACCTCCTGCTTTGCGGTGAGCCTGCCGTATTTGAGCAGCTCGAGCACCGCAAGGAAGGTCGTCACTATATCCGATTTATCGTAGTCGGGTTCAAACAGGTCGGTAAACTTCATCTCTCGGCGCACGGCGATCATCATACTGATGTGCGTCATCTGCTCGTGCACGGAAAATCTGTCCTTCATCACCTTTTTAGGAATGATTTCCTTACTGCGCTTATCCGCATTTGCAAGCACTCTCGCAAACGCCTCGACAAGCTTTGGCAACGAAAAGTTTACAAGCGCAACACGGTAGTCCTTATCGGTGAAAACGGGCTCTCTGTAAAAGCGGTTTATAGTTTCTATCTCACGCAGTTTGTCGCTTTGTTCACGTATATAGGCGTATTCCTTTATCTTTGCAATGAGCCGCTCTCTTTCCGCCTCAGCGTCGTCGACTTCCTCGCCCTCGTCGTCCTTTGGCAGAGTGTGGACGGATTTGAGATATATCAAATCTGCCGCCATAGAGATGAAATCGCCCGCATAGTCATAGTCAAGCTCTTCCTTTGGCGTATCCCGCAAAATCTGCACGTATTGATTTGTTATTTCCGAAATAAAGATGTCCTCAATAGGTATCCGAGCGGCTTTTATAAGCTCATATAAAAGCTCGATAGGACCTTCAAAATCGCTGAGTTTGTATACTATCTGCGTATGCTCCGACAAAAAACCGCCCTCATTATGTTTGACAGGCAAATTCTGCGATGTTTCGTCACTATCACCGTTTTCAATGGGCGAAGCCTGTGCTTCAGCATCGTTATATTCTTTTACTTCAGTTCCGTCTTTTTCTACAGGCGAAGCCTGTTCGGAAGACGAAGCCTGTTCAGAGGTCGTCAAAACAGCTTCCGCATTATTGGCGGAAGTGTCCTGAGTTGTTTCATTTGAAGTTTCTGTAATTTCGATATTTTTTTCGTCCTCTGTCATATTATCTCTTATACATATAATAATACCGATTTAGTTTATCACGAAAGACACAATTTGTCAAAGAATTAAAATATACAGGCTACACTATAAAAATCGGGACCTGCGATTATCGCAAGTCCCACTTTCATTGATTTGATATTTTACTGTTTACTTTGCCTGCGTCGACCACTGCTTGCCGATGATACCTATTGCGTCAAACAGGCTCATACGCTGTACGGTTTCGTTTGCGATGACATTTGTTTCGGTCACCACAACGCCGTCCTTTACAAGATACACCTTGCCGACCACGTCACCGTACTGCACGGGCGCTTTGACCGCTGTAGGCAGCTCGTATTTAAGCTCATAGCTTCCGCCTTCCTGCCTTGACATAAACTGAGATACGTCTTTCTCTACGGTAAGTCTGATTGTATTCTGCTTGCCGCCGAGCACCTCGACAGTGTTTTCGATATCCTCGCCTGCTTTGAGCAATATCTCGTTGCTGTAGTTTGCAAACGCATAGTCAAACATCGAGCTTACCGCCGCATTGCGCACCTTCGAGCTGTCTGCGCCTATCATCACCGCTATCACACGCATATCCTTGCGCTTTGCGGTGGCTGTCAGGCAGAATTTTGCCTCGCTCGTGTAGCCCGTTTTGCCGCCGTCGCAGCCGTCGTAAAAGCGTACAAGCTTGTTGGTGTTGGTAATCGTTGTTTTTCTGCCGTCCGGATGCTCGTAGTCCTCAAGCCAAACCTTTGCGTAATCGAAATATACGGGATACTTTATAAGCTGCGAAAACATCGTTGCGGCATCCTTTGCGCAGGAAAACGCTTCTGCCGCAGGCAAGCCCGTGCAGTTTTTAAATACGGTGTTTTCCATACCGAGCTCTTTTGCACGCATATTCATCTTTGCGACAAACGCCTCTACGCTGCCCTCGATATGCTCCGCAAGCGCAACGCAGCTGTCGTTTGCAGAGGCTACGATGACGGTGCGCAACAAGTCCTTGAGCTTATGCGTCGTGTGTGCATCCAAAAACACCTGCGAGCCGCCCATAGACGCAGAATTTTCGCTGATAGTCACGTCGTCGTCAAGAGTTACGTCGCCCCTCTCAACCGCCTCAAGCGTAAGCATTGCGGTCATTATCTTTACCATACTTGCGATTGGCAGTCTTTCGTTTTCGTTGCGTGCGTAGATAACCGTGCCCGTGCCGTAGTCCATAAGATAAGCGGCTTTGCCTATCCCTTTAAAGTCTGTCGCCGCATTTGCGACAAGTACGGGCGCCGCAGCGCAAAGAGCGGCGGCAAGAGTTGCGATGATAAACGCAAGCACCACGATACAAGAGGCTAATGATAATTTGATTTTTGAAGTTTTCATAATACCCTCGTTCTTTTTTTTCATAGCATACCTCAAAAATACAAAATTATACAAAGCCGCTAAAACAGCGTGACTATTATCGCTCCGCCCGCTATCGAGCCTATTATAATAAACAGCACAAAGCCGCAGGCTATGTTTATTCCGAATATTTTTAATACCCTTATAAAGGACGGCTTTAAGCTTGAGCCCTCGCAACGGTCGCTGCACGACGAGCTTAATACGCTTGCCGTCGCCAACATCATAAGCACAAACGTTATGAGAAAAAACGGAAGATATATTATAACAAGATTGATTATTCCAAACCCCTCGAAGCGGCATACGAGCGCACACGCAAATTTGCCGCAGAAATAGCCCAAAAGCACAAACGGAATACATATCAAAAACACCGTCTTGTTGTTTATGCCTGCAACAAGTATTATTCCGTAGCAGCCGAGCAGACAAAGCGAGGATATGAAAAATACCTTTGCGCTGCCGACCTCGATGTCTATGCGTGGCACACGCTCAAAGGAGCCGTCTACGGCACGGTAGGCAAGTATCACGCCGATGATAATGCCTATCGCAAACAGCACAAGCGTGGAAATCATCACCTTTTTGTTCTTCTCAAAAAAGGTGATAAGCGACGACGTAATTAACCTTGTACGCAATGTTGACATATCCAAATATACATTTATCGCCATATTTTTATGACAAAAATCGCCAAAATTCATCCGAATTTTAGTATATCTTCAACTAATCGTTGCCACAGCGATGTTATAATCTATGCGTGATAGAAACAGAGATAAAAGTAAAAACCTATTTGCTGCAGCTTGGCTTTCAGCCTAATTTAAAGGGCTATTTTCTGCTTACGAGGCTGCTTGGGTACGCCCTCGAGGGCACAAATATCCTGCCCCTCAAATACAGCGGATATCCGTTGCTGTCAAAGGAGTTCAACGTGGACTCGGCAAGCGTGGAAAAGGATATCCAAAACGCCATATCCTCGGCGTGGCTAAGAGGCAACGTAGAGGTTTTATACAGAGAATTTGGCGAAACGCTTGACGAAAACAAGGGCAAGCCCACCAACAAGCAATTTGTTTTGACCGCTTTAGAACGCATAAATTAGCGGCTTCAAGCGCATAAATCAACAGTTTCAAGCCCAAAAGGCATATTGATAACCCTCCCTAAACCAAAAGCAACTGCATTTGCAGTTGCTTTTGGTCCGTCATATAGCATTTTGCCGCACGACGGGATATATATTTACGCACTTCCGCCGTGCGGCGGAATACACGGTCTACACTCACGCAGCCGCCAAAGCCGAGCTGCTGCCGAGGTCCATTGCGTAATCGTACATAAATCTGCTGTGCACGGCGTATCCCCTCGTGGGATCCTGTATAAATACGTGGGTGACTGCGCCGACAAATATGCCGTTTTGTATTATGGGACTGCCGCTCATTCCCTGCACTATGCCGCCCGTCTTTTCAAGCAGCTCCTTATCCTTTACGGCAATGACCATTCCCTTTTCGCCCGCCTCGCTTTGGGATACGACCTTTACGATGTCTATGTCGTAAAACTTAGGCTCGTCGCCGTTTATGGTCGTATAAACCTTTGCAGGTCCTATTTTTGCCTCGCCGCTGTCGGCGACCTTGTATAGCGCTCCGTCATAGTCAGCAGTGTATTCGCCGAAAATGCCTATCTGCGTATTTTTGTTGATGTCGCCTATCGGCTTTGACAGTCTGTTGACGTCGGCAATAAGTCCGCCTGCCTTGCCTTTTTCGCCCTTTACTACGCCCTCAACGTAGGTGTCGTAGATATTTCCGCTGTTGAGCTCTTCAGATACGCCGCTGTCTGCGTCCGTGATATAGTGTCCGAGGGCGCCAAACTTGCCGTCCTGTGTGACAAACGTGAGCGTACCAACGCCGCCGACGTCCTCACGCAGCATAAGCCCCAAACGCTTCTGTCCGCTCAGCTTGTCCTCGGCAGGCGTAAGCTTCACGTCAAAAACTCTGTTGTCTCTGCTCACCGTAAGCGTGATATCGCCGCTTACTCCGTCAAGCAAGGTCTTAAGCTGATATATGGATGTGAGAGGCTTTCCGTTAAGCTTCAAAACGATATCGCCTGTCATCAGACCGCTTCCGTCCGCAGGATAAACGGCGCCGCCGTCAGTCAACACCTCGCTTTGCCCGAGCACTATCAAGCCGCCCGCATTTATCGAAATGCCTATGGGCTTGCCGCCTATCTTTACATAAGCGTCGCCGTTTGCTGCCTCTGCCGAGGCGTTTACAAGCTTGCGCTTCAATTTGAAGTTGTCTTCCAAACTGTCGCTTTCGTACTGTTGAGTATTACAATTTTTATCGTTTTTTATAATAGTTATTGCCGATACAAGCGCAAAAAGGCACACAACGGCTAATATTATCAATATAGCACGTTTATTGCCCTGCCTGTCGTTTTTAAACCTTTCCGAAATGTTTTGCATACGTTTAGCATAGGTAATAGACAAAAAATATTGCGTGTTAATTTTTGTAAAATGAAAGGCGGTCGTTCGACCGCTCTTAAAAATTTAATAAATAACATTTAAAACTATTGTTCGTTTAGTATATTTCTCGCCATATACACGCCCATTACGGAAGCCATCATCAGTCCCCTCGTCCAACCGCTGCTGTCGCCGAGGCAGTGAAGCCCTACTATTGACGTGTTTAAATGCTCGTCCATTTTTATCTTGTTGCTGTAAAACTTGAGCTCGGGGCTGTAAAGCAGCGTTTCGTAGCCCGCAAAGCCCGGCACGACCTGATCGACCGCCTGTATGAAGTTTATGATGTTTAACATCGCTCTGTACGGCATTGCGGCGGTTATATCGCCCGCCACTGCGTCCTTGAGCGTCGGGCGCACGTTTGAAAAGCTAAGCTCTCTCTGCCAAGTGCGTTTGCCGCTCAATATATCGCCGTAGCGTTGCACCATAATCTTGCCTGCGCCAAGCATATTCGTAAGCTCGCCCACCTTTTGAGCGTACTCTATGGGCTGTCTGAAAGGCTCTGTAAATGAGTGTGAGCAAAGTATGGCGAGGTTTGTATTGTCGCTTTTCTTTTCCTTGTAGCTGTGTCCGTTGACGACTGCAAGGTCGTTGTCATAGTTTTCCTGCGAGACGAAGCCGCCGGGATTCTGACAGAATATGCGCACCTTGTTTTTGAAGGGCTCGGGATAGCCTATGAGCTTGCTTTCGTAAAGCACGGAGTTTATTTCTTCCATTATCTCGTTGCGCACTTCCACTCGCACGCCGATGTCAACCACTCCGGGGGCGTGAGCGATATTGTGCTCGGCGCAAATCTTCTCAAGCCACTCGGCGCCTCTGCGCCCCGTTGCGATGATGGTTTTTTCGGCGTATATTTCCTCTCTGTTTGCGCCCTTTGCATCGGCTATATAAACGCCCTTGCAGACGTTGCCCTCGAGAATGATATTGTCGCAGTGTCTGCCGAAAATAAGCTCCACGCCGCTGTCACGCAGATGATTTTCGATAGCCTGATAAAGCACCTGTGCCTTTTCGGTGCCGAGGTGTCTTATTGGGCAATCCACAAGCTTAAGCCCCGCTTTTATGGCTTTTTTGCGTATTTCCTTGACCTGCGCCTCGTTGCCTATGCCCTCGATGTGCTCGTCCGCACCGAATTCGAGATAGATTTTGTCCGTGTAATCTATAAGATCCTGCGCAAGGTCTGCGCCGATGAGCTGCGGAAGCTCCCCGCCGACCTCGTATGAAAGCGACAGCTTGCCGTCCGAAAACGCTCCTGCGCCCGAAAAGCCCGTGGTGATATGGCAAAACGGCTTACAGTTTCTGCACTCGCCGCCAAACGTCTTAGGACATATGCGTTTTTCTACAGGCTGCCCCTTTTCCACAATGCAAATGCTCTTTTTGCTGCCCTTGCGCAAAAGCTCTATCGCAGTAAAAATGCCCGCAGGACCTGCACCTACTATGCAAATATCAAATTTTTTCATAACGCTACCTCCAAAGACGGTCTTATATTAGTTATATTTAGCACGGATATAATCTTATCCGCCCCTGTGCCTCGGTGATTATAAGCCCAAATCCGCACTCTGTCAAGGCTTATTTTTAACTAATTTTAAGTTATTTATATAAGCGCATATATCTTTTGTATCTGACCTGCGCACCGTGCCGCAAAAGCGTTTTTTTATAGCTTTGTTGTCGCATTTTGTAAACTTTTGAAATATCCGTCATAAAATATACAACTCGGAGGGCGCTTTTATGGCTTTGGACAGTTTAATGATGCTTTTAAAAAACCTAATCATATTTTCTTCCTATGTGACGGAAAAAAGTTCATTTCCAAAGCCGCTCTCCAAAGAGAAAGAACACGAATATATCACCGCTTATCTCAACGGCGACGAAGAGGCGAAAGAGATACTGATAAAACACAACCTCAGGCTTGTTGCGCATATTGCAAAAAAATACACCAACTACGGCGACAACGACGAGCTCATCTCTATAGGCTCTATAGGGCTTATCAAGGCGCTTGACAGCTACAAGCCCGACAAAGGCACGGGGCTTGCAACTTATGCTTCAAGGTGTATCGAAAACGAGATACTTATGACTATGCGCACGTCAAAAAAACACCGCTCCAACGTGTCGCTGAACGACCCTATCGGCGTAGATAAGGAAGGCAACGAGCTGACTATAATAGATATGCTGTCAGACGACTGCTCCGTCATAGACGACGTGGAAAACAATATCCTTATGGAAAGGCTGCTGAAGATAACAAAAGCCGTGCTCGATGAAAGAGAATATGAGATAATCCGCCTAAGATACGGGCTTGGCGGCATTGGCGCACTTACGCAGCGAGAGGTGGCAAGTATGTTCGATATATCCCGCTCGTACGTGTCGAGGATAGAAAAAAAGGCGCTTGAAAAAATAAAGGAACACGTATCCAAAGAGGAACTGTATATCTGATATATTTTTATAAAGCAAAAACGCACTAAACAGTGCGTTTTTTGAGTGTTTTTTGACATTTCGGATTGCTTCGGCGTTGCCTCGCAATGACGATAGACAATCCCCTCAGTCACCTATGGTGACAGCTCCCCTTGCTAAGGGGAGCCATATTGGGGTGGCTGAATTGCTACGCCGCTTTGCGCCTTACAATGACGGAAAGCGTAATGAGTTTTACGTTCTGGATTGCTTCGGCGCAGCCTCGCAATGACGGAAAGCGTAATGGAATACACCGTAATTGCGCCTGCTTTTTAAATTCAGTCTTTGAATTTAAAATCAAAATTAGATTTACCTTGTTTGCTTATATTAAACACAGCAGAATTTATAGTATATCCGTTTGTCCAACCAAATTCCATTCTACATAGCTTTAAACCGGTATTTAACTGATATGCTGCAGTACATACCATACTTGCATTCGGCAATTCTATCTGCGCACCGTAACAATATGAAATATTGTCTATTTCTTGTTTTTTAGCACTTTCCATTAAACCAAATAAAGTTGTTTTAATACTGCCCATCCATATAATATCAGAAGTATCAACGGTTATAGCTCTATTCAATAAGTATAAATTTTCACCGATATCCGATATGCTTAAAATCTGCGGCGAAACATCTCTCATTGCATCAAGAGCCTCTTGCTCACTCATAGCATTTTCATTATATGAATTTTTAAGATATTTAATAGTTCTGCCATCATCATTGAAGCTCCATACCTGAATACTGTTTTGATTTATCAGACAATAAATTCCTTTGCAATACTTGACTGTATATGCTTCTTTTTCCACGAAATTATTAGCATTTTTATACTCTTTTTTTAACAGTGTCGCACTAAAGCTTTTGACAGATAAAGCATTTTTAATTGAGAGATCAGCCGCAGGCTTTGCAACTTTTCCCCAACCAAACACAAGCAGCATTGAAGCTATAAATACCACCAAAATTATTACGTTTAATATTGAGGCAATGACTATAGCAGGTGTTGACGCATTTTCTTTTTTAAAGAACAATTTACTTAGTTTTTGTTTAAATGTCAATTCTTTTTGTTGTTGCTCAATTTGCTCGTTTTCTTCCATCTTTCCTCTCCTGTGGATTTGATAAACTAAATATATAGGAATTTTTCCTATAAGTCAATATTTTTATAGGAATTTTTTCTATTATTCATAAAAAACTAATAATGGAAATAATATGAATATTGCTAAAACTGTAGGTGAAAATTTAAAAAATGCTCGCAAAGCAAAAGGCATAACTCAAGCGGAATTAGCTAAAGAATTGAATAAATATCAATCTGATTACAGTGATTATGAAACAGGAAAAATACAGTTAGACTATGAAAAATTGGCTTATTTATGTCATCGCTTGGATATAACTCCAAATGACCTGTTTGAAATATATTAAAGCTACGCAAATTGCGTAGCTTTAATATAATGACGGCTTGTTTTAAGCTTTGCAAAAAGTAATCATTATAACAATCCCCTCAGTCACCTATGGTGACAGCTCCCCTTACTAAGGGGCGCCATATTGGGGTGTTTTGCTTACAATAACGGTAGGCGTAATATGTTTTTACGTTCTGGATTGCTTCGGCATAGCCTCGCAATGACGGTGGACAATCCCCTCAGTCACCTGCGGTGACAGCTCCCCTTA
>CAJTYG010000013.1:30870-36562 GCA_910584155.1 uncultured Christensenella sp. | reverse complement strand
TCACATCCCCTCAGTCTGCTACGCAGCCAGCTCCCCTTATTAAAGGGAGCCTTAAAAGGTAGAAGCACACTATGGCTGCCCTTGGCAAGGGGAGCTCTGCATAGCGTAAGCGGAGCGGTGAGGGGATTGTTTTTACAAGGACAATATTATATTCATTATATCGGCATTACTATGAGCAAAGTATAATTACAATAATCATTACACCGTCCGTCATTGCGAGGTAAAGATAAGCACACGAAGTGTGTCACCAAGCAAGATAAAACAAGCGAATGTAAATTGAACGAGATGACCGATAGCAAATTACGAGAAAGTGTGTAGCGCAGTTTTAGCTTGTGCGGTAGTAGTGAAAAAATCAAGTCAAAGCAAAGACAATGCTTGCTTGCAAGCATTGTTGTGCCCAAAACGTCGATTTTTGAACTTATGCGGTAGTAGCGAGAAAATCAAGTTAAAGCAACAAGCCTGTCCAAATTGGACAGGCTTGCGCTAAATACGTCGATTTTCTCGCTTATTCGTTGTCAGAAGATCCGTTATCTTTCTCTTCTGCGGCTTTTGCTGCGGCAGCTTGACGTGCTTTGAGCATAGCTATTTTCTTTCTGCGGAGAGCTTCTTTTCTCCTCTTTTCTTCTTGCTTCTTTTTGACTACAAGCACAACTACAACAGCTACTACTGCGCCGACAACTACTACGACTACTGCAACTACAATGCCTATAATGGCGCCTTTGCTAAGCGGCTTTTTGCCTTGTTCATCGCCGCCATTGTCGCCGTTGTTTGTTTTGGGCGTAGGAGCGCTGATTTGGTTTGAGCCTATTTCCTGCAGAGTTTTTGTGGTGCTGTCGTATGAGTAGCTTGTGTAGGTGAGTGTATCGCCGCTTACTGACACTTTGCCGAAGGTTTGGGTGGTAAGAGTTTCAAGAATACTGTTGTCTTCGTCAAACTTGTTTAAGATATTGCTGTTCTCTTTGTATTCATAGAACTTTGTGCCCATTGTACCAAGTGTGAGATACAACACGCCGTCGTTGCCAGATTGCACCGTTGTCGCACCTGCTGTCTGCTCGTGGATGTTGCCGTTCTTATCGATGAGGTGGGTTGACGTATAGGTGTGATCGTGTCCGCCAAATACGATGCTGACGCCTGCGTTTGCAAACAGAGGCACAAGCTGATTGCGCATTGCAACCACTTCAGAGTCGGTCGAGTGCGACCCGCCGCTGAAAATGCTCTTGTGCATAAGCACAAATTTCCATTTTGCTTTGCTTGCGTTGAGGTCGTTTGTAAGCCAATCTAACTGATTTTTTCCAAGACCTTTGCCGTCTGCGTCGTTGGTGTTGAGCACTACGAAGTGTGCGTTTGCATAGTCAAACGAGAAATACATTCCGTCCTTGACATTTTGTTGCTTGTCTTTTGGAACGTAGGGCAGAGTGTAGTTGAAATAGTTTGCAAGTGCGTTTGAACCGTTTTCATGGTTGCCTGCAGCAAAGAACATCGATGAATTTGCAAACAGCTTTTGATACGTATTGAGCGCATAACCCCATTGATTGAAGTTTTTGCCGTTGTCGCACATATCGCCTGCGTTGAGGATAAAGTCAAAGTTTTTGGTTCTGTCATCCTTTAGCAGAGCTTCCACTGCGTTGAAGCTGTCGCTGTACATACCCTGTATCATGCCCTGTATGTCGGCAATAGTGAGAAATTCAAAGTCGGTGCTGTCTGCGTTCTTTGCCGTTGTAAACGTAAAGTAATCTTTGTCATATCCGCAGTTGAGCTTGTTGTATTGCGCAAATGAGAATTGAGCCGTTTTGTTGCCGTTTACATAGCTGCCCTCGAGGTCGTAATAATATGTCGTATCAGGTTCGAGTCCTGTCACAGTCACGGTGGTCACGTTCCAATAAACAATGCTGTTTTTGGGAGCGTTGTCACGCTCGTTGTACTTGTAGGGCACATCCTTGTGGTCTTTGTCGAGGTCATATTCTACCTCAGCGTGCGTCAGACAGAGCAGACCGAGGTCGATGAGAGGCAGATAAACGGGTTTGGTTTGCGTGAGCATTTCAACCTTTATGCCGTCAGTTGTTGCGGTCGCCGTGGAGTCAAAATAATCGTTTTTCTTGTTGGCGTATATTGCTTCTGCATTCGCTTTGGACGTGGACAGCGATATCCATTGACCGTTTTCGCTTGTCTTATACTTAAACGTGCCGTATACGTCCTCTGCGGTGTAAAATTTCACCGTGAACGCCGTTGTGCTGTTGCGTGTATCGAAGTTTGCCGTCACTCTGCTCGGCACTCTGCCGTTTGCCTGTGTTGCGGCGTTAAACAGAGTTTTGTCGTCGCCTACTGCCGAAAGCTTGTTCTTTGAGCCGACGTACGCAAACGCTTGATCCGCATAGGTGTAGGTCTTGTAAGGCTGAAGCTTATAAGGTGCGGTAGGTTCGTTTAAATGCTCCACATCTGGATATACGTCGGTCGCAAACGCCATGACGATATCTCCTGCGATGCCGCCCAGACCTATCTTAAAGCTGTCTGTGACGTAGTCCTTAAGCAGATTGTCAACTATCTCGACAAGGCTGTTGCCTTGCATATTGAAGCCAAGCAGGTCTCCGATGATGGGCTTGAGAGTCGGCAATAAGCGGTTTACGATATCGTTAAGGCTCACTGCTTCGGGATCGAATGACAGACTGATATCCTTTGGCAGGGTTATGCCAAATCCCGACAGCACTTGAGTGATAGCCGAGTTTGTAACAAGTGAATTGAGCTTGTCTTCAAACAAAGCTTTGATTTTGCGAGGTTGCACCAAATAGTCAACATAATCGCCGACCTCTTCATCAAATTCGGAGTCTACAACGTCTTCATCCCAGTCTACGCCGTTTATAAAGTCAAACTTATAATCGAGCAACTGCTTAAGCAGCGAGTTGTTGTCGTTAAACAGAGGATCCAATATTCCGTCAAGCAGCATTTCAACAACGCCGCCTTTTGCAATCTGAAGCTTTGCGTCAAAGTCCTTGATAGCTGCAAGCATACGCTTACGGTAGGTTCTGTCAGAGGGCTGTTTATAACGTCTCTGTGCAACAACGTCCGTTTGGTCGCCTATGTTAGGCGTTTCTTCAAAGTTTGCGTCAATCGTTTCGTTTGTTTCATTTATAGGATCGATTTCAGTGCCCGACGAGTGCGCCATCATTATGAAGCTTGCAAGCTCTCTTACGTTAAGCTTTCCGCTGTTGGACGGGTTTGTCGTGCTTGTGATACTGTCGTCGCCAAATTCGAGATCGAGTATGCTGTTTACCACCGCTACGAGATAGTCGAGGGCAGTGTCATATGTCTTTCCGTTAAACGGATATCCGCTTGCACCGTAAAGATTGTTGAGCACCGTGTCGATCATATAGTTTGCTGCAAGCTGCAGCGTTCTGCCGTCTACGTCAAGTATACCGAGTACGGTTTCCACCATGCCGCCCTTGCCGTCGAGGCTGCCAACAAAATTGCTTGCGGTGTTGACAAGCCCGTCTATCGTGCTCTGATTGAGGAAGTGGTCGACCATTCTGTCGACGATGATCGCATAAATGTCCTGACTGATAAAGTCGTTGTACATATTTGCGTTGTCTGTGCCTTCTCTGTTGAGCTTTGCAAACTCGTCGTATCTGATGATATAGGTCAGATAGTTGGGGTTTGTTGCAACGACGGCATTCCAAGCGGCTTCACGCTGTTCCTCGGTATGCTCGGTTGCCATAAGAGCGTTATACTCGGCAATTTTGGTCTGATATGCAGCGTCGTCCCATACGGTAGTGTCGTTTATTCTTTCGCTTGCATACTCTCTGATATCACCGAGTACACGTACCTGCGACGTGACCATTTCGCCGAGCTTACCGTCGCAGTCGTTGCGCTCAAACGTAACGTAGCGGCGAGGAGAAGCGTAGCTGATGATCGAGCCCGTTTCAAAGTCGTAAAGTGTGCGTCCCTCAATGTCCGTGTAGGTCATTGCGTCGGAAGCGTGCATATGTCCCGTAAGTGCATAGCGTACGCCCATATTGAGAAGACGGTTTGCAGTATATTCCCAGTTATAAAGAGTGAAATCCTTCAGTATATCGTCTTCCTGCTCGAAGTGGGGGAGTACGTTGTGGTGGAAGGAGGAAATAATTGTTTCTTCAAGATTGCCGTCCACTTCGTTTTTTGCATGCTGCTTGTTGGCTTGCGTTTCCACCCAATCAAGGCAGGCGGTTGTAATTCTTCCGCCGGTTATGTGCTGCACAGGGGTGCGGCGATAGACATTTAAAACCTTGCCGTCAGAGGGGAATGCAACTGCCTCGGATACCGTCTTGCTGAGGTCGATATCCACTGCAAGCGTACTGTCCGCTTTTTCTATATACAGACCCGTTTTTTCAATATCCGGAAGTGCGGCATATTCCGCTTGAGTAACTCTTACAAGTGCGCCGCTGTCAGTCGCTTCACGGTCGGTTGAGTCGATCATGGCAAAGGAATAGCCCTCTTTGTCGGTGATTTCCGCAAAATATGTGAGCTGATTGAGTCCGTTGCCTATCTTGAGATAGCTTGCAAGCTTGTCCTCGGAAGTTGTCTTTGAAACAGCTTCGGTCAATGCCGCCGAATAATAGGAAATATTGAGATTGTCCGCATTTTTTGAAGCGACATAACCGCTTGTATAATTTGAGGACCAATATTCTTCGGGCAAATAGTCGGTGAGGTTAAGCACTCCGTCGCCGTCGTGAATGTCGGCGTTGGGGAAGCCAAGTCCTGCAAATATCATTGCAAATTGCATTGCCGTGACCATGTCCGCAGGTCTTTCCTTGCCTTCGGTCTGCTCATAAAGCGCACCGTTGTGATTGTAAAGGTCGTGGTTGCCAACCGTTGCGAAAACCTGAAAGTTTTTATACTTTTCAGCAAATTCGCCCGTGATGTTTCTCATCTCGTTTTGCAAATAACGCAAGGTGTTTGCAACGTCGATAAGCGCAACTCTTTCGCCGTTTTTGGACAGGTCGCCCGATGCGACGAGATATGTAGGCGCTTCGCCCTTCTTTGCATCCTCAAGAATATTCTTGATAGTGGCATTCAACACGATTCCGCTTTCGACGACCAGCTTCGTATCGCCCGTTGTGGAGTGATAGAAGTCGCTTATCGCATAGTTTTCACCGTATACATCTTGATAGCAGTGTTCAAGCGGGAAGTAGTGAATGTCACTGAGGTGTCCCACGCTGATCGTTCCCGTATCGCCGAGCGAAGTAAATGTTTCGTTGCCCGCAGCGCTTGCGACGTTGCCGAATACGGTTACGCCCATTGCGGACACGAGAACTATCGCCAATACGAGAATGAGTGCGATGGATGCACGATTTTTTGCGTTTGTTCTCATAATTCCTCCTTGATGTAAGGTTTTCCCCGTACATCTATATTATCATTTTATTATTATAGTATAAATTAAATATAAATTCAATATGTGTCAAAAAAGTTTTTCTACATTTGTCTGATTATTTTTAATACAATTTGTAAGATTTGTCTATTATTTTACCATATTTTTCCATATTTCAAACGTGGCAGCTTCAGTTAAAATAAAATTTCTGCCTATCGGCAAAAATTGCGGAAATTTGCTTGCGCTTTTAAAAAATATATGTTATTATCACAATGCTTTGATGCCCTCATGGTCAAGCGGTTCAAGACGTCGCCCTCTCACGGCGGAAACTAGGGTTCGATTCCCTATGGGGGT
>CAJTYG010000013.1:0-30770 GCA_910584155.1 uncultured Christensenella sp. | reverse complement strand
ACCACTCGAAAATGCACGTTGATATGACGTGCTTTTCTTTTTTTGAAAAGCACGATACCATGTATTTTCTAGTTATAAATCCGTAAACAGGGAATCGAACGCAAGGAAAGCAAACAATCCTGTGAATTGTTTGCCCGCAGCAGGCGTGATAGCGCAGATAATGAGGGGTTGTGCGAGAGTTGTGTTATCCTGTGCGGTGCGGGGCAAATGTATTGTCAAGCGGAGCGATTCCCTATGGGGGTACCACTCGAAAATGCACGTTGATATGACGTGCTTTTCTTTTTTTGAAAAGCACGAAGATACTGCCGCATTTCAAACTAACGCACAAACAAATATTTGCTATAATATCTGACGGTAGTTGTAAATCTTAGATGGTAGCTTGTAAATTTGCTTGAGATAGTTAGCGTGATTTTTATAGACATATAAACATTTTCAGTTTCTCAAAATTATATATGCTAAATAGCCTACATAGAGGGCTATCATCAGCACGCCTTGCCAACGTTTGGGACGCAGAAAGCAGAGAAGCATGACAAGTATGCCTGAGCCGAGCATAACCAATGCGTCCACAAGTGCGTCTGCCGAAAGGACTATGTTGTTTATAGATGACGACAGCCCCAAAATAAAGACGATATTGAAGATGTTTGAGCCGACGACGTTGCCAATGGCAATGTCATTTTCCTTTTTTATTGAAGCGACGACGCTTGTGACAAGCTCGGGCAGGGACGTGCCGACAGCGACAATAGTAAGTCCGACAAGTATTTCACTCATTCCGAGTGCTTTGGCAATTTCGGAAGCCTTGTCGACTACCAAATCGCCCCCGAATATTACGCCTGCAAGCCCTATAGCTGCCATAAAAATACTTAAAATAAGCGGCTTTTTGCGTTTCTGTTTTACAGGCTTTTCATCGTCGTTTTGGGGCTTTTGTCGGATTTGAATATTCTGTTGATTTTGCGCCGTATTTGTGCAATCATTTAGCGGCGTGGTGAGCACGGCGTCGTTCATAAGCCTTTCGTTGAGCGGATTTAGTCTTTTTGAGCGTATAGCTCGTAAAATAAGAAATGCGGTGTATATTACAAAGGCTAAAAGCAGCAGTATCGATTCCGCAGTGCTTAGCTTGAGCGGTGATATTGCAAATGAAAATATGATCAATATAACATAAGAGGCAAGCATTATGGGAATATCATAACGCTTTATCTCATTGCGGATAGCCATGGGTAAAATCAGAGTGCTTACGCCTAAGATGAACAGGGTATTGAAAATGTTTGAGCCTACTACGTTGCCGAGACTCATATCGCTCATGCCTTGTATGGCGCTGTTTATGCTCACCGAGGCTTCGGGAGCGCTTGTGCCCATTGATACGAGTGTAAGTCCTATTACGAGCGGCGGTATTTTTAAAGCCTTTGCGATGTGGCTTGAGCCGCTTACAAACCAATCTGCGCCTTTTACGAGCAGGGCAATGCCTAAAATAAGCAAGAATACGTTTAAAACCATATGTCCTCCTAAAATTAAGACCTTTATCGCTTATGCGGTAAAAGTCTTGAATTTTAAGCAAATTCCGGACAGCGTTGCTGACGTATTGACGAAATTTGCACGTTAAAAACGCATTCTACTCCCTTTCAGGTCTGTTTATATATTTTATTTTCTAACTGTAAACAGTGTGACAACATCAAATAAGCAAGCCGTTTGGCTTGCTTATTTGCGTATAATGCTTGTGTTATTTTTTAGTTGTTTTTGCAGGCGCTGCCTCGTCAGTGACGGTTTCTTTAAGACTTGCGAGTAAACCTGTCACGTTGGATATTTCTGTAGGCACTACTATTTTGGTTGAGCGACCGTCTGCAAGCACCTTCAAAGCTTCAAAGCCTTCGAGCGTCACATACTGGCTGTTGGGGTTTGCATTGTTGATAAGCTCGATAGCGGTTGCACGGCCTTCGCCTTCTGCGATGAGAGCGGCTTTTTCTGCCTCGGCAGCCATAATACGTGCTTGTTTTGCTGCGTCTGCGGCAAGAATTTGAGCTTCCTTGTCTGCTTGAGCACGCAGTATCTTGCTTTCTTTTTCGCCTTCCGCAATAAGTATGGACGATTTCTTTTCGCCCTCGGCCTTTAAAATGCTTTCACGGCGTTCACGCTCGGCACGCATTTGCTTTTCCATGGCGTCCTGAATGTCCTTTGGCGGCAGGATATTTTTTAATTCCACACGGTTTATCTTGATGCCCCACGGATCGGTGGCTTCGTCAAGAATGATACGCATTTTGCTGTTTACCGTGTCACGTGACGTGAGCGTTTCATCAAGCTCGAGCTCGCCGACGATGTTACGCAGCGTAGTTGCGGTGAGGTTTTCTATTGCGCTGATAGGGCGGTCCACACCGTAGGTGTAAAGCTTCGGGTCGGTTATTGAAAAATATACGACCGTATCAATCTGCATCGTGACGTTATCCTTTGTGATAACGGGCTGAGGCTTGAAGTCCGCTACGATTTCCTTTAAACTGATAGGCTTGCTTGTGCGGTCAAAGAAGGGGGCTATCATATGAAAGCCTGTGTTTAAGGTGCGGTGATATTTGCCCAGTCTTTCCACGATGACGGCAGTTGACTGACGCACCACTCGTGTGCAAGCGGCAAAGACTATCACTGCGATGAGAATTACGATAGCAATGACGATGCCGAAGATTGCTCCGCCCGACAGGGCGCATATTGTTGTAAACATTGTATTAATCCTCCATAATGTTTTTCATAGATTTTGATGATCAGTCGGATACTGTTTTATTATCCGCATTGTCATTCAGATGGCAGGCGATTAGCTTGTTGCCGTCTATCTCGACGATTTTTACGATTTCGTCCGCAAGCAAAGCGGTGTCATCGCTTGATTTGACATTCCAAATCACGTCGCCTATCTTGACAGTGCCAAGCGTGTCAAAGTCTGCCTGAGTCAATACTCGCACTTCCTGCCCGATAAGTCTGTCTGTATTAGTTTTAAGGTTTTTATCCTTAAAGTACTTTTTAAGTACAGGGCGCAGAGTAAGCAACAAAACCAACGAGACGATGGCAAATATTATGATTTCTCCCCACCAAGGCAGTCCGGGAATAAACGAAAATGCAATTCCGACAATACCGCCTATGGCAAACCATAATGATACCAATTCGGGCGTTATAAGCTCGACGACTATTGCGAGAATGGTTACGCCGAGCCAGATCCAAACCATGATGTTTTCCATTTCTTCACCTCTGCAAACATTATAGTATTTGCAATATTCAAATGCAATAGCTACATTCGGATGTTTTTATCACAAAGTTGCAAATTTAATAAAAAAGTAGCAAAAATTACTAAATTTGATATATTTTATCAAGATAATACACAAAAATACACGATAGGTGTACTATACGTATCGTGTTATTACTCTAAAAAGAAGAATTTTGACATCTTATTTATATATTACTATATTGACATAATTCAAAATCAAAATTTCAAAACTTTACATTGAAATGTATTTGTGTTAATATGAGCGTGCGACACAACTTAATAGGTCTAAAGATAGGCATGATTTTTATTTTGGTAAAAATGCGTGCTCGTTTCGCCTATCTTTTAGACGAGTTGTGTCGCAGCAATCGGAGCTATGCGTTTTTCGTGCGTAGCTTTGGCTGCGCACTTTTTCATTTAAAAGGAGGTAACTAATGAAAAGAGCAGTAGCAAGTATCATTATAGCTATACTTCTGCTTTCGGCTTGTTTTGCATTGTTTGCTTGCAACAACAATGACACAGACGATAAAAACAGTGGCGCAAAATTGAACCGTTATACAGCAGAGTATTTAAATGCACTTAATGCAGGTGCAAGCGGCGTTAATCTGTCTTACACTGCAAGCAACAGTGACATATCCTATAAGTCAGGTGAAACAAGATCGCCGTATTCGAGATTTTACACTACAGAATATGTAAAAATGGACAACCCTCGCTATGCACGTGTCAACAGTTGTACATTTGTTGATGATGAAGATAAAGGCAATGTCAAAGAATACGATATATATCTTGTCTATCTCGGACAGGTGAATAACGTGCCTTTGGCATATCCGTACGGGGCAGGTTTTCTTTTTACGGGAAACACGCTTGAGCAAGAATTTGCAAAAACCGTAACTACGGAAGAATCTGTAGAACAAACTGTCACAAGGTCGTCCGAAAAATCATTTAGCCGCACCGCAAGCGAAAGTATAAATATGGAAGTGTCCATATCGTTAAAGGAAACAATCAAAGCTTTATTTGCTGATGTAGAGACATCATACAATCTCAATGTGGGTACAGGCTTTGAATACAGCGAAAGTGTTTCTAATACGACGGCGTTTTCTCAGTCACGTAAAAACGTTGTGGCGCACGGCGAGGCTTTGAGCCAAACCTACAAGCTTAAGCTTGACAAGGATTCGCCGCACGGATATTATCGTTTTGTCGTTATGGGGCAGTTGGACGTATTTGCAACGGTAGTTTTTGACGAGCAGGACGGAAAGTACAAGTATTCCGATACTTTAAGTATTGTAAATGAGTATTACAATGCCGTTGATTATTCTGCAACGGATCCGAGCTTTTCGGATATAGTAGCAGAGCCGTTTACGTTAGATGACAGTATTTTGGAAGATCTTTCCGATCCTACCATAACCATAAAAAGACCCGAAGAGGAAGCACCCGTAAAAAACATTATCATAAGACTTGACTGCCAATCTTTAGGCAAACCGTACGGAGCAAACGATAGTGCAACGGTGTCTCAATCTCTTATTTCAGTTCCAATGAATACCCGCCCGAATGATCTGCCTGTGCCTGCCTGCGACGGCTTTGTATTTTTAGGTTGGTTTAATGGTGACAAGCAGATAACAAATGCAAGCGGAGCGTGGATAAATACATATTTGTATAACAGCGATCAGACGCTCAATGCACGTTGGCTACCGCTTAAATATACATTTTTAGATGATGGCACGGTAAACGGAAAGGACATCAAGGGCAATAAGTTTTGGACAGGAACATTCCAAGGCAAAAGATGTACATGGCATTTGACTAACGACTATGTTTATAATGTTGACTTAAATAAGCGTTTGGATTTATCTAAGCATAAAGCATTGGGCTATAATAATGTCAATATATACGTCGAGCTTGAAATTGCCGAAATAAATAACGGCTATCAGTGTATAAGAGTTAAGTATAACAGCGACAAGTGGGACGAAAAAGTAATTGAACACGGTGGATCGAAGTGCGATATGAATTTTTATACTTATACGTCAAATAGTTTAACGGGTTCTACAAACTCTCTCGGCACTTTATGTGTAGTATGCAGAGGTATAGGCGACGACTACTACAATTCTTTAAAAGTTAAAAACGTGAAAGTGATAGTAGAAGTAACAAAATAAAATAAGCACGCATTTTAATTTATAACAAAATGAATAAACGACTGCAAACGCAGTCGTTTATTTTGCAAATTTGCCCGCACTGCCGTGTGATGCCATTTTATAAACCCGCTCATAAGCAGGGTGGGTTAATGCTACCGTGCAGTATCTGTCTTCCACTGATATGATGAGGCCTGACATCTCTGCAATTTTCGGACACGCAATCCCGTATAAAATTTGTGGTTCAAAATAGAGCATCATCACGCACATAGCAGGTCTATAATTATTATATATCAATACCGCTCATATTACAATAGCAAATTTTAGAAATTTACCGATACGCAAAATTTTCTTTAAAACGGGCGCACATTTCTTGTCAATAGCTGTCGAAAGTGCTAAGATATCGCTTATGAGAATTATTGATGCGCACGTACATATTTATCCCGATGTGATCGCCGACAAGGCTATCGAGGGCATAAGCAAATTTTATGACGGAATGATAATGCAAAACAGCGGCAAGGTTTGCGACCTTGTGGAAACTATGCGCCAAAGCGGCATAGATAAAGCTGTCGTATGTTCGGTCGCCACATCAAAAAAGCAGGTGTCGAGGATAAACGATTTTATGGCTTTGCAGCTTCAAAGAAAGGAGCTTCATCCGCTTGCGACGTTACATCCCGATATGGATAGATATGAGATTATCGACGAAGTTGCCCGCATAAAGGCAATGGGCTTAAAGGGCATAAAGCTACATCCCGATTGTCAGTGCTTTAAGCTTAACGGCGAGAGGGGATTGAGGCTGTTTGACGCAATATCCGACTTCGATTTGCCTATTTTGGTGCATACGGGCGACAAAAGATTTGACTATTCGCACCCCAAATATATGGTTGAGATAGCAAGAGATTATCCCGATATCAGGTTTATTGCGGCACACTTCGGCGGTTGGAGTGAATGGGAAGACGCCTTACGTTATAAGGGACTTAAAAACATTTGGTTTGATACTTCGTCCACGCTTTATCAGCTTGACGAGCAGATAGCAAAGAGCGTGCTGTTCAGCTTGGGCATAGACAGATTTATGTTTGGCACTGACTATCCTATGTGGAATTGCAGTGAGGAAATACAGCGGATATATGATCTTGATTTGGGCGAAAAAAACAATGAGCTCGTTTTCCATAAAAACGCCGAGAGGCTGTTTGCTATAGATCCCTGCGAATAACGTTTAGCTCTAAAATTTTTAAATAGCCAAACAGTACATATTGAAAAGCGAGGTTTTGATAAAATATGATGCCGATAAGGCATTGTATTTTTATTTTTTGCTTGAAATAGATTATCTAATATGATAATATTTATATACTAATTCTTGTTTTGGGGGATTTATGAAACTCAGTCTCAAATTAAAAACGATTTTGGCTGTTGTCATATTTGTTTTGGTTTTTGTTGCGCTTATCCTCATTGCTACCTTTTGCGATTTTCAGATAAGCGGAATTCTCACAAATGGCATACTTGACAAGGGCGACTATTTTGCTCACGATTTTTTGGGCGTTATGCTTGAGTCCGTCGGCTGCTTGCCAATCTATCTTATGATAGCGTTCGTACTGTGCGTGCTGTTTTGGTCCTGCATAAAGCTGTGGAAGAAAAAGCCTCTCAACATCATCTGCGCAGTAGTTTGCGGCATAGGCGTTGTCGTTGCCTGTTGGATAGGGCTAAAGGACAGCATAGGCTATATTTTCGAGCATACGCTCGCAAGGACGGGGGATATAACGCACAATTTAGAGGCTCTCGACAAGTTTGAGCACAGCGCCGCCGTGTATGGCATAGAGGCTGTGTTTGCGCTTGTTATGGGTGCGCTTGCGATACTCGCAACAATGCACTTCAAGCCCGAAACGCTCAAAAAGCTGCTTTGGTTCAGCCTTGCAACGGCTTGCGCACTTGTGCTTGCAAATGTGCTCATTATGATAATAAAAGATCCTGTCGGAAGAATGAGATTCAGAGCTATCAATTCCACTTTAGGCGCAAAGCTCATCGACGAAGGGCAAGTAAAAGGCTTTACAAAGTGGTTTGTATCAAACGGTCAGCCGTCTAAGGATATTGCAGAAAGCTTTTGGCAGACCTACGGCGTAAAGGATCCGTTTAAGTCCTTCCCGTCGGGGCACACCTGCTCGGCAGGCAGTGTGTATGCGCTTATTATGATACCAACGCTGTTCGGCTTTAAAGAGAAAAACAAAAAGGGCGCTACGCTCGCTTGCTGGCTCGTTCCCATCCTTTATACGGGGCTTGTGGCAATAAGCAGAATTATGGTGGGCGCACACTATATGAGCGACGTGACCTTTGGCGGCACGTTGGCATTTGTGTCATTTGTGATAATGTGGGAAATCTTCATCTGCAAGGGAAGCCACTTCTTCGCACTGTTCCCGTCGCTCAAAAAGCAGACGGTGCATGGCGAGGCTACAGAGGTCGCACAGGACGGCGAAGCTCAACAGGACGAAGTATTTGACGATACGGCAAAGTACGATGAGACTACAGAACAGACAGAGGCAGTGGAAACTGCTACAGAGGATGATGAGGATAATTCGGATCCGCCGTTGCCTGCCGATGAGCCCGCCGCTATGACGGAAGTCACGGACGAAGTGCAGGAATAAATTAAATTTGCTTTTAGAGCCTGACGTTTGTCAGGCTCATTTTTTATATTGTCGTTGAAGCTTCACTTGACAATACATAGTTTTGTTGTTGATTTTATTTGAGATTTATCGTTTGAAAATCACTTGACATTGCGCATAAGTGTGCTAAACTTTTATTGAAAACATATGTTTTAGATAAAGAGGTCGAGTATGCCTCCAAAGGCAAGATTTTCAAAAGAGGAAATAGTTGACAAAGCATTCGACATCGTAAGAGAAAGGGGTGTGGACGCTCTCACCGCACGCTATTTAGGTGAAAGGCTCAGCAGCTCCGCACGTCCGATATTCACGGTGTTCGACAGTATGGACGAGGTGTTTGACGGCGTTGTAGACAGGGCAAAGTCGCTGTACAACGAGTATGTCCGTTGCGGTCTGTCTTCGGCAGTGCCGTTTAAGGGCGTGGGCACGCAGTACATACTTTTTGCTATAAACGAACCTAAGCTATTTCATCTGCTGTTTATGACGCAGTGCGACGGCGCAGACGTAAACGCTGTTTTGCCGATGATAGACGACAACTATATAAGCATTTTGCAGTCCATACAGGATGCATACAAATTGAATGAACAGGACGCTTTAAGGCTTTACAGACATCTTTGGATATATACGCACGGCATAGCTACGCTTTGCGCAACGGGAACCTGCAAATTCGATGCGCAGCAGATAAGCGATATGCTCACCGACGTTTTTATAGGCGTTCTTTCACGCATAAGGAGCGAAAAATGATAGAGATAAAAGACGTAAAAAAATCATATGGCGTGGGCGAGAGCAGCACGCAGGTGCTCAAGGGGATAAACCTTCTCATCGAGGACGGAAGCTTCGTCGTCATATTGGGCGCATCTGGATCGGGTAAATCAACGCTGCTAAACGTGATATCGGGGCTTGAAAAGCCCGATTGCGGACAGGTTTTATATGACGGAAAGGATATCTGTGCGCTGAGCGATAAGGAGCTGACGGCTTTCAGAAAAGACACGGTTGGTTTTGTCTTTCAGCAATACTTTTTACTGCCCAATATGACGGTGGACAAAAACGTGCGCATGGGTGCGGACCTTGCTTTAAACAAGGACTATCGCAATATCATTGCCGCGGTAGGGCTTGAGGATAAACTGAAAAAATATCCGTCACAGCTATCGGGCGGTGAGCAGCAGAGGGTGTCCATTGCACGTGCGCTTGCCAAAAAGCCAAGGGTGCTGTTTTTGGATGAGCCTACAGGAGCGCTTGACGAAAACACGGGCAGACAGGTGCTCGATTATCTTATAGGTTTGCAAAAGGAATACAAGTTTACTATGATTATGGTCACGCACAATCAAAACATCGCAGAAACGGCGGACAGGGTTGTGGCTATAAACAGTGGACTTATACAGGACGATATCAAAAATCAAAGCATAAAGTCCGCATATGAAATAGGGTGGTAATATGCTTGTAGGCATAAAGGACAGCTTTAAGCTTTTCGGAGTTTCAATCATATGCTGCTGCGCAGTGCTCGTCTGCACGATGTTTTTAAACTTCGCCATAGACCTCAAAAGTATAGGCGATATCATATCTACGCCCGATGCAAGGGTGCTGTATGACGCTCAGCTTATGACGTCTAAGGTAGTCATCGCAGCGACGGGACTGTGCCTGCTTCTTACCTCGGTGGTGACGATGCTATTTCACGTAAAGCACTTTATAGACAGACACAAAAAGGATCTCGGAATTTTAAAAGCGCTCGGACATTCCAATATTAAAATAGCACGCAATTTTGCGGTTTTCGGACTGAGCGTGTTTGTGGGGTGCATTGTAGGCTTCGGGCTTGCATATGCCGTTATGCCGAGGTTTTATGCGCTGCAAAACAAGGACGCTATTATGCCGGATGTTCCGCTTGTGTTTCACGGCGAGGTGCTTGTTTATTTTGTGATACTTCCCGCGCTTGCGTTTTCGGCAATAGCGGTGCTTTATGCCTGTTATAAGCTTAAGCAGCCCGTGCTTTCTCTGCTTAAGGAGGCGGCGGCAGAGGGCGGCAAAAAGCACGTATCTGCAGAAAAGGACGAAACCCCGTTTTTAAAGGGACTTTCCTTAAGCGTCCTCAAGGGCAAAAAGGTGCTTGCGTTTTTCATTTGCTTTTCGGCATTTTGTTTTTCGTCGCTGATACAGATGGGAGCGAGTATGGACGAGCTTTCAAGCGAGATGATGGGCGCAATGATGATAATTATCGGCGTAGTGCTTGCCGTAACTACTCTTATACTTGCGATAGTTACGGTAGTCAATTCAAACCGTCAGACCATCGCAGTTATGCGAGCCTTTGGCTACACGGATATGCAGTGCATAAACTCCGTGCTCGGCATATACCGACCGTTTGCATATGCGGGCTTTGCTTTAGGCACAGTGTATCAATTCGGCTTGCTGAAAGTTATGGTGGCTATCGTGTTTAAGGACATCGCAGGCGTGCCCGAATACAGCTTTGATTTTGCGGTTATGGCGATAACGCTTGCCGTGTTTATCGTCGCCTACGAGGGCTTGACCTTGCTCTGCGCCAAGGGCATAAAGCGCATATCGCTTAGGCAGATAATGTCGGAATAAGCCAAATACGTTTGACATAGCGGCTTTTAAGGCGTATAGTATAAATACAAATCAAGTGGCAGTTCGTAACCATCCTGCCGTGCAGCAGTGCAAAATCAAAACTAAGGGAGAGTAGGGCTTTGCCCTTATGCGTCCTTAGGGCGCATTTTTATTATGGATAGGTATAGCAAAATTTTTGACAAGCGACAAAGAGAAATCGTGCTTCTGAGGGGCAGCGGTTGCGTTTACAAAAAGTGCGCATTTTGCGATTATCACTTTGACGCCTGTGCGGACGAGCAGGCAAATTTCAAATTGAACAGCGAAGTTTTATCCAATATCACAGGTGAATTCGGCGAGCTTGAAGTGATAAACAGCGGCTCTGTTTTCGAGCTTGACAAAAACACGCTTTCGCTTATAAAATCGCTTTGTGAGGATAAGTATATAAACACCTTGCATTTTGAGGCGCATTATCTGTTCCGCAGCAAAATCAAGGCTTTAAGAGAACAGTTTGAGGGGATAAACCTCAAAATGAAGCTCGGGCTTGAAACTTTCGATTATAATTTGCGTGAAAATTTCTTAAAAAAAGGTATTGCAAGCAAGGACGTAAAAGACATCTGCAACGGCTTTGACGAGGCAAATTTTTTGTTTGGGATAACGGGACAAAGCGTTGAAAGTATGAAAAACGATATCGCTTTGGGGCTTGAAAACTTTGAGAGAATATGCGTGAATATCATGTGCGAAAATTCCACGCCTATCAAGCCCGACAAAGCGGTCATCAAAAACTTTTTGCAATATATTTATCCGCTTTATAAGGACGACGACAGAGTGGATATACTTTTAAACAATACTGATTTTGGGGTTGGTGACTGATATGTCGGGACAAAATGAGCTTATTTTGATAGTATCCTTGATATTTATTTTCGGAGCTGCGCTGCTTGCATACAAATATTTCGGCAAAGCGGGGCTCTACTGCATTTCGGCGATCGCAACGGTGCTCGCAAATATAGAAGTCTTGGTGATTATAAAGGCGTTTGGAATGAGTCAAACGCTTGGCAATATCCTGTTTGCAGTCACGTTTTTGGTGACGGATATACTGTCTGAATGCGAGGGCAGAGAGTCTGCCAACAAGGCTGTCTTTATAGGTATATTTTCATCGGTATTCTTTTTGGTGATCTCGCAAAGCTGGATGCTGTACGTGCCGTCGTCGGAGGATTGGGCAATGCCTGCGATAACTCAAATCTTTTCAAATACGCCACGTTTGGTGCTTGCGTCGCTAAGCGTGTATGCGATAAGTCAGATGTTTGACGTGTGGCTGTATCATCAGTGGTGGAAGCTCACCGAAAAAAAGACGGGCGACAAGCGCAAATTCCTGTGGCTGAGAAACAACGGCTCAACCCTTGTCAGTCAGCTTATAAATACGTTGTTGTTTACGCTAATCGCATTTGCAGGCACATATGATTGGAAAACAGTTTTTTCCATATTCGGCTCAAGCTATGTCATCTACATCTTTACGTCCCTGCTCGATACTCCCGCAGTTTACATAGCCCGTCGCATAAGCGACAAAAAGAAGCTTACGCCGCATTTAAACAGCTTTGCCAAATGAACATAAAAAACCTATTCGGTTTACAAAATATTGGGTTTAAAAAGGACAGTGCTACGCTAAACAAATTTGATATACCTTTAGCTTATTACCTACGAAAAACCGTTTTGAGCATTAAAAGCGGCGTTCAAGTGTAAACCCACTCAAACGCCGCTTTCTTTTTGTTTTTAGCAGTATTATAACTTATCAAGGTAACAACTAAAACACGCCTAACCGCCAAAACGGACGGTGTGAATTAGTGATAAAATTTTATGTGCCAAGTATAAGGTATTTACCTTTTGTTTCGGTACGTTTAAACAAAGTTTTATTTAACTTACTGCGTTCTTTCAATGTTTCGGGTTCGGCGAAATCCGATACGCACATTTCACCGTTAATGTCAAAATCTAAAAGACTTTGCGCACCTTCGTCAATTCGCTTTTTAGTCATTGTTTGACCTTTATGACTGTTTGCAAATTCTTCGTATGCCAATCTGATTTTTGCAGCTTTATTTACTTCTTTCATAATCTTTTACCTCTCATTAGTTTTCTTTTACCCAAATAACAGGGGTAGAGCCGTCTGTGTCATAGTGCCAATAGTATCCGTCGTCCGTCGGCTGTATTTCGGAATAGAAATATACCATAGCGTCTGTAAACGAAGTGTTGTTGTCGGCTACTGAAATATCTTCAAATGCGGACTGTGTCCCTTTATAATAGATAGTTTCTAAGTGAGTGCAACCATTAAATGCTTTTTCACCGACGTTAGTTACGCTATCGGGAATAGTTATATTCGTCAATCTGCTACATCCGCTAAACATCTCGTTGCTTATGGCTTCCACTCCGTCCAGAAGAGTTAAATTAGTAAGTCCTGTGCAGTTTTGAAATGCATTATATGCACCATAGAATTCGCCTCCGGCTATAATTATGTTTTCAATATTAGAACATTCTGCAAATATGCAACTACATATTAAACCGCCTATTATCGTTACTTTTTTGAGCGATATCGGAAGATAAAAACATACGGGGGCGTCCCAAGTTTGCATAATACTATTGAAATGCATGTCTAAAAATGATTGTGTGGTTGAGCCTTCATAGAAATCTGTACCGAATATATATCCAAAAGGATTGCCGTATTGATTACCTTTAAGTGAAAGCGTTATTTCAGTGAGTCCGCTACAACCGGAAAGCATGTCTGCCCCCAGATTGGTTACAGAATCAGGAATAGTAATATCGGATAATCCGATGCAATCTGAGAAAGCATTGTTTTCAATACTTGTAATAGAATCCGGAATAGTTATATTAGTTAAGTTTATACAGCCTGCAAATGTGCTTTGTTCAATACAGGATACAGAGTTCGGTATTAAAAAACTTGATAGGCTTATGCAATTGGCGAATGCGCCTGAACCGATACTTTCAACTGTATTCGGAATTGCTACGTTCGATAAACTGCTACAATTTGTGAATGCGTTTGCTTGAATAATAGTTACAGAGTTTGGAATAGTGACGCTTGTTAAGCTACTGCAACCCGAAAACGTGTTTTGCTCAATACTGGATACAGTATTTGGTATAGAAAAACTAGATAGACTACTGCAATTTGCAAATGCACTTTGTTCGATACTTGTAACCGTATTTGGAATATCTATGTTAGATAAACTGCTACAACCTGCAAATGTGCTTTGCTTGATAGCTGTAATCGAGTTAGGTAGATTTATATAAGATAAACTAGAACAATCGTTAAAAGCATAGTCTCGTATTTCATTAATACTGTCGGGTATATTTGCTGTTATAATATCAGTGGACTGAAATGCGTATTCTGCAACTGTTGTTATAGGTTTTCCGTTATGTTCAGCGGGAATATACAATTCTTGTGTTTCAGTATTCATTTCGCCTTTTGAAACGCAGTATTGGGTTTGTTGTTTAATGAGTGTATATTGTAGACCGAGTGTTTCGTAAATTGCGTTTACTTGCATATCCGAAGTAATGTTGCTAAAATCATTGATCGTCCATTTGCCGCTATTTCCAATTTTTTCTGGGACTTCAGGGATATCCGTAAGGGCATATCCCTCAAATACGTGTTTAACTATATCTTCGTTTGCTTCCGATTTGAAAGTAATAGTATGAATTTTCAGCTCGTCGTTGACAAGTGCGTTTATCCATTGTTCTTCTGTTCCTGTATAATAAGGGTAGTATTTAAGGAATATTTCATATGCGCTAAGACCGTTAACACCGTCTTTTCCATCAGAACCGCTATCGCCTTTGTCGCCCTTGCTACCGTCTTGACCGTTAGCACCGTCTTTACCGTCCTGTCCATTTTGTCCGTCAGTGCCGTCTATACCGTCTTTACCTTTGAGCCAAGTTAAAAAGTCGGTTTCAGTACCCATATGTCCGTTATCAAGCCAAATCTGATAGGCGCTTTTACCGTCTTTACCGTCCTGTCCATCTTTACCATTTGTACCCGAACCGTTTTCGCCGTTTGTACCTTTCAGCCAATCAAGAAAGTCTGCTTGTGTGCCGCTATGACCTTCTTCAAGCCAAATTTCGTATGCGCTCTTGCCGTTCGCCCCGTTCTTTCCGTCCGTTCCGTTTGCACCGTCCGTACAGGCACAAAGGCAAACAGTAAGTAAACATACTAATGACAGTAGTAAAACAAATAAAGTGATTTTTCTTATTTTCTTCATAATCATTGCTCCAAATTACTTAGTTGTTGTTCCATATTATAAACATATAAAGTGGCAATGTCAAGATTTTACCACGCTATATGTTTATTTATTGCTTAAAAAGTAAATATATAACTATGTTTTACACGGTATTGTCGCCATACTCGACTTGTTTGTCTATCTTAAAATAAAAGGAAATAATATGCGAGGTTCACTATGGACAGAAAAGAAATTATTGAGCGAATAGGGTATATCCGCATTCGGGCGAAGCTCACGCAAAAAGGACTTTCCACTGCGATAGGTATGAATTTCAACTACATCAACCGCCTTGAAAGCAAGGGCGATTTTTTGCCGAGCCTCGAAGTGTTGCTGCGAATAATCGAAGCCTGCGGCAGTACGCCCGAGGAATTTTTTTACCGTGATATTGCAGAGTATGAAACGGATATTGAGTTAAGTGAAAAAATCAAAACGCTCCCTGCCGAAGTCAAAGAGTTTGTATTAAACTACGACCCCGAAATTATGAATTTATTTGTTAAGCTCAATGAAAAAGCAGTAAAATTGAGTGAGCAGGACAAAAAGAAACCTAAGTTTTAAGTAAGCGTAACAAATAGTTGTTAGTTTTCCGACTGTGTTAAATGCTAATAATAAGTAAACGTCGTGACAATATTTTGTCAGGGCGTATTTTTTTATAGGGCGTAACAGCGCAATATCGATTGCTATTTTTAAGTTGATTTTATCAACAAATAGCCGCCGAAATTTTGACACCAAATCTGACACCAAATCTGACGCCAAATTTGACACCAAAATTGACACCAAAACCTGACACCAAATTTGACACCAATTTTTATCGATTTTGGTGTCAAAATGCAAAAATCACAAAAATTGAAAAACCCTCAAAACACTACTGTTTAGAGGGTTTTCGTGGAGCTGGTGGGCGGACTCGAACCGCCGACCTGCTGATTACGAATCGAAGCGCATGCGCTCCGAGAGATTAGAGAGAGGGTCGCACAAGCGGATTAGCGGGCGCCCTCTCTCACTCTCGGGGCGTGTTTTGATTGTAATCTGTTGTACTGTGAGAAATGCTGCGTCAGTGTTCTGAGCGAAGAACAGGGGTCAAAAATCGAAGTCAAATAACGTAGCGAAAGAACGGTGTCACCCACGCTTATGACGTAACGAGTGCGTACCGTCCGAATACTCAAAGACTTCGGGCACCGTTTTGCTTCCGCTCTCATCCTCAAAGCACAGTATGTACGCAGGCGATACGTCTATTACCTTACACAGATTTGCCAACGTGTCCAACGCTGGCATAGATCGCCCTGATTTGTATTGAGCGATTGCTCCACTTGTAATGCCTAAACGTCTACATATTTCGGCATTAGAAATGCTTGCATTATTTAATTCTTCTACTAAACGACTTCTAATTTTTTCAATAGTTATCATAATTCACCTCTAAATTATTTTACTTAGCAATGGTAAGTTTTTTCTTGACTTCTTAGCGTTGCTAAGTTATTATTATTTTACTTAGCATTGCTAAGTACCTATCAGAGCACAAGGGGGTGAAGCAAATGACGTGGAAGCGGTTAAGTCCTGATGAGAAGTGCGAAGTATTTGAAGAACAGCTTAAAAGCGGACACAACAGCAAAGGGGCTACCTTAACTAATTCCGATATAGCTTTTAGACAAGGCTATATCAAAGCCGTAAAAGAGCAAAACAGCTTGTTAGGAGTGACAAGTTTAGAACCTAAGCTAATCGGGTTAGGTCCTCTTAAATTCGTTAGAGATAAAGGAAGCTTGTTTGGAGTAAAGAAAGCAACACCTGAACAGATAGAAGCCTATAAGGCTAAACGTAGAAAAATTTTAAAACATTAACTAATTAGACGTTACCCCAACGGGGACGAAATAAAAAGTTGAAAGGAGCAAACAAAATGAAAGCAGAAGTTGAAATCAAAAAGAAGATTTTTAAGGGCAAAGACGGCAAAGACCATTCTTGTATTTTTTACGACTTGAAGCTCGGCAATAAGTCGTTTTCACTCGTTCCGAGAGCAGAGGACAAAAAGCTCTTGACCTACCTACTTGAACAACAAGGCGGGCTTGATTAAGAGGTGAAACTATGTCGCAAGCTGTATGTTATTTGCCAAATGAGACAGAGGCAAGCGAGATAAAAGCGGGAAATCGGGAACTGATTAACCGCTTTTATCTTAAAAACTATGACTTAATCAAAACCGTATCAAGAGCGTACTGCAGAACCCGACGCTTAGACGGCGGGTTGTGGGAAGATATGGCGCAATCATGTTATTTATACTTTCCTAAATTCAAGTTTGACAAGGTATCACACTTTATACGTAGTATACGTGACATTTGCGTTTATGAGTATTTCGGAGGAGAAAGGCTTTTTCATCAATTCAGGCAAGGCGACTGCGAAATACTTACGATATTAGACAGACCTATAACAGATAGTAAAGGCAATGTATCTACTTTGGGAGATTTCACGCCAAGCCCTTTTGACATCGACGAAGAAATTGAGAAAGATGTCGAATATGACAATGAAGAACGATTAAGCGTAAAGCTATTAAGCCTACTTAGTCCAAGAGAGCAAGAAGCATTTAAGTTGTTTTACTGGTGTTCTATGAGTGCCCGAGAAGTCGGGCAGAAAATGGGAATATCGAGGGACGGCGCACAATCGCTTAAACATTCTTACAGAGAAAGGCTAAAAGCAAATAAGGATTTGATTTTATGACTAATTATACGTTTGGTGAATGGCTGCAGGAATGGCAGGCATACAAGCAAAAGAGGGTGAAGCCCTCGACCTATCGCAATATCGAGATGATTATACGTTTGCACGTGCCGTCGGAGCTGAAAGCGCAACCGCTTGAAGCGCTGACGGTAGCTCAAATTGAGTGCGCTCTGGATGCAGTGCAAGCGGAGCGCATGAGGCAATATACTAAGCAGGTTTTAGGCGAGGCTCTGGACAGAGCCGTAAAGCTTGAGATACTTAGCAAAAGTCCTATGCGGTGGGTAGAGAGCGTCAAGCACCGTCAGAACGTCGGCAAAGCTCTTACACGACGAGAACGTCAAGCTTTTATGCAAAAGCTTGAGGAAAGCCCCTACAAGCCGTTATTTGAGTTTTACCTATGGACGGGGTGCAGACGCTCGGAAGCCCTTTCAATGTGTTGGGAAGATATAGACTTTGACCGCAAAGTGCTTTACATACACGGCACTAAGACGGAAGGGAGCGAGCGCACCCTTCCTATATCTGAACCGCTTATGGACGTACTACAAACCCTCGACCGAAAGGACGAGGGTTTGCTATTCCCTTTTAAAGCCGACACAGTAACACATGTATTTAAAGTTTTATGCCCTAATCATAAGTTACACGACTTACGTCACACATTTGCGACGTGCTGCCTTGAGTGCGGCGTGGCTCTCAGAGTTGTGCAGCAATGGCTCGGACATAGCAGCATAACAGTGACGTCTCGGATATACGCACACGTGTTAGACGACTTTCAAAGGCAAGAGGCTTTGAAGCTCTCAAAATTTTAATGCCCTCCGTCGTATCTGACGCAGTCAGGGCGACAGATATAACGTTCGGCTTATAGTCGGGCTTGGCGACACTCTGATTATCATAAAGCAGCACGCAAGCGCTGCGGGTTTAAGGGCGGAGCCCGAAGCTCATCCAAATGTGGCAAACGAGCAATCAGAGCGAGAAATAAAACTTTACTTACTCTTTCATCAGCACGGGAGTAAATGCAGTTGCCCGCTTTATAGCTAAAAGGAAAAACATATGTTAGAGTTAAAACAGGTGCAGGAAAAGCTGCACTTTAATAAAAATAAAATAATACCCGCACTGCGTAACGCAAGCGAAACAGAGCTTGCGGACAAGATCGAGCAGTGCGGAAAATATTCGCAGTTTGCAACATGTACCGCTTGTGGCGCACGTTATTATGTCGGCACAGGTGGCTATTGTAATAGCCGTTTCTGCGGTGTATGCTCAAAGCGGCGTGCTTTGGCGTGGTTGGCAAAGCTCATGCCATTGCTTCAAGACTTGCGAGAACGTGGTTATCTGATATTCTTCCTTAATCTGACTATCAAAGACCAAAGTAGCTTACATGTAGGGCTTGACGCTCTGAACGCAGCGTGGCGAGACATGACTAATAACGACAAGTTTAGTCGTAAGCGATTTAAGGCGCTGAGTAACGGCGGCGTAAAATCGATTGAGGTTAAGCTTGGCGTAGGTTCGGGTTTGTGGCACCCACACATACACGCAATTACTATTGTGAAGAGCGATAAGCCCGTTTATCAGTTTGAAGAATATAAGGAACTTTGGGAACGTGCGACTGCAGGCGCACTACATACAAGTAAGAAAGTCGGAAGCGTATTCATACACGGTATCAGAGATAAGAAGAGCGATAAGACAGACAATGAAGCGCTAATGCGTGGCATTGTCGAAACTTTCAAATATATATGTAAATTCGATTGGCTTGACCTACCGAAAGAAGCGATAAACGAGCTTATAGAGGTAGTGAAAGGCAAGCGTCTAATATCCGCATGGGGCGAGCTGTACGGCTTATCTAAGAAAGTTGACGAGCTCTTAAACGAGAGTACAGAAGAACAGCTCAAACACTTTGTGTGCGAGGTGTGCGGCTGTACAGAGTGTGAGATTGATAACTTGCTGACTGAAAATCAAAACAGTGACATAAAACGGCTACCTTATCAGCAAGATTAATGACCTTATTCATGATAATATATGTAAGGTTTTTTGCCTTTATATGTATTTCCTTTTTGAAACGGCACACGACGGCAACGTGTGCCGTTTCTTTTACGCACGCACGCACACGCACGTATACGTGCGCACATCCCGCACGCAGGCGATAAGAAAAAGCAACGAAGTTGCTTATTCTGTTTTAATAATATATAAACAAGTGAGGTAAACACCGACAGAAAAAAGACACCGTAAAACGGTGTCTTAAATATTGGAGCTGGTGGGCGGACTCGAACCGCCGACCTGCTGATTACGAATCAGCTGCTCTACCGACTGAGCCACACCAGCAAATTTTCATTGCCTTGTGATTATATCAAAGCTTCATAAAAAATGCAATGATTTTTGCTGCATTTAAAATATTTTTTGTAAGCGGAAGTCATTTTTTGCTCATATTCCGTAAAAATATGCTTATAAAATGATGAGATGATTTATAAATGCCAAATTTCTTTTGCAATCATAACAAGCTTAAGATATAATGTTTGCATAAGAAGATTTGGGGGGGGGAAGTGCTATGACGCATTATATGAAACTGAAGCGAGCTCCGTTTGACAAAATCAAAAACGGTACAAAAACCGTAGAGATGAGGCTTTATGACGAAAAAAGACAGTTGCTTGATGTCGGGGACATTATAGAGTTTTCCTGTGTGGACAACGATGAAAAGCTTGTCTGCAAAGTGATAAGTCTTAACAAATATAGCACCTTTGAAGAGCTATATGCGACCGTTCCGCTTGAGAGGTGCGGATATAGCGCAGATGAAATCTTAGCCGCATCGGCAAACGATATGTTGGAGTATTATTCGCTTGAAAAGCAACGTCAATACGGTGTGCTTGCCATTGAATTAAAATTGAATAGTTGAAAATGAAAGATGAATTTACTGTTTGTGATTTTTAATATAAAGTTGATTTGTTTTGGAGGATAGAATAGTGTTATTAACCAAACTAGGGAAATTTTTTGAGTGCTATTATAATGAAAATAAAGATATTGAAATTTATAACGAATTTTCTCTTCAACACGAGTTAGGTATTTATCTTAGGACGGAGCTACCACAATATAAAGTGCAATTTGAAAGGAATGTTAAATACTTCATTAATGATAAAAATTTAAAAACAGTGAAGCATGAGATTGATATAGCGGTTTTCAATGAAAAAGAAAAATATGCAATAGAGCTTAAATACCCTCGACAAGGGCAATATCCTGTGCGTATGTTTAAATTTGTTGAGGATATAAAGTTTATGGAAGAATTGAAAGAAGCCGGATTTAATAAAACATATGTTATTGCCATAGTTGATAAAAATCAGGGTAGAAATTTTTACAGTAATAGCACATCAAAAAATGTCGGTATTTATTCTTATTTCCGTTCAGATGGAAATGTATTGCTTAATGGTTCTGTATCTTATCCTTGTTTAGGTAAAAAAGCAAACACAGGCGCTTTACAAATAAATGGATCATATAAAATACAGTGGAAACAATTTCCAAGGGATTTGTGCGGTTATATTTTAGAAATATAGTTTTTAAATTTTAAACATTATATTCATTTTTTAAATTATGTTATGCATACAACTGTATGAATTAATCTTTTAAATTAAAAAACTTCTACAAAACAGTTGCTAATTGCTACTTTAAGTAGTAAACTTAAACTACAAATTTCGACAGAATTCGACAAAATACGCATACTTGTGACGTATTTAAAATGTATGTATTTTGGAGGGTAGCACATGATGAAACTCTTTGTGAAAGGCGCAAAAAATAGGTTGCGTCTGTTTTTTTATTTTGTGGCAGTTTTGAGCATAACTATTTTGTCTTTAAGCATATTTTGCGCTTGCGACGATGATGAAAACACAAATACCGTTATTGCAGATGGGGAAGAGGTGACTTCTGTCACATTTGTTTTAAACAATGAGGAAGACGATATAATTTGCGGCGCAGACGAATATGCGCCCACCTGTACAAAGGATGGGAAGTATATCTCTGCGTGGTGCACCGACGAATCGCTTTATCACGAAATTTCATTTGATATAGTTTGCGATCTGCTCGAGGGCGATAATCTGACTGTGCTTGCGCAAAACGGGTATAAATTATATGCGAAATGGTCGGATTTGAAAAATATGACGGGTGTGACGATGCCCGATACAAGCTTCATTTACAACGGACAGGCTCACAAACCGACTGTAAACAATGCGCCCGAAAATGCCGACGTGGATATTGACGGCGAGTACGTCGACGCAGGGGAATACACGGTGGGTGCTACTGTGTCGGCATATGGCTATAAGGATCTGCGGCTTTCCTGCAAGCTCACAATAGAAAAGGCGGTGATCGATATGTCGTCCGTGAAGCTTGAGGATAAAACCTTTGTCTGCGACGGCGAGGAAAAGACGTTGCTTATAAGCGGCGCTTTGCCAGACGGCGTGAGCGTCACATATGAAAACAACATTCAGACGGAAGTCGGAAAATATTTGGTTACGGCGCATTTTGAGGCGGGCAAAAACTATGCGGATATCGAAGATATGCACGCTTTTTTGGAAATCGAATCAAAAAAGTTTAAGATAGTTTTTCACGAGGAAGACGGCAGCACGCACGAAATAACCGTAGATGAGGGCGACGACCTGTCCGACTGCGATCCGCCTAAGGCAAAGAAAGGATACTCGGCAAAATGGAGCGAGGCGGACTATGAAAACGCACAGGATACAGTCAACGTAACTGCGGTTTACACACCTATAAACTACAGCATAACATACGAGCTTGACGGCGGCGAGCTTAGCGGAGATATTCCGCAAAGCTACACTATAGAGAACGGAGTTTCGTTGCCTGGTCCCACCCGCAGATATTTTGAGTTTGTCGGTTGGTATACTGCAGGTGACGTTACGGGCGTAAAGGTGACGGAAATACCCGAAAACAGTACGGGCGAAAAAACCTTTTTCGCAAGATGGACGCCAAAGAAATACAAGGTCGTTTTTGAAATGGACGGCGGCGCAAATCCCGACGAAAATCAAACCGCTGACGGCGAGTATGAATATACTGCGCTCAGCGAGCCGCTTACGCTTGCGGATCCCGTCAAAAGGGGCTTTACTTTTTTGCATTGGGAAGACGAGCAGGGCATAGAGGTGAGCGAAATAACTTCGGAAGCGCCAAAAAATATGACGCTGTTTGCAAGGTGGGAAGCTATTGTTTACACTGTCACTTATGAGTACAACGGGGCAAATGAGCCTGCTCGTCCAACCGAAAACTATACTGTGGCAGCAGGCAGCTTTGATTTGCCAAAGCCTGTAAGAAAAGGCTATAGCTTTTCAGGTTGGTGCGAAGATGAAGGCTGCTTAGGCAAACGTATGTTTTCTTTGGATACCAAAGATTTTGCAAAGGATATAACTCTTTATGCCAAGTGGGAGGAATGTGTATACGAAATACGTTACGAGCTTGACGGAGGCGAAAATTCCGCTCTCAATCCGACGTCATACAAATACGCCGACGAGGATATACAGCTCGGCGCCGCAAGCAAAGTTCAATTCAGCTTTTTAGGTTGGTTTGACAATGCCGAATTCGAGGGCACGGCAATAGAAATCATCGATACGGATTTGTGCAAGTCTTTGGTGCTGTATGCAAAATTTGAAAAAATACCTATGTTTACTACCGCAATGATAAACGGAAAGAATACGTTGACGGGGTACAATGCGCAGGTTTACGGAAACAATGTCGTAGTCCCCGAGGAAATAGACGGCTTAAAGGTTGAAGCGATCAAGGGCGAGCTGTTTGCAAATGCGGTATCGTTGGAAATTAAGTCAAGGCTTACGGATATCCCTGCCGATTTGCTTAAGGGCTGTTCGCAGCTTACCACGCTCATATTGCCCGACAGTATCACAAAATTGTACGACGGAATGTTATCCGACTGTATATCGCTGCAGTCCGTGACGGTTCCGTTTGCAGGGCTAACTGAGTTTGATAGCGAAACAGTAGGGATATACGTCCCATTTTGCGCACTGTTTGCTTCCGACGATCCGAGCGGCGGAAGAAATCTCTATGAAGTGCCTATGCGTAAGGTGTCGGTATCGGAATCGGCGGGCAGCTTGCAGATATCTGTCATACAATCGGATACAAAAAAATATGTGCCTAAAATGCTGAAAGAAGTAAATATCTGCAAAGGCTCGGTCGCACGTTATGGAATGAGCTACCTCACAAGCATTGAAAAGGTGTCGTTTTTAGGGTGTACCAAGCTGATAGATTTTTGCGCATTCAGAGGTTGCACACAGCTTGCCGAAGTATCCTTGCCGCCTGCGCTGACGTCGTTGCCGTCATTCAGATACAGCATGGACGGAAACGCTTTTGTTGAGTGTACCGCCTTGAAGGTCATTTCTGCGGACGTGGATGAGGAAGGTACGTTCAAATTGGAAATAGAGGCTGCGATGAAGAAAATCTTTGGCGAGAAATGGGAAATTTATGTCAAAATAGAATGGCGCAACGTGGATGTTGACACCCGCCCGTAAGTTTAATGCAGTAAATTTAAAAGCGGTATAGAAGCTATGCCGCTTTTAAATTATTTAAGCTTTCTGATGATTTTTTCTAAGCATTTGCAAAAGTAGTTTAAGTCTTTCATTGTGCTTTCAACTCCGAAGCTTATGCGGACGGCTCCCTGATCCTGCGTGCCTAGCGATTTATGAACGAGTGGGGCGCAGTGCAGTCCGCTACGCACGGCTATGCCGAAATCGTCGAGCTGCTCGGCGATAAACGAGCTGTCCGTATCGCCTACGTTAAAGGCGATGACTCCTGTTGTCGTTTCGTCGGAATATAGGGTGCAGTCAAGCGTTTTGAGATTGTAAAGTGCCGTTTGTGTCAAAATGCTATAATTTTTGCGTGTTTCCGCAATGTGCGTAAACGACCATTTTGCGCCTTCTGACAGCGCATATATTCCGCCTGCAAACTGGGTGCCTGCCTCAAGTCCGTCGGGGATCTGTGGCGGCTGATACACGCTCGATGAAAATGTGCCTGTTCCGCCGACAAGCAGGGGCTTTGGGCTTAAGCTCTTTTTAAATATCAAAAAGCCAGTGCCTTGCACGCCGTGCAGTCCTTTATGACCGGGACACGCAAGCATATCTATGCCGCAGCCGAGTATATCCGTGCTTATTGAAGGCACGCTTTGCGCTCCATCCACGATAAACATTGTGTTGTTTCTTTTTGCAATACGTCCTATCTGATACAGGTCAGCCGTAACGCCCGTCACGTTGCAGGCTCCGCCTACTACGATGATGTCTGCGTTTTTTGCGTGGTCGCCAAACTCTTTGAGGTCTATTTTTTTGCCGTGCGTGTCGAATACGTCCAATGTGATGAGCTTTTGCCTTTCAAGCTCATAAAGAGGGCGCAGGACGGAATTGTGCTCGTTTGTTGTCGTAAGCACGTGCTCGCCGCCCATTATGCTGCCTCGTATAGCAAGATTTAATGCTTCGGTGCAGTTTTTTGTAAAGACGGTTTCATAGCCGTCGTCTGCGCCGAGCTGCCGTTTTAAGAAGCTGCGGCATTCCTCAATCCTTATACCTGCGTTTACGGCGTCCCAATGTCCGCTGCGTCCGCTGTTGGCGGAGTGGCGCAGGTCGTAGTTTATAGCGTCTATGACGGCTTGCGGCTTGAAGCGTGACGTTGCGGCGTTGTCAAAATATATCATAACTTCCCTCTATGTTATAGCAATTTATGCGCATAATCACTAAATATGTTCATCGGCAATATATTGAATAGCAGAGCGCATACATATATAGGAGGGTAATATGAGAGAATTTTTTATAGCGTTCCGTTCGCGCTCTGAGGCAATATCGTTTTACGAGGCGCTTTTAAGCTACCGTGTGATGTGCAAAATCATCAACACTCCGTCGTCCGCAAAGGTGGGATGCGGGCTGTCGGTCAAGCTGTTTGCACGGGATATGCCGCTTGCGAAAAAGGTGCTTGAAAGGGGCAGATTCAGCTCGGCGATAGGTTTTTATTACTTTTCCACAAACGGAAGCGCAATCAAAATATAGCTTTTGATAAGTCTGTGCTTGCCAAAAACGCATAGCTGTGCAATAATAAAGCTTATGACAGAAGATAAATATAAAATATATACTTTACTTGATGAAATGCACCGTGGCGCACAGTGCGAGCTGAATTTCGGCTCGCCTTTTGAATTGCTTGTTGCAGTAGTGCTGTCCGCACAGTGCACTGATAAGCGTGTCAACACGGTCACCGAGCAACTGTTTAAGATAGCGTCTACGCCGGAGCAGTTTGTTGCGATGCCCATAGAGGAGCTTGAAAAGCATATATTTTCCTGCGGTTTTTATCATAATAAGGCAAAGGCTATCAAGGAGCTCAGCGCAAGCATAATCGAGCGTGGCTCTATGCCCGAGACGAGAGAGGAGCTTATGCAGCTCAGAGGCGTAGGGCGCAAAACCGCCAACGTCGTATATGCGGTCGCCTACGGCGGCAATGCTATAGCGGTGGATACACACGTGTTCCGTGTGGCAAACAGGATAGGGCTTGCCGACGCCAAAACGCCCGAGCAGACCGAGCAGCAGCTTATGCAGGGCTTTGACGAGCAGCTTTGGGGACACCTTCATCATCTGTTGATATTTCACGGAAGATACGTATGCCACTCGCAAAAGCCGAATTGCGCAATATGTCCGCTAAAGGAAAGCTGCAATTATTACCGCAAAAACACCGCAGGGTGTAAGTAAAAGACTATGAAAGATTTTGAAATATTGGTTAAAAGAAGGCTCGCCGAAAACGTATGCGAGTATGAAATTTTTGCTCCGCTCGTAGCAAAGCACTGCCTTGCGGGACAGTTTATCATTTTGCGCACCGATGAGGACGGCGAGCGTGTTCCGTTTACCATTTGCGATTATTCACGCAAGGACGGCACTGTGCGCATACTTGTGCAGGAGGTGGGATACACCACAAAAAGGCTTGCGCAGATGCAGGTGGGCGAGGCTCTTGCCGATTTTGTCGGTCCGCTCGGCAATGCGACGGATCTTGCCGAGTACAAAAGCGTATGCTTGGTGGGCGGCGGCATAGGCACCGCCGTGATATATCCGCAGGCAAAGCAGCTGCACGGCGAGGGCAAGGCGGTTGACGTCATAGTAGGCGCAAGAAACAAATCGCTGTTGATGTATACGGACGAGTTCGGCGCAGCCTGCGACAATTTGTACCTTATCACCGACGACGGCTCAAACGGCACAAAGGGCTTTGTTACGGATATGCTCAAATCGCTTGTGGACGGCGGCAAGCAGTATGACTGCGTATTTGCTGTCGGCCCGCTGCCTATGATGAGAGCGGTCGCAAAGCTTACAAAGGAGCTCGGCATAAAGACGGTCGTAAGTATGAATTCGCTTATGGTGGACGGCACGGGCATGTGCGGCTGTTGCAGACTTACCGTGAACGGAGAGATAAAGTATGCCTGTATAGACGGTCCCGAATTTGACGGGCACAGCGTGGACTTTGACGAGGCTATCGCAAGAAGCCGAGTGTACAGAGAGCATGAGCAGGCGCACGTCTGCAATTTGAGAGGTTAAAATGGCGGTAGTGGATACGAAAAGACATAATATGCCTACGCAGTCTGCCGAGCAGAGGATAAACAACTTTGACGAAGTTGCGCTCGGCTATACTCCTGCGCTTGCGGCGGCGGAAGCGGAGCGTTGTTTGGGTTGCAAAAACGCACCCTGTATGAAGGGCTGTCCCGTAGGCGTGCATATCCCCGACTTTATCGCAAGGATAAAGGACGGCAATATGCAGGGCGCAATAGATATCATAAAAAAGGACAACAATCTGCCCGCTATCTGCGGACGTGTCTGCCCGCAGGAAAATCAGTGCGAAAAATTTTGCGTGCGCAAGGTGAAGCTTGGCGGTTCGGTCGCAATAGGCAATCTTGAAAGATATACCGCCGATTGGGCTATGGATCACGGCGTAACCGCCTCTCATTGTCAGCCAAAAAACGGAATGAGGGTTGCAATAGTCGGCTCGGGTCCCGCATCGCTGTCCTGTGCAGGCGATCTTGCAAGAGCGGGCGTTGACGTCACCGTGTTTGAAGCGTTGCATAAGGCGGGCGGCGTGCTCGTTTACGGCATACCGGAATTCAGATTGCCAAAAGCGCTTGTGCAAAAAGAGATAGACGGCGTGCTTGCGCTCGGTGTGAAGATAGTCACCAACGTAGTAATAGGCAAAACGCTGTTCATAGACGAATTGCTTGACCAATACGACGCCGTGTTTATAGGCTCGGGCGCAGGGCTTCCGTCGTTTTTGAGGATAAAAGGCGAAAATTTAAACGGAGTGTATTCCGCAAACGAGTATCTGACAAGACTTAATCTTATGAAGGCATACAAGCCCGATGCTGTCACGCCTGTGCTCAAGGGCAAAAAGGTGGTTGTAGTGGGCGCAGGCAACGTGGCTATGGACAGTGCCCGTACCGCACGCAGGCTTGGTGCGGAGGTGCATTTGGTGTATCGCAGAAGCCGTGCGGAAATGCCCGCCCGTGCAGAGGAAATCGAGCACGCAGAGGAAGAGGGCATAATCTTTGATTTGCTTGTCAACCCCGTTGAAATACTCGGCAGCGACGGCAGTGTAAGTGGAATGAGATGTGTCAGAATGAGGCTCGGAGAGCCTGACGCAAGCGGACGTCAAAGCCCCATAGCGATAGACGGCAGCGAGTTTGAGATAGCTTGCGACGAGGTGATCGTTGCGCTTGGCACCACTCCGAATCCCATCATAAAAAACAGTATGCCCGAGCTTGCTACGTCAAGGAAGGGCACGATAGAGGCGGACGAGTGCGGACGCACGAATATAGACAGGCTGTACGCAGGCGGCGACGCAATGACGGGAGCTGCTACGGTCATACTTGCAATGGGTGCGGGCAAGCGCTCCGCACAGGCGATACTAAACGACTACAATGCGAGAAAATAAACAATGGACAAATTTATAGACTATGTAAAAATCATCATAAAAGCGGGCGACGGCGGCAACGGAAAGGTGTCATTCCACCGTGAGAAGTTTGTGCCGAACGGCGGTCCCGACGGCGGCGACGGCGGCAACGGCGGCGACGTCATATTTGTTGCGGACAAAAACATCAATACGCTTATTGATTTTAAATTTCAAAAGTTTTACCGTGCGGAAAACGGCAAGGACGGAGAAGCAAAAAACTGCACGGGCAAATCTGCCGAGCCGCTCATAGTAAAGGTGCCCGTAGGCACAGTCGTGCGTGATACCGAAAGCGGAAAGGTCGTCTGCGACCTCTACGACGACGGCGAGAGCGTAACCGTCTTAAGAGGCGGACGGGGAGGCAAGGGTAACAACAGATTTGCTCACGCAAAGCGGCAGGCGCCCACCTTTTCGCAGCTTGGCGAGCGCACCGAGGAGCACCGTGTCACGCTTGAACTCAAAACAATAGCGGACGTAGGCTTGGTAGGCTTTCCAAACGTGGGCAAGTCTACGCTGCTAAGCGTGCTGACGTCGGCAAAGCCGAAGATTGCAAACTATCATTTTACCACTCTCAGCCCAAACCTCGGCGTAGTGCAGCTTTATGACGACAGCTTTGTCATAGCGGATATCCCCGGTCTTATCGAGGGAGCAAGCGAGGGCGCAGGGCTCGGACATTACTTTTTGCGCCACATCGAGCGTGTGCGTGTAATAGTCCACATCGTTGACATAAGCGGCAGCGAGGGCAGAGATCCCGTAGAAGATTTTGCGCTCATAAACAACGAGCTTGCCACCTACAGCGATAAGCTTGCAAAGATACCTCAGATAGTTGTCGCAAGCAAGGCGGATTTAATAGAAGACGACGATTGCGTCAAGAGATTTGAAAAGGCAACGGGGCGCAAGGTGTATGTGATATCGTCCGTTATGCACACGGGCATAGACGAGCTGCTGAAGGCGATAAAGGATAAGGTGGACGAGCTTCCGCCTCCTGCGAGAATTCCCCGTGACGAGGATTTCGAGCTTGAAGAGAAGTCCGATCAGAAGTTTACCGTGTCGAGGTTGCCCGACGGCGCATTCTTTGTGGACGGCGGTTTGGTGGACTTCCTCATACAAAACGTCACGATATCCTCGGACGACAGCTTTGCATTCTTCCAAAAGGTGCTTAAGGACAGGGGCGTGATAGCCGAGCTCAAGAAAAAGGGTATGAAAGAGGGTGACACCGTCGTCATCGGCGATATAGAATTCGAGTGGGTGGATTAAAATGAAATCTGTTGTTAATTTTCATATCCATACGGTGTTCAGCGACGGAGGCAAGACCGTCGGCGAGGTCGTGCAGGGGCTTAAGGACAGCGAAGTGCAATATTTTGCCATAACCGACCATGACTGCGTTGACGGAAATATCGAGGCGGCAGAGCTTGCAAAGGCAAACGGACTCAAGCATATAAACGGCGTGGAAATATCCTGCAATTTTACGGGCGAGATACCCGAGCTTGACGAGAGCTGCAACTGTCATATCGTCGGATTGAATTTTGAGCTCGGGCTAATGCGAAAGGAACTCGAGCGTTTTACGGAAAACAAGAAACGTATACTCGGCGAGCTGCTCGACCGTCTTATAAGCGACGGCTATGACAAAATAGATAAAAACGCCGTGTGCGAGGACGGTATTCCCGAAAGGACGAAAATCGCCAAAGAGCTTGTTAAAAACGGATATGTAACGGGTACAAATCAAGCGTTTGTCAAGGTGCTCAACAACGAAAAGTATTGGGACTACGTCAAGGTCCTGCCGTCTGTGGACGATGCTATCTGCGCCATAAACAGATGCGGCGGCATAGCGGTGTGGGCGCACCCGTTCGGCTATTCGAGAGGAGGCAAGCGTGACCTTAAATATGAACAGGTGGAGAGACTTGCGCAAAAGCTATTCAGCGGCGAAAACAAACCGTCTGCGATAGAGGTATTTTATCAGCAATACAATAAAGAGCAAATAGATTTTTTAAACGGCTTAGCGCAAAAATACGGCACGTTGAAGTCCATCGGCACAGACTATCATCACAATGTCTCTTATGTGGCTGATCACCCGCAGGCGCTCGAGCAATTCCAAAGGGAAAAGCTTTTCTTTGACGTCGATGGCGTAACGCCCGACGAGAGCATAATCGAGGCGCTGTAGCGCCTCTTTTTATATCAAATTTCACACTCGTTGCGAATTTTACATTCGTTGCGAAGCTTAGAACAGCGCTCGCAACGGCGAGTGCTAAATTGAGCGTCAAGCACGCTCTTAGTACAAGTGAACGGGCAAGTGTTGTTT
>CAJTYG010000012.1 GCA_910584155.1 uncultured Christensenella sp. | reverse complement strand
TTAAAGTGGCACGCGAGCTGGGTTCAGAACGTCGTGAGACAGTTCGGTCCCTATCCATCGTGGGCGTAGGATATTTGAGAGGCTCTGCTCCTAGTACGAGAGGACCAGAGTGGACGTACCTATGGTGCATCTGTTGTCACGCCAGTGGCATAGCAGGGTAGCGATGTACGGATTGGATAAACGCTGAAAGCATCTAAGCGTGAAACCAGCCTCAAGATAAGATATCCCATTGTTTATCAAGTAAGACCCCTTGTAGACCACAAGGTTGATAGGTCGGGTGTGTAAGCGCAGTAATGCGTTAAGCTGACCGATACTAATAGGTCGAGGGCTTCAATCAAAAAATACAATTTGCCTAATCCTAAATTTAATCAGCAAAATCTCTTTTGTTATGCAGTTGTGAATGTACGATGCGCAATAGCGCACGACCTTCAACAATACCGGTGTCTATGGCGCTGAGGTCCCACCTGTTCCCATACCGAACACAGAAGTTAAGCTCAGCTGCGCAGAAAGTACTTGGCTGGACACGGCCTGGGAGGATATGTCGATGCCGGTTTCCAAAACAGAGAAGCACACAGTTTGTGTGCTTTTTTGTTATATTAAACATAGTATTTTTGAGCTAAATGAACAAGAACGGTACAATTAAAAAATGATTTGCACTTTAAGCAAACTTTGTCATTGAATGTTAAGCCTTTAGATGTTATAATCATTTTATGGAATATATAATAGACAGTTCGGAAAAAATTGAGTATAAGGGCAATACCTATTATTTGCGTATACGCACAAAGAATATATCACATCCCGTTGTGTTATTTTTGCACGGCGGTTGCGGAAGCCCCGACAGGGCGCAGGTGATGAAATTTCAGTCGCCGCTTGCAGATAAATTCACATTAGTGGCGTGGGATCAGCGTGGCGCAGGCTATGCCTATGATAGAAGGGAAGCCAAAACCTTGACACTAACAAAGGAAGTATACGTAAACGATGCTCACAACGTCGTTGACTATTTAAAGCAAAGGTTTGAAAAACAAAAGATTATTATTGTCGGGCACTCGTTTGGCTCTGTATTAGGGGTATGGCTTGCGCAGCAGTACCCAAATGACATAGCGGCTTATGTAGGCGTAGGACAATGTATTGATTATATTCAAAACGAAAAGATGTCATATGAGTGGTCGTATCGGGAGGCTTTGAGAGTAGGCGACAAAAAATCGCTTAAGGTTTTAAATAAGATAGGCGCACCGCAGAACGGTCGTTATGTCAAAAACCACTTAAGGTGCCTGATGAAGCAGCGTTCCGTGCTGCACAAGCTCGGCGGCGCCACGTATGCAAACCGCAAGCCCTATTGGCAGGAGCTTTTGTCCCACGAAGTGCCTATTATTTTGAAAGAATACAGCCTGTCGGGGGCAATCAAATATCTCAAGGGCTTGAGCTACAGTCCGAGGCAACCGTTGGGCAACACAAATCCCGATTTTTTAAACACCGCAAAAAGCTTGGACGTGCCCGTATATTTGCTGCTTGGCAGGCACGATTATAATTGTCCAAGCCCCTTAGCAGAGCAATGGTTTGCGAATTTGAATGCGCCGCAAAAGGAATTGATTTGGTTTGAAAATTCCGCTCATTCACCGCAGTGGGAAGAAGCAGAGCTATGGAATAAGTCATTTGAAAATTTGTTTTTAATGTGACCGCTTGCAACTGATTATGATTTTGTTTGCGTTTATATTATATTTTCAATTTTGCGGTGACAGTTGTATCGTTAAAATAAATTCGGCAACAAAAAGAGAGCAGTGTATAGGTATCGTTCAAAGTGTAAAATAAACCGTTGATTTTTTAATAAATATTTAATAAAAGTTGCTTAAAAACCGCCCCTAAGTATTGACGGCAATTTGCAAATATCATATAATAAAGAAAAAAATATCGGAGGGTAATTCCTATGAACAAAGCAAACAACAGCAAAAAAATCATAGCGCTTGTCGCACTTGTTGCGCTTGTCGCAATTCTTGCAGTATGCCTAGTGGCTTGCAACCAAAAAGACTATGAAAAGCGTCTTAAAGATGCAGGTTACAGAGTAGAGGGATTGTCTGCAAACGATGACTTGGGCGTAGAAGATGCCGAAGTGGAGTGGGGAATTGCAGCTACCAAGCTTAAATCCGCAGACTTTGTAACAGTTGTTAAGTTTAAAAACACAGATGACGCAAAAGATTGTGAATCAGCTATGGGCAAATTGTTTGAAGTCAAGAGAAGCGGCAAAATTGTCATTTTTGGCACGGAACAGGGCGTAAAGGATGCACAATAATTTTTGAATAACTTATAAAAACAGGCTCGGAAGAGCCTGTTTTTATGTTGAATTTAAACAAAATAAAACACCGCTTTACTATGACAAAAAGTCAGACAGTATAATCGATTTAAATTATGTTAAATGAGCTCGATATTGCACCTCGGGCTCATTTCTTTTAACGGATACTTTAGTAAATAAATCCACCGCTTTAAGCGGTGGAACAAAATGTTTTTTAGATAAAATAAATCCCCCTATGATAAACTGTTGTCCGTTTGCAAACCGCAACAGAAAATCATAAGAGGATTTAGTAGTGTTTTAAGCATTAAAATTCGGGAAATTTAAGGTAAAGTCAATGCTTTTAATTGTTTTCGGTTCGATATCATAAATATTAAGCACGTAAGTTACGTAAACAAAATTTTGCGAACCTTGAGAGATATTCCAAGTATCCGTTTCACTATTGTACTCTTTATAGATTTGTGAGGCGTTGCCGCTGCTTTCTTCGTATTCGGGTATTTCCAAACTTCCGACATTGACCTCGAATTTCATATTATCGAAAACGGACATATCGGTTGACTTTAAAAATATTCTGACTAACGGTTTGCCAAAAGTAAACGTCCCGTTTTCATAAGAGGGGCTATATCCAAATTTTTTAGTACCTTTTTTCAAGTTTACGTCATAGCCGCTGCCTGTATCGATCCATCCCAAAATTTCATTTGAGCCGTTCTTTTTTATGACCCAACGGTATTCAAGGCAACTTTCCTGCACAAATTTAGAATGGTCTAATTTAATTCCGTCAATAGGAAACACAACATCCGCTTCTTCATTTGACACAAATTCGATGGTATAACCTTCATTTTCCAAATCAAACGTAGGGGCGACCCATATTGTTGTATCATCGTTGCAAGCAGTCAAAAACATCGGGCAACACAATAAGCATAAACAAATAACTACGCATTTTAAATACTTTTTCATAATAATTCTCCTTATATGATATAAATATTAAAGCATTATTTATGGTTTTACAACCCTTTTTATAAAATCTATAAATATTACAAAATATTTTGTTATTGTTAAAATAATTTTTTGATAGTTAGCTTAAAATTTTATAGTGCTTTGCGCCTGTTTTTTATGCCGAAAAATGTTTAAGTTTAGCCGTTGCTTTCCTCATTGTCTGAAGAAGCGTTTTCGGGGCGGCACTCTTCTTTCAAACGGGACGAAGTCCCCGAAGTCCCTGAAGTTTCACCTGCTTTGTCGGGATAATTTACTTCATTGTCTGAAGAAGCGTTTTCGGGGCGGCACTCTTCTTTCAAACGGGACGAAGTCCCCGAAGTCCCTGAAGTTTCACCTGCTTTGTCGGGATAATTTACTTCATTGTCTGAAGAAGCGTTTTCGGGGCGGCACTCTTCTTTCAAACTGGACGAAGTCCCCGAAGTTTCACCTGCCTTGTCGGGATAATTTACTTCATTATCTGAAGAAGCGTTTTCGAGGTGGCACTCATAATTCAAACGGGATGAAGTCCCTTTGTCGAAATACTTTACGCCTCTCAAAAACTTTGTGCCAAACCAAAAGCTCAACGCTATCGCCGTACCAACCGCCCAGCCTATCACCCACGCCCAGCACACGCCTGAAAAGCCCCAGCCTGCGTCAATAAGCACATACACGAGTGCGACACGCAGGATAAGGTCGGAAAAGGTGCTCACCGCAAAGCCGAGATTGCCGCCGCAGCCACGCACAGCGCCGTCCGCAACAATCTTTACGCAGACTAAGGGCAGGAAGCTGCCCACTATCGTGAGAAACTGCACCGAGTGCGCCATAGCGGCTTCGGTCAGCTTTTCTTTTTGTATAAAAAAGGACGTGAGCTGCTGAGGCATTGCGACCATAAAAATCGTAAAGAACACCGATATCGCAAGCGAATACAGCAGCACCGCCAAAAACCCCTGCTTTATGCGTGAATACTGATAAGCCGCCTTGTTTTGAGCGGCGTAGTTGGCTAGTCCGTTTGTAAGCGACATCACCGACGAATTTGCTATGTAAACGAGCTTAAAAGCCGTTGTAAAGCCCGTTATGGCGTCGCCTGTAGTGTCGAGGGTATTTATGCGTTTGTTGACGAAAAAGTTGCCTACGGACACAAAGGACTGTTGCAGTATGATAGGAATTGAAGCAACGGCAAGCTCTTTGAAGATTTTTTTGTTGAATATCAGCGGATTTTCGTCCGTTTTGAAGGCTTTTAGCTTTTTTATGAGCACTATCACAGTGAGTACGCAGGCGATGACCTGCGATATGAATGTCGCCCACGCAGCGCCCGCCACGTCGAGGTGGAATACGCAGACAAGCAATAAGTCAAGCCCGATGTTGAGCACTGAGGATATGACAAGAAAGATAAACGGCGTTTTCGAGTCGCCGAGTGCGGACAGTATGCCGCAGCCGAGATTGTACAGGAATATGAAGGGAAGCGCTCCGACATAAATATACAGATACTCTGCGCAATCGTCAAAATAAATGCCGTGCACGCTGAGCGCCCTAAGTGACAGCTTGCCAAGACCGAAGCCGAGTGCCATAACCGTCACGCACAGTGTGCCGAATGCGATGAGCGCAGTATTTACGGTTTCACGCAGTTTTTTGTCGTCCTTTGCGCCTGCGTATTTTGCGACTATGACGGCGCAGCCTCCGTTTGCGCCGAGCGCAAAAGCGAGCAGAATGTTTATGACCACCGTAGCGTTGCCTATAGCGTCCACTGCAAGGGCACCCTCGCTTGCAAAATTGCCAACGACAAGAAGGTCTACCAAAGAGTAGAGCTGCTGTATCAGTGCGCTGCCAAACAGCGGCAGCGAGTATAAAAGCAAGGTTTTCCACACATTGCCCGATGTCAGACTCAACGTGCCTGCGTTTTTCATAACAAGGCTATTATAGTATCCGCAAAGGCATAATGCAAACGAATTGAATAAAATGCGTCCGACTGTTGTCGGACGCAAGCTATATTCAGTTTAATAAAGTCAGAGCGGGCTGTATCTGTCTTCCTGCGAGCGCCTCTTTACAGGCGGGCACGATAAGCGCAGTATCGGCGATGAGCGAGTTCGTTTTTTTAGTGGGAGCGTCCTGCCCGAATGGCACAAAGTATATGTTTTTTGTGTTTAGAAGTGCGCCTATATTTCTTGCATTTGCGCCGAGTGCGTCGTTTGAGGACACGGACAGCACCACAGGTCTGTTGTTGCGAAGCTGCGCCTTGACGGCCATCGTGACGGGCGTATCCGTTATACCGTGTGCGATTTTTGCAAGCGTATTGCCCGTGCAGGGTGCGACGAGCATAAGCTCAAGCCCCTTTGACGTGCCTATAGGCTCTGCGTCAACGATGGTTTTTATGGGCTGCTTACCGGTTTTTTCAACGACAAGTTTTTCAAAATCGGCCTGCTTGAAAAAGCGTGTATCGAGCGTGGATACGTTGAAGCTGAATATGGGCGTGATGTCAAAATCGTGCGCCACAAGGTCGTCTATGGCGTTGAGGATGTTTTTAAACGTACAGAACGAGCCGGTTATACAAAGTCCTATTTTTGTCATTTTATCACCTCCGAGATGTACTCCTGCATAGCCTTTGCCGCACTGTAGGGGCAGGTTTTTGCAGGCAAAGCCGGATATATGTCTGCGTCGATCCCGAGATATTTTGCGTATTCGAGGTTTATTGCGGGTTTAGAAGCCAAATCTATATAGACCGTACCCTTTTGCATAGACATGAGGTCTGCGTCGTTTACGACCGCAAGCGGAACGGTGTTTATCACGATATCGTACGGGGCAAAGTCAAATTTGCTCATAGGCACGACCTTGTTTGCAAAGGCGTAGGCGGGGCGCAGCGAGGACGTTGTGGCGATATCGGTGGATATGTCAAGCTTGCTCAGCACCTTTGCCACCGCTGCGCCCATACGTCCGAAGCCGAGCACGAGGACGTTGCAGTCGCTTATGGACTTTATGGAGTGCTCTATCATCACCATAAGCGCACCCTCTGCGGTGAGGCGGGAGTTGATAGCCTGAAACCTCTCGTTTTTCATTATGTTATATAGCTTTATATCTCTGCTTTCGGCGAGTGCGACAGCCTCGTCCGTACATTTTCCGAGCACTATATTTGCGCCGTCCTCGATGTCGGCAAGCGTATTCACGTCTACGTTGATGTTGGGCGCAAATATATGCGTGGGAGCGGCAAACTGCGTTCTCGTAAGCAGTCTTTGCAGGAAGAACATTCTTTCGTCCGATTGATGCACTGTCAGATTGTTTTTACTCATACGGTATGCTATGCAAATTTTTTTAAATGTGACAATTATATCCTATTGCAAGCGGCGCCCATATTCACAATTATCAGCCTGTCGGTCATAGCATAATGCGAGGTGAAATATGGAAAGATACTTTCTTGGCAACAATACGGCATACGGCTTTAAGGGCTATTATGAAGACGAGCTGAAAAATAAAAGTAAAGTGATACTGTTAAAGGGCGGACCGGGCACGGGCAAGTCGTCCATACTTAAAAAGCTTGCGGCGGAGGCGAAAAAAAGAGGCTACGACTATGAACTGTGGTATTGCTCGGGCGATCCCCAAAGCCTTGACGGGGTGTTTATAAAGGATACGGGCGTGGCGATAGTGGACGCTACTGCGCCGCACGCTTCGGGGGCTGATCTGCCAAAGATAAAGGACTATATTTACGATCTTGCGGCAAGCCTTTCGCACGATAAGCTTACGCCCGAAAGAGAGAGGATAGAAAAGCTGTTAAATGACAAAAAACGGTGTTTTATACGTGCATATCAGCACTTAAAAGTCGCTTTATGTCATTTGCACAATCAACTCGAGCTTGAAATGACAGACCTTAAGCAGACAAATATAAGGGCGTATGCGTCTGTTGTGGCAAGCAATCTCAGGTGCACGGCAAAGAGTGCGGGAAGAAAGCTTTTCACGCAAGCGATATGTCCCGTAGGCGAAAGCGTATATTACGACCATTTGAGAGATAAGCGCATTTTCAAGGTGGACGGCGGGCTTGCCTCGAGGAAAATATTTTTTGACGAGCTCAAAGGACTGATAGACGGCGCAACCCTCATTTTAGATCCGCTCGAGCCCGAAATTGTGGACGGAATAATCGTCGGCGACGCAGCGGTGGTGAGCGACGTGGGGCATTTTGCAAACGGGGTGAGCGAAAGCATCAACCTGTACGTGTATGAAAACTCGCCCGAAACCGCCGCTATCGAGGAAGAAAAAAACAGCGTCACCACGCATATTGCGCTTGCCGAGGACTGCCTTGAAAATGCAAGGCGCAATCATCTCGGAGCGGAAAAATACTTTATAGAAGCTATGGATTTTGACCGTAACGGCAAAATTTACGCCGATATCGTCAAAGAAATTTTTTGATAAAAACAAACAAAATATTAATTTTTTTTGAAAATCACCCGTTTAGAATATCGGTTTTTGCAACGCCCGAAATCGAATATTCAAACGGGTGTTGACATATATTATTGTTTAGTGTAGTATAGATATGTATAAGTATATGCGCATATGCGTGCGTGTACGTAAGGTGGAATATGAGAAAACGTATCAATTTGGTTTTTATCTTGCTTTTGGGCATCGTTATGACGCTTATGTTGGTTGCCTGCAACCAAAAGACTCCAAACAAATTGCCCGATGATATCGGTTCAAATTCGTCTTCAGAGGATGACGGCTTGACGCCGAGCTTGTCGTTTGAGTTCCCCGTTGAGCTGAATTCTGTCTTCAACAGCATAAGTCTCGATCACTTTGTGCTTGAGGAATATGTGACTTATTCGATCGAGTATGCAAACGAAGCGGGCGAGATTAAAAAGGTCGTCAAGGGCGGCGGGCTCAAACCCGAGATGGTCGACGAGGACTGCAAGCAGTATCTCACAAAAGCGGGACATCACGATATAAAGGTTACCGTGCCGTTGGACGACAGCGGCAAGACGGTCAAGGGCGGCTTCAAGCTGCATCTCAAAGACAGCTCGGGCGTGATTTCACTCGCCAAATATACGTTTAATCTGAGGGATATCAACGGCGGCGGCGTCGCATATCCGTATTTTGCAAGCAATATCGACAGCGACAGAGGCATCGCCACCAAAAACCTCGAAGTCGGCGTCGAGATATCAAGCTGGAGCGAATTTATAAGCTTATTTAAGATGAGCCTTTCGGGCAAAGCGCTCGAGAGCGTGACCGCACAGGGCAAGACGTATGACGCAACGGGCAGAAATTTCCCGCTTGTCATATCCGGCGATCTCACCTTCGATATGGCGTGGACTGACGATATAGTTAACGTCAAATATGATTTGAACGTGCCTAAGGACGCAGTGAAGCTATCCACTGCTCCCGATCCCAAGCCTCTGTTTGCGGCGGGCGGAAAGTACGGCAACGTCACGGCGGCACGCAGAGTAGGTCCCGCAGTGCAGCCCGACGATGAAGAAATCAACGTTTACAACGGCTATTATTTCGGCGGTTGGTTCAATAAAGCGGACGGCAAGCTTTGGAGATTTTCAAACGCTGTCGGCGAAACCGACTTAGAGCTTGTCGCAAAGTGGGTGCTTGCCGATTATACATTCACCATCTATCCGATGGGCGGCGGCTTTGCAAAGAATTTGCAGGCGTCAACGTCTGACAACGGCACGGTCATCAGCAAAAACAACGCAGAAAGGCTCGGCTATATAATCATCGAAAGCTCGTCACGCTTCGGGCTTTCGGACGGAAGTCTCAACCGCATTATGTTTACGGGCTTCCACTACGGCATCAGCTATGACAGGTACGTTGCCGAGGTCACGATAAATCCCGCAGGCGAAAAGGTAATGCTCAAGTTCAGCGAGTTCTACCGCCCGAAGGAAGCGGATCAGACGATATTGGTCAAGGGCGACGGCGACTATCTCAAAACAGACGACCTGTATTCCGATTATCAGTGCACCGAGCCGCTTGAAAGGGGCGACAGCAATGTCAATGCGGAGCAGCCCGTGACATATATCAAGTGGATGTTCAACGAGCCGGAGCAGGGCGCCAACTATCAGACGCTGTTTGACAGCCGCATATCCGAGTATTACAGAGAGCTTGCGTTCAAGGGCGGCATAGACGTGCTCGCCGACGGCTCGCTGAGGCTCAGACAGGTTGCCGATTGGGCTATAAACGAGCTCATCGTGCCGGAATATCTTATGTACGGCGATACAGAGCGTCCCATAACCGAAATAGGCGAGGAAGCGCTTGCAAATATGAAGGCGCTCACGCTTGTCGATATGTCAAGAGCCTCAAAGCTTACGACGATAGGCAAGCAGGCGTTTGCATATGACGATTCGCTGTCAGAGATAATAATGCCCGAAGACAATGCAATATCGCTCATAGGCGACAGAGCCTTCAGAGGCACTGATTTTGAAAATAATTATTTCGACAATCATCACGGCGCCGAATTTATCGTTATCGGCGATATGATATACAAATACGTCGGCAGGGATAAGGCGGAAATAGACCTGTCAAATCCCTCCGTGTATTACACAGAGGCAAACAGCCCCAATATGTCGCAGGATGAAAGAAACAGATTCAACGCCGAGCTCACAAGAGTGACCAGCATAGAGGACGGCGCCTTTGCGCTTTGCCCGTCGCTTTCGGTTTTGAGCATACCCGCAGGGCTTACGGCTATCAAAAACAATGCGCTTTCCGGACTGACGTATTTCAGAACGCTCAATCTGCCTCAGTCCGGCAGCAAGCTGCTGAACATTGGCGAGAGCGCATTTGACGGTACGCAGTTCCTGTCGGAAAGAGGAAGCCTGTATGACGGCAATATAAATGCAATCATCATCGGCAACGTATATTACCGTCTTATCAACAAAACCGCTACGAGGGCGAGGATCCCCGCAAGTCGCAACGACTATGCTATCACGCATATTGCGCCGAGAGCGTTTTTGGGCTGCAGCGAGCTTGAGGATATCGTTTTTGACGACGTGACCAAAATCACAGAGGTCGGCAAGGAAGCGTTCCTCGATACGAAATACGTAAAGGTTGCAAAGCAGGGCGACAACTTCACCGAGGTCAACGGAATTCTTACTCACTATTACGGACCCACCAAAAATGCAAACGAGTCAAATCTCATCGTCCCGTCAAGAGTGACAAGGATAGGCACTTATGCTTTCGGCAAGCAGGCGGAGTATTTCAACACGCTGCAAATCAACGCATCCGTCAAAAAGATAGACAACTACGCCTTTGCGGGTGCGAGGATGTTGGTCAGCATCATCTTCCCCGAGGTGGGTATAAGCGGCAGCGTCCTTACCAATGCCCCCGAATTAAGCGAGTATGCCTTTGCGGGTGAAAACGGCGAGATGAACGCCGATACTATGCTGTACTTCAGCAAGGCTGTCATAGGTCTGTTCAACGACCTCGAGGAAGGAAGAACGTCTACTACCGATGCAATCACGCTGCAGTGGTTCAATTTGTACAAGCTCAACAAAGCTCACTTTATCGTTGAGGATATCAGCTCGATTATAATAGACAGCAAAATTATTTCAACAAATCTTTTAAAAACAGGCAAGACGGCGTCTGCGTTTACTGATACTTACGGAACGGGATCCGTTGTAGGTGCGCTCATCATCACGAGCAATACGGGCGTTGCAAGACGTGCCGACCTCAGCTGGAGCGGCAACGGAATGGAAATAATCGAGATCACCAACGATCCGACAAGCAAATATTTCTCGCTGTGGAGAGAGGGCGAAAAGAGATACGTCATCACCTACAAATACAACGGCGAAACGACGGGCTGCCCGACAGAGGCGGACGACGACAGGCTGTTTATCGTGACTATCCACAATGACGTCAAGGGCAATCCGACTTTCTTCAGCTCGACAAATTATCCGCATAACGAGAGCAAAATAGACTTAAACAAGCTCACCGCAGACGGCAATATGTGGTTTGAGGGGCTTGACAGTCAGGTGCCTAATTCCGAGATACCCACGTTCTACACGTCAAATCCGGGGCTGAACAACGTGGTGTTTGTCTACAGAGATATCTTAAACAACGAGGTGCGTATAAATCCGTCGAGAATAGACAACCTCAGAGTCAATTCCGAGGCGGATAAAGCGTTTGCAACCATATACGTCAATTTCTACGGACTCGGCACATACGTGTTTGATTTTGAATATGCGGTCAAGAGGTCCAAATTTGAGGCTATCGAGCAGACTATGGAAGTTGCTGTGCCTATCAATGCAAACTCCGCTCAATTCTTGGGCAATTACAGTGTGAACCTCATCGGCGAGGACGGCAACAAAGAGGCGTTTGCGCTCACAAGAAGCAACTTCACCGTCAAAAAGGTGGACGGCAAAGACACTACCGTCGTTGACACCTCTACGCTCGGCATGCACACGATAACGATAGAATACACCAAAAACGACGCCAAAAACAGGCTTGAATTTGACGTGCACTATACTGTGATACTCGAGGCGGACGAAAACCTGTTCACCTACGATATCCTCAACAAAAGCCACAAGACGGCAATCATCACAAAGTGCAAGGCGTCAACGGATATCACGACGATAGTTTTGCCAAGCAGATGCGAGATAAACGGCGAAATCTATACTGTGACGCAGCTCGGACGTTTGCAGGGACAGTACACGGGTGTGTTCGAGGGCTTCAACAGGCTGTCGTCCGTATATCTGTCTGAAACCATAGAGAATATCGGAGTAAACACCTTCAGAGGCTGCATAAGGCTTCAAAACGTGTTTACCGCCGTGCAGGCTGCGTCAAGCCCCGTTGTCATTCCTGTGGACGATACGCATTTTGCAAAAGCGGGCGATTCCTTCAAGGAAAAGGACGAAAGCGGTGTAGAGTGGACAGTCACGCCCGTCAAGCTGCTTACTCTTGCAAACGTCAATATGCGTGCAAATAGTGAGCTTATCATCGCAAACGATTATGTTGTCAATGCAACCGAGCATACAAAATACAGGATCGTCGCCGTCGAAAAGGATATGCAGATAGCTGCCGAATTCGACAAGATAGACGTGTATCTGCCCGATACAATCTACAATGCGGTAAGTCTGATAGATGCCAACCGCAACCCGATAAGTCCCATTTATTACAGCAGCGGCAGCAACTTTATGATAAAGACCGTCAACCGTGCGCCGGAATTGCTTGACTATATCGGCGTTGGCGCATTCAACGGCTGTATCAGCCTCGTAAGCATCGATTTGTCCAAGTCCGTCAAGCTTAGACTTATAGGCTCGCTTGCATTTGCAAATACGGGGCTCAAGAGCATCGACCTCAGCGCAAATACCGTTTTGGTGGAAATAGGCAATCAGGTGTTTGAAAACTGCGCTGCGCTCGGCACGGTGAAGCTGCACGGCGGAATACGTAAAATCGGCGCAAACGCATTCAGCGGAGCGGAGCTTCTCACAAGCATAGAGGGGCTGTCAAACAGCCTTGTCCAAATAAACCCGCTTGCGTTCAACCGCTGCAAGAGTCTCTATAGACTTGATTTGTATCCGTCTTTGACTTCGTTGGGCAGCGACGCCTTCTCGGGCTGCAGAGCGCTTACGATATACTGCCATTTCGCAGCGAGCGCAGTGCCGTCGGGCTGGAGCGCAAACTGGAACGGCGACTGTGCGGTCGTATTCGATTGCGACAGCAACGACGTTGCAAAGGATAAGCTCATTTACGTTGTCGAGGACGGCATACGCTATGCGCTCAACACCGAAACCAAGCAGGCGACCGTAGCGTGGCAGGCATACGCCTTAAAGGGCACGGTCACCATACTTGCAAGCGTCACGTACAAGGGCGAAACCTATGACGTTACTTCTATCAAGGCAAGCGCCTTTGAGGGCAACGACAGGATAACGGACGTCACTGTTACGTCAAAGCTTAAGCTTATTGACGCAAACGCATTCAAGGGCTGCACAAATCTTGCGACGTTTACTATCATGGGCGACAATAATCTTGAAAGCATAGCAAGCACCGCCTTTGAAAACTGTGACAGTCTTGCAAGAGCGCCCCAAGTCGGAGCATAAAATTTAACCTCTTAAATGAAAAAGAAGCGCTGCAAAACAGCGCTCTTTTTCATTTAATAATTATTTATCTTTCTAAAAAGCTATCCAGCAGCGTGTCGAGCATTTTTGCATTTGCCTGCGATATCCGTGTCAAAGGAAGCCTAAGGTTGTCGTGGCAAAGCCCGAGGTGCGCCGCAGCGTGCTTTACGGGTATGGGGTTCACCTCGCAGAACAGCGCCTTTGCGAGAGGCAGCAGAGCCCTTTGCATTGCGCTTGCCCTTTTGATATCGCCGCTGAAAAACGCTTCTGTCATATCGCAAACAAATTTGGGACAGACGTTGCTTGCAACGCTTATGACGCCCATTCCGCCCATTGCCATTACAGGTATAGTGATTGCGTCGTCGCCGCTATACAGCTCGGCATTGCCCTCTATCAGGCGCAGAGATTCGCATATCTGTTCCATATTTCCGCTCGCCTCTTTTATTGCGGCAATGTTTTTTATTTTGCATATTTCCGCAAAGGTAGCGGGCAGCATATTTACGCCCGTGCGGCTGGGCACGTTGTAGCAAATCACGGGCAGGGAGGTTGCGCTTGCAATTTCCTCATAGTGTCTTATAAGTCCCGTCTGCGTGCATTTGTTGTAGTACGGCGTGACGGTGAGTATAGCGTCCGCCCCCATACCTTCTGCAAACCTGCACAGCTTCACTGCCGAAGCCGTGTCGTTTGAGCCTGCGCCTATTATAAGCGGAATTTTTCCGCCTATGACCTTTAGCGCCGTTTCGATGACCTGCGATTTTTCCTCAAGCGTCATCGTTGCAGGCTCGCCCGTAGTGCCAAGCGCCACTATTGCATTTACGCCCGAATTCAACTGAAAATCAAGCAGTTTTTCAAGGCTTTTTAAATCAATTCTTTTATCGTCGGTAAAAGGTGTAATCAGCGCAGTGGCTACCCCTTTAAATACCATTTATGCCTCCATTTTTATAAGCAACTCAACGATTTGCACTGCGTTTGTCGCTGCGCCCTTGCGGATATTGTCCGCAACTACCCAAAGGTTTGCGCCGCTTTCAACGCTTTGGTCTATACGGATACGTCCTACGTACACCTCGTCGTGGTTTTCTGCAAGTATAGGCATAGGATAGACGTTGTTTGCGGGATCGTCCATCACCTTAAGACCGTCAAAGTTTTCAAGCGCATTTCTCAGCGACTCTCTGTCGCAGGGCTTTTCAAACTCGACGTTTATAGACTCGCTGTGACCGTAAAACACGGGCACACGCACAGTCGTCGCCGTCACTCTGAGGTTTGGGTCGTGCAGTATTTTGCGTGTTTCCACAATCATCTTCCATTCCTCTTTCGTATATCCGTCTTCCATAAACACGTCTATATGCGGCAGCATATTGTATGCGATGGGATAGGGGAATTTTTTTGGAGCCTCGCCCTTTACGCCCTCAAGCAGGTCGTTGTAGCCCGCAACTCCTGCGCCCGACACCGCCTGATAGGTGGAATATACAACTCTCTTTAAGCCGAATGTGTCCTTAAGGGGCTTAAGCGCAACGACCGCCTGAATGGTGGAGCAGTTGGGATTTGCAATGATACCCTTGTTCCACTTCACGTCCTCGGGGTTTACCTCGGGCACGACAAGCGGAACGTCCTCGTCCATACGCCACTGCGAGCTGTTGTCGACAACCGTCGCTCCCGCCTTGACAAACAGAGGCGCAAACTCTTTGGATACGCTTCCGCCTGCCGAAAACAGCGCAAAGTCGATTTTGCCTGTGAGTGCGGCAACGTTCTGCTCGCAAAGTTCTATCACCGTGTGGGGCTTGCCCATAAAGTCTATCTGCTTGCCTGCGCTTTTTGCGGATGCAAAAAGATAGTAGTTTTCAACGGGCAGATTTCTTTCGGTCAGCACCTCAAGAAATTTTCTTCCCACCATACCCGTTGCTCCGACAACTGCGACGTTAAATTTTTTCATACTGCCTCCGTGTCAATAATCATATTTATGTACATAAACATAACATCACCCGTCGATAAAGTCAATTTTTTTTTGAATTGCGTTGCATATTTATACATATTATGTCGTCTGAGCGTAAAACGTGACGCTTTTTGCCCGCCCGTTATAACTTTACTATAAATATATTAAGGATATAAATATATCCGTATGTATTTGCCATTTGTCGGCTTTTATTGTATAATCAAACTATATGTCAGCTAAAAAGGAGTTGCTATGGCAAACCAAAACAACGCACCCATAAAGGAGCGAGCGCCAAAAAAGCTGCTGCTCGCAAAGTTATATACCGACGCCCCCGTAAGAACGGAGCCTGAGGAACCGCAAAAAATTCTCGTGGCAGGGCTTGCTGAGGCACGTCCCGTCAAGGATTATCCCGATACGTTTTTCGGCAGAGCCTTTAAGGTATTCAGAGGCGAATTTGGGCTTTTGCTCAAAAGCTCGCTGTTTTTTGTGCTGTTCACCGTGCCCTTCATATTGATATTCGCTTGGTTTGCGGGTTATTTTGAGGACCTAACGCTCGGCGGAATATACAATTTTATGGGGGATATCGGCATAGGCTTCCCCGGCGGCGGCGACAGCCTTGCAGTGAGCGTATCCCGTCTTTATTGGGAGGTCAAGGAGCCCGTCATTCTGATGTTGGGCGCAACGCTCATCATAGGCTCGCTCGGGCTTGCGGGAAATTTCTACTGCGCAAAGCGCAGCTATTTCCAGAACTACTATTCCAAATTTGTCAAAACCTATTGGATGGGCTTTGCAAAGTATTGGTGGAAGTTTCTTGTCACGGTGACGTTTATGGTCGTCGTCGGCTCGGCTATGGCGACTTCCATTATGTATCTTTTAAGTCAGCAGGCGCTTAACGCTGCAAGTGCGGGCGCATATTGCGCAGTTGTGTTCAGTTGGATATTCGGGGCGCCCCTGCTGCTTATCCCTATGGTAATGCTATCGCTGTTCTGCACCTACGAGCTCACTTTCTGGCAGACCTTCAAAAATGCCATCGTGCTCATAGTCAACAATCCGTTTACCTGCATAGTGCTCGGCGCATTTGCTGCGCTTCCGCTCATTCTGATAGGCGTTGCGGGCACGATTTTCGGCTCCGTCATATATGGCATAATGGTGCTTGCGGGCTGCAATCTGTATGCGCAGATGTTCGTAGCCATGGCAAACAGGGGTATGACAAAGTGCCACAACCGCAAGCTTGAGGGCGACAAACAGCAGCTTCAGTTAAACCGTCAAAAGGCAAAGAAGAGCGGCGGCAGCGAATATGTCGGCGCAGGCGGCGGCTCGGCGCAAAAGAAAGCCAAACAACAGGCTAACGTATATCAAAATCCCAAAAAGAAAAAGAAAAAATAATCGATGGCAAAAATTTCAAGCTTCGATCTGAGCGCTTCAAAGCTTATAGACCTTGCGATAGAAAAGCACCGCAAGGGCGACATAATGGGGGCGGCACGCTATGCAAGAGACGCAATCGGCGCAAATAAGCGCAACGGGTTGGCGTACGGAGTGTTAGCGTGTCTGTTTTCGGATACGAACGAACTTGAACTTGCCAACAAAACGCTTTTTAAGGGTATTCACGTGTCGGGCGAGTACGAAAACGCACACTATCGCAGGCAGCTTGCCATAAACTATCTTCAGTTGGATCTTCCCGACGTCGCTATGTACTATTCCGACGAGCAGGACGTCGACGTGCTTGAAACGCTCGACACCTATTTTGAGGACGAGGAAGAAGCGCCCGAGCCGCTGCCCGAGCTTTATCTGACCTATCCGCCGAGCAAGGAATATTGCGAACATCTTGTTGCAAAGGCATTTGCGCTCGTGCACGAGGGGGATATGAAGGGCGCATTGCAGATAGTTGAAAGTCTGCCCGACGACGGCTCGGACATAGGCACACGCTCAAAGCTTATGCTATATACGCTCGGACACGACGTCGACGCCGTTATAGATTACGGCGAGCGTATGATAAGAGAGGGCAAGGATACGGTGTCGGTGCGCTGCACGCTTGCAAGCGCATATCTTATGAAGGAACGCACCGAGGACGCATACGAGGCGGCACGCCCCTTGCTCGATGCAAGCAACGACAACATTGAAAGTATGTTTATGGTGCTGCCCGTGGCAATAAGCCTCGATATGCACGCCACGGTGGTGCGCATCATCAAAACCATTTACGAGCACAACCGTTTCAGAGGCGCAAGGCGTCTTATGCTATGGTATGGTCAGGCGCTTTACAATATCGGTCAGCCCGAGGCGGCAAGAGCCGTTATGTCTGACGCCAATCTGTTTTTCGGCGAGGATGCGCCTGCGTTTTATTATCTCGAGATGTTTGCCGAGCAGCCCGAAAAGGTGGAATACAACCTCACTCTGCCAAGAGAGGGCAACGTCCGCAATATGAAGGTATTGCGTGAAATATTGCTTTCCGCCGACGACGAGCTGACGAGGTTTGACAGGTCGCATCAGGCGGTGGGCGACAATCTGGAATACTATGTGCATTGGGCGCTCACAAACGGTCCCGAAAAAATGCAAAGCGCAGTCATAAACAGGATACTTTACTACAAAAGAGCTAAGGAAATTTATGAAAGCAGTCTGATTTCGGGCGAGCTCGATTGCGGCATTATGTCCGAAGTTTTGGATGCGCTCGAGTTTTTAAACGACGGACTGCACCCGCTTGAATTCGATATCGTGTGTCACGAGAGGTTTAAGCATATAAGCTTTATGCTTCCCCGTGCGTTGCAAAGTCTGCCGTCCGTGTTTAAAAGGGCGGTGCAGCTTAGCATAGCGGACATCGTTTTCACCGACGAGGAGCCGAATATCTATCTTGAAAGGCTTACGAAGCTCATAAATTCCATTGCGGATATAAGCGGCGACGGCAAGGTCGTGTACTCAAGCAAATTGCGTGAAAAGCTAAATGGCGTCCGCAATGCGGACGCACTTGTAGGGGTGTTTATGTCCAAGGTCTACGAGGAGGACGAAACCAAAGACAGCCTTTTAGAGAGATATGAAATAAATCCAAAGCTTTTCGACAAATATTTCAATATAGTTTTCGGAGATAGCAATGACTGACAAAACAAAGGAACAAATGCTTGAGCAGCTTGACGTTATGCTAAACGAGGAGCTGCCTTACGGCAAACGTCTCGAGGCATACGAATTTCTGCTTGAGGAGTGCGACGAGATAGTCGACGTTATGCTTGAAAAGTCCTACGGGCTTGACGGCGATACGGGCAAGATGCTCATGGAAGTGCTTGCGCAGTACAAGGGCAACAAGGCAATTTTTATGGGGCTTGTGAGCTATCTGTACAAGGGCGACGACGTTGCGCTCTTTGCGCACCTCATAGGCAGCTACGGCGACGAGCAGGGCATAACCGTGCTCAAAACCTTTTGCGAGGAATACGAGCCCAACTACAACGAGTTTATGGAAATAAGAAACGCCGTTGAGGAATTGGGCGGCGATTTCGATTTGAAGCAGGATTTTTCGGACGATCCTCTCTATCGCTACCTCAAGGGCTTGGACGAGCAGGACGACCGCAAATCTCCCTTTGAGGGCATGTGGCAGGACGAGGACGGCGACGACTGCGACGGCGACGATTGTCACTGTCACGACGACTGCTGCGATGATGATTGCGAAGACGACTGCTGTGACGACGACTGTCACTGTCATTCGCACAGTCACGGCTGTCACTCCCGACATTGCGATGAGGACTGAGCTTTGCGCCGTCGCCCGTCAGGGCGGCGGCTTTTTTGTTTTTTCTTATCACTGCCGCACGCAATATGCGTCGGAAAATTTTTATGACAAGGCGGACTGCAACGGTCGCCGTAAGCACAATGCCGCACCAGCTTATAAACGGATACATCGTGTCGACGATATTGTCAAAGCCCACGAAGCTTATGGGAAAAGCTATCAAAAGACAGCCGAATATGATGAGCGAGCGGTTGCTTTTTTCGCCGAGCGTAAGCTTTTTTGCAAGCATAGCTTCGGCTATTTTATCTGAGGCTATCTTAAGCGAGGACACAAGCGTAGTGAATATGGCGCCCGCAATCAGCACGCCGCATACAGCTTTGAGGTTAAATTTTTGCGAAACAGCCAAAACGGGCATTGACGAGTGCAAATCGTCCGCTAAAACCACCGTTTGCAGCATAAACAGCAATCCGAACAGGCAAACGCAAATCAGCACGCAGGACAAAATAATTTCTTTATAGCTCAGCTTTTTGCCTTCGTCGGATATTATCACGCCGCCCAGCAGCACGTCTAGCCCGCTGTAAAGTATGGGCTTTGTCAGCGTAAAGGGCAGCGTGTATACCTGTGCGTCAAGCTTAAAAAATATCAGAGCTACGCACAGCACAATGAGCGGAACTATCAGCGAATTGACGACCTTTATCTTTTCTATGCCGAGCACCACAATTATGCCGCCCAGTATCGCCATAGCAAGTCCCAAAAGCGGCACGCCCGTCATGGAGCGCATCACAAACTCGCCGCCTGCGCACATCGAGCAGAGCGATATCCCTGCCGACAGAAATATCGCAAAGCCCATAAGCCTGTTTTTCGGCATAAGGTCAAGCTTGCCTGCAATGAGAAACAGCCCGCACAGCAGCGACATAAACACGGCGGATATAGCGACGTTCAGCGGCGATACGTCGCCAAAGAACAGGGCGATTTCCTTTCCCGACGAAAACCCTGCGCCGATAGCGGTGCCGATATATAAAAACGCAGTTTTAAACGATTTTTTCATATCAAAAAATATGTTGAAATATTGACGTTTATGTAAGTTGTATTATAATATTTATTATACAGGTGTATATTAGGTGCTTATGAAAAATTTTAAAGCCGTTATCTTCGATATGGACGGAACGTTGCTCGACACTCTCGACGACCTGTATCTGTCCTTAAACCACGCACTTGAAGAGTGCGGATATGCTAAGCGCAGCAAGGCGGAAATTCAGTCGTTTATAGGCGACGGCGTTGATGTACTCATCGCCCGTGCCATGCCCGACGAATTAAAGGCGGATATCCAAACGGACAGCGAAAAAGCAAATAACTTTGCTGATAAGTGCAGACGTGTCGGCGAGGTGTTCAGAGCTTATTACATCGAGCACGGCGAGGACCATACCCTGCCGTATGACGGAATATTGAAGCTGCTTGAGGTGCTGAAGGAAAACGGGATAAAAACCGCAGTCGTATCCAACAAGGTGCAGGAGGCGGTCGACAGATTAAACGACAGGCTGTTTGGCGGGCTTATCGGCGTAGCGGTGGGCGACAGGGCAGGCGTAAGGCTAAAGCCCGAGCCCGATATGCTTTTTGCCGCCCTCTCTCGGCTTGGCGTAAGCGAGGACGAAGCGGTGTTTGTGGGCGACGGCGACACAGATATAATTGCAGCAAGCCGTGCGGGCTTGCCCTGCATAAGCGTGTGCTACGGCTATAGAACGGAGGCGTTTTTGCGCAATAGCGGCGGCAAGACCTTTGCACACAGTGCGCAGGAGCTTGCGGATTTGCTCGGCGTAGAAATTTAAAATATATTATTGAATTTTAGGATATTTTATTAAAAAATCAATCTATTCCAAACAAAGCATTTGGTTCAATTCCAAATTTTTCATACATCAGTCTTATGCTGTCAAAACCGGGTTTTTTATTGCCTAAAAGCCATTGACTTACAGTGGTTTGATTTACGCCGATAGCTTCAGCAAATTTTTGCTGACTAAGCTTCTGTTCTATCATAACCTGTCTGATTATTTCACTGTATGTCATAAAAGAATTATAGACAAAAATAGGTCAAAAGTATTGACATAGGTCAAAAGACCTATTACAATTACTTATATCTTAGGAGGAATTTTATGGAAAATTTTTTAAACCGAAATGAACAAATAATTGCAAGGGCGACATTTAGTGTATTAAAAGCGTTTCCCAAGCTTATATATACGTTGATATGTATAATTATCGGCATATGCTTTATGGTATTTGCAACAGACGACATAAAAACAGTGATGATAGTTTTGGGCGTAGTGTTTTTGGTAGTCGGTTGGATACCTTTTATTATAGCGATAATCCGTGTAAAATCTTGCGCACTGATTGTCACTAATCAACGTGTTTATGGCAAATGGGGCGTCATAAACCGTAATGAGGTTGATTTGGTGTTAAACAAAGTAGACACCGCTTCGGTGCAAATATCATTTGCAGGCAGGATATTCAATTACGGTTCTATACATATATCGGGCAGCGGCAATTCGGTCGGACACAGTTTTGATGGCATAAAAGACGTTGGTATGTTCAAAAATAAATTAAACGATGCAATACAGTCATTTACATAATTTTAGCTAATTAAATCAAAAAGCCGATATGTTTTTGCATATCGGCTTTTTGTTTTGTCAGATTTTTGCAACGCCGCTCGCTTTTGCGGCTTCGGCGACGGCTTTTGCCACCGCAGGGGCTACACGTCCGTCAAAGGCTTTTGGCAGTATATATGTGTCGCAAAGCTCGTTTTCGCTCACAAGCGAGGCAAGCGCATTGCTTGCGGCAATTTTCATCTGCTCGTTTATTTCGCTCGCTCTCGTATCCAGTGCGCCTCTGAATATTCCGGGGAACGCAAGCACGTTGTTTATCTGATTCGGCATATCGCTGCGCCCCGTCGCAACAACTCTTGCGCCCGCCTCGAGGGCGAGCTCGGGCATTATTTCGGGCGAGGGATTTGCCATAGCAAACACGATAGGCTCAGCCGCCATGCTGCGCACCATATCCTGCGACAGCACGTCCTTTGTGCTCACGCCGATAAATGCGTCTGCGCCCTCTATAGCCTCTTTAAGACCGCCCGTGACCTTGCGTGGGTTGGTGCGCTTTGCAAGCTCATTCTGCGCACAGTTGAAGCGGTCGCTTTCGTCAATTATGCCGAGTCTGTCGCAAACGACAAGGTCTTTTGCGCCCAAAAGCAGCAAAAATTCCGCAATGGCGATGCCTGCGCTTCCTGCGCCGTTTATGACCAAACGGGCAGTTGAAATATCCTTTTTGACAAGCTTAAGTGCGTTTTTAAGCGCAGCCGCCAAAACGATGGCGGTGCCGTGCTGATCGTCGTGGAAGACGGGGATATCGCAAAGCTCTTTCAATCTGCGTTCCACTTCGAAGCAGCGTGGTGCGGATATATCCTCAAGGTTTATTCCGCCAAAGCTCAGTGAAATCGCCCTTACAGTCGCAACTATCTCGTCCACGTTTTGCGTATCGAGGCAGATGGGGATAGCGTCAATATCCGCAAATTCCTTAAACAGCACGCATTTGCCTTCCATAACGGGCATACCCGCAAGAGGACCGATATTGCCAAGCCCGAGCACTGCCGAGCCGTCCGTGATGACGGCAACGGTGTTCCAACGTCTTGTGAGGGCGTATGACAGATTTTTGTCCTCTTTTATCGCAAGACAGGGAGCGGCGACGCCGGGCGTATACGCAAGTGAAAGCGCTTCCTTGCCGTCCACCTTCACACGTGACGTCATCTCGAGCTTGCCCTGCCACTCGTAGTGCTTTTCAAGTGATAACTTCTGATAATCCATAATTGAGCTCCGTCAGCATTTGATACAGTCGATTTTACTATAATTTGAGCAATAACACAACTCAATACTTTAAATGTCTTGAAAAACCTGCGCATTTAAGCTATAATCGCACTTATGAGAGAGATAACATTCGGTCAGATTGCTGACGAGGTGGCAAAGCTTACAAAAGCCTGTTCCTCGCTTACGCCGTCCTGCAAGAGGGCGATGGGGTGTGCGCTTGAAAGGGAGCGCAACGCTAACGCCGTCTTTGCGCTTGAAATGCTTGCCGAGAACGCCCGTGTAGCGGAGGCAAACGGCTTGCCCGTATGTCAGGATACGGGTATGTCCGTCGTGTTCGTAAAGCTCGGGCAGGACGTGCATATCACAGGCGGACTGCTTACGGACGCCGTTGACGAGGGCGTGCGCAGAGGATATAGGGATAACGGCTACAGAGCGAGCGTGCTCGATCCCGTCACCCGCATAAACACAAGGGACAATACGCCCGCCGTCACGCACGTCACTTTGGTAGAGGGCGACAAAATGGAATTGACCTTTTTGCCAAAGGGCTTCGGCAGCGAAAATATGTCGAGGCTCTATATGCTCACCCCGTCTGCGGGAATGGAAGGCGTAAAAAGCTGCATACTCGAAGCCGTCAGACTTGCAGGCTCAAATCCCTGTCCGCCTATGGTGATAGGCGTGGGCATAGGCGGCACGGCAGAAAAGGCAATGCTGCTTGCAAAGGAGCAGTTACTTCGTGAGGTCGGCGCACCCAGCGAGGACAGTACGCTTGCCGAGCTCGAGCGGGAAATGCTTTCAAAAATAAACGCTTTGGGTATAGGTGCGCAGGGCTTCGGCGGCGACACGACGGCTATCGGCGTGCATATAGCAAAATATCCCACGCACATATCCGCCCTGCCTGTTGCGATAAACGTGCAGTGCAATGCGGTGCGCTTGGCGCATACGGTGATTTGAGGTGAGCTATGCAGTATAAAAGGATTTCTGCGCCGTTTGACAAGGCGGAGCTTGCGGGGTTAAGCGCAGGCGATAGAGTGCTGCTAAACGGAATTATATACACAGCCCGTGACGCAGGGCACAAGCGTATGTACGATGCGATAAACAGCGGCGGAGCTTTGCCCATTTCGCTTGAGGGACAGGGAATATATTATGTGGGAGCCTGTTTTGACCTTAGCGGCAAGCCCATATCGGCAGGGCCTACTACGGCAATGCGTATGGATAAATACGCCCCCACGCTCTACGACAACGGCATAGGCGCAAGCATAGGCAAGGGGGATCGGTCAAAAGAGGTCTATGACGCAATAGTGCGCAACGGTGCAGTGTATCTTTGCGCAATAGGCGGCGCAGGCGCAGTATATGCGCACGCAATAAAGCGCAGCAGCCTTGTCGCCTTTGAGGAGCTCGGCACAGAGGCAATGTACAAATTCGAGGTGCAGGATTTCCCGCTTATAGTCGCCATAGACAGCAAAGGCAACAGCGTTTTTTAATTGCGCCGAGTGTTACGCCTCGTTGCACTCGGCACGCAAAATCGCACAAATGCGAGTTTTGCTGTAAGCGCAAACGTCTGTCGCAGTATGCGACGTAAGGTGCAAAAGCGGGAAGTCAATTCCCGCTTTTGCGAAAAATATATAGTCATCTGTTGCATTATTTTATTCGTCATTGCGAGGCTATTGCCGAAGCAATCCAGACATTTCAGTCATTTCACGAGCCCGAAAATTCCTATTATGGCTCCCCTTAGTAAGGGGAGCTCTGCAAAGTCACGCTTTGCGTGACGGAGCGGTGAGGGGATTGTAAACTAACGCAAACTCATTGCGAAGCTTAGAACAAGCGCTCGCAACGGCGAGCGCTAAATTGAGTGTCAAGCACGCTCTTAGTACAAGTGAACGGGCAAGTGTTGTTTTTATGCCCGTGAACGAGTGGCATAATAAAGCGTCGTTAGCTGTTTGCGCAGACCGATTGTCGCCCCCACGAACGACGGGAAATATATGTAGAGAAAGAGCGAGCTACCGCACGCATCCAAGTTTGAGTGGGGGAGAAATTCCGGCGAGACCGGAAAGAGGGGGCTATTTATTTTAAATTTACACGACGCACTCATTGCGAAGCTTACAACACAAAATTCTTTAAATTTTAATTTACTATTTCAATCTCAGCGAATGGCGGAAGTTGTCAAGCCTTAAAGCATACAGGGCAAGATTTGCCACCGCAAGCGATATCACGCCCTGCGCACAGTCAAAGGGCAGTGCGACAAGTGCGCTTGTCACCGTTCCGTAAAAGAGGCACTGACACATAAAGTATCCAAGCATCATCACCGTCACGCTGAGCAGCGATGCGAGGCAGGAAAACACTATCTTCAAAGCATACGCCTTTTTACGTCCCTTTTTGTCTTCGATGACAAAATACTGTCTGTCATACCATTTGTTTATCAGCATAAACAGCACGCCTGCAATCAAGCCCTCTGCGGCTTTTATAATAAGGGTGAAAACCATAGTTGCGGGATACACCGTCATATCGCCGAAAAACGCACCGAGCCCGCCTGCGAGCATAGCGCATACGGGATTGAAGAGGGCGGCGCATATCAGTATAACAGCGTCGCCGAGGTTAAAATAAAACGCTTGACTCGAATAGCCGATGATAGTGCCCACGTATACGAGTGCGGTCATCACCGCAGTGTAGGCGACCGCCTTTGTGGTCATACGTCCCGCTTTTTTCAGGCGCAGTTTTTTTGCTTCGTCTGCGGAGGGCTGTAAAAATGCGGCGTCTTCGTCGTAGCCAATGTCCTCGGCAGCTTCGGCAACTTCGTTGCTTTGTACGGCATTGTTTTCGTCATACGGCGCAGTTTTGCCGCTTTGCTCGGCAGCTTCGGCAACTTCGTTGCTTTGCTTGTTGTTGCTTTCTACATACGGCGTAGTTTCGGCAACTTCGTTGCTTTGTACGGCATTGTTTTCGTCACACAGCGCAGTTTTGCCGCTTTGCTCGGCAGCTTCGGCAACTTCGTTGCTTTGCTTGTTGTTGCTTTCTACATACGGCGTAGTTTCGGCAGCTTCGCTGCGTTGCTTGTTGTTGCTTCCTACATACATCGTAGTTTCGGCAACTTCGTTGCTTTGTTCAGCATTGTTTTCGTCATACAGCGCAGTTTTATCGCTTAGCTTTGGTTGATACACGTTTTTTTCTTTTTCCATAAAAAAATCTCCGATTTTGGCGGAGAAGAAACGGTATATGCGCAACACCTACGGCATTGCGTATATATAAATTCCTTCCCAGTCTGACTTGACAGGCGGTTGCGGAGTCTCACCGCATCGGCTGTTGGGGCTGTTGGACTTGTCCGCTCAGGGCGGCATCACCACCGGTTGGGATATACCCTATCCAAAGAATTGCAAGCAGATTATAGTCTTTTGAGTACGGCAAGTCAACGTATTTGCCAATATTTAAAATAATTGTTGACAAAACACGGAGCGGACTATAAACTTAAGGTATGGATACACAAAAAACATATGGTTTCGCATTTTACTTTTATTACGGCTACAAAGCGTAGTTGCGTTTAGGTGTACGAAATCAAAGGCAGGACGGCACCAAACGGTGTCGGTTTTTTTATAAATAAGCCTGCAGCGGTTTATGTTGTATTTTACGCTTTTCCTGTTATAATATACTTATTGTATTATTATAAAGGATAAGCAAACAAAATATATCGAGGGCGGCAGCCCGAAGGAAACGCTATGATAGTCGTAATCAAAAAGGATCAAGAGAAAAAACAGGTGCAAAACCTCATCAGTTGGGTGGAAAAGCTCGGGCTCAAGGTACATTTGAGCGAGGGTGAAAACACCACGATAATCGGGCTTGTGGGCGACACGTCAAAGGTAGACATCGACCTTATCCGCACCCTCGATATAGTGGAATCCGTCACCCGTGTGCAGGAGCCGTATAAAAACGCCAACCGCAAATTTCACCCTGCCGATTCCATAATAGACGTAAACAGCTGCAAGTTTGGCGGCAATCATTTTCAAATCATCGCAGGACCCTGTTCTATAGAAAGCGAAAAGCAGGTCATCGAGGTAGCTATGGCTTGCAAAAAGGCGGGAGCAACACTGCTGAGAGGCGGCGCATTTAAGCCCCGCACCTCACCGTACTCGTTTCAGGGAATGGGCGTAGACGGGCTAAAGCTGCTCAAAAAGGCAAAGGCGGAAACGGGCTTGCCGATAGTCACCGAGATTATGAGCGAGGAGCACATCGACGACTTCGAGGGCGTGGACGTCATGCAGGTGGGCGCACGCAATATGCAGAATTTTGATTTGTTAAAGAGGCTCGGCAAGCTTAAAACGCCCATACTTCTCAAGCGGGGCATCGCCGCAACTATAGAGGAATGGCTTATGAGCGCCGAGTACATTATGTCCGAGGGCAACCCCAACGTTATACTGTGCGAGCGAGGCATAAGGACGTATGAAACCTACACACGCAACACGCTCGACCTGTCCGCAATTCCCGTGCTCAAGGAGCGCACACACCTGCCCGTGATAGTTGATCCGTCGCACGCACTCGGCATATCGAGGTTTGTCAAGCCTATGAGCCTTGCGTCGGTGGGCGCAGGAGCGGACGGGCTGATGATAGAGGTGCACAACGATCCTGCGCACGCACTTTGCGACGGAGCGCAGTCGCTGCGTCCCGAGCAGTTTGAGGACGTAGTGACGTCGCTAAGAGCAATGCTTCCCGCAGTCGGCAAGGAGCTAAACTGATGAAAATAGCCATTGTCGGATTAGGCTTGATAGGTGCGTCGTTCGGCAGGGCGCTTGTAGAGTATACCTCGCACGGGGTGTACGGCTATGATATAAACCCCGCCGTTCTGAAGCGGGCTGACGAGCTTAAGGCGCACACACGTGCGCTTGAGGACGGCGACTTAAAAGAGGTCGATTTGGTGCTTTTTGCGCTCAATCCCGACATAGCGATAGCCGAGATGAAGCGCATCTGTCCCTTGCTAAAGGACGGAGCGATCGTTGCCGACACCTGCGGAAATAAGCGGATAATAGTAGATGAAATGCTGCGGCTCAAGGCGCAGTATCCGCATCTGCGCTTTGTGGGCTTTCACCCTATGGCAGGCAGAGAGTTCAGCGGCATAGAGTATTCCACCCCTCAGCTTTTTTCAGGCGCATATATGATACTCGTGCCCGTTGACGGCGACGAGGCGGCCGCCTTCTGCTTGAGGGATATTTGCGGCGAGATAGGCGCAAAGCGTGCCGAGATATGCTCGGCTGAGAAGCACGACAGAATGATAGCCTACACCTCGCAGCTTGCGCACGTGGTATCGAGCTGTTACGTGCAAAATCCGCTTTCGGCGGAGCACGTAGGATATTCGGCTGGCAGCTTTGCCGACCTTACGAGGGTAGCGAGGCTCGATGCCGAGATGTGGACGGAGCTGTTTTTGCAAAATGCGGACAATCTGTCGCTTTGCATAGAGGATATGATATCGAGGCTGCAGGCAATGCTCGGGGCAATAAAGTGCGGCGACGGCGATGCGCTTAAAAATATGCTCGCATACGGCGCCGCCTGCAAGGAGCTTGCCGACAAAAAGAGGAAAGAAGATGAATAGCGTTTGCGTAAATGTATCTGCGCCTTATCAAATTCTGTTTGAAAGGGGCGGACTTAAAAGAGCGGGAAGCTTTATCAAGGACGTGACAAGGGCAAAAAAGCTGCTTGTCGTAAGCGATACGAACGTAGCGCCGCTATATCTTGCTATCGTCAGCTCTTCGCTTAGCGGCGAGGGCTTTGAAGTGAGCGATTTTGTGATAGAAGCGGGCGAGCAGTCCAAAAGCACTAAGACCTATCTTAGCATAATAGACGCCCTTGCAAGCCGTTCTTTCAAGCGCACCGATGCGGTCGTCGCCTTAGGCGGCGGAGTTGTGGGCGATATTGCGGGCTTTGCCGCAGCGACGTATATGAGAGGCATAGACGTCGTGCAAATTCCCACGACCTTGCTTGCAATGACCGACAGCGCAATAGGCGGAAAAACAGGCGTAGACCTGCCGCAGGGTAAAAACCTTTTGGGCGCATTTCATCAGCCTAAGCTTGTGCTTGCCGACGCCGACGTGCTTTCGACCTTGCCCGAACGTGAGTGGCAAAACGGGCTCGGCGAGGGCGCAAAGTATGCGTGCCTCGCAGGCGGCAGGATAGCCGAGCTTATGGCGGACGGCGATATAAAAAATCACACGGACGAGTTCATAGAGCTTTGCGCAGGCTACAAGGCGAAGATAGTCGCCGCCGACGAAAAGGAAGGCGGACTTCGTGCCCTGCTCAACCTCGGGCACACTGTGGGACACGCAATGGAAAAGCTCAGCGACTTTCAAATTCCGCACGGCGTAGCGGTCGCAAACGGCGTAGCGATAATGGCACGCTCGGCGTTTATTTGCGGCGAGCTTTGCGAAAATGACTATAAAAACATACAGACCGTATTGCACAACGTCGGCGTGACGGAGCTGCCAAAGATAGACGGCAGGATATTCGATTTGATATCAATGGACAAAAAAGCAAGCGGCGCAAGCGACATATCCGCCGTCGTCATACACGGCATAGGCGACTGCCGTATACAGAAGATGTCGTTTGAAGAGTTCAAAGCCTATATCGGCTGAAAAGATACTTTAAATGCAAAAAACAAACAAATAAACATAGGTTTCGGGCGATGAACGTAAAAATACAAAAATCAGATATATGCGGAAGCGTACAGATTCCGCCGTCCAAATCGGTTGCGCACAGAATGATGATCGCAGCCGCACTTGCCCATAGCCATATAGACGTTTCAAACGGCGGACGTGACGTCGAGGCGACGGCACGCTGCCTGAAATCGCTTGCGGACAATTCGGATAAATGTCCCGTTTTAAATGCGGGCGAAAGCGGCTCGACTCTTCGGTTTTTATTGCCCGTTGCCTGCGCTTTGGGGCGTACGCTCGTGTTTACGGGCGAGGGCAGATTGAAGGACAGACCGCTCGACGGCTTGATAAACTGCCTTAGGGCGCACGGTGCGGAAATCGAAAAAACTTCGGACAGCGGCTTGCCTCTCAAGGTGAGCGGACGGCTTAGCGCAGGCGATTACAGGATAGACGGAAACGTCAGCTCGCAGTATATCACAGGTCTGCTTTTTGCCCTGCCTCTGCTTGAGGGCGACAGCAATATCGTTGTAGGCGGAAGCCTCGTATCCGCAAATTACGTCGACATAACTGTTGATGTGCTCAAAAAATTCGGCATAGCCGTAAGGCGCACAGACAGCGGTTTTTTTGTAAAGGGAAATCAACGCTACGCTATGCCGGACGACGTATCTGTAGAGGGCGACTGGTCGTCTGCAGGCTTTATGCTTGCGCTCGGCGTGCTTGCGGGCGAGGTGAGCATAGGCGGCTTAAATGCAGGCTCGCAGCAGGGCGACAGGGTAGTCGTAGAACTGCTTAAAAGGGCGGGCGCAAATATCGTATTTTCAGACGGCAGATACGTCGCAAAAAAATCACAGCTCAGTGCGATAGACTTCGATGCGGCGGACTGTCCCGACGCAGTGCCCATTATGGCAACCGTGCTGTCCTTTGCCAAGGGCGTATCGCACATAAGCAGCGTGGACAGACTGCGTGACAAGGAAAGCGACAGGCTGTTTGCGGTGCGCAAAATGCTTGAGGGCTTCGGCGTAAAAACGGAATATAAGGACGATAGGCTGAGCGTGTATGGCGGCATACATAAGCCCTGCATAGCGCAAAGCTTCAACGACCACCGCATGGCGATGAGTGCAATAGTATGCGCGCTCTGCACCGAGGGCGAAAGCACAGTGACGGGAGTGGAGTGCATAGCAAAATCTTATCCCGATTTTTTAAAGGACATTGCAAGCTTAGGCGCAAATATAAAAACCGAGTGACGGAGAAATATGAAATCAGATTTTAAATTTTTAAAGCTCGATATTTATGGCGAGTCCCACACCCCCGAAATAGGCGTGCGCATTGACGGTATCCCAAGCGGAGTCGAGCTTTCCCTTGACTGCGTAAACAACCTGCTCGAGCGCAGAAGAAGTCACGGCGAGGTATGGGCAACGCCCCGCAAGGAGGGCGACGAGCCCGTCATACTCGCAGGTCTTGAAAGGTGCGACAGAGGATACGTTACGACGGGCGGCACTATAGACGTCTGCATAAAAAATACAAACGTGCGCCCAAAGGACTATGCCAATATATCCACCGTGCCACGCCCCTCGCATGCGGACTTTGCCGCATATGCAAAGGAAGGCAGGATAGCAAGCGGCGGCGGACGGTTTTCGGGCAGAATGACTGCGCCTTTTTGCATTGCGGGAGGCATTGCACAGGAAATATTGAGCAGCCTTGACATACAGATTTGTGCATACATTTCGCAGATAGGCGAGGCTACGGGCAAAAGCTACAAAACGGACAAAAGCGTATCGCTCTTCGGTTTGGACAGAGCTACGCAGGACAGGATAAAATCATCGGGCTTTCCGCTTATTGACGACAGCGACGGCGATGCGATGAAGCAGCAGATATTGCTTGCCTCACGTGAGGGCGACAGCGTGGGCGGAGTGGTGGAATGCGTTGTAAGCGGACTTGAGGCGGGCTTGCTCGGCGACGCCTTGTTCTGCGGGCTCGAGGGCAAAATAGCAAGCGCAGTATATGCGGTGCCTGCGGTAAAGGGCGTTGAGTTCGGCAGCGGCTTTGACCTTGCGGGTATGAGGGGAAGCACAGCCAACGACAGCTTCGTCATACGTGACGGCAGGGTAGCGACAGCCACCAACAACAGCGGCGGCATAAACGGCGGCATATCAAACGGAATGCCTCTCACCCTGCGTGTTGCGATAAAGCCCACCCCGTCCATATCCAAGGCTCAGCGGTCGGTCGACCTTTCCACTATGACGGAATGTGAGCTGAAGATAAAGGGCAGACACGACGCCTGCATAGTGCCAAGAGCCGTGCCCTGTATCGAAAGTGCAGTTGCGCTTGCACTTCTCGACGAGTGTTTGCAGATACGGGACGGAATACAGTTATTTGCAAAACAATAGGTTTAAACATCAAAAATGAAAGGATAAAATGCTTGTTTTAAAAGGTGATTTATGAATTTAGATGAAGTAAGACAAAATATCGACGTTATCGACGACCAAATCGCAAAGCTTTATGCCGAGCGTATGCAGCTATCCGCAGAGGTCGCAAAAAACAAAATCGAGAGCGGCTTGCCCGTCGAAAACGCCGTGCGTGAAAAGCAGATAATCAGCCGTGTCACGGCGCAGTTCCCCGAGGACACAAAGCTGTATTGTAAGCAGATTTTCGAAACTATGTTTGAAACGAGCAAGGCGTATCAGCTCGGCATTGTGGACGTAAAATCGCCCATAAAGGACGAAATAAAGTCCGCTATCGGCGACGGGCTCAAGCCCTTTCCCGTGCAGGCGAGCGTTGCGTGTCAGGGGATATACGGCGCATACAGCTGTCTTGCCGCAGACAGGATTTTTCCCATTGCAAGCGTATCCTGCTTCAAAAACTGGGACGGCGTGTTTTCCGCAGTGGAAAAGGGCTTTTGCGATTTCGGCGTGCTTCCCATCGAAAACAGCACGGCGGGCAGCGTGATAGGCGTGTATGACCTTATGCGCAGGCACAAATTTTATATAGTGCGAAGCTTCAAGATGAAGGTAAGGCATTGCCTGCTTGCGCCCGAGGGCGTAAATATAAAGGATATAAAGGAAATCATATCTCACGATCAGGCGCTTATGCAGTGCGGCGAGTTTTTAAAGGGCTTCGGCGACGTCAGAATAAGCCGTTGCGACAACACCGCCGTTGCGGCAAAGACGGTCGCAGAGAGCGGACGCAGGGACATCGCCTGCATATCGTCAAGAGAGTGCGCCGAGCTTTACGGACTTTGCGTGCTCAAGGACGGCGTAAACGACAGTCCAAACAACTATACGAGGTTTATCGCAATCACAAACAAGCTGCGCATATATGAGGGCACAAACAGGATAAGCGTCACGCTCAACCTTGCTCACGAGGCGGGCAGCTTAAACAGCCTGCTCAACAAATTCAGCGCACTCGGGCTAAACCTCACAAAGCTGGAGTCCCGTCCCATTCCCGACAGTCCGTTTGAGTTTACGTTCTATTTTGATTTCGAGGCGGATATCTGCAGCAGCTCCGTACAAAACCTGCTGTCGAGCATTGCGCTCAATGCGGACGGTTTTGCGTTTTTGGGCGCATATGAGGAGATGTGAAAAGTGAAGTATTGCGTTGTCGGAAAAAGTCTGCCGCACACGCTTTCGCCCGAGATACACAGGGCGTTTGGCAATACGGACTACGGCGTGAAAGAGCTTGAGGACGTCGGGGCGCTCAGCAGCTTTGTACAAAGCAAAACATGCGACGGCTACAACGTCACTATCCCGTACAAAAGGGATATCATTCCTATGCTCGACGTCATATCCGACGAGGCGGCGGAGATAGGTGCCGTCAACACCGTCGTAAATAGGGCGGGCAAGCTTACGGGCTACAACACCGATATAGGCGGAATGGCTTACGCCCTTAAAAAGGCGGATATCACCTTAAAGGATAAAGACGTGATGATTTTGGGCAGCGGCGGCACGTGTATGACGGCAAGCTGTCTTTTGAGGAGGGAGGGCGCAAAAAGCGTCACGGTCGTGTCGAGGACGGGCGGCGTAAACTATGAAAATTGCTATGACCTTCAAAATACGCAGGTCATCATCAACACCACGCCGCTCGGTATGATGCCGCACGCATACGAAAAGCCCGTAGAGCTTTGCAGATTCAAGAGGCTCGAGGGCGTATTCGACTGCATTTACAATCCGCTTGAAACCCTGCTGATAAAAGAGGCGAGAGAGCTAAATATAAAATGCGCAAACGGGCTTGCAATGCTTGTGGAGCAGGCAAGGCTTGCCCACGCACTGTTTTTCGGGTGCGGCGCAGAGACGCAAAGCTCGGACAGGGTGCTTGAGGATATTTTGAAATCACGCAAAAATATCGTGCTTACGGGTATGTCGGGCGCAGGCAAAAGCGCAATAGGCAAAACGGTGGCAAGGCTGCTCGGCAGACCGTTTGTGGACACCGACAGCGAGATAGAAAGGGCGGCGGGAATGTCCATACCTCAGATATTTTCAGAGTACGGCGAAGCGCATTTCAGACAGCTTGAGAGTGAAACCGTCGAGAGAGTATGCTTGAAGCAGGGCGCAGTGATATCCACGGGCGGCGGAGCGATATTAAACGAAAAAAACGTCTTTTTTATGAGATGCAACGGCGATGTCTTTTTGATAGAGCGCAATGTCGACGAGCTTGAAATATCGGGCAGACCTCTCACTAAAGACAGGTTGGGCGCAAGGACGTTATATGAAAGCCGCAAGTCCAAATATCTTGCGAGTGCGCATTTTGTCATAAAAAACGACGCTACCGTCGAGGCGGCGGCAAAAGCCATCGCAGATATTTTCAAAAACGGCGAAAACGGCAGATAAAGCGCACATTTAAGCGGATAAAGTGCGATTTACGTAAAATAATCGGAAAATAATGCGCTTCCGCAAATAGAAAATTTTTGCGGATAAAGCAATGTACAATATCATTTCGGCGAGGGCAAAATGAAAAAAATTTTGGTGATAAACGGCGTAAATTTAAATATGCTCGGCATAAGAGAGCCTGACAAATACGGCAGCAAAACCTATGCGGAGCTTGTGAAATTTATAAAATCAAATGCCGGACAAATGGGACTGAAGGTCACCGTCGTGCAATCCAATCACGAGGGACGGATAGTTGACCTTATACAGAGCGCTTACAAGAAATATGACGGCATAGTCATCAATGCGGGGGCGTACACGCACACGTCGATTGCTATACTTGACGCCCTGAAGGCGGTGGATATTCCCGCCGTCGAGGTGCATTTGACGGATATATATCAGCGAGAGGAATATCGGCACGTGTCGTATATATCCGAGGTCGCAAAAAAGACGGTTTGCGGCAAGGGCTTTGACGGCTACAGGGAAGCGCTTGAATTCTTTAAATAGAGAGGTGATTATGACAGAAGCAGAGGCGGTGAAGCAAAGACACTCTGTGCGCAGCTATCTTGATAAGCCCATCGAGGGCGAGGTCAGGGCACAGCTTAAAGAGCTCATTGCAAGGTGCAACAGGGACGGCAAGCTCAACATTCAGCTTGTGCTTGACGAGCCCAAGGCATTCGATTGTCTTATGGCGCATTACGGCAAGTTTTCGGGCGTAAAAAACTATATTGCGCTTGTCGGCAAAAAGAGCGCCGATCTTGACGAAAAATGCGGATATTTCGGCGAAAAGATAGCGCTGTTTGCGCAGACGCTCGGGCTCAACACCTGCTGGGTTGGGGCTTCGTATACAAAGGTAAAAAACGCTTTTAACGTCGCAAAGGACGAAAAGCTTGCGCTTGTGATAGCGATAGGCTACGGCGCAAATCAAGGCAAGCCGCACAAAAGCAAAAAATTTGACGACGTAACGGAAAACGTGCAGAATGTGCCGAGGTGGTTTGCCGACGGCGTGGAATGCGCATTGCTTGCGCCCACTGCGCTAAATCAGCAGAAGTTTAAATTTTCCTGCAACGGACGGCGAGTATTTGCAAAGACAGGCAGAGGCTTTTTTGTAAAGGTAGATTTAGGTATCGCCCGCTATCATTTTGAAATAGGCGCAGGGAAAGAAAACTTTGAATGGAATTAAAATAAAATCAGCGCTTTTGGCATAGCAACGCTTGCTTGCAAGCATTGCCAAAGCCTAAGCTTGATTTTATTTTCACTAACCGCACAAGCTAAAACTACGCTACACACTATCTCGTAAATGGTGTCGGTCATCTCGTACAATTTACATTCGCTTGTTTTATCTTGTTTGGTGGGTGCCCTTACGGGCATATGGAAAAAATAAATTTGCGCCGAGTGTTACGCCTCGTTACACTCGGCACGCAAAAACACCAAACACGACATCGTGCGAAATATTGTTTGTTTAATACGACAGATTGATATAATAGCAAACGATGACGTGTGCGGTAGAAAAGATAAAATCAAACTAAGCAAAGACAATGCTTATGTATAAGCGTTGTCGTGCTAAACGTGCCAATTTTATCTTAAAGCGCAAACGTCTGCAAAATCAATGACTGATTTTGCATAAGGTGCAAAAGCGGGAAGTCAATTCCCGCTTTTGCGAAATTTATATAATCAGTTGTTTTAAAGCTTATTCTAGCCGTCATTGCGAGGCGTTGCCGAAGCAATCCAGCTACCTCACAAAAAAAACTTTATATTAAAATTTTTATCTTTATTCCACCAAATTTTCCTGAAGCAAAGTGTATACGCTTGCAGCTTTGTCAAGCCAGTTTTTATATATATACATTGCACGCTGACGGTTTGCAACCACCAATTTCAATTCCATAAGCGCACCTGCGCTGTTGTCGATACGCATAAGCACGGTATAGGTGCCGTCCGCATTTTTTGAGTAGTCGCAAAAATACTCCTGCTTTTTTCTGAAGCGCATGCGGTTTTCACGCACGTAGGCAGCGATTTCCTCTCTTATAGACGAGGGAATACGCATATAAAACAGGCTGAGGCAGGTGACGCCGTCCTGAGTGAGGTTTAGCGTATTTGCCTTTGGTACACGGTAAAGCAGGTTGGTGTCCAAAAGCTCGGCGAGATACTGCTTACATTCCATATAAGTGAGCCAATCGTTGTCGGATGTGCACATATCGAGTATGGTCGCCTCAGAAAGCGGAATTGCCATTTTGTCGAACACGAAAAGGATAATGAGCTTTTGCTCTTTACTGTCGAGTTTTGATTTAGCTGTACTTCTTTCGTCCGACATACCTTATCCCCAAAGGTTGATAGCAAGCAAACGTGCGCATTTTGAAGCTTGCGAAGAAAAACGTAATATCGCCATATGCAAAAGTGCCTGCGAATTTTTATATTACAGCGAAGCGGGAAGTATGACAAGCGAAAAGTGCAAAAATAAGTCGAATAACAACCGATTGTGTTTTGATTTGCCTTAAGACACAAGAGAGCACAAAAAAGCACACTCGTTGCGAGGCATTTTATATTCGTCATTGCGAGGCTATGCCGAAGCAATCCAGAACGCAACCTCTTTGCGAAGCATAGATGAAAAAGCACACAAAGTGTGCCACCAAACAAGATAAAACAAGCGAATGTAAATTGAACGAGATGACCAAAAGCCATTTACGAGAAAGTGTGTAGCGCAGTTTTAGCTTGTGCGGTAGCAGCGAGAAAATCAAGTCAGAACGACCGATTGCTTGCATAAATGCTATAGGGATACATTATCAGTCATTATGTGACACTTTTCTTTCAAGGAAAAGACAAAAACTGCAAGCAATCGCAAGCCAAAGACGCCGATTTTCTCGCACGTCATTGCGAGGCTATGCCGAAGCAATCCAGAACGTACACTCATTTTACGAGCCCGCCTATCCCTATTATGGCTCCCCTTAGTAAGGGGAGCTCTGCCGAATTCACACCCCGTGTGATGAGGCGGTGAGGGGATTGCCATAACGCACACTCTTTGCGAAGCTTAGCACAAACAAAGCGGGGTGTAATGTGTACTCATTGCGAAGCTTAGAATAAGCGCTCGCAGGGCGAGCGCCAAAGTGAGTGCTGCGCACCAGACAAAAGTACGCAGTTTGTGGGCTGTGTTGCTTTCGCCCACAAACAAGTGGCATAACAAGAGGACGATACTTAATGTGCGCACGCCGAATTCCCCTGCCCACAAGCAACGCAAAATATATGTAGAGAAAGAGCGAGCTACCGCACGCATCCTCATTCTTGCGGGAGGGGAAAGCCCGAAGGGAAGGGGTGGGCGTATAATTTAAAGTGTACAACGAACACTCATTATATCTTAAATCTTATTGACATCGGGCGGCGATTATTGTATCATTTTAGGCGTATGGCAAATAGAGTATAATATACTTTATAGCTATTAAAAACTAAAAATAATTTTGTGCTTATGCACTTATGGAGGTAATCTAAATGCCATTTCTCAGCAAAGGTGTTGAAAAATTTGTAGACGAAAGCGTTGCTCTTTGTCAACCCGAAAAAGTTGTAGTGATCGACGGCAGCGAGGCGCAGCTTGAAGCGCTGCGTGCGGAGGCGGTCTCGACGGGCGAGATGATAAAGCTCAATCAGGAGCTTTTGCCGGGCTGCTATTTACACCGTACGCTTCCCAACGACGTCGCACGTGTAGAGGGGCGCACGTTCATTTGCACAGAGAAGAAGGAGACCGCAGGTCCCACCAACAACTGGATGCAAAAGGACGAAGCATATGCAATGCTCAAGGAAATTTACAAAGGCGCAATGAAGGGCAGGACGATGTACGTCATTCCCTATTCGATGGGCGCAGTGGGCTCGCCGTTTTCAAAGATAGGCATTGAGCTGACGGATTCCATTTATGTCGTGCTCAATATGGCTATCATGACGAGAGTGGGTCAAAAGGTGCTCGATCAGCTTGGCACGAGCGACGATTTTGTGAGAGGTCTGCACTCGAAGGCGGAGGTCGACGCCGAAAAGAGATATATCTGTCAGTTCCCCGAGGACAACACAATAATGTCTGTCAACTCGGCATACGGCGGCAACGTACTGCTCGGCAAAAAGTGCTTCGCACTGCGTATAGCATCCTATCAGGGCTGGCACGAGGGCTGGATGGCGGAGCATATGCTCATACTCGGTCTTGAAAAGCCCAACGGCGAGACGAAGTACATTGCGGCGGCATTCCCGTCGGCATGCGGCAAGACAAACCTTGCAATGCTCATTCCGCCGGAGGAGTTTGCAAAGAAGGGTTACAAGGTCCACACCGTCGGCGACGACATTGCGTGGATAAGAGTAGGCGCAGACGGCAGGCTTTATGCGATAAACCCCGAAAACGGTTTCTTTGGCGTTGCGCCGGGCACAAACGTAAAGTCAAACCCCAACGCACTTGCTTCTACGAGAAAGAACACGATATTTACAAACGTATGCCACAACCTTGAAAACAACACCGTATGGTGGGAAGGTCTTGACAAAAATCCGCCCAAGCACGCAATGGATTGGCAAAACCGTCCTTGGGGCGAGAAGGAGCAGGCGGAGGGCATAAAGGGCGCTCACCCGAATTCGAGATTTACAGCGCCCGCAATCAACTGTCCGTGTCTGTCTGACGAGTTTGAAAACCCGCAGGGCGTTCCGCTCGACGCTATCGTATTTGGCGGCAGACGTGCAAAGACGGCTCCGCTCGTATACGAGGCAAGAGATTGGAATCACGGCGTGTTTGTAGGCTCTATCATGGCATCCGAGACCACGGCAGCGGCAAGCGGCGCAGTGGGCGTAGTAAGACGTGATCCTATGGCAATGCTTCCTTTCTGCGGCTACAATATGGCGGACTACTTTGCCCATTGGGTGGAGATGGGCACAAAGGCGGAGAAGCGCCCCAAGATATTCAACGTCAACTGGTTCAGGACGGATGACGAAGGTCACTTCCTGTGGCCGGGCTTCGGCGACAACTTGAGAGTGCTCGACTGGATCATACGCCGCACAGAGGGCACCGCAAAGGCAGTGGAAACGCCTATCGGCTACGTGCCCGATCCTGCGGACATCAACATCGAGGGGCTTGATATGACCGAGGCGGACATCGCAAACCTGCTTACAGTCGACAAAGAGCTTTGGTTGCAGGACGCAGAGGGCATAGAGGAATTCTATGCAAAATTCGGCGACAAGCTGCCCAAGGAGCTGAGAGCGCAGCTTGATACACTAAAGGCAAACTTAAACAAATAAGCTGCATTTACTGAAAAAACAGCCGCCTCACTTCTGCAATTTGCGGGAGTGAGGCTTGTTGTAAAATGGGGCATAAATAGAGGTTTTATGGAATTATATCAGCGGTTTTTGACGGAAAAACTCAATGAGGACGGCACGCTTGCCGCAATAGATTTTCACGCACCCGAAACGTACAATTTCGGTTTTGACGTAGTGGACGGCTTTGGAAAGCTTGAGCCGAACCGCCGTGCGATGATATGGGCGAGCGACACGGAAGAGCGCATTTTCACTTTTGGCGATATGATGAGGCTAAGCGCAAAGATATGCAACTATCTCATCGCCGAGGGGGTGCGAAAGGGCGACAGAGTTATGCTCGTACTGCGCCGCCACTGGGAGTTTTGGCCTATAATTACGGCATTGCACAAGCTTGGCGCAATCGTCATACCCGCCACCGATCAGCTCAAGGAAAAGGATTTCGTATACAGATTTAACGCCGCAGGCGTAAAGGCAATCATCTGCACGGCGTACGGCGGAGTGCTTGAGGAGGCTGAACACGCCGCCCGCAAGTGCACCGACGTCGAGATAAAGATAGTCGTAGACGGCACGCACAGAGGCTTGCGCAGTGGTGCGAGCGAAGAGCGGCTAAACACGCTCGATTGCGGTTGGACTGATTTTTGCGAATATGAAAATTACAGCGACGTATATTCCAGACCTACGGACGGCAGTGCGCCCATGCGTGACGAGCCGATGCTGATGTATTTCACGTCGGGCACAACGGCGTATCCCAAAATAGCTTCTCACGAGCACACCTATTCGCTTGCGCATTTTGTCACTGCAAAGTGGTGGCACTGCGTGGAAAAGGACGGCGTACATTTCACCGTTGCCGAAACAGGTTGGGGCAAAGCGGTATGGGGCAAGCTGTACGGACAGTGGCTGTGCGGCGCCTGCGTATTCACCTACGACTTTGACAGATTCGATCAGGATAAGCTGCTTGATATGATAGCAAAGCACCGCATAACGACGTTTTGCGCACCGCCCACGATATATCGCTTTATGATAAAGGCGGATTTGAGCAAGCACGATTTAAGCAGCCTTAAGTATATCACAACGGCAGGCGAGGCGCTCAATCCCGAGGTGTACAACAAGCTTAAGGAAACGACGGGGCTCGGCATAATGGAAGGCTTCGGGCAGACCGAAACCACTCTCACCGTAGCGAACTTAAAGGGCAGTACGCCCAAATCGGGCAGTATGGGCAAGCCTACGCCGATTTACAACGTGCTGCTGTGCGACAGCGACGGCAGAGAGGTGGAAGTCGGCACCGCAGGCGAAATCTGCATAGATATAAGCAAGGGCAAGCCCTACGGCTTGTTTAGCGAATACTACCGCAATGCGGAGGAAACCGCACGCACAGTGCACGACGGGCTATATCATACGGGCGACGTCGCATGGCGTGACGAGGACGGCTACCTGTTTTTTGTGGGGCGCACCGATGATATAATAAAGTCAAGCGGCTACCGCATAGGTCCGTTTGAAATTGAAAGCGTGCTTATGGAGCACCCCGCCGTGCTTGAATGTGCCGTGACAGGCGAGCCCGACCCCGTAAGAGGGCAGGTAGTCAAGGCAACTATAGTGCTTGCAAAGGGCTATGAGGGCAGCGACGAGCTTAAGCGTGAATTGCAGATTTATGTCAAAAATGCGACTGCGCCCTACAAATATCCACGAATAATCGATTTTGTTGCCGAATTACCCAAGACAATTTCGGGCAAGATAAGACGTACGGAGTTGAGAAAAAAATAAGCCGAAAAAGGCTTATTTTTTCTAAGAAAATCTTGTAATTTAATCGTTTAGAATTTCGAAATTTGGAAATTTTTTTGATTATTCCAACACTCATTGCGAAGCTTAGAACAAGCGCTCGCAAGGCGAGCGCTAAATTGAGT
>CAJTYG010000011.1 GCA_910584155.1 uncultured Christensenella sp. | reverse complement strand
AAGTGTTGTTTTTATGCCCGTGAACGAGTGGCATAATAAGAGGACGGTAGTTGTTTGCGCAGACCGAATGTCGCCCCCCACGAACGACGGAAAATATATGTAGAGAAAGAGCGGGCTACCGCACGCATCTAAGTTTGAGTGGGGGAGAAATACCGGCGAGACCGGAAAGAGGGGGCTATTTCATTTAAAGTGCACGACGAACACTCATTTTGAAGCATAAAAAGTGCCCGAATGGAAAGGGGTGTGTTGCATTAAATTAAGGCATAAGCGGATACCAACATATTCCTATTTATCCAACAATTCATCAATAGATATCTGCTCATTTTGTACGGCTGCCGCTTTTTCAAGGTCGGATATCACCTTTGGCGACGTCATAGTGCCGTTTCCGAGCGGCGTTAGCGTAAGTATCGCAAGCAGCAGCGAAATGCTGCCCAAAACTATATAGTATATTTTCAGTGGCGTAATAAACGATACGAGCACAAGCACTGTGCCCGAAAAGGCATAAGACTTGAAATTTGCCCGACATAGGATTGCGTCGAGCAACGCCCGCAGCGAAAACTTTGTCTTTACGGGCTTAAGGTCGGGCAAGGCGTTGTGCCTTTGCAAAAATTTGTATATCGTTTTTATTTTTACAAGCGAAAATTTGACGTTTTCAAGCTGTATTATCGAATATGCACGCCTGTCTATTCCACGTGCAAAAACGTATATGCGTTTGCCTGCAAACTTGTCCGCAAGCTCGCATATTGCGCCCATATCGCTTATTGTCAGCATGGAAAATTTAAAGGCGGATATCAACACGCAGTCCTCAAGCGCAATGTAGTTTTTGCCGCTGTCAGTTAAGCCGTTTACTATCACGCCTTTGAGCAAACCTATCACATACTCGTTGCCTCGCACGGAAAACTCAAGCGCAAGCCTGTCGTATCCGTATGGCTTATTGCGCTTTGACAGTATGTATTTTACGCTTACTATCGCAATAGCCGTAAACGCTATGGAAAATATAAGTGCGCCCACCCAGCTTTTAAACGCAAGGCAGGACCATACAAATGTGAGCAGCATAAGCACGATCGTCAGTGAAAAATAATCTATTATTTTTGACATATGACGATTATTGCCAACTTTGCGGCGCAAAATGCGGTTTTCTAAAAAAAGAGCGCAATTTGTCATTTGATATTGAAATGCTTTGAACATTTTTGTATAATTACTGTAATATGACAAGGACATTGATTTTCGGCGGAGCGTTTGATCCTCCGCATAAGGAGCACGTTGCGCTTTGCAAATATGCAATGCAGGCGCTTGACGCAGACAGGCTTGTAATTGTGCCTACGTATCTGCCTCCGCACAAAAACGCAGGTTTTTTGAGCTTTGAGGACAGGTGCAGGCTTGTCGAGCTTGCCTTTGAGGGCACAAATTTTACAATAGACTGCATAGAGCGTGACAGAGGCGAGGACAACTATTCAAGCGAGGTCTTGCCGCAGCTCAAACAAAAATACGGCGACGTCGTATATCTTATAGGCGGCGACAGCGTTGCGCATTTCCACACGTGGCATGAGCCTGAGACTGTGGCAAATGCGTGTCCCATTGCCGTCGTTGCCCGAGAGGGGTACGGCGACGTTAGGCAAAAAACGGCGGAGCTTATGTCAAAATACGGCGGAAGCTTCACCGTGCTCGACTATGACGGTAAGGATATTTCGTCGTCTATGCTGCGTGCAAGGCTGCTGCTTGGCGAGCAGCCGTCCGAAATTCCGCAGTCCGTTTTAAACGAAATCAAAAGCAGAAAACTGTTTTGTGACTATGAAGAGGCTGTGCAAAAGCTGAAGAGCTATCAGACAGACGAGCTTTTCCGTCATAGCGTTGCGGTTGTAAAGAGGGCTGTGGACTTAAACTCAAAGCATCACTTAGGGCAGGATTTCAAGCAAGTATTTCTTGCGGCGTTGCTTCACGACAACGCAAAGCAACGCCCGTCGCTTGACGGACTGTGCGTTCCGCAGGACGCAATAGGCACGCCCGTCTTACATCAGTTTTTGGGTGCGGAAAAGGCAAGGCGTGATTTTGGCATAGAGGATAAACAAATACTTGACGCAATACGTTATCACACGACCGCAAAGGCGGATATGACCGTGCTGCAAAAGCTTATATATACCGCAGACAGCGTGTCTGACGACAGAGACTATGAGCCTATAATTACGCTTCGCAGGCTCGCAGCGCAGGACTTTGACAAAGGCTTTCTGGCTTTGCTTGAATACACGTACGAAAAGCTTTTGGCAAAGGGCGGAGCGGTTTATCCCCTCACAAAGGAAGCTTATTTGTATTATATTAAAAATAAGTAAAATACTAATTTCGGAGGCAATTATGGAACCTGTACAAATGAAAGACATTATTTGCAAAGAGCTTGACGAGCACAAGGCAGTGCACATCAACGTGCTCGAGGTAGAGCATATGACAAGTATGACGGACTATTTTGTCATCTGCACCGCAAAGAGCACAAAGCAGGTCAAGGCGCTTGCGGAGTTTGTCGAGGACAAGATGAAGGAAGAGGGCATAGCGGCGCTGCACACTGACGGAATGTCGGACGGCAACTGGGCTGTGCTTGACTTCGGCGATGTGATAGTGCACATCTTCAACGGTGAAACACGTTTGTTTTACGGGCTTGAAAAGCTATGGTCGGACGGAAGCAATCTGCACGTATATCCCGAGAAAACCGACGAGAATAAATAAAATAAGTGCGTAAAGTGTTATAAAAATTCGATAAATTTATAATACTTTGTGCATTTTCATGCTGTTTAGCGGTTTTTATCGTCTTTCGTAAGCAAGCTGATAAAGGTCTTGCTTTTCCTCGTCGCTAAGCCCGTCTCTTATTTTTCTGTACACGTGCACGTCAAAGGTTACGATTATATTATCCGAGCCGAGCAAGGCTTTTAAGTCGTCTTCAAGCTGCTGTCTTGCGGCGTCTCTTTCACTCTTCAAGTAAAAGGGCGACGTGAGCGTAGCCACAATAATGTTGCCGTCAAGCTCAAAGACACGCACGCTCAAAACGCTTTCGTTTTGCAGGGCAAAGGATATGGCTTTGTCCTGTGCGCTTTCACCCTTGGCTTCAACTGCTTCGGCATAAAGTGCGCTGTTTATATATGCTGTCTGAATGTCGTATGCTGCCGTCATATCCATATTATTTGCGCTTTGCTGCTTTTTATAAACTTAGCATTTGTGACGGCCGAAAAATTTTTTTCATATTGTATAAAAATCGTTGACAAGTCATTTTTGACGATTTAACATAATAATTGCTTCGAGGCGAGGTGTAATTCCTCACCGGCGGTAAAAGTCCGCAAGCCTTTTTAGGTTGATTTGGTGAAATTCCAAAACCGACGGTACAGTCCGGATGGAAGAAGCGGACGTAAAATTTTTATGATTACGTCCATATTGCACGCCTCGTAGTACGAGGTTTTTTTATGCAGAATGTCAAAGCAAAAGCCAACCTTTCGGCAATGGGCAATTCGGTTAAGGTGAATTTGAAAAAGTTTGCAAATCCCAAATTTTCCGCTGCGTACATTGCAAAAATCGCAATTTTGACGGCGATTTCTTTCATTTTGTATGCGTTTGTAAAATTCAGCCTGCCGTTTATGTTCCCAAGCTTTTTGGATATGCAGATATCCGAGCTTCCTGCGCTGCTTGCGGGCTTTTCGATGGGACCTGTCAGCGGCTGTTTGGTCATATTATTTAAGTGTCTTTTTAAAATGGCGATGACGGGCACCGCATACGTGGGCGAGGCTACGGATATTCTTATGGGAATCGCTCTCGTTTTGCCCGCTTCTATAATTTACAATCTGAAAAAGGACAAAAAGCATGCACTTATAGGGCTTTTGGTTGGCACAGCTGCGTTTGTCATAGCAGGCCTTATAGTAAACAGATTTATTTCCATTCCGTTTTATGTGAAGTTTTTCTTTAAAGGCAATTTTGATATATTACTTAACGTGGTGCGCCCCCTGTACAAAAACGTTACGCAGGATACCTTTTACACATACTATTTGTTGCTCGGAGTGTTGCCTTTTAACCTGATCAGATGTATAATCATATCGGGACTGACGTTCCTGCTTTATAAGCGTTTAAGCGTGCTGCTGCACTGGGAGGGCGAAAGCTTGAAAAAAAGCTCCGTTTACGGAAAACACAAAATCAAGACGGTTGAGCAAACGTATGCGCTTGCGGCAAAGCTTGCGGATATGCTTGACGGCGGCGAGGTTGTGCTTTTAAACGGCGAACTCGGCGCAGGCAAGACTACCTTTACAAAGGGGCTTGCAAAGGCGCTCGGCGTAGAGGCGGAGGTGACAAGCCCCACGTTCACAATTTTGAACGTATACGAGGACGGCAGAATTAAGCTGAATCATCTCGATATGTACAGAGTTGAAAGTGTGGACGAGCTTGCCGAGCTCGGCGTTGAGGATTGCTTTGATGACGAGGCGGTCACCGTAATTGAGTGGAACAAGTTTGAAAGCTTTGACGGGAAAGTGATAAAAATAGACATTTCGCAGCAGGACGAAGTGCGCATATTTGAAATTTCACTCGTTCAGAATGCCGCTTTTGAGGGAAACAACCTTTTGGACGGCGGCGAAGCTACGCCTGCCGACAGTGAGAATATAACTGTTGACGCCGAGGCTGAGGATGTTGGCGTCAATGTGGAGGAATGATTTTGAATTGTCTTGCGATAGACACAACAAGCACTAAGCTTACGGCGGTGGTGATAAAGGATGATACGACCTTTTGCCGTGAGATAGAGGTAGGCAAGTCGGGGCACTCCGGCTTGCTTATGCCTACTGTCGACAGTGTGTTGAAAGAAGCGGGGCTAAGCGCAAACGACCTGAACGCCGTATGCGCCGTTGTAGGTCCCGGCTCGTTTACAGGCATACGCATAGGCGTATCCGCAATAACTGCGCTTGCGTTCGCTACGGGCGCTAAGCGCATTGCTGTAACGTCCTTTGAGCTTATCGCATATAATAATTGTGCGGACGTGACGGCGGCAGTGGACGCAGGACACGGCAACTATTATACGGCGCACTGTGTAAACGGCGAGGTCGTCGAGGCAAGCTTTGTAAGCGCCGCCGAAGCGAGCGATATAGTTGGCAAAGCAAAGCTGTCGCCCGACTGCAGCTATAGCAAAGCGCTTGAGGGCGTCGTCCGCAAAAAGATAGCTGATGAAAGCTTTGTGGACGTTTTAGTGCCGTATTATATGAGAAAATCGCAGGCGGAGAGGGAAAATGATTGAGTTTGACGCTCTAAAGCCCTCTTACCTCGAACAGATGGCGGCAATAGAAAAGGAGGCTTTTGACGAGCCTTGGTCGGTAAATATGTTTCTGCCCGAGCTTTCGGACGAAAACGCATTCTATGCAGTCGGCGTAGAGGACGGCAAGGTGGTTTGCTATGCGGGCTTCCACAGGGTGCTGGACGAAGGACAGATAGCTAACGTCGCCGTGCGTGCGGACAGGCGTGGGCAAGGCATAGGAAGGTCGCTTATGCTGCGCTTGCTTGAGATAGCAAAGGGCGCAGGCGTAAAGCGCATCACACTCGAGGTCAAGGACACAAACGAAGTAGCCGTAAATCTTTACAAATCGTTGGGATTTACGGTCGAAGGCGTGCGTAAGAGGTATTATGCAAACAGATACGACGCCTACGTGATGTGGCTGACTGTCGGGGAGGATATCGATACAAACTAAAACCGTCAACGAAGTTGAATTCAAAAAAGTTGAAATAAACGGTCACGGCATAAGCTACGTCAGCTTTGGCAGTGGCGAGGATATGATTTTTTTACACGGCTGGGGTGCGAGCATCTCCGCCTTTTTATTTGTCGCAAAGGCGTTTAGCGCAACGCATAGAGTGACTGTGCTTGACTTTGCGGGCTTCGGCAGGAGCGACGAACCGTCCGAGGTCTACAGCGTGGCAAAATACGCTGACGACGTTTTAAAGCTGCTTGCTTATCTCGGCATAGAAAACGGAATATTTGTGGGACATTCGTTCGGCGGACGTGTTTGTTTGGAACTTGCAAGCGGCTATCCGCATATAGTGCGTAAGCTTGTGCTTGTGGATAGCGCAGGAATAAAGCCCCGTCGGGGCATAAAATACTGCGTCAAGGTGGGGCTGCACAAGCTACTGCGCAAAATGGGATTTAAGGGACTTAGCGGATCGTCGGACTTCAGAGCGCTGTCGCCGCTTATGAAAGAGACATTCAAAAACGTAGTGAATTACGATCAGACTGCGTTGCTTTGCAAAATACAGTGCCCGACGGCGATATTTTGGGGGCGCAACGACGGCGAAACGCCTGCATATATGGCAAAAAAACTAAACAAAGGCATTGCGGATTCCGTAATATTCTGGTTGGACGGCGGGCATTTTTCTTATGCGGACGACAGCGCAAAATTTATTGCTATACTGCGAGCGTTTGTCGGGTGAGTATTTACAAAAGCCTATACGAGTTTGGGAGCAGTTAAGTTTATGACCTTGCTTAGAGGCGATTGGTTTTATATTCTGTTGGTGTTTATAGACGCCTTTTTTATGACACGTCCGTATCTGTATGCGATACAGCAGGACAATTATCGCATCACGGAAATTTTCAAAAACAAGCGGCTTAGTCTTGTGTATCTTATCGATTTATGCGCAGTCGTGGTGTTTGTAGGCATATGGTGCATATTTTACTTTTTGCAGACGAGAGCGTTTTGGGGCTTTTTGACGGTGCTTTTCTTTTTCATAGCGGAATTTGCTATGTATTTTATGGAGGATTTGCCAACTCGAAAAAAGCCGCTTAAATATACCAAAAGAGCGGTGCGTTGTCTGCTGTTTATCACCGCTATGTCAACGGCGACGGTGACGGTGGCGTTTGCGATAGGAAACGCATACATAACGCAGCAGTATATGCGTTTTTTGATACTGTTCTTTTTCCCGCTTGTTTATCCGCTTATGTTTATCGTTTTCGGCAATATCAGCAACATATTTGAGCGCATAAATAACGCTATGTATTCACGGCGCACGGCAAAACGGCTTGCTCAAAGCCAAAATCTTGTCAAAATTGCCATTACGGGCAGCTACGGCAAGACGTCCGTAAAAAATTTTTTGAGCGCAATGCTGCAGCAAAAGTACAACGTGCTCGTCACTCCCGCAAGCTACAATACGCCTATGGGCATATCCAAAACCGTCAACGGACTTGACGGCACTTATGATGTGTTCGTAGCGGAATTCGGCGCACGCAGGGTGGGCGATATAAAGACGCTTATGCGCATAGTAAAGCCAACGTATACCATACTTACGGGGATAAACTCGCAGCACCTTGAAACCTTCCGCACGCAGGAAAACATCACAAAAGAAAAGTGCCGCATACTCGGCGTGGGCGAAGAGGGCTTATGCGTTGTAAACTCAAAGCTTAAGGATAGCGTACAAAATCAATATGACGGCTTAAAGCATAAGCCTCAGCTGCTGTATGCAGGTTTAAATGAAGAAGACTTCGGTGCGGAAAATATCAGAGTGACCGACTGCGGCAGCGATTTCGACATTCTGCTTGACGGTCAGTCCTATTATGTGAAAACGCCGCTGATAGGCACGCACAACATAGAAAACATCGTGCTTGCGGCGGCTATGGCATATAAGCTCGGCGTAGAGGTGCCTTTCATACTTGACGCAATAGAGAAGCTCGAGCCTGTGCCGCACAGAATGGAGCTGATACACGGCAACGGCATAAAGATAATAGACGACAGCTTCAATTCCAATCCCGACGGCGCAAGAACTGCGCTTGAAACGCTTGCGCTGTTTGAGGGCAGAAAGGTCGTGATGACGCCCGGTCTTGTAGAGCTCGGCGAAAAAGAGGACGAGGAAAACTATAATCTCGGATTGAATATGAGCGCCGTTGCGGATCTCGTCTTGCTGATAGGCATAAAGCGCACCGATCCCATCAGGCGAGGGCTGATAGAGGGCGGATACGGGGGCGAAATACACGTTTACGACAGCCTTAAAACCGCCGAGGACGATTTTGCAAACAGACTGCATATGGACGACATTTTGCTGATTTTAAACGATTTGCCCGACATATATAATGAAAAACGATAAGAAAGTATTATAAATTATGTGCATTTTTATAATACTTTTTAAAATTTAGTTTGATATTTGCAAAAGACTGCATACATAGGTCAGCACTTTTTGCTGTGCCGTTGCATAGATAGTAACAGTGTGAGGTCGATATGAAAAAAAAGGTGGCGTTGATTTTCGGCGGTCGTTCGCTTGAAAGCGATATATCCGTTATCACGGCTATGCAGGTGCTGTCCAATATAGACAGGTCCGCATATTCGGTTGAGCCGATATTTATGTACGAGGGCGATTTTTTCGTAAAGGGTTTGGACAAGCTGGACGCTTTTTCGTCGTTCAACCCTCTCGATCACCAAAGGGCGATACTGTATAAGGGCGAGTTTTACACGATAAAGCGCAATTCGTTTTCAAAGTATTTCAAGCCCGACGCAGCGTTTATCTGCTGTCACGGCGGCGAGGGCGAAAGCGGAGTGCTGCAGGCAGTGCTTGAGTATAACGGGATAGCGTATACAAGCCCGTCCGTGCTTGCGTCCGCATGCGGAATGGATAAGGCGCTTTCCAAACAACTGTTTGAGGGAATGTTGCTCAATACGCTTCCGCACGAGGTGGTTTCGAGAGAGGAGTTTGAGGAAGATGCCGAGCGTACCCTTCAGAGGCTCGAGAGCTTTTTGACATATCCGCTTATCGTAAAGCCGTCAAATCAAGGCAGCAGCATAGGCATCACTGTGGCGGAGGACCGTGAGCAGCTCAAATTTGCGCTTGACGTGGCATGCAAATTCGATACAAAGATAATAGTTGAGCATAAACTGACCGATTTTGTGGAAGTAAACTGCGCCGCTTTCAGGGACGGCGAGCGGATAATTCTGTCGGACACCGAGCAGCCGTTGACGCTAAACGACTTTCTCACCTTTGACGATAAATATATGACAAACGGCAAAATGGGAGGGGGCGGACATATTATCCCTGCGGATATAGGCAATCTCGAACTGATAGTCAAGGCGCATACCGAGCGCATTTACAGAGAGCTCGACCTTAACGGTGTTGTGCGAATGGACTATCTTGTGGACAAGGCACGCAACAAGGTGTATATCAACGAGATAAACACCGTGCCCGGCTCGATGGCGTTCTATCTGTTCGAGGGACAGAATATCGACTTTAAAACGCTCATATCCCGACTTATCGACAATGCCGTCAACTATCAGGCGCTGCATCGCACGCCGTCCTCATTCAAGACGGAGGTGCTGTCAAAGTTTAAATCGGGCGGAAAGATAGCAAAGTAATATCGTCTGCACACTTTATGCAAAATCACGCATATTTGCGTGTTTTTTGCTTTTTATCGGTGTATATCGGTGTATATATATTAAATTTAACTTGCTATAATCGGCGTGCTGTGCTAAGATACACGCAAAGTAGGAGGCATTTATGGACAAAATTAAAATGAGCGTTCCGCTTGTGGAAATGGACGGCGACGAAATGACACGCATACTGTGGCAGTGGGTGAAGGATATCCTCATTTTGCCATATGTAGATTTAAAGACTGTGTATTTTGACCTGTCTATACAAAACCGTGATGCGACCGACGACGCCGTAACAACTCTTGCAGGCAATGCCTGTCTGAAATACGGCGTGGGCGTAAAGTGCGCAACTATCACGCCAAACGCTCAAAGACAGGAAGAATTCGGGCTGAAAAAACTGTATCCGTCGCCAAACGCTACTATAAGGGCGATAATGGACGGCACAGTGTTCCGTGCGCCCGTGCTCGTCAAGGGCATTACGCCGCTTGTGCCGAGCTGGACAAGCCCTATCGTAATTGCCCGTCATGCCTATGGCGACGTTTATAAAGCGGTCGAGCTAAAAGCCGACGGCGGCGTTGCCACGCTTTGCGTAAACGGGGTGCAGAAGCAGGTTTTTGATTTCGGCTCGCAGAGCGGCATATTGCAGGCTCAACACAACACGGACAAAAGCATAACAAGCTTTGCTACAAGCTGTTTTGAATATGCGCTGTCCGAAAAGAAAGACCTGTGGTTTTCCACAAAGGACACCATATCAAAGGTGTACGACCACCGTTTTAAGGACATATTTCAAGAGATATACGACACAAAATACAAGGAAAAATTCGAGGAAGCGGGCATAGAGTATTTTTATACGCTCATAGACGACGCAGTTGCGAGAGTTATGCGCTCAAAGGGCGGCTTTATATGGGCGCTTAAAAACTACGACGGCGACGTGATGAGCGATATGGTGGCAACGGCGTTCGGTTCGCTTGCGATGATGACGTCCGTGCTCGTATCGCCGTCGGGCGCATATGAATACGAGGCGGCGCACGGCACCGTAACAAGGCATTTCAGAAAATATCAGGCGGGCGAGACGACCTCTACAAATTCCGTCGCAACGCTGTTTGCGTGGACGGGCGCTTTAAAAAAGAGGGGAGAGTTGGACGGCAATTCGCAGCTTATAAAGTTTGCCTGCGATATGGAAGCCGCAAGCGTCGAAACCATCGAAAACGGCGAGATGACGGGCGACCTTACAGGTTTGTTTCACTTAGACGGTGTAGAAGTCAAAAAGTTGGACAGCAAGGGCTTTTTGCAGGCTGTTGCGAGACGCTACGAGGCCATACAAACGGTTTAATAAAAAACACGATTTAACGTTTGAACAAGAGTTAAAAGCATTGTACTTCATTTGTCAATTTACCTTATAAAATAAACGCCTGCGCTTGCAGGCGTTTGTTTTTCGTCATTGCGAGGCATTTATTGCCGAAGCAATCCAGACATTTCAGTTAGTTTTATTTGTCATTGCGTGGTATTTATCAATATAGGGACCACACTGCGGGTGCATTGTCCACAAAGTGCCAGAAATTGCCGTAAACCGTGGGCTTATTTTCGGAATAGAAATACAGCTTTGTTTTTGAATTGAGCTCCTTTTGGTCTATTTCATACCATTCGTCTTCGTTGCCGAGATAATAAACTGCTGTAAATTTGTCAAGCGCATAATCTCCGACTTTAGTTATGCTCTTGGGCAAAACTATGCTTACAATATCGTCGCACTTTGCAAAACAAGAGTCGCCTATTACCGTCAAGCCTTCCTCTATATTTACTGTTTTTAGCCTTGTACATTCCCTAAACACGCATACGCCCATCGTCCTCGCACTGGCGGGAATGGTGACGCTTTGGATATTTTCGCACTTGCTGAAAGCGTAGCTCTCTATCACTTGAAGCGTTTGGGGCAGTTCCAGATTTACGATAGCGCAGCCTTCAAATGCTCTCATTCCGATATTCGTTACGCCTGTCATGCCAAGCCTGATGAGCCCTGTGCAGTTCATAAACGCCTGCGCTTCTATGTGCGTTACGCTTTCGGGGAAATACACCCCCTCTATGTTATTATCACCGGCGAAAGCATTGTCTTTTATTCTTGTCACGGGCTTTCCCTTATATTCCGCAGGAATTTCAATTTCGGTGTCGGTAGCTTTGCCTTTACCTGTCACGCAGTAGCTTTGTTCGTCGGTGTTGAGCTCGTAGGCAAGTCCTGCCGTTCCGTCAACCTCTTCGTCGCCGTTGTCGTCATTGCCGACCGTGGGGACTGTAACGCTTGTGCTGCCTACGTTTTCAAACACGTATCTTACGCCTTGCTGTCCTTGAAGAACGTCAAATTTAAGGTAGCTTACAGCGTCGTTTTTAAAAGAAATTTCGATATTTTGCACGTTTACTCCCTCGGTGTCCTCTTTATTGATGAGCGCCGAGGTATATTTGCCGTCACTAAAGGTAAATGAAGCAAAATCGTCTTTGAACAGGGCATAGTCGGCAGGTATTTCAAGATAATTGTTTTTACAAGTATTAAACTCTTGCTCGGTCATAGCCGTTTTTGTCCATTTTTCGGCGTCGGACGCTTTTTCGTATTTATTGTAGCTTTCGCTCTCTTTTGCAACTATCGTTTCGCCGTTTTCGTTTTTGATATAAAACTTGTTGCCGTCCGCCTTGATACGGCTCACCTCGACGCTATTGCGATAAAATACGTAAGTAAAATTGTCTGCGCTTTCAAAATTTGCAAAGCTTGCAGACCATTTTTCTGCCGTCATAGTGTCCTTTTCCTCGTTGCAGGCTGCAAGACAAACGGTGCAGGTCAAAGCGCATAACAGCGCTAAGATGATCAATAATGGTTTTTTCTTCATAAGATATCTCTCCTAAATATATTGTTTCACTGCTTATAGGCAAATAAAACCGTTGCACAGGCGCATTGAAGCTTTAATTTATGTGTACTTTTACTACGTATAAATTGCTTGTCAAATTTGTGCCGAGCGTGCTATATTAAAGGTGCGCATTGATACGGATATTGCGCAAAAATGCGCATTTTGAGCTTTTTAGTAAAAGTACACATTTCCTAAAAAATTTTATGATTTTAAATTTTATCGATAAATTCGGTCGTTTATACGGTCCATTTTCTGATAAATTATCCCAAAAATACAAAGGAGAAAAACAAATGAAACAATACGCATACGCACGTGTATCCGCACGTGATCAGAATTTAGAAAGGCAGATAGCCGCATTTGTAGAGTTTGGGATAGACAGGCGCTGTATCTATGCCGATAAGAAAAGCGGAAAGGATTTTGAAAGACGGGGATACGTGCGGCTGATAAAAAAGCTTAAAAGCGGAGATCTGCTCGTAATAAAATCTATCGACCGTTTAGGGCGCAATTACGACAGCATAATAAAGGAATGGTCGTACATCACCGGCACCGTCGGGGCGGATATCTTTGTGATGGATATGCCGCTGCTTGACACACGCACAAAGTCGGATACGCTGATGGGCAAATTCATTTCCGACATTGTATTGCAGGTGCTGTCGTTTGTGGCTGAAAACGAGCGAGCGAACATACGTGAGCGGCAGGCGGACGGTATACGAATCGCAAAGCAGAACGGCGTAAAATTCGGGAGACCGCCACGTGTATATTCCGACGAGTTTTTGGCGGTCGCCTATGATTTTTTAAACAAACGGACGACCGCTGCGGCAGCGATGGAGCAGCTCGGCTTAAAGCAGGACAACTTTTATTATCACATAAGGCGGATAAAGGAGCGGCATTTGTTCGGCTAATAAAAAAGTGCGGCAGAGCGCCGCACCGTATACTTTTGTTTTGTCGTTTTACTGTTCTGCGTCTAATGGGGTGAGGATTACCGTTCCGTTTTCCATACGCTCCATAAACACCTTATCCGCATGATCTACGGTGATGTTTTCACGCTCGCTGTAGGGGATATATACAAATATCTGCTTTTCCACCGCATAGTCGTCAAATATGAAAAACAGCAGTTTATCGAGCGAGGAATCGAGCTTCGGTGCCTCGCTTATGCTTACCGTTATAGTATCGCCGCTCGCTTCCGTCCTGCGTGATGCGGAAAAGTCGTTGTCAAATTTTTTATAGCCGCTTATTTCCACAAAGCCCTGTCTGTCCTGCACCAGACTGTAGATGACGATTATCTCCTTTTGACGGGCGTAGTTTTCCGACTGATTTATTGTTATCTGCGAAACCTTTTTTTGACCGTTCATCTGCTCGCCGTCTATGAAAAATCTTATGGGCTCGTTGCGCACGTCGGTGTAATAGCCTCTCTTTTCTCTGTAGCTGCCTATATCCCGCACCCAGTTGCTGCGGTCTATGCAGCCGAGCGCTGCGGATATTATTGCAAAAATTGAGCCGAGCGCAAGTACGCCTATTGCGACGTTGCCTACGGTGAGATACTTTTTGATATAGTCACGGGCACTCATTTTGTTTTTGTCATAGGTGACAGTCTTATTAGCCTTTAAGCTTTCATAATCGTATGCGTCGCCGCCGTCGGGACTTACAAATTTCCAGCCCATTTTTTTGTTGTAAAAGGCGTAGTATTTTTGATATACGGGGATGAGAATTAGCCCGAGCCCTACACATATTGCGCTTGCGCCCGCAACGATGAGATATATCATTGCCGAGTTAAAGGCTGCGACCGACACCCACGAATAAAAGAATAACAAAAGCCCTGCGCCGAAAAATGCTACCATAAGCGCAACCATAAGGACAAAGGGGATATTTATAAAAAACCTTTTCCAAAATCCGTTTTTCTGTGTCGGAATTCTTTTCATAACGCTAATTATATCGCACTGCAAATTTAAAGTCAAATAAAGTTATTTTTATATTGCCAACATAATTGCGGGCTTTTAAACATAGGTTATTGCAGTGTACGGATAGCGAATAGACGAAATTCGACAAGCTACGACAAATAAAGTGCATTTTGACGCAAAAAAAGAATATATAATCGAGGTGACAAGTGTTTATAACGTTCAAACGGCAGAGCTTCATTGCAGTGATATCCCTTCTGATAGCAGGCGTGATTTTGGCTTGTACTTTGGGGGCGACGTCCACAGCGGCGGTGTTCTTTGGCAAGAGCACGAGGAAAATACCCGTCTACGGCGTCCAAACGGACGGAGAAAGAAAGGTGATTGCGCTCACCTTTGACGCAGCGTGGGGTGCGGACAAGACGCAGGGGATACTCGATGCGATGAACAAATACGGCGCAAAAGGCACTTTCTTTTTGGTGGGCTTTTGGATAGATAAGTTTGAGGACGAAACAAAGGCGATAGCAAAGGCGGGCTTCGATATAGGCAATCACTCACGCAATCACCTCAATATGCCAAAGCTTAGCGACGACGAGATAAGGTCGGAAATAGAGTATGTCAACGACAGAGTAAACGCACTTACGGGCATAACGCCAAAGTATTTCCGAGCGCCGTTTGGCGACTACAGCGACAGGCTTATGACGGCGGTGGAGGAGCTTGATATGGTGGGCGTGCAGTGGTCTATAGACAGTCTCGACTGGAAAGGGCTCACCGCAAAGCAGATATTTGAAAGAGTTGTGCCAAAGGCAAAGAGCGGCGATATAGTGCTGTTTCACAACAACAGCGACCATATCCTCGACGCACTTCCGCTCATTCTGAGTGCACTTAAGGAAGCAGGCTTTGAGTTTGTCACGCTTAGTCAGCTCGTTGCGACAAGCGGGTACAGTGTAGACAACAACGGAATACAGCACAAGGCGGCGTAAGCCGAACAATAAAATACCAAACGTACGGCTTGCCGTATAAACGGAGGATCTATGAGCTACGAACAAATGAAAAACAACAGAGTGTGCCTGAGCGGCAAAATCGTAAGCGAACCGCAATATTCTCACGAGATATTGGGCGAGGGCTTTTACGATATGAACATAGCCGTAAAGCGCCTGTCCGGACAGGAGGATATCATTCCTCTCACCGTATCGGAAAGACTTATGGAAGACGAAAGCTTTGAAACAGGCAATCTAATTGGGGTAATCGGGCAATTACGCAGCTACAACAAGATGATAGACAATCGCAGCAAGCTTGTTTTGCGTGTGTTTGTAAGAGAGCTTGCCGCAGTGGACGAGGACAATCCAAACACCATAGAGATAGACGGCTTCGTATGCAAGCAGCCCGTTTACCGTCAGACGCCTTTTAAGCGTGAGATAACGGATATGCTCATCGCCGTGAACCGTGCCTACAACAAATCGGACTATATCCCAGCAATAGCGTGGGGGCGCAATGCGAGATTTGCGGGCAACTTTGCAATAGGCGACAGAGTGCAGATAGTGGGGCGCATACAGTCGAGAGTGTATCAGAAGCAGCTTGAGGACGGCACGGTGGAGGAGCGCACCGCATACGAGGTGTCCATATCCAAGCTCGACGTTGTGGAAAACTGAAATAAGATATCATGACCGTCCTTGGGGTTTGCGGACGGAAGGATATGCGAAAGGGGCAAAATTTGCTCCTTTCTTTTATGCAAGCTATTTACAAGCGTGCTATTTTGTTATATAATAAACAATAATATTTTCTGTGATATACGTTGCAGATAGGGGGATAAAATGAATTTAAAGGACTTTACACTTAAGCTCACTTACCTTATGGACGGCAAGCCGCAGATGCTCACCGTCGATTCGGACGAGGTCGTCAAGGGCTTTGACAACGGTACAGTGAAGCTTGCCGAGGACGGCGATACAAACGCCGTGCGCATACATTTGCATACATATAAGCCGCTTGAGCTCAAGCTTGCCGAGGTGATATACGACCATTACTTTGCAAGCGACGAAAGGTTTTTCGGCGGTGGCTTTCAGTCGTGGACGGTGAGCAGGGAATACGCTCACGGCGACGTGCAAAAGGGGCTTGCGCCCATATGCAAGCTGCCCGTTGCAAGAGAGCTTGCGGGAGCTACGGGCGACTACCATTTTGTGCAGTACGGCAAAAGCCTTTATCACAGCTTCACCTATACGTATCTGCGCAACGGCGACAAGGTAGAGCTTTTAGGCTCGCTAAACGAGCGCACGGGTTATACGGTCTTTTATGCCGATATGACCGAAAATGTGCTTGCCATAGTCAAGGACGTCGAGGGCGTGACGGTGGACGGCGACTATGAGCTTATAAACGTCATTCGCACGCAGGGCGATTATGATAAGGCGTTCGACGCATATTTTGAGGCTTATCCGCAAAAGAGCACGGGACGTGTAAAGCATTTTGCAGGCTATACGTCGTGGTACAACTACTATCAGGACATAAACGAGGAAATCATTTTGCGTGACCTTGACGGGCTTATGCGTGCAAAGGGCAGCGCAAACATCTATCAGATAGACGACGGCTACGAAACTATGGTCGGCGATTGGGCGATAGATGAAAAAAAGTTTCCAAACGGGCTTGCGCCTATTGTGGATAAGATACATTCAAACGGCTTGCAGGCAGGGCTGTGGGTGGCTCCGTTTTCGGCGCAGTACAAGGCGAATATCATAAAACAGCACCCCGATTGGCTCATAAGAGGCAAAAACGGCAAGCCTGTCAGGTGCGGTATAGCTTGGGGCGGCTTCTATGCGCTCGACTTTGAAAAGAAAGAGGTACGCAGCTACATCAAAGCCATATTCGACAGGGTGTTTGACGAGTGGCATTTCGATATGGTCAAGCTTGACTTTCTGTACTCTGCGGCGATATATCCGAGAAACGGCAAGTCGAGAGGACAGCTCATGTGCGAGGCTATGGACTTTTTGCGTGAGTGCTGCCGTGACAAGCTCATACTCGGCTGCGGCGTGCCGCTCGGTCCTGCCTTCGGCATAGTGGACGCCTGCCGCATAGGCTGCGATGCGGAAACGTCGTTTAAGGACAAATACTACGCAAATCTCACAAACAGAGAGATAATATCCACCAAAAACGCAATGAACAACGCCATATTCCGCCGTCATTTAAACGGCAGGATATTTGCAAACGATCCCGACGTGTTCTTCCTGCGCAACGGCGGCGTGAAGCCTGCAAAATATACTTCGGAGCAGAAGTCGCTGCTTGCGACGATAAACAATATGTTCGGCTCGGTGCTGTTCGTAAGCGACAGCATAGGCGACTATGACGACAGCCAGATGGAAATTTTGCTCAAAAGCTACGTTCCGTTTGAGGGCAAGGTGCTGCTTGCCGAATATGCCGACAGCGAGCATATCCGCATAGTGTACGTGCTCGGCGGCGAAAAGTACAGGCTGATCTTCAACGTCAACACGGGCAAAAACAAAGTTAAAAAATTATGATACTTGTCGACAATCTCAAGCAAGTGCGCAGCGACGTAGAGCAGTGCGGAAGATACGTCGTGCTGGTCGCAGCGTGCAAAATGCAGACTAAGCAGACCGTAGACGACTTTATGGCGCTTGCGCCCGATTTTGTGCTCGGCGAAAACCGTGTGCAGGAGCTGCTTGAAAAATACGACGACCGCTATGAGTGGCATTTTATAGGGCAGCTGCAGACAAACAAGGTGAAGTACATCATCGATAAGGTTGCGCTTATCCATTCGGTCGATAGGCTCGAGCTTGCAAAGGAAATAGACAGGCAGGCAAAAAAGCACGGCAAAATTCAAAGGTGCCTTGTGGAAGTAAATATGGCGGCTGAAGTAGGTAAGGGCGGCGTATTGCCCGCTGCTGCGATAGATTTCATAAAGAGCTTAGCGCAGTTTGAAAATATCGAGATAGCAGGTTTGATGTCGGTGCTGCCAAACCTCGGCGATACGCCCGAGCTTCACGCATACTGTGACGGGCTGCAAGGTCTTTATGAAAAGACAAAATCTCTATCGCAGAAAAACGTGCGCATAAAGTATCTGTCTGCGGGAATGAGCGGCGATTATAAGATTGCGCTGCAGCACGGGGCAAATATGATACGGCTTGGCAGAGTGCTGTTCGGGCAAAGACCTATGCAGCTAAAATAAAATACAAATCCAAATTTCGGAGTAGCAATATGGATGAAAGATATTATTCGGCAGATTCGCAAATAGACGACCGTGTCGAGCGTGGCAGCAGAGTCGGCAGGCTGTTTTCACGCAGAAGCGATACAAGACCCGTTATGGGACGTCCGCAGCCTTCCTTTGCGCCGCAGGCGGAAAGCTTGGGCGCTATGGGCGGAGTAGTAATAAACTCGCCAACTACCTACGAGGACGTGCAGCTATTGATAGACCACCTCAAAATGCAGGAGCAGGTCATAGTTGACTTTTCCACAGTCAATCAGACCTCTGTGTATCGCATACTCGATTTTATGAGCGGCGCAATATATGCGCTTGGCGGAAGCATACAGCAAATCACAAAAAACATCTTTTTGTTTGCGCCCAAGGGCGTATCCATCACGGTGCCGCCGCAGCTACGCAGATAAGAGGGCATATGGCAAAGCTTAAAATCACCAAACAGGACGTCGTCGACGTCATAAAAAAACGCTGGTGGATAATGCTCATCGAGCTTGGCGTGATAGCCGTCATTCTGCTTGCCGACCTGCTTTCCAAAAAGTATGCGGTGCAATTTCTTTTTACGCAAAACGGGCAGACTTATCCCTTGATAAAGGGTTTTATACACCTCACTTACACAGAAAATACAGGCGCAGGCTTCGGGCTTTTTTCGGGCAATACGACTGCGCTCACCGTCATAACGGCTATCGTGATAGCCGCAATTTTAGGCTTTTTGATAGTCGCTCAAAAGGAAAATATGTGGCTCAGAGTATCCCTGCTGTTTATCGTCGGGGGCGGCATCGGCAACCTCGTGGACAGGATAGGCTTAGGCTATGTGCGTGACTTCATCCAATTTGCATTTTGGAAGAATTTTGCCATATTCAACGTGGCGGACGCATTTGTCACCGTCGGCGTGTTTATGCTTATAATTGTGCTCATCGTCATGCTTGTATCTGAGGGCAGAAAAAACAAAAAGGCGTTCGAGCAGGAAACCGCAGGCAAGGCGCAGGATAGCGGGGAAGATCCGCTTGACGCACCCATTGCGCTCAATCCTATGATGAGCTCGCCAAACGACTATACCTTTGAGGAACCAAATAACAAGAACGTATCCGAAGCCCTTGAGCAGAACGAAAAATCAGAAGCTGCCGAGCAGGACGGGAAAACCGAAACCGACGGGCAGGACGGGAAAGAGGATAGCTCGGATACGGACAGCACTGCGATATGAATTGCACCGTAGATAAAGACAAAATCCGCCTTGACGTGTTTATTGCCGACAGCTTTGGCGTATCACGTTCCAATGCAAAGAGCTGCATTGAGGGGGCAGGCGTGTCTGTCAACGGTGTTTTGCGTTTTAAAAGCGGCTATGAGCTGAGGATAGGCGACGTTGTAGACTTTGAAGTGCCAAAGCCCCGTGAGCTTGAAATCAAGGCGGAAAACATTCCTCTCGACATAGTTTATCAGGATGCATATTTTGCGGTCATCAACAAGCCGCAGGGCATGGTGGTACATCAGGCTTCGTCCTATCAAAAAAACGATACGCTCGTCAACGCTTTACTCTACAATCTCGACAGCTTAAGCTCGATAAACGGCGTTATCCGACCGGGGATAGTGCACAGGCTCGACAAGGATACGTCGGGGCTTATCGTCGTGGCAAAAAACGACGAGGCGCACAAAAGTCTCGCCGGTCAGATAGAAAAAAAGACCGCCCGCCGCATATATGTCGGGCTTTGCGACGGCAACTTCAAAGAGGACAGCGGCAGTGTGGACGCACCAATCGCACGAAGCAAAAAGGACAGAAAAAAGATGGCAATCGTCGAGGGCGGCAGGCGTGCGGTCACGCATTATACTGTGCTTAAGCGATACGGCAAATATACGCTCGTGCGCTTCGAGCTCGAAACGGGGCGCACTCATCAGATACGAGTGCACTCGGCAAGCATACATCATCCCATCGTCGGCGATAGCGTTTATGGCGGCTCCTGCGCTTTGTACGATAACGGACAGCTTCTTCACGCCCAAAAGCTCATATTAAAACACCCGCATACAGGCGAGGAAATGATGTTTGAATGTCCCATTCCCGATCATTTTCAAAAGGTATTAAACAAGCTTGACAACAGTTTAAAATAGTTATTTTTCTATCAAAAAACAACTAATTTTCAACTAAAACCAGTCATTTTTTATTAAAAAAACGACTATTTTTAATCAAAAAACAGCCATTTTTTCATCAAAAACAGTTATTTTTTTATCAAAAATTCGGTGTGTGCGTCGGGCTTTGACAGCATAGTTTTGTAGTTTTCGTATATGACTTGTCCGAGATGTCCGTTTGGTTGGCGTTTTACGTTGCGGCGCAGGGTATAGTCTACATCCGCCGAAGCCTGCTTAGTGCTTGCGGTTATCTCGCCCGCTATCTTCAGAATTCTGTCGGGGATACTGCGCCCCTCGGTGATTATCACGGTATGCGCACCGTGGTCGTTTTTTAAGTGCAGCCACATATCGTTTGAGGACGCAAGCTTAAAGGTGATTTCGTCGTTTTGCAAATTGTTTTTGCCTCTGTAGATGTAAAACCCTTCCACAAGATAGATATAAGGCGGCTCCGCCTGTTCCTTTCTCACCTTGCCTTTGGCGGCTTTTTTCTTTATTCCGCCGAGTGCGGCAAGCTCGTCTTCTATGGGCTTTGTGCTTGCGTCAAAGGGCAGAGAGGCTATTTCTTCCTCAATAGAGCATACGTATGAAAGCAGGCTTCTGTCTGCTATGAGCTTTTTTTCAACAAATTCCTTTGTGCGTTTCAGCTTGTTGTATTTATTGTAGTATGCTGCGGAATTTTTGGACGGCGACAGACGTGGATCGAGGGGAATGGAAACCTCGCTGCCGTCATAATAGTTTGTGCACACAAGCACAGTGTCGCCACGTTGTATTTTGTAAATATTGCTCACGATAAGCTCGCCGAAAATGCGGTATTTTTCCATGCTTTCGCACTCTTTCAGATGCTCGAGGTCAATGGCGATGTTCTTTTCTATGCGAGCGTGCAACCGTTTTGCCTGCGTCGCAAGCGATTTAAGCCGTGAGCGGTTGCGCACGCCTGCGTCGATATCGGTGTTCAGTGCGTCGTACGCCTCGCTCATGCTGTCAAAGCTTTTCACCTCATAGTGGCTTTGCAAACATTTGTATACGGTGGGATACACCTCGCCGTTTATTATGCAGGGCGAAAGACCGCTTAAGCTTCGCATAGCCGTAATTTCCTTTTCAAGCCTTGTGCGCATATCATCGTCAAAATCCGATACCTGCTCGTCCACCTGCGCTCTGAAAAGCAGCTCGCTCACCGTAGTGCCCGAAAAGCCCGAAATATTAGACAGAATAAACTTGCGCAAATCTCCGCTCTCAAAGGTGGATAAAACGCTAAAGCAGTCGTTTAGATAGCTGATTTTCGGCTGAGGGACGGGCTCATAGCGCACGCCTCTCACAACTATATGCTCACGTGCCATATCGAGCGGAAGATGCTTTATTGCGTCAAGTATGTTGAGGCTTTCGTCGGTGAAAACTATGTTTGAATATCTGTTCATTATCTCAACAAAAAGATAATAAACTGCGTCGTCTCTCATCTCGGTTTTGGCGTTGAATTTTATATACAGAATTCTGTCCGCATTGTATATTCCCACGTTGTCCACGCTTGCGTTTATCAGGTGCTTGCGCAGTAGCATACAAAAGTTTGGCGCAGAAAGAGGGCTTTGCTTCTTGCTTGACGTGATGTGAAGCCTCGGTACGGAGGCGTTACAGGACGCTACAAGGCACAGATTTTTGCCTGCGGCACGCATAAAAAAGCGCAGCTCGTCAACCTCGGGCTGCTGAATTTTGTCGATTCTCGCTCCGCACAGAGCAGTATTCAGCTCCTGCGCAAGGGCGGACAGTGCGTATAGATCGCTTCCCATATTTTTATCATAGCATTTTCACGCTTTTTTATCAACGGATTTTGCGCAGTTAAAATAGTCTCTTTTTAGTGTAAAATGGCAGTTATTTATGTTGCTTTTTAATTTTTGATATGATATAATCCTAATACTTTGTAAAATTATATACGCATATGCACCGTCGGTGCGTTTGGCGATATCGGAGGACAAATGAACTATACAGTCGAAAAACTCGAAAAGAGTCAAATCAAATTCAATTATACCGCTTCTCAGGAAGAGTACAACAAAGCGGTAGACACCGTCTACGCAAAGACAAAGCACAAATACAACGTGCCCGGCTTCAGAAAAGGCCACGCCCCCAAAAAGGTGATAGAGGGAATGTACGGTGTTGGCGTGTTTATGAACGACGCTATCAATCAGCTCATCGACGATGCTATTGCGGAGCTCGAAAAATCGGGCGAATACGAGCTTGTTGCGTTCGGCAGCGTTGACGACGTGGATATAAAAGACGACGGCAGTGTGGTTTTTGCGCTTACAATGGTGGTTATGCCCGAGGTCACGCTCGGACAGTATAAAGGGCTTAGTGTGGAAAAGAAGGCTGTCAAAGTCACCGCAAAGCAGGTTGACGACGCAGTGGCAGCCGAGCAGGAAAAGCAAGCCCGCTTCGTTGACGTCGAAAAGGCGGCAGAGAGCGGCGACACGGTGCTCATCGACTATGTGGGTACGGTGGACGGCGTAAAGTTTGACGGCGGCTCCGCAGAGGACTATGAGCTTACGCTTGGCAGCAATACATTTATCCCCGGCTTCGAGGATCAGCTCATCGGCACAAAGGCGGGCGAGCAAAAGGACGTCAAGGTTACGTTCCCCGAGGAATATCATGCGGAAAATCTCAAGGGTAAAGAGGCAGTGTTTGCCTGCACCGTCAAGGCAGTACGTGTAAAGGAGCTGCCTGCAATCGACGATGAGTTTGCAAAGGAAGTGTCCGAATTTGACACTCTTGCGGATTATAAGGCGGACTTGAAAGCAAAGCTTGTCGAGCAGGAAACCCGCAAGGCGGAGCGTGAATATGAAGACGACCTTATCGAAAAGATAGTTGAGGGCAGCTCAGTGGAGATCCCCGACGCAATGATTGCGCAGGAAGCGGACGAAATGCTGCACGATATGGAATATCGCCTTATGTATCAGGGTATGCGTATGGAAGACTATCTCGGCTATCTGCAGATGACAAGAGAGCAGCTTGCCGAGCAATATAAGCCTCAGGCGGAAAAGACTGTGCGTGTGCGTCTTGTCATGAGCGCACTCGTAAAGGCGGAAAACATCGGCATTGAGGATAAGGATATCGACGAACGCCTTGAAAAAATGGCGGAGGAAAGCTCGCAGACAGTCGAGGAAGTGAGAAAGTCCTTGCATAAAGAGGACCTCAATTACATCGTCAATTCCGTTATGTCCGAAAAGCTGCTTGCAGTGCTCAAGGAAGCAAATCCGCCTAAAGCGGCGGCAAAGAAGTCTGCGGCAAAAGCGGAGGCTAAGGCAGAGGGCGACGGCGAGCCTGCTGCAGAAAAGAAGGCTCCCGCAAAAAAGACGACAAAATCTACCAAGACAAAGCCCGCCGACGCAGAATAATATCAAAGCGTTTTGTGTAAAATTAAATATCTGCTATGCGAAAGACGTTTGAGCTTTTTGCAGGCATTTTGACAGTTTTGCCACCTTTGCGTGGCAAAAACTGTAAATAGTGCTAAGGCACATATAAGGAGTGTTATGGATATCAGAAATCAACTTATACCTATGGTTGTGGAGCAAACGGGAAGAGGCGAGCGTTCATATGACATATATTCACGCCTTTTGGAAGACAGAATTATTTTTCTTACAGGCGAGATCGACGACACCGTTGCGGACCTCATCGTGGCGCAGCTCATCTACCTTGAGGGCAGAGATTCCCAAAAGGATATAAGCCTTTATATCAACAGCCCCGGCGGTTCGGTTTCAGCGGGCTTTGCCATTTACGATACGATGAACTACATCAAGTGTGACGTATCCACTATCTGTATAGGTATGGCGGCTTCGATGGGAGCGTTTTTGCTGTCGTCGGGCGCAAAGGGCAAGCGCTTTGCTTTGCCAAACGCAAAGGTGATGATACATCAGCCTCTCGGCGGCACGCAGGGACAGGCAAGCGATATAGCCATACAGGCAAACGAAATACTCAAGACCAAACAGCGCCTCAACGAAATTCTTGCCGAAAACACGTCGCAGGAGCTTTCAAAAATCGAGGTCGATACCGACCGTGATTTCTATATGACGGCGGCAGAAGCGGAGGAATACGGTTTGGTAGACAAAATTTTCTATTCCAGAAAATAAGCGCACATACGGCAGCCGCAGATTGCGGTAATACTTTCTATCGAGGTTTATTTATGGATAACGACAGGTATCAAAAGGAACAAATATGCAGCTTTTGCCACCGTGGCGAGCATGAGGTGAAGCAAATCGTGACAGGTCCCGACGGAGTAACCATTTGCAACGACTGCGTGGCGAGATGTATAGATATAATGAATGCGGGCGACACAAACGTCGACAGCGATATAAAGCTGCTGCCTCCGCAGGAAATCAAAAAAAAGCTTGACGAGTATATAGTGGGACAGGACAGCGCAAAAAGAGTGCTGTCGGTTGCCGTATACAATCATTTCAAGCGTATTCTTCAGCGTGGCGACGACAAGGACGACGACGTGGTAATAGAAAAAAGCAACGTGTTGCTGCTCGGTCCTACGGGCTCGGGCAAGACGCTGCTTGCAAAAACTCTTGCACAGATATTGAACGTGCCGTTTGCTATCGCAGACGCAACTACGCTCACAGAGGCAGGATACGTCGGCGAGGACGTCGAAAACATTTTGCTTAAGCTGATACAGGCTGCGGATAACGATATAAAGCGTGCGCAGACGGGTATTGTGTATATAGACGAAATCGACAAGATAGCCAAAAAAGGCGAAAACGTATCTATAACACGTGACGTGAGCGGCGAGGGCGTACAGCAGGCGCTGCTGAAGATTATCGAAGGAACTATCGCCAACGTGCCCCCGCAGGGCGGCAGAAAGCACCCGAATCAGGAGTGCTATCAGCTTGATACTACAAACATTCTGTTTATCTGCGGCGGCGCTTTTGTCGACCTTGACAAAATCGTGGACAACAGAAAGGACAGCTCGAAGCTCGGCTTCGGCTCGGCAGTCAAAGGCACTGCGGACTATCGCTATGACGAGCTCATAAACGACTTGCAGCCCGCAGACCTTGTAAAATACGGCTTGATACCCGAGTTTGTCGGACGTGTGCCTATCGTCGTAGGCTTGAATGCGCTTGACGAAGAGGCGCTCATCAAAATTTTGACAGAGCCGAAGAATGCGCTTGTGAAGCAATACAAAAAGCAGTTTGAGTACGACGGCGTTGCGCTCGAATTCAACGAAGACGCTCTGCGTGCGGTGGCGGCAAAGGCAATAGAACTAAAGACGGGCGCAAGGGGCTTGCGTGCGATAATGGAAGACGCTTTGCTCGACCTTATGTACGAGATCCCGTCAGACAAGAGCATTGAAAAAATCATAGTAACAAAGCAGGCTATCGAGAAAAAGGAAAAGCCTGTCATCATTCGCAGCGAGGCGCCGCACGGACAGGAAGCTGTGACCGAAGCGTTTGAAACTACGGGAACGGACGGCATTTGCTAATAAAAGATAGTGCGTGATATGCGCACTGTTTTTATATAAAGGAGGATACGCATATGATAAAACAGGCAAAATTTATTATTTCGGTTGCGGACGCAGACAAGCTGCCCGAATACTCTGCGCCGCAAATCGCAATAGCAGGGAAGTCCAACGTGGGCAAATCCTCTTTTATAAACTTTATGACAAATCAAAACAAGCTTGCAAAAACATCGTCCGAGCCCGGTCGCACAAGGCTTGTAAACTATTTTGAAATAAACAACGGCGAATACTATTTTGTCGATTTGCCCGGCTACGGCTATGCAAGAGTAAATAGAGTTGAAAAGCAAAAGTGGGGCGAGCTTGTAGAAGGGTATTTACAAAACTGCCAAAGCCTTATAAACGTGTTTGTGCTTGTGGATATCCGTCACGAGCCTACCGAGGATGATAAAATAATGGTGAACTATCTCTATTCCACAGGCACGCCGTTTACACTCATCGCAACAAAGGCGGACAAGCTGTCCCGTGCGCAGCAAGGCAGGGCAAAGCAGACTATTGCAAATGCGTTCGGCGTAGGGACGGGCGATATAATAGTCACGTCGTCTGCGGCAAAGACGGGCAAGGAAGCCGTGCTTGCAAAAATCGACGCATTGCTGCAAGGTTGGCAAAACAGTTAAACTGTAGAGAGCGGCGAGGGCGACGTTTTTGCAAACATCGCCATTCTGCTATAATGGTAGTATAAATAGATAAACTGTTGCAAAATCTGTTTAATTTGATAATAAAACTATTCTAAAAAACTTAAAATTTTAAAATACTTTATCAAAAAAAACCGCTAAACAGCGGTTTTTAAATTTCGTCCACTTCAATGAGCTTAAAGCCTATGAGGTCGCAGGAAGTGAGAAAATAGGTTATTCCGTTTTTGATTATCTTTGGATTTACCCTTACGTTTTTGCCGTGAAGGTGCCCGTATAAAACGCAGTCCGCCTTGTATTTTTCAAGCAGCGCAGTCATTTCGGTGTCGGCATAGTCTGCGTCAAACGGCGGGAAGTGAAGCATCACTATAAGTCGGTCGCCCTCGCTTAGCAGCTTTTGCGCCTGCTGCAAGGATAGCTCGAGGCGGATGAGCTCTCTTTTGAAAATTTTTATATCCGCTTCTTCGGCGTCCTTTGCGGGAATGCTCCAGCCTCTTGTGCCTGCAATCACCGCACCCGTATCCTTGCCGTCGGTCACCCTGATTGCGCTGTTTTGCAAAAACTCAAATGCAGGGAAGCGTTTTTGAATTTTTCCGAGCGTGTTCCAATAAAGGTCGTGATTGCCTTTTATAACTATCTTCCTTCCGTTCAGCGCCGCAACTGCGTCGTAGTCGGGCGCAGCCTCGTCAAGCGTCATGCCCCAAGACATATCGCCGCCAAGCAAAACAAGGTCGTTTTTGTCGACCTTTTGCTGCCAATCCTCTTTGATTTTTTCAAAATGATTGTCCCAAGACGTCCCAAAAATATTCATAGGCTTTTGGACAGCGGCGGAAAGATGAAGATCGCTTATCGCAAAGATTTTCATATGTATATATTAACATAAATCTGCAGTTTTTACAACATTTTAAAGCTTTATTATAAAAATCTGTCATACCGTGACAAAAACCGAGCGTCGCTCGGTTTTTGCATAGTTTTGCTTTTGAAATAAGCTTTAGCTTATGACGGGAAAAGCGGCAGATCGAATACGCCCTGACATACGTCCTGACTGAACTCAGTGCATTGCGGTATCCTGCAATAGCCGTATGACGGTATGAGCAGATTGACATCCGCCTGCACCTTTAAGATTATCGTCACACAGGACGTTATCGCAAAGGTGTTTTCGCCTGTGTAAGTACCTCTCGGAGCAGCCATATTGACTGTTGCGGCGATGACGGGCGCTATCACGCTGCCTGTCGGCACGCACATTATCACGTCCTGCGTGACCGAGATCGAGCCCGTACCCGTGCCGGCTACGCCGTTTGCGTCGGTGTAGGCGATCTGAATGGGTATGGATATTGTTGCGGTTACTCTCGAGAGCCCCGGTCTGTCGGCGATAGGCGTCACGCTTAGGGCGGTGATAGTGCCTACGCTTGAGGTTGACGAGCCGCTGACGAAGGTCAAGGGCTGAGTCGGGTTTTCCGGCGTAAGATTTGTGAGCGTGACCGTGCTGTCGATGCTTGTCTGCATCATGCACGCATCAAATATTTTAGTCGTTTGAATGCAGACTTTTTCGCACAAACCGTTCATCGGATTGCCGTTGATGTTCCCGGGACATCTGTCTTGTGTAGAGTTGTTGTTGCAAAAAGACATCTTTTTACCTCCTTGTTTAGTTGTTGCATATTATGAAAAACGTAAAAGTTTAGTGCATATGCGGTAATATAGACATATTTATTAGTATTTATTTTCAAGTATTTGATTTACAAGTTAATTAAATTTTCCGTCCAAAATGCCCAAATATAGTTTACAAGTAAATTATGCAATTTTTAAAAAGCCTACTAAACAGCTAAAAAATTTTTGGACAAAATTGGACAAAGTTGTTGACAGGGCATAAATGAGATGTTACAATGCTGTCATAAAACCAAAAATGCAGCAAATGGGGGACGCAATGTCTATCATGGTATCCGGTAGCTACACAAGCGCAGTCGCCGCTAATCGTGTGAGAATTCCTGCCAAATACAGGAGCTTTCTCGGCGAATCGTTTTACGCTACTGTGGGCACCGACGGCTGCTTCATCTTGGTGCCGCTTGAAAACAAGGACGAGCTGCTTAAAAACTACACTTCGGTTGACGACCCGTTTATGGCGAAAAAGCTGAAAATGGTAAGAACCGTAAACGAGCTGACCGAAGTTGTCGAGCTTGATACTCAGGGCAGAATGACCATCACCGATAAGATAAAAAAAATCTGTACGGGGCTCAGACAGCCGACGGAGGCGATAGTGTTCAGCGGAATGGGCAAGTATATCGAAGCATGGCCCAAGCAGGTGCACGACAAGGTGTTTGGCGACGTATCCTCCGACGACTTCGATGTGCTCATTGCAAACCTCAAGGCGCAGCTTGGCATCGAAGACTGACGGTGAGCGCTTATGGAATTCAATCACGTATCCGTTTTGCTTGACGAGTGCATAGAGGGGCTGAACATCAGACCCGACGGAATATACGTCGACTGCACGGTGGGCGGCGCAGGGCACTCGACAGAGATAGTCAAACGTCTTGAAAAGGGCGGCAGACTGATAGCGATAGACAAGGACGCCGATGCGCTTATGGCGGCAGGCGAAAGGTTGAGCGAATATAAAAGCCTTGTGACGCTGCTGCACGACGATTTTAAAAATCTTACGTCCGACCTCGACGTTTTGGAAATAGGCGGCGTGGACGGAATACTCATCGACCTCGGCGTATCGAGCTATCAGCTCGACAATGCCGAAAGAGGCTTCAGCTATATGAAGGACGCTCCACTCGATATGCGAATGGACAGAAGCCAATATCTCACGGCATTCAACATCGTCAACGAGTACAGCGCAGGCGAGATAGCAAAGATACTGTTTGACTACGGCGAGGAAAAGCTTGCGAGGCGCATTGCGGAAAACATAGTCAAATTCAGATCCAAGCAAACGCTTAAGACGACGCTGCAGCTTGCAAAGATTGTTGAGGACAGTTATCCTGCGGCGACGAGGTTTAAATACGGACATCCCGCAAAGCGCACCTTTCAGGCGATAAGGATAGCCGTCAACGACGAGCTCGGCAGCCTTAAGGAAAGTTTGAAGCAAATGGCGCTCAGGCTGAATCCGAAAGGACGTATGGCGGTGATAACCTTCCACTCGCTTGAGGACAGGATAGTAAAGACTGCGTTTAAGGAGCTTAGCACAGACTGCACGTGCCCACCGGATTTTCCGATATGTGTGTGCGGCAACAAAAGGGAAGTGACGCTTGTCAACAAAAAGCCGATACTTCCGAGCGAAGAGGAAATGAAAATCAATTCACGCTCGCAAAGCGCAAAATTGAGAATAATAGAAAAAATATAACCAAAAAGAAAAACCAAAAGGGGAGCACGATTATGATGACACTTGACGAATTGCTTGGCAACGAAACTCAAACTACGGAAAGATTTCCTTCATACGAGGAGTTTGCTTCTTCACGCACGAGAGAAAACAACTATGTGCGTGCAGACGTGGGCGTCCGCAGTCAGGCATACACGGCTACGGCTGCGCTCCCTCAACGTGAAGAGTATTACGAGGACGTCGCAAGACCTGCAAGACCGCAAAACTTTTATGAGTATGTCGCACGTCAGAACAGAGAGGCAAACGACACGGAGCTTTACAGCAGACTTGCGCATACAAACGATAGCCTACGTCCCGTTTTCGACAGAGAGGAAAACGCACAGATGACCGCCGCATTTCAAAACACTAAGGCGGATCAGAAGCTCAAGGGCAGGCTCAACCTCAAGGGAAAAATAATTCTCGGCGCATTTCTTGCATTTGTCGTGACGGCGGTATCGCTTGTGATAGCATTTGCGGGAAAAATCAACGCAGGCACGGCAGTTATGCCCGCCTCAAACGAAAATGCGGTGGTGTCCACACAGAGCGTAAATCTTTAAGCCGCATAAATTTTGTCCCTGTCAAATAAACATTTGATATGAGACAAAAAAAAGAAAAATCGCATATCAATCATCTCTATAACCCAACCAAAAGACTGCCGGCAGTTATTCTGCTGGTGGTCTTTTTATTTCTTGCGGTGTTTGTAAAGATGTTTGCAGTCATCATAATAGACGGCGGAGGTCTGCAAATGAAGGCGATAGACCAGTGGATGAGGGATCTGCCTACGGACGCTCCGAGAGGAAGCATTCTGGACAGAAACGGCAACGTGCTCGCATCGACGTCCACGAGATACAACCTGTATGTACGTCCGTCCGCAACCGAGGATAAGCCCGCCGTTGCGGAGCTGCTTTGCCGAGTATTCGGCTACGACTATCAGAAAACGCTTGAAAAAATTTCAAAGCGCACGTCCGAGGTGACGGTAGCAACGCAGGTCACAAAGGAGCAGCTAAACGTGATATACGCTGCGGGCTTGAGCGGAATTTATTATTCCGAGGACAATTTCAGATACTATCCCTACGGTGATTTTATGACGCAGGTCTTGGGCTTTTGCAGCACCGACGGCTACGGACAGACGGGGATAGAGGCATATTACAACAAATATCTCACGGGCGTAAACGGGCAGATAATGACCGAAACCGACCTCATCGGCAGGGAAATAGGGGGCAGCACCTACTATCTTCCGTCCGTTGCGGGACTCAACGTCGTGACTACGCTTGACAGCACGATACAGCGCATAGTGGACGGGGCGATAGCCTCGGCGGTTGCAAAATTCAACCCCAAAGGGGTTGCGTGTATAGTGATGGACTATGACACAGGCGGCGTGGTTGCGCTGTCCGAATATCCGTCGTTTGACCTCAACGACGTGCCGAGAGACGATTTGCAAGCGCTGTTTTCATATTCCAAAAGCAACATAATTTCATCTGTTTTCGAGCCGGGCTCGACGTTTAAAATTCTCACCGCAGCGGCGGCTTTGGACGCAGGCTGCGTGACCACTTCGGACAGGTACTACTGCTCCGGCTCAAAGGTTGTGGACGGCAAAAAAATAAGGTGCTGGAAGGCAAAGGGACACGGCTCGATAGACTTCGGCGAGGGCGTTGAGGGAAGCTGCAACTGCGTGTTTATGGACTGCGCCTTAAGGCTCGGCACGGATAGATTTTACGATTATCTGTCGTCCTTCGGGCTCACAAAAAAGACTGGCATAGATATGACGGGCGAAACGAGCGGAATTTTTATACCCCGTGACGCAGTAAAAAGCGTGGACCTTGCACGTATAGGCTTCGGACAGGCGGTCGCCGTGACGCCTATAGGGCTTATCAGCGCAACGTCCGCCGTGATGAACGGGGGCACGTCGGTCACGCCTCATTTGCTTTCGCAGGTGAAGGACGATAAGGGCAGTATGGTGATAAACGCAGGCTTGAGCGAGGTCGGAAGCAGACTGATATCTCAAAACACATCTGACACTATGCGCAGTTTGCTCGAGCGTGTCGTGACTACCGGCAGCGGCAAGGGCGCATATGTGCCCGGCTACAGAGTTGCGGGCAAGACGGGCACTGCGCAAAAATACGAAAACGGATCGATAGCAAGCGGAAAATACGTGTCGTCGTTTTTGGGCTTTTCGCTGACGGAGGGGGCAAACTATGCGGTGCTTTTCATCGTGGACGAGCCGAAGGGATATATGTATTACGGCTCGCAGGTGGCGGCGCCGCTCGTGGGCGAGATATTTGCGAGTATGTTCGATTATCTTGCTATCGAGCCTACATATACGGGAAAAGAGGCGGAAATCATAGGCACGCCGTTTGCGCTTCCCGACTTTTGCGGAATGAGCGTGGCGCAGGCAAGAAACGAGCTCAGGAAGCTCGGACTGTACTGCGAAACCGACGGCGAGGGCGACACTGTGACGGGACAGTATCCGAGCGCAGGCGTGACTGTCGATAAACGCAACACCGTGCTTTTGCTGACCTGAGCCGAGCGGCATGGCAAATAACTTCCGTTGATGTCTTGTTTTGCGATGCCGTTGATAATGCCTAAGTAAATAATTATTATGTAGATATAAATACTTTTGGAGGCATATCCTATGGAAATTAAAAAACTTTTGAACAACGTCTGCGTGCTTAAGACAAACGTGGACGAAAACTACGATATAGCGGATATAAAGATAAATTCAAACGACGTAAAGGAAAACGATATATTCGTATGTATGGAGGGCGTAAACGACGACGGCAACGATTATATAGGCACGATAAACGTACCCTTTGTTGCGCTCACCGAGAAGCAGCCTGCCGATCCGTCCGTAAGATTTGTGCTTGTGGACGACGTAAGGCGAGCGTATGCCGTTATCTGTCAAAACAGGTTTTTAAACCCTGCAAACGATATGAAGATAATAGCCGTCGTAGGCACAAACGGAAAGACCTCGACGGCGCACTATCTCACGTCAATGCTCAGCTTTGCGGGCATAAAATGCGGGCTTATCGGCACCGAGGGGCACTATATAGACGGCGAAAGAGTGGGACAGAGCCTCACCACACCCGACCCTTACGAGCTCAACGAGCTTATGTTCAAGATGAGGGCAAAGGGGTGCGAGGTGGTCGTGTCAGAGGTGAGCGCCCATGCGATATATCTCGAAAAGACGGGGGATATAAAGGCGGATATTGCGATACTTACAAACATCACGCAGGATCACCTTGATTTTTTCAAAAATTTTGACAACTATTGCGGCGTAAAAATGTCCTATTTTACAAAGGAGCACGTCAAAAAAGCCATAATAAACGTGGACGACAAAAGCGGACGCTTGCTTCTCGAAAGGGCGGAGCTCACGGGGCTGCCTGCTATAAGCTACGGGCTTTATAATCCTGCGGATTGCTTTGCGGTAAACGTGCGTGAGGATACCGACGGAGTGCAATTTGTCGCAAACGTCAACGACGACATAATAGACTGCAAAAGCAAGCTGATGGGCGAGTTTAACGTATACAATCTGCTTGCGGCGCTTGCGACTGCGCACGAGCTCGGCATAGACGGGCAGACGCTTTCGCACGCAGTGAAAAAGGTGCGCTCGGTCAAGGGCAGGTTTTCGGTCATGCGCAACGACAAGGGCACTATAATCATAGATTTTGCGCACACTCCCGACGGACTTAAGCAGCTGCTGTCCACCGCAAGGACTATCACAAAATCCCGACTTATCACGGTGTTTGGTTGCGGCGGCGAGCGGGACGTGCAAAAGCGCAAGCGTATGGGCGAGGTCGCTTCCTATTACAGCGATTGCATAGTGCTCACAAGCGACAATCCGAGAAGCGAAAACCCAAACGATATCATCAGAGATATCGAAAGCGGCGTGAGCATAAAGGACGTCAAAAGCATAGTCAACAGATATGAGGCTGTGCGCTTTGCGCTTGCCGAAATGGAAGAGGGCGACACGCTTGTCATTGCAGGCAAGGGCAACGAAAGCTATCTTGAGGTCAGGGGCAAAAAGCTGCCCTACAGTGATTTCGACGTTGTGGAAAGGTACGGTCAGTTGAGATGAGCGGCGGCATTAAACTTTTGATATATTTTATAGCTTCGGTGGTCTTTTCGGCGCTGATTGCGCCGCTTGTCATAAAGATTACGGCTAAGCTCAAGGCAAAGCAGACGGTGCTCGGCTACGTCAAGCAGCACGAGCACAAAAGCGGAACGCCTACTATGGGCGGATTTATATTTTTGCTGCCTGCGCTCGTGTTTTCGCTTGTGGAATTTAAAGCGTTTTCCATTGTGGCAATCGCACTTACGGTGGGCTTTTGCCTGCTCGGCTTTCTGGACGATTTCATAAAGATACGCTTCAGCCGAAATCTCGGACTTAAGCCCTATCAGAAGATAATAGGACAGTTGGGCTTGAGCGCCGCCGCAGGCTACTTTGTGTATGCTTCCGACTTTGTCGGAACAGGTATTGCGTTGCCTTTCACCGACTTTACGCTGAACGTCAGTTGGGGGATAATCCCGATAGTTATTCTTGTCTACGTGGCTACGACAAATTCCGTCAACCTCACCGACGGACTTGACGGACTTGCGGGCTACACCTCGCTTGCCTATTTTTTAGGCTTTGCGCTGCTGATATATCTTACCTACGAGGACGCCGTATCGGCAGGCGACGCCGCCTATGCAGAGCAGGTGTTATCTCTCGGCGTATTCTGCGTAGCTATGCTCGGCGGGCTTGCGGGCTATCTTATCTTCAACGGCTTTCCAGCAAAGATAATGATGGGTGATACGGGCTCGTTAGCGCTCGGCGCAGGCTGCGCAAGCGTAGCGGTTTTTTTAAGAAATCCGTTTTTAATAGTTTCGTCAGGCATAATGTTTGTATGGTCAAGCATATCAGTTATATTGCAGGTGCTACACTTCAAGCTGACGAAAAAACGTATCTTTCTTATGGCGCCCTTCCATCATCATCTCGAGATGAAGGGTATGCACGAAAGCAAAATAGTCACGCTGTATTTTGTCATAAGTCTTGTAGGAGGAGCCCTGACACTGATATTTGCGAGGACTATATGAGGCTTATCGGCAAAAATGCCGTCGTGTACGGCGCCGGCAAAAGCGGCTTGGCCGCTTACGAGTTACTTAGAGAAAAGGGCGCTAAGGCGGTGATATACGACGACAGTCCTGCGGCGCAGCACGCAACGTCAAGCAAGGGCGTTATATCCTCTGCGGACATAATCGTGCTTAGCCCCGGAGTAGACAGGCGCAAGGACTTTTTGCTTGACGCTATGCTTGAAAACAAGACCGTCATCGGCGAGCTGGAATTAGCCTCGCAGTGCTGCGTTGCGGAGCAGATAGCCATAACCGGCACAAACGGAAAGACAACTACGACAATGCTCATCGACAGCATATTGCGAAGAGCGGGCAAGCCGTCTCACGCCGTGGGCAACATAGGCATTCCGTTTTCGTCCATAGCGGACAAGCTCGACGCTACAGAGATAGCGGTCATAGAGGCAAGCAGCTTTCAGCTTGAGGGCTGCAGCAAATTTTCGCCCGATACAGCCGTGCTTTTAAACATCAGACCCGACCACATCGACAGGCACGGCTCGTTTGAGAAATACATAGAGGCAAAGTCAAACGTTTTTTTACGTCAATCCGAGCAGGATACCGTCGTTTACAACGCCGATGATGACGCAATCGTCGGTTTAATTCCCAAAATGATAGCTCAAAAAGTGCCGTTCAGCACAAAACGTCCCGTAAAGGGCGGCGCATACATATCGTCGGGCTTCATTTGCTTTGACGGCGATCCCGTGCTGTCGCTTGAGGAGACCGATATGCGTGGCGCAGAGTTTGAAAACGTGCTCGCCGCCGTGTGCGTATGCATTAAGCAGGGCGTGTCCGTTTATAACATCGCCGCAGGCATAATAGAGTTTGAACGCCCCAAATACCGCAGACAGCTTTCGGGCTATATCGGCGATATCGCAGTTTACAACGACAGCAAGGCTACAAATATATCGGCGTGTCTCAGCGCCTGCGAAAGCTTGGAGGACGACGGGGTGCTGATACTCGGCGGCGCAAAGCGTGCGGAGGATTTCGGCGAGCTTTTTGAAAAGCTGCCCGAGCGCATAAAGGGCATTGCTGTGTGCGGCGAAAACGCAGAGGATATTGTAAACTGCGCAAGGGCGGCGCAGTATGAAAATATAATCGAGTACGGTGACATAAAAGCCTCACTTTCGGGGGCTATAGAGCTTGCAAAAGCTCACGGCATAAAGACGGTGCTTTTTTCGCCTGCGTCCAAAAGCTATGACAAATTTGAAAGCTACGAGCAAAGAGGCAGGTATTTCGACGCTTGCGTCGCCGCCCTGCAAAAAGAGGTCTGAATGATCGGCGGCGTATTGAAAAGAGAGGACAGGGCGTTGCCTGCGCTTTCGGTGAAAAAGCACGGCGGAGTGGACATTCCGCTCATTGCGGTCGCAGTCATACTCAGCGCTTTTGGACTGCTGTTTATATACTCGGCTTCAAGCTATTCGGCGGGTGTACAGCTCGGCGACGCATTTCACTATGTTAAGACGCAGGGCATTGCGCTTGCGCTCGGGCTTTTTGCAATGCTCGGCTTATCCTTTGTAAACGTCGAAAAAATCAAAAAGGCTACGGTGCCGCTTTACATAATCGGACTGATACTTTTGTCGCTCGTATTTTTGCCCGTCATAGGCGTAGAAAGCTACGGCGCAAAGCGTTGGCTTAATCTCGGCTTTTTCACTATTCAGCCGTCCGAATACGCAAAGTTTTTTATGGTGATGATGATATCGCTCATCGCCTCTAAGACGGATATGAGCAAATTCAGAGGCGTTATCGCCGTGCTGCTTGCGGGCGGAGCGGTCTGCGTACTGCTCATCTTAGAGCCCAATATGTCCATCACGATGTGTGCGGTCGCCGTCATTTTCATAATGCTGTTTGCAAGCGGCGCACGCATAAAGCACCTTGTATTTCTCATCATTCCCGTGCTGATAGGCGCAGTGGTCCTGATACTTGTCGAGCCCTACCGTATGCAGCGACTTCTTGCGTTTTTGGATCCGTGGCAGTCGCCGCTTGAGGAAGGATATCAGCTCATACAGTCCTACTATGCCTTGGGCAGCGGCGGACTGTTTGGCGTGGGACTTTTCAATTCCCGTCAAAAGTATCTGTTTTTGCCCTTTGCCGAGAGCGATTTCATTTTGTCCGTCATCGGCGAGGAAACGGGGCTTGTCGGCGTGGCCGTCGTAATGACGCTGTTTTTGGTGATAGCGATACGTGGCATAAAGATAGCCCGCAGGGCAAGCGACAGATATTCCTGCTATCTTGCAACGGGGATAACCGCCGTCACCACAGTGCAGGCTCTGCTAAACGTAGCGGTCGTATGCGGCGCAGTGCCGCCGACGGGGCTTCCGTTGCCCTTTGTCAGTGCAGGCGGAAGCTCGCTCGTTGCGTATCTCGGCGCAATAGGGGTGTTGCTGTCCATATCCAAAAACAGCCTGCCGTACGTCAGAGTGGACACCTTTTCGGGCGAGGACGCAGGAGCAGTCAAACACCCAAAACGAAAATTCAGCATACGGTGAAGTATGGACGATAGGTGTATAGAGATAAAAGGCGGCAGTCGCTTGTGCGGCAAGCTTACGGTGCACGGCGCAAAAAACGCCGTGCTGCCGCTGCTTGCGGCAAGCTTGCTCACGGACGAAGAGGTGACTATCGATAACTGTCCGTACATATCCGACGTAGACAATATGGCAAAGCTGCTTTGCGAGCTCGGCGCACACGTCGTGCGTGAGGGCAGGCGCATAAGCGTGAGCGGACACGTGACGGGCGTGCGCACGGGCGCACGCCTGTATAAAACTATGCGCTCGTCTATGTTTATGTTGGGCGCACTGCTTTGCGTGCTCGGCGAGGTGGAAATGCCGCTGCCCGGCGGCTGCGACATAGGCGCACGGCCTTTGGATATCCACCTTGACGGACTCAGGCGTATGGGGGCACGCACGCTTTGCGACGGCGAAATTTTAAACTGCCGTGCAAGCGGACTTGCGGGCGCAAAGATAGTTATGCGCTATCCGAGCGTCGGAGCGACGGAAAATCTGCTTATGTGCGCCTCGCTTGCAAACGGCGAAACAATGCTTGTAAACTGCGCAAGAGAGCCCGAAATAGTTGCGCTTGCAGAGGGACTCAGGGCAATGGGCGCAAAGATAAGCGGCGAGGGCTCGTCCGTAATTTGTATCGAGGGCGTAAAAAAGCTGCACGGCGCAGACTTACATATCGGCGGCGACAGGATAGTCGCAGGCACGGTGCTGTCGGCAACTGCGCTTTGCGGCGGAGACGTCACCGTGTACGGGGCGGACGTAGGGGATATGAAGAGCATATTTCAAAGCTTCAGGTCGGAGCACTGCAGCATAGAGGAAAGTCCGCTCGGCTTCCGTGTGCGCTCGGACGGACAAATTAAAGCGAGGTCGGTTATAACTGCGCCTTATCCGCTTTTTCCCACGGATATGCAGCCGCAGTTTTTGGCGTGTCAGTGCTTTGCGGACGGTGTGAGCAGGGTGCGGGAAACCGTGTTTGAAAACAGATTTGCGCATGCAAAAGAGTTGTCTAAAATGGGTGCGAACATCAGCGTACACGCAAACTGCGCAACGGTGCTTGGGGGAAGCCTTCACGGTGCGGACGTATATGCGACGGATTTGCGTGCGGGTGCGGGGCTTTGCGTAGCTGCGATGAGAGCGGACGGCGTTAGCAGAGTGTTTAATCCTCACTACATCGAAAGGGGCTACGAGGACTTTGCGGAGCTGTTTTCCTCGCTCGGTGCGGACATAAAAAACACGGTCGGCTGACTGCGCAGCCGATAATTTGAGCAAAGCATATCGGCAAACAAAAAATTTGCCGATTTTTTTGTATTTTACAAAATTTTCATACATCAACCTATTGACACTCATTATAAATAATTATATTATAATAAATAGTTATCTTGTCGTTTAGGTTGAGGAGAGAGATGAGCGGTTTGTTTACAAAAGATATCGTCGTGCTTGACGTGACGTCACGTCTTATAAGTGCTATCGTCGGCGTCAAAAAGGCGCAGAGCGTTTTCGGCATCAAATCCGTTGTGGAAAAATCGCATCCGGGCTATGAGGACGGCGTTTTTTATGACCTTGCACAGACGGTGCGCACCGTTGAGGAGGTTTTGTCCGAAGCCATGCGCAACACAAACTCTCATTCGAGGCGCCTGTTTATAGGCGTGCCCGCCGAGTTTGTCACGGTGGTAAGCAAAAACGTATCCCTCAAATTCGACCGCCGCAGGCGTATCGTCGACGACGACATCGACTATCTTTTCGCAAAGGGCAACGATTTTGCGGACAGCGCTTTTGCACTGATAAACACGTCCGCAGTTTACTATGCGATGGACGGCGACGACAAGCTTTATTCGGATATCAGAGGCTTTTATGCGGACGGCATAGAGGCGTGCGTTTCATATATGCTTGCAGAGCGCACCTTTATAGACACCCTTGACGCTATCGCAAAGGATCTCGGCTTTAAGGACATACGCTATGTAGCCACAAACTGGGCGGAGTGCGTGACCTTGCTCGAGAGTAATCAAAGGGAAAGCGCATTCGTGCTTGTAGATATAGGATATCTGTCAAGCAGCGTATCGCTCGCACAGGGCGAGGGCGTGCTCGATATGAAGTCGTTTTCGGTGGGCGGAGGGCACATTGCGGGCGATATCTGTGAAGCGCTCGAGATCCCGTTCGATTTGGCTGAAGAGGCAAAACGCAGCGTGGATATAAACTTAAAATACGATAACGACGCCATGCTTGTCAGTCAATATGACGAGGACGGCAATCTGTATGAGGTCAAGTCCTGCGAGGCAGCTCAGATAGCAAAGGGAAGGCTCGATCTTATCGCCGCCTTGCTCAAGGGCATAATAGACGGCTTCGGCAGCGCAGTCCCGTCGTATATGCCCGTATATCTCACGGGCGAGGGCATTGCCTCAATGCGTGGCGCAATCAAATATCTCAGCGAAAAAGTCGGCAAAGAGCTTGAGATAGTCATGCCAAAGCTTCCCGGCTTTGTAAAGCCCGAGGACAGCTCGAAAACATCTTTAATGTTAATAGCCGATACGCTTGCAAAGCGAAGCTTCGGCGATAAAATCAAAAGCATCTTCAACGGAGGGAAAAGATAATGGATTTTTACAATCAGTATACGACTGATGGCGGAAGAAGCGAGGCGGAAAATACTTCGCAGGGCAACGGTGCCGTTGCGGATACCGCTACGGAGGCTCCTGCCGAAAACGTCAAACCCGTGACCGAAAAAAGCGGTCTGCAGGGACACGCAAATATACTTGTCGTCGGCGTAGGCGGTGGCGGCTGCAACGCAGTCAACAATATGGTGCGTGCAGGCATAAAAAGCGCAAACTTTGCGGTGATGAACACCGACGTGCAGGCGCTCAATATGTCGCCTGTCAGAAGCGACCGCAAAATTCAGCTCGGCAAGGATACGACCGAGGGGCTTGGTGCAGGCTCCGATCCGGAAGTTGGCAGAAAGGCGGCCGACGAGTCCCGTGAAGCCATAAAAGCCGCATTAAAGGGCGTACACCTTCTCTTTATTACCGCAGGTATGGGCGGTGGCACGGGCACTGGCGCAGCGCCTATTATAGCCGAGGTCGCCCGTTCTATGGGAATACTTACAGTGGCAGTCGTCACAAAGCCGTTTGCTTTTGAGGGCGCACGCCGTATGAAAAATGCCGAAGAGGGTATCAAAAACCTCAAGGACAACGTGGATACTCTGCTCGTTATCCCCAATCAGAAGCTTGTCGAGTGCTTTAAGGGACAGCAAATCACCTTTAAGCGTGCGTTTGAAATTGCCGACGACGTGCTTCGTCAGGGCGTGCAGGGCGTAAGCGACGTCATTGCAAATCCCGAGCTTGTCAATCTTGACTTTGCAGACGTGCGTGCTATCCTCAAAAACAAAGGACTTGCGCATATGGGCATCGGCTACGGCAAAGGCGAAATGCGTATAGTCGAGGCAGTAAAGGGCGCTATAAGCAATCCTTTGCTCGAGGTCAGCATCGAGGGCGCAACGGGCGTCATCATCAACATCGTCGGCGGCGACGACCTCATGCTTGGCGAAGTCAGCGACGCATGCGCTATGATAAGAGACGTCATCGATCCCGAGGCAAACCTCATCTTCGGTATGTCCAACGTGTCAAAGAAGCAGGACGTTGAAATAACAATCATCGCAACGGGCTTTGTGGACAGACGTTACGTGCCTGCAAAAATGGCGGGTACCGCACCTGCGCCACGTCCCGCAATGACGTTGGAATCGGCGCTCGCAGCGGCGGACAGTCAGGTTAGAGCAAATGCGCAGGGCAAGCCTGCAGAGCCTCAGCAGCCTGCAACTCCTCCTACATATCCGCAACGTCCCGTGTTTGGCGGAGCAAAACCGCAGCAGCCCGCTGCGCCTCAGCAACAGAGCGCACCACGTGCGGATCAGCCTGCGGCAAAGCCACAGCAACCCGCTCAGGGCGCACCCTCGTCATCGAGAGTGAACGTGCCAAAATACAACGTTCCTCACTTCTTGCGCAAGCTGAGAGGCGACGACAACAATAACAACAACTAAAATCAAATAACCACAATCGAGATTAAGCAATAAAGCTATCGAGATTAAGCAAAAACAACAACTACATCAAACAAATTTTGCGGCGCCGTTTGGCGCCGTTTTTATTTTATCCGATTAGATATCAGAAAACTGCGTATCAATGCATTTAAATATTTTTTTGTTTGCGACATAAAAGGAAAGAATTTTCAGCTCTTTAGCGTATGCTTTTTGTGTGAGCGTTTATATAGAAGTAGTGATATTCAACAACTTTTTTTTGGATATGGCGTTGCTTTATGCAACTGCGAGTGTGCGCCGCCGCAAATTCAGACGTGGGCGCAGTATTTTTGCGGCTGTCATAGGCACGGCGTGCGCAACGGCATATATGCTGCTTCCCGAGTGGACAAAAATTGTGATGACCGTCCTGCTTGCGCCTGCGCTTTGCGCAATAGCTATAGGTGCAAGCGGAAAGGACGCTTTGCACAAATTCGGCGACTTTCTGGGCAGCACTTTGCTGTTTGTTTTGCTTACATACTTTGCAGGCGGCATTGTGTACGGCATATCTATTGCGCTCAATGTGGATATAAGGTCGTATGCGGTCATAGGCTTGCTATCTATCGCCGTGATTGCGCTGATACTGTGCGCAAAGCTCATCGCAGGCAAGCGCAGCAAGAGTGCGGATACCACCTGCAAAACCACGGTCAACATAAACGGGCGCACGGTGTCTGCAGAGGCGCTTTGCGACAGCGGCAATCTGCTTGTGGACGACGTGAGCGGTCTGCCTGTCGTCATTCTGTCAAAGGAGCTTGAAGAGGAGCTTGGCATACGCTGTCCCAACGGCTTTGTAAGCGTAAACACCGTAAGCGGCGAGGACAGTCTGCCTGTTGTGGATATAGACGAAATATGCGTGAACGGACGGGCTTTCAGGGCATTGGGCGCACTGTCACGCAAAAGCTTTGCGTCGTTCGATCTGATATTGCAAAGCTCGATGTTTTAGGGCATAAGGAGATAAATATGAAAGCATTGATCATCAAAATGTGGCACAAAATACTGCGCTTTTTGGGGATAGAAACCTTAGATAGCGTAAACTATATATCCGCAGGCAACAGCCTGCCGTCGCCGCTTTCGCCCGAGGAAGAGGCGGAAACGGTGAGCCTGTTTTTGCAGGGCAGCGAGGAAGCGAGATTAAAGCTCATCGAGCACAATTTGCGCCTTGTGGTGTACATTTCAAAGCGCTTTGACAACACGGGCATAGATATGGACGACCTTGTGTCGATAGGCACTATAGGGCTTATAAAGGCGGTGAGCAGCTACAACCCCGACAAAAACATAAAGCTTGCGACTTTTGCCTCAAGATGTATAGAAAACGAAATTTTGATGTATCTTAGAAAGACAAGCAAAACACGTGCCGAGGTGTCCTTAGACGAGCCGCTCAACGTGGATTTTGAGGGCAATATGCTGCTGCTCAGCGACGTGCTCGGCACCGATCCCGACTGCGTATACAACGACGTCGAGGGCACTGCGGAAAAGGAAATATTAAAGGAAACCTTTGACAAGCTTCCGCCACGTGAAAGGCAGATACTCGAGCTGCGCTTCGGGCTGTACGGCAAGGACGAGATGACGCAAAAGGAAATCGCAGATATGATGGGCATTTCGCAGTCGTACATATCTAGGCTTGAAAAAAAGATTGTCAGCAACCTCAAAAAAAATATGCAAAAGCTCGGATAGCGCAAGGTATAAAAGCAAAAACGCAGGGACATAATTAAAAAACTCACGCAATCGGCGGCAACCTTACATAACACTATGGAGGTTGCCGTTTATGGGTAGAGTAACGATTTGCGGAATAGATACGTCCGCATTGCCAAAGCTCAACAGCAAGGAATGTGACAGTCTGCTTAAAAAGATAAAGGCGGGCGACAGGGAAGCACGTGATTTGTTTCTGCGTGCGAATATGCGACTTGTACTGTCCTGCGTAGGTAGGTTTTCCAAATCGCAGGAGAGTGCAGACGACCTGTTTCAGGTGGGAATGGTAGGATTGCTAAAGGCGCTTGAAAACTTCGATATCAGCCTCGACGTACGCTTTTCGACATACGCAGTGCCGATGATTTTGGGCGAAATACGCAGGGTGCTCCGAGACAGAAATTCCATCAAGGTGTCCCGCAGCATGAGGGACACGGCGTATAAGGCGCTCAAGGCGAGAGAGCGCATGATGGAAAACTCCGTCAACGAGCCAAATATGATGGAAATTGCCGAGGAAATCGGCGTGCCCATCACAGAGGTTGCGTGCGCCTTGGACGCCGTGAGCGATCCGATATCCTTTTACGAGCCCGTGTACAGCGACGGCGAGGAGAGCCTTTCACTCATCGATCAGCTTGCCGACAAAAAGGAAAACAGTGAAAACTGGTCTGAAAAAATATCCCTTTACGAGGCGCTCAAGGATGTGCCGCAGCGTGAGCTCGAGGTGATAAAAATGCGCTATTTCGACGGGCGCACGCAGATAGAGATAAGTCAGGAGGTTGGCATATCTCAAGCGCAGGTATCCCGCCTCGAAAAGTCCGCTTTGGCAAGGATAAGAGCCGCAATGGCATAATATTTAGCGAAATTTGTATGTAAGGCGGAATTTTTGCGGCATATCGCACGAGGTCGGTTTATAGAAACTGCATCTTAAAACGTATCGCCTTTGAAGCCCTATGTACGGAAATAAGCTTTGCGCCGTATTTACAGCGATAAGCTTTACGCAATACTATAAATTCCTATGTGCAGCGATAAGCTTTATGTAATACTATAAATTCCTATTTACAGCGATAAGCTTTACGCAATACTATAAATTCTTATGTACAGCGATAAGCATTGCGCCGTTTGTTTTGCAAGCGGCGTTTTTCTTTGTTGACAAAACGTATGATTGCACATATCATATAATTGCATTTTGCAAAAAGCTTTGATGGGGTATCTGTATGGTCACATATTATCTGAATAAAAGACAAATAGATAGAGCTTTTGATTATTTGTTCTGCAAAAACGTACTGCCTGTCTCGTCAGTCGTGTTAGCTATCTTTATTATGTTAAGCGCCGTGTATTTGGGGATAGGTCTAAGCGGCGTTGACAGGGAGTGCTTGGATTACGCCTACAAATTTATAGGTATTTCGGCGGTCGTAATTATAATCGCTCTTGCTTCTTGGCTTGGGATGAGAAGAAACGCCAACATCTATTTCAAGGACAGATATGTCAACGGTCTTGTAGAATTCAATTTGACCTTCAATGAGGATAAAATAATTGTATTTTCCAAAAACGGCGACGTCACAAATCTCACTTATGACAGCTTAAACAAGTTTTACAATTCCAAAGAGGTCGTTATGCTCAGATTTGACAAACGCTATCTGTTTGTGGCAAAGCAGCAGGACAGCACTGAGCAGCTTATTGCGTTTTTAAACGAGAAATGGAATGAGAAGAAAAAGCAAAAGTGATAAAGCAAAGCACAAACAAAAGTTAAAGGCTTTAAAAAGCAATACCAAAAGTTTTATAAACCGTTTTTGCACAAGTTAAAGCGACAACAAAATATAAACCGCAGAAGAATATCTGCGGTTTATCATTTAGTCAATTTAATTTCAACAGCCTATTAAAACTTTATTTAAATAGTCAACAAAACGGCGATTTATATTTACCTGCAATACCCAAACAAAATTCACCTCACACAGTATGATTGCCGTCGTGATAGACTGTCTGCGCTGAGCTTTCCGCTTGTGAATAAGCGTTTTGAGGGCAGTTGTAGCGCTGCTGCTCATAATCGTCGGGCGCACTGTATTCGTTTTGCTGCGGTTGCTCGGCGGAATATGCCTGCGCCTCGTTTTCGGGCATAGCGCAGGTGCGGGCGTTGCCGCCTACAAGCTCGACAAGCACGACGTCCGAGCCTATTTTGATGATCCTGTTCCACGGAATAAAAATATTGTCCGACGACGTTATGCTTTTAAAAAAACTCTTTTTGCCGGGGACGACAAAACCCAAGACTCCGCCGCAGTTATTGAAAATCATATCGCAGACGTGCCCGAGCTCTCTGCCGTCCGCCACGTTTATGACAGTCTTGCGTGACATTTCTGTAAAAGAGTATTGTTTTCGATTCATACAAAAAGCATATTTTATATATCTGTAAATTATGTATAAAATATGATATTTTTACATAAAAATGCTTCCTCGCCGTTTTTTTGTGTCGAAAACTTTACTTTTACCACTATATATTGTATTATATTTAAAACTATTTTGAGGTGACTGACTATGAAATGTATTTACTGTGGTTGCATTGACAGCAAGGTTGTAGACTCCCGTCAGAACGAAGACGGCACGTCCATACGTCGCCGCAGAGAGTGCGTCGAGTGCGGCAAGCGCTTCACAACATACGAGACGGTGGAGAGCACGCCCATTCTTGTCGTCAAAAAGGACGGCTCACGTCAGATGTTTGACATCAACAAGGTGAAGATAGGCATTATGAAGGCTTGCGAAAAGCGCCCGATATCAATGACGAGCATAGACAAGCTTGTAGGCGACATACAGCGTACGGTGCTCAACTCGTTGGATCAGGAAGTGCCGTCCACCTATATCGGCGATTTGGTCATGGAAGGTCTAAAGGGCATAGACGAGGTCGCATACGTGCGTTATGCGTCGGTGCACCGTCAGTTCAGAGACATCAACACCTTGCTTGACGAAATAGAAAGTCTTGTCAAGCTTAAAGCAGAAAGAGACAGCAAAAAGAACTAAGAAAAAAGACTGAAGTATCCGTAAGCGACAACAAAAACAACTAAAAAGAAATTCCGAAGTTTCCGTAAGCGATAGCAAAAAGGACTAAAAAGAAATTCCGAAGTTTCTGTAAGGGACAACAAAAACAACTAAATAGTAAGCCCGAAGTTTCCTTATACATTCCGTCATTGCGAATGCAAACACCGCATTATGGCTCCCTTTAGTAAGGGGAGCTCCGCAAAGCGTAAGCGGAGCGGTGAGGGGATTGTCCACCGTCATTGCGAGGCTATGCCGAAGCAATCCAGAACGTAA
>CAJTYG010000010.1 GCA_910584155.1 uncultured Christensenella sp. | reverse complement strand
CACGCATCTAAGTTTGAGTGGGGGAGAAATACCGGCGAGACCGGAAAGAGGGGGGCTATAGCATTTAAAGTACACGACGTACACTCATTGCGAAGCATAAGGTGAGGACGTTTCAAAAAATGATAAAAAAGAGTTGTATTATGAACAAAATATTTATAAAAGGTGCAAGAGAAAACAATCTAAAGGGCGTGGATCTTGAAATACCACGTGATAAGCTTGTGGTGTTTACGGGCTTGTCAGGCAGCGGCAAATCGTCGTTGGCATTCGATACTATTTTTGCGGAAGGGCAAAGAAGATACGTCGAGAGCCTTTCGAGCTATGCACGTATGTTCTTAGGGCAAATGCAAAAGCCCGACGTGGACTATATCGAGGGACTGTCGCCCGCCGTTTCGATAGACCAAAAAACGACGTCGCATAATCCCCGTTCCACTGTGGGCACGGTGACGGAAATTTACGACTATCTGCGTTTGCTGTACGCAAGGATAGGTAAGGCGCACTGCCCGAAGTGCGGACGCCCCATAGAGAGGCAGACCGTCGATCAGATATGCGACAGGATAATGGAAAGAAAGAACGCAAAGCTGCACTTACTTGCGCCTATTGTGCGTGGCAGAAAGGGCGAGTATCGCAAGGACTTCGAGCAGCTCAAGCGAGCAGGCTATGTGCGTGTGCGGGTGGACGGCGTAAACTATACGCTTGACGAGGATATCGTGCTTGACAAAAACATAAAGCACACGATAAGCGTTGTGGTTGACAGACTTGTCGTCAAGGACGGCGTTGAGCGCAGATTGTCCGACGCTATCGAAAGCGCAATAAAGCTTGCCGACGGACTTGTCATTGCAGATTTTGACGGCGAAGAGGTGCTTTATTCCACAAAATACGCCTGCCCCGAGTGCGAGCTGTCCTTTGAGGAGCTGACGCCGAGACTGTTTTCCTTTAACAATCCCTACGGCGCCTGCAGCGAGTGCGGCGGACTTGGCTTCAGGCAGGAAATCGACATAAATCTGCTCGTTACCGATTGGAATAAGAGCATAAATCAAGGTGCAATAAAGGCGTCGGGGTGGATGCTCGACACGTCGGGAATGATGAATGCGCAATTCAAAGCGCTGTCGGCGGCATACGGCTTTTCTATGGATACGCCGCTCAAGGACTTGCCCGACAACATCATCAGAATTCTGTTTTACGGCAACGACGGCGACAGAATCCCGATGGAATACAATTCAAGGAAATTCAGCGGCTTTTACAATGCGAGCTTCGAGGGCGTGGCGGTCAATCTCACACGCCGCTTCAACGAGACGGATTCCGACATAATCAAGGCGGAAATTTCAAAATATATGAAGTCCGTGCCTTGCTCGTCCTGTGGCGGCAAGAGGCTCAAGCCCGAAGCGCTTGCGGTGACGGTGGGCGGCATAAACATCGACGAGATGACAAAGCTGTCCATAGGCGAGCTGAACGAGTTTATCTCAAAGCTTGAGCTTACGCATACCGAGCACCTTATCGCAGACCGCATAATAAAGGAAATAAGCGCCCGCCTAAGCTTTTTGGTGAATGTAGGGCTGAACTATCTTACGCTGTCAAGGTCGGCGGCAACGCTGTCAGGCGGCGAGTCGCAGCGCATAAGGCTTGCGACGCAGATAGGCAGCGGACTTACGGGTGTGCTTTATATCCTTGACGAGCCAAGCATAGGCTTGCACCAAAAGGACAATCAACGTCTGCTTGCCTCGCTCAAGAGCCTGAGAGATTTAGGCAATACGCTCATCGTTGTAGAGCACGACGAGGAAACAATAAGAAATGCGGACTTCATCGTGGATGTCGGTCCCGGCGCAGGCGTGCACGGCGGCGAGATAGTTGCGGCGGGCAGCGTGGACGATATCATCGCAAGCGAAAAGTCTATAACAGGCAAGTATTTAAGCGGCGAATATAGCATACAGGTCCCGCTTGCAAGGCGTGCAGGCAACGGCAATTTTGCAAAGATAAAGGGCGCAAAGCAAAACAATCTTACGGGGATAGACGTGGACATTCCGCTTGGCACGCTCACCTGCGTGACGGGCGTATCGGGCAGCGGCAAATCGAGCCTTGTCAATGAGATACTGTATCCTGCGCTGTCAAATGCGTTGATGAACAGCCGCCTGCAAACGGGCGAGTACAAGAGCATAGAGGGCATAGAGTATCTCGATAAGGTCATCTGCATAGACCAAAGCCCCATAGGCAGAACGCCACGCTCCAACCCTGCGACGTATACAAACGTTTTCAACGACATCAGAGAGCTGTTTGCAAGCCTGCCCGACGCAAAGGCGAGAGGCTATAAGGCAGGCAGGTTTTCATTTAACGTCAGCGGCGGAAGATGCGAGCACTGCTCGGGCGACGGAATGATAAAAATTGAAATGCACTTCCTGCCCGATATATATGTGCCCTGCGACGTCTGCAAGGGCGCAAGGTACAATCGTGAAACGCTCGAAGTGCGCTACAAAGGCAAAAACATAAGCGATATTTTGGATATGACAATAGAGGAAGCCGTGACTTTCTTTGAAAATATCCCAAAGATACGCAACAAAATATCCACCCTCTACGACGTCGGCTTGGGCTATATCAAGCTCGGACAGTCCTCAACTACGCTGTCGGGCGGCGAGGCGCAACGTGTCAAGCTTGCAACCGAGCTGTCACGTCGCTCAACGGGCAAAACTATGTATATTTTGGACGAGCCTACAACAGGTTTGCATACGCACGACGTCAGCAAGCTGCTTGCTATTTTGGATAGACTTGTGGAGCAGGGCAACAGCGTCGTAGTCATCGAGCATAACCTTGACGTCATCAAGGTTGCCGACTACATCATCGACTTAGGTCCCGACGGCGGCGACAGGGGCGGCAGAATAGTTGCCAAAGGCACACCCGAACAGGTAGCCAAAGTGCAGGGAAGCTACACGGGCGAGTTTTTAAAGGATATACTTCCACAAGCGTAGCGCAAAATATTAAAATGCAATTTAAAAAGGCAACCGAAAAGGCTGCCTTTTTAAATTTGTTGTCCATCATTGCAAGTCATTTGCTTTGCGTTTTGTTCGTCATTGCGAGGCTATTGCCGAAGCAATCCAGACCAAAAAAGTATGTCAGCCAGTGACACACATTGAATAAAATCTATCAATAATCTTTTCTTCCTACTATATAATCGATATCAACCTCAAAATAATCGGCTAAAAGCCATAAAGATGTAATGCTCGGTTGTTTTTTTCCAAGTAGCCAAGCGCTGATTGTGTTTTGTTTTACTCCGATTTTATCCGCTAACCTGACTTGATTTAGGTTATTTTCTTTCATAAGACCTTTTATTCTTTCGGGCACTAAAATATTCATTGATGTCATACCTTTATTATTTGTATTTTCATTTGACATATTAGCCCCAAGGGAGTATATTTTTAAATAATAGCACTATGGTGCTAATTTTAACGGAGGAAAAATATGAAAAAGACTTTGTGTGGAATTTTGCTTATTGTTTTAATTTTAACATTAGGCTTAGTTGCTTTATGCGCTTGCAGTTTGTTTAAATCGGTTTACATAACTTGTATGAACGGCGATGAGATGATACAAGAAATAAGCGTAGGCTACGGAAAAACAAATAATTATGTTAAAAGTAATTATTTGAAAAACGTCGAGGACCGATATTTGGAAAAGAATAATCTGTATATTGAAGGATGGTATACTGATGCGAGCTTAATAACTCCCGTAGTATTTGACGATACAAAGGTTAAATCTGATATTACTTGGTATGCTAAGTGTAAAAGTGGAGACTCAAATAGAAGACCTCTTACTTATAACTATAGATACGGTTCCGGCACTCAAAGTGATCCGTATCTTATAAAAACTCCCGAAGATCTTGACGCTATGAGATATGGAAGTGATTTATATCATAAGCTTGATAATGATTTAAATTTAAGCGAATACAGCAATGTAAATCCAAACAGTACTATTGCGCAGTGGAAAGCTATTGAAACCTATGACGGACATTTTGACGGTAACAATCACACTATATCGGGTATAAATTTCCATAATATGACAGGCAATTTGACTTTCATAGAACTTAATATCGGTGAAATCAAAAATTTAAATTTAAAATATGAATTATCACTAAATACTAACAAGAAAACTTATCTTGATTTTATATGCAAAAAAAATAAAGGTGTGATATCTTCTTGTTCTGTTAGCGGCAGAGCAACTTTAATAGGATTTAGGAACGCAACTTCTGTTGAAAGAAATGATACCGACGGGCAAATTATAAATTGCAAAGTTAATATGCAAATGTACATTTCCGACGGCTACGACTACAAAAACTATATGTCGTTGCTTGTTGGCGATAACTATGGCAGAATCAAAGGTTGTGCAGTAACAGGCTTAATTGAGGCTAAGGATAGATTTATATCAAGCGATAGATATTTTGCAGGGCTTGTCAATTACAATCAAGAGACGGGTGTAATTGAAGAATGTGGTAGTAAAGTCGATTTATGCGGATATGGAGATATTATGACTTTAGGTAGCCCGTTGGTTTGGGTAGGCGGGTTGACAACAGTCAATTATGGCTCGATAAAAAATTGTTTTTATGACGGGCATATCTGTTTAAGCGGCGCATATGCAAGGGGTGCAGGACTTGCAGCACACACGACAGGGTTTATTAAGTATTGTTACAGTCATATATCCTATGAAAGTATTTCTTCTCTTACTTCAGGCACTCATAAATTTGCTCCTGCTTTTATAGCAGGTGACAGTAATCAAGCCCAAGTATCAAGGTGCGAAGAAGTAATATATGGAAGTGATTCAGGCGCAAACAATTTTTCTAATGCTGCGGATAACGAAAAATATGCTCAATATGTTAAGAAAAAAGATTTATATTCCGCTCAGACATTTGCGTTTTGGGATTTTACAATTTGGAATGTGGCAAACGGTAAATTGCCAACTTTAAAAAATTTGCCTTTATAAGGAGAGTACAAAATGAAAAAAAGATATTTGGTTTTAATATGTATAGTGTTGACACTTCCGTTGCTTTTGGTGGCTTGCAACGGCACGGGAAACGGATTTAAATATAAATCTGCATTTTCTATGGCAAAGTTTGACACGAGCGGAATAATTATAGAAAAATATGAAGGTACTGACAAAGAAGTTGTTGTGCCAAATACTATAAATAATAAAGAGGTTAGATACATATCCCCATATACCTTTACAGGTACGGGTGTGGAAATTATAAAGTTTCAAAATAGAATATGTAATGAATCAAGTAATTTTCAAGTTTATGAAGCATTAAATCTAAAAAAGCTTTATCTGCCAAATAATGATTGGAAGTATTTTATTGCACATTATGATGGCGGTGCTCATATTAGTGGATGTTCTAAGTTGGAAGAAATACATTTTCCTCCGTTATTTAATAGCTTTGGTACTTATGAAAGACAATATTATTCTGCGATTAAAGGCTGTAATAATCTAAGAAAAATATACTTTTATGGGACTCATTCTGTAGTGTGGATAAAAGAAATTGGAACTTTATTTGAGTCTGACTTGCCAAAAACCTTTTATGATGATTTGACAATATATGTTCCTCAAAATTTGATAAGCGAATATAGATTGCATGACATATGGAAAAATTTTAATTTGGCTACTTTTGATGCCGTATGGATTGAACCGTAATTTATAACGAAAGATGTGAAGCTTGTGGGGAAAAATCAAAAAGCAGTCCGAACGGGCTGCTTTTTGCATATAAAATATCCAAATTTCAATAATTTCTTCTGCCTATCAGATAGTCCACCGATACGCTAAACAGTATGCTTAGCTCTATCAGTATATCGTAGTCGGGTTGATTGCGCCCGACTTCCCAACCTGATACGGTCGATTTTGACACTTTCAGATGCTCTGCAAGGTCCTGCTGGAGCATATTTTTTTCTTGCCTTAGCGCTTTTAATCTTTGTGGAAAACAGTTGTGCAGCATTTGATACTCCTTGTTGCAGGTGATTTTACTATATTATAATAATACACAAATCGTGTACTTGTCAAACCTTGTTTTGCAAAATTTTTTGCGAATGGATAAACATTTTTTAAAGCGGTTGAATTATAGCTTAACTCACGCTATAATTAACCTGAGGTGAGTTATGTCGGAGCAGTTTTATTCTCGCACCCGTATGCTTATAGGCGACGGCGTGGAAAGGTTGAAATCGGCAAAGGTTTTGGTATGCGGCGCAGGCGGCGTGGGCGGCTATGTCATTGAGGCGCTTGCACGTGCGGGCGTGGGCGCAATAGACGTGCTTGACAATGATATTGTGTCCGAAAGCAACCTCAACAGGCAGATTCTTGCCACCGCCGATACTATAGGTAAAAGCAAGGCGCAGGCGGCTAAGCAGCGCATAGCTTCCATAAATGTGGACTGCAAGGTGAATGTGATAGAGATGTTTTATATGCCCGACACTGCCGATAACATAAACTTAAAAAACTATGACTATGTTGTTGACGCCATTGACACCGTGACTGCAAAAATAGAGCTCATAAGCCGTGCAAAGGCGGACGGCGTTCCTGTCATATCTTGTATGGGTACAGGCAATAAGTTGGGGACGGACTTTAAGGTTGCCGATATATCTAAGACAAGCGTTTGTCCGCTTGCAAAGGTAATGCGCAAGGAATTGAAAGCAAGAGGCATAAGTGGCGTAAAGGTGGTATATTCCGAGGAAACGCCCGTTGTGATAGAAGCTACGCCGTGCGAAAACGGCAGGCATATCCCTGCAAGTATCAGCTATGCACCTGCAATAGCGGGGCTTGTTCTGGCAAGTGAAGTTATAAAAGACTTGATTAGATGATAGGTTTTATGCGATATCATCGTCATTTGCGTCGTTGTTTCGGTCGGCGCTTTTTATATCCGTTTCATCGAAATCTTGTATATTTTCGACGGTGTTTTCATTGACAGCGCTGTCTTCGACAGTGTTTTGTTCGGCTGTATTTTCTTCTGATATGTCTTCGCTTTGCATAGGCTTATTTATGCCGTAAATTTTGGTTGCGAGCTTGCTCTCGGTCATCGCAAACACGGTCGACGGCACGGTTATGGCAAATACGGCAAGCTCTATCACTGTGTTTAGTGCAACAATGCTTGACAGTATCCATCTGAAATCAATCACGAGATTGTCAAAGGTTTTGCCGTGCGCAAAGGCAAAAAACATTCCCAAAAACAAAACCGTATTTGTCATCACGCCCAAAATTGTCGAAAACGTGCTTATCGCAAGCATAGTCAGCCTGCGCTTGCTGCGTGTCGGTGCCGCATTGCGCTTTGTATACAGCTTTGCAAAGCCCGAATATGCTACGGCGCATACTGTGCCTGCCATAATGCGTGGAAAAACCGATACCAACGGATTTGCAGTCACCCTGTACATCGGCATTGCGCCCATATAGATTACCGAAAACAGCAGCGTAATAAGCCCGAAAAACAGTCCGCTTATCGCACCGAATTTCACGCCGTGCGTCTGCGCTATCACAAATACGGGAATGAGCCCCAACGCAAGGGACATAGGCATGCCAAGCTTTTGCAAAAGCGCAGAAAACAGCTGCAACACTATTATCAGCGCAAGCGTTATGCTGAGTACAACGATATTTTTTGTGCGGTTTTTATTTGCTTTCATCAACATTCAAATATAAACGACAGAGGACCGTCCTGCTGCTGTTCGATAAACATATGGGCGCCGAAAACGCCGTTTTTTACGGTCAAGCCCTCATCTTTTAGCTTTTGGGTGACACGCTCGTACAGCTCGAGCGCACGCTCGGGCAATTCCGCCTGTCCGAAGTCGGGACGGTTGCCGCTGCCTTTTCCGAGCGTGCCCGCAAGCGAAAACTGCGATACGAGCAGAATTTCGCCGCCTGCTTGCTTTATGCTCAAATTCATCTTGCCGTTTTCGTCACGGAATATGCGCAGATTTGACAGCTTGCGTGCAAAATAGTCCGCCTGCTCCTCGGTATCGCCCTTTGTGATGCCCAAAAATACCGTAAGTCCGCAGGGTATGCTGCTTATAAGCTTGCCGTCTACGGACAGCTTTGATTCAAAGGTGCGTTGTATAAGCGCTCTCATAAATTCTCCTTGTTGTATGCGTGATTTTTCGGCGGTGGCGGTGCAAGATATGTATAGTAGTTGCACTCGAGTTGACTGTTGTACAGCTTGCGCACCTTGTCCGCCTTTTTGCCGAAGTGTTTTTCAAAGCCGATATACGAGGTTATCACATATGCGCACCAACCGGTCAGCTTGCCGTATACCTTGCCGAAATCACGGTAAAGACCTTCCACTTCTCTGTCAGACATAAGTCTTTCGCCGTATGGCGGATTTGTGACGATCACGCCGTATTGCTTTTTGCTTGTGAGGGTGCGCATATCTGCTACCTGCAGGTGTATGCTGTCCTTGACGCCCGCTCGCTCGGCGTGCTTTAGCGCAAGCTTTATTGCTTCGGGATTTATATCAAAGCCGCTTATTTGCAGCTTTTTGTCACGCCTTATCAGCTGCTCGGCTTCCTCTTGAACGATACCTCGCACGTTTGGCGCACCGTAAAAGCCTTCGCAGGCAAAGCCTCTGTTTATTCCGCTTGCGATATTGAGACCTATCATAGCCGCCTCTATAGGGATTGTGCCCGAGCCGCAAAAAGGATCGATAAGCGGACGGTCGGGGTTCCAAACGGAAAGCTGAAGCATAGCGCTCGCAAGCGTTTCTCTAAGCGGAGCATCGCCGAGATAGGTGCGATAGCCTCGCTTGTGCAGTCCTTCGCCCGACGTATCGAGGGTGATGGTAGCAACGTCGTCAAAAACGGCGACCTCTATTTGGTATGCGGTGCCGTCCTCGGGCAGAGTGGACAGACCGTAGGCGTTTTGCAGGGCATTTACTATCGCTTTTTTTGATATGGACTGTATGGTGCGCAGCGCAAACAGCTTGCTTTTTTGCGATTTTGCCTCTACAACTATGCGTGCGTCTTTGGGCAATATGTCCTGCCAACAGACGGAAGCTACAAAGTCAAACAGCTCGTCAAAGGTTTCGGCTTTTTGTTTGCCTATCACTATGCGGACACGGTTTGCCGTGCGCAAAAACATATTTGCCCGCAGTACATCCGTGAAGCTGCCCTCAAAGCATATCCTGCCGTAGCTTGCGCCCGACGGCTCGTAGCCGAGCTTTTGCAGCTCACGCTTTGTCACCGCCTCTATGCCGCTTGCGGCAGCCGCCTCGATAGTAAGTTGTCCGTCATAAATGCTCATATAAATACCTTTTATATAGCAATACGATACACCGACAAACGCCTTTTAGTCAACTTATATCGATTGCGAAAGCTGCAAATTTGTGCTAATATCTTATCAGCAACAAAAGGCGGAAAAAATATGTTAAGGGTTATGTTTGTCTGCTTAGGCAATATTTGCAGATCTGCTATGGCGGAATGTGTGATGAAGCAGCTTGTAAAACAAAAAGGCTTGGACGGTAAGTTTTATATTTCGTCCGCAGGTACGTCCAACGAGGAGGAGGGCAACCCAATTTATCCTCCCGCAAAAAGAAAGCTGCAAAGCGAGGGCGTTGAAGTGGTACCGCATTTTGCTACAAAGCTCAAGCCGAGCGACTATGACAAATACGATTTGTTTTTATGCGCAGAGGAGCGCAACGTTATGTCGGCAACACGCATTTTCGGCGGCGACAGTCAAAATAAGATAAGGCGTATGCTTGATTTCAGTGCGCAGCCCCGCAATATCGCCGATCCTTGGTGGACGGGCGATTTTGACGCCGCCTATGATGACATCGTTGAGGCGTGCGAAACGCTTATAGACTATGCTGCTAAAAACGGCTTGATTTAAGGTGATAATATGGAATATATACAAAAACTATTAAAAGAAAGAGCGGACGAAAAGTATGGTGATTTTCACTCTAAGCTCGTTCCCACTGTAGACAGAAACAAAATTATAGGTGTGCGTACGCCCGTTATGCGTGCGCTTGCAAAATCGCTTGTCAAGGACAAAAGCTTTTGCGAGGACGTTTTACCCGATTTTTTAAACGAGCTGCCGCATTACTATTATGATGAGATGATTTTGCACGGCGAAATCATTTCGCTTGAAAAGGATTTTGATAAAGCCGTGGAGCTTGTAGAAAAATTTTTGCCATACGTTGACAACTGGGCGGTGTGCGACCTGCTTTCGCCAAAAGCGTTTGCAAAAAATTCGGATAAGCTTTTTGATTTTATAAAAAAATGGCTTGAAAGCGACGAGGTATATACCGTCCGCTTTGGCATAGATATGATGCTTAAATACTTTCTTGACGACAGATTTGAAAGGGAACATCTTTATATGGTACGTGACGCAGTAGGCGACGATTATTATATAAAAATGGCAAAGGCGTGGTATTTTTCATTTGCGCTCATAAAGCACTACGACGTTGCGCTCGGGTTTGTGAAGTCTGCGCCTATGGACGAGTGGATACGCAAAAAGTCCATACAAAAGGCAAGAGAAAGCTATCGCCTTACGGACACCCAAAAGGCGGAACTCAAAAGCATTTGTACACGATAAGTGTTTTAATAAGGTTGATTGATATAGTTTAATTATAAAGCAACAAAATATGATTGATTTGCAATAAATACACGATACGTGTATTTATTGCTATAAAGCATAACAAAACAAGGGCGCAATAACACGATACGTGTATTTAACCGATATTTAGCCGATATTCATATGCTTGCAGCTACAGCTTGCGTATAGCTTATCAACAGTACGCAAGTGCGTACAAATCGGGCGCAAAAAGTTTAATGCACGTTAAATAAAATTTTATTGTTTTGATTTATAATTGAGTTAAAATTCGCTTTAGCCTATGCTGACATTGCGGCATACGAGGGTGGCAACGTAATTTTCTGTTTTATGTTTTATACTCAATTATTCATAAATATTTCAGGATTATATATTTCTAAGGATTATATATTTAATTATAATACTATTTTATAAATCTATAGATTTAAAGCTAAAGAAGCAGATACGGTTTATAGGTTCATAGGTTAGTTGCATGTAATATATTTTTTTTATAAATAAATCTTAAATTTTCTTAAGAAATGTCTATAAATCTTAAGAAATCTTTATAATTAAGCAAAATTCAAGTAACAAATTCGACAAAATGTGTGTTTATACGACATTTTGTATTTTTGGAAATAAAAAAATGCTATACAAATAAATATTTATATGTTAAGATGATTATAATTTATAGAGCTTTGGGAGTCCAAATCTTCGATAATTGCGCTTGCAATCGTCGAAAATACAGCGGTTTTTAAATGAAAATCGACTGTACAACCCTCAATGGCGTTTCAAGATGAAGCTTTGGCGGATTGAAATGCGCTTAAAAAGCAGCGATGATGCCGATCGCTGTACACCCCTCAAAATGATTGGATTTTGCACTGTTTAGTGGGTGTGTTGAGAGTTTTATCCCTGCAAATTGCAGCTTTTTGGACTTCGGACGGGTATTTTATAGCGTAAATGCGCCGACACCGCTCTATGTATACGCTAAATAAAATCGAATATTAGCGGAGGCTATATGCTAAAACTTTTAGATATAACCAAAGAGTACATGGTGGAAAAGGAAAGTACACTTGCACTCAAGGGTGTTTCAATACAATTCAGAAAAAATGAATTTGTATCCATTTTAGGACCAAGCGGCTGCGGAAAAACTACATTACTTAACATTATCGGAGGACTTGACAGATACACGTCAGGCGATATTCAGATTGACGGAATATCCACTAAACAGTACGATGATGTAGATTGGGATACATACAGAAACCGAAAAATCGGCTTCGTTTTTCAAAGCTACAACCTCATTCCTCACATGAACGTTTTAAAAAACGTCGCAATGGGGCTTACCCTTGCAGGCGTTGAGAGAGAGGAGCGCAAGGAACGTGCGCTCGAGGCACTCAGAAAGGTCGGGCTTGAAAGTCAGGCTCGCAAAAAGCCTAATCAGCTTTCAGGCGGACAAATGCAGCGTGTCGCCATTGCACGTGCTCTTGTAAACAATCCGGATATAATTCTTGCCGACGAGCCTACAGGTGCGCTTGACAGCGAATCGGGCGTGCAGGTCATGGATCTTCTGAAGGAAGTTGCAGAGGACAGGCTTGTCATAATGGTCACGCACAACCCGATGCTTGCCGAGGAATACAGTACACGTATCGTGTATCTTAAAGACGGCGAGGTCGAGGGCGATACGATGCCTTACGATGAGGACGAGGACAGCGATAAGCACAATGACGGCGACGGCGGCGACGGCAGCACAATGCAAAAGCTGAGCTCCGCTGAAGCTGATGCCGAGAACGCTGCCGATAGCGTTGCCATTGCGGACACCTCTCACAGCGAAGAGGGAAAAAAGCCCTGTAAGCTGCGCCACGAGCTTTTTAAGAAAAGGCTTTGGAAAAGACGGCAGCTTGACAAATCTGCTATGAAGCTGTCCACGGCGATAAACCTGTCGTGGAACAATCTTCTCAGCAAAAAGGGCAGGACGCTGCTTACGAGCATTGCGGGCAGCATAGGCATCATAGGAATAATTCTTGTTTTATCGCTATCGACGGGCGCACGTCTGTACATCAAAAATTTGGAACAGAGTGCGCTTTCTACTTATCCTATATCCGTCAAAAAGGCGAGCATGGACGTCACGACTATTTTGAATATGCTTATGTCGTCATCTCCCGATAAGAATGGTGATGTGGACGACAGTGTCATCACCACGCAAGAGGTGTTGGGCGGCATTCTGAAAAATCTCGACTCGATGACGGACGAAAACGACCTGTATTCTTTCAAAAAATATATCGACGCAAATTTTGACAGCGAGCTTGCAAGCGTAAAATATAATTATGGCACGTCTTTCAATGCCTATGCTTTAAACCCAAAGCATAATGAGGAATATATGAAGATAAATCCGTATGCCGAGATGATGTATGCGGTTTTTGACGATATGCTTGAAAAAATGCCCGCTCTTGGAGAAATAAGCTTTGAGATGATGGGACGTGAGCTCACTATAAGCGATATGCTCGGAATGATGGCTGAAAGCGATATGATAGGTTCGCCGTGGGCGGAGCTTTCTGACAATCAGAAGCTGCTTGACAGTCAATATGAATTGGTCGGCGATTCTCATTGGCCGTCGGCGGCAAACGAGGTCGTAGTTGTCGTAAGCGAAAACAACACTATTATGGACTATCAGCTTTTTATGCTCGGTCTTAAGTCGACCGACGACGTTATCGAAGCTCTGACAAGCGGCATTTTGGGCGGAAGTTTTGCCGAGGCTACCTTTGAGGTGGACGAAATAATCGGCAGAGAAATGAAAATCTTGACCAACGCCGATTATCTCGATGACAACGGCGACGGCACTTGGTCTATGCACAATCGCAAGGATCTGACAAAAAATTATGTGGACGCACACGCAATGGAATTTGCAGACGGTTCTACATCCGTCAAAGTTGTGGGTGTTGTCCGTCCTAAAAAGGGCGTTGTGGCAACTTCGATAAACGGCGTTATAGGTTATTCGTCACGTCTGACGGAAGCTATGTTTTCACACGCTAAAAATCATCCTGCCGTGAGCGCAATGCTCAAGCTGCACGATGACGCTGTGGCTGACGACAAGGATATGTATAAAAGCATAATCAACTTTTCCTATAAGACGGACAATCAGGAAGTGCAAGTGATGGTTGGCGACGACATCAAATTTACCGACTCCGAGGAGCACACCTCGCTTATGCGTGCGCTTGGCAGCGTCGATAAGGAGTATCCCGCAAGCATAAGCTTTTATTGCTCCAGCTTCGACGCAAAAGAGGACATTGTAAACTTTATAGAAAAGTATCAGAAGGATACGGGCAACAAGATAAAATATACCGATTCTCTATCCTCGATGATGGCGTTTGTCAACACAATGGCGGATACTATCACGGGCGTGCTCATCGCTTTTGCGGCAATATCGCTTGTAGTATCTACTATAATGATAGCTATAATCATCTATACGTCTGTGCTTGAGCGCCGCAAGGAAATCGGCGTGTTGCGCTCGATAGGCGCAAGGAAAAAGGATATTTCACGAGTGTTCCTTGCAGAGTCGGCGATACTCGGTGGATATTCGGGCGTCATCGGCATCATCATAAGCGTTATACTGTCCTTTGTAGGCAGTGCGATTTTAAAAGCGGTTTTCAATATCGAGGGGCTTATGACGATAGAGTGGTGGCATTGCCTGCTAATGCTTGCGATAAGCGTGCTGTTGAGTATGCTTGCAGGCTTCATTCCGTCGAGAATAGCAGCCAAAAAGGATCCTGCGATCGCACTTCGCAGCGAGTAATAAGAATAAAAAATGCGCCCTGCAGCTACTGCGGGGCGTTTATTTTTTTGCGATTTTTTAAATTATATTCAGCACATAAAATTTAAGATAGTTGGTTTCGTTTGCACATAGCAGCGACGGGTGGTCGGGCGATTGCGATTTGACTTCGACCATTCGCACACAGCGTCCGCTTGCCTTTGCGGCTTCGATAAGCATTTTTTCAAACAGCGGCATCGTCATGTAGTGCGAGCAGGAGCAGGTAAGCAGATATCCGCCTTTGCGGACAAGCTTCATTCCAAGCACGTTTATGTCACGGTAACCCCTGTATGCGTCGTTGACCTCAGCGGCACTCTTGCAAAAGGCGGGAGGATCGAGTATTACCGTGTCAAATTTTTTTCCGTCGGCTTTATATTTGCGCAGTATCTCAAATACGTCGCCGCAAACTGTAGTTATGTTTTCAAATCCGTTGAGCTTTGCATTTTCCATTACGTTTTCAAGAGCAGGGGCGGAGATGTCAACTGCCGTCACGCTGCTTGCCGTCCTTGCGCAATTAAGCGAAAAGCCGCCGCTGTTGCAAAAACAGTCGAGCACCTCGCCTGCGGCATATCGTCTTGCGGCAAAGCGGTTTTCCTTTTGGTCGAGAAAATATCCCGTTTTCTGCCCGTATTTGACGTCTACAGCCATTTTGACGCCGTTTTCGTCTATTATCACCTTGTCGGGCACATCGCCGTACAAAACGCCGCAGCAGTCCGTCAAGCCCTCCTTGCTTCTTACTGCAGCGTCGCTGCGCTCGTATATGCCCCTTGGCGCAAACAGTTTTACAAGACAGTCCGTTATCATCGCTTTGCGCCTGTCTATGCCAAGCGAAAGACATTGCATGACAAGTGTATCCGCATATTTGTCAACGATGAGGGCAGGCAGGTCGTCCGCCTCGGCAAAGACCATTCTGTAGCAGTTGTCGTAGCCAAGCCGCCTGCGCATTTCGTTTGCGCTCGCTATGCGCTGCATAAAGAGTTCCCGCTCCTTTTCTTCCGTGACGGTCGCAGCATCAAATGTGCTGTCGGCGTTTCGTATAAAAATGCGTACCAAAATTTTGGACAGGTGATTTATATATCCGCTGCCGACGTATCTGCCGTCAAACGTTCGCACGTCCGCAAGCGAGCCGTTTTTGTCCTTGCCCTCGATGCGTGCGACCTCATTTGCGTACACCCAACTGTGTCCGTCGGTTATACGCTTTTCTTCGCCTTTTTTCAGATATACAGTGTAAGCCATAATTTACCGTAAAATCGCTTTTATTTTTTAAATATTGTATCAAAATTTTATGTATTAAGCAATACAATACCAAAATTTCAATCTTGACGAAAAACATTTAAGGGTAGATAATATTATTGTAATAAGAGCGCTTGTTGAATTGAACAGCGCCCGTAAGGAGGCTTTTATGGATACCGTTATCACTATTTCAAGACAGTTCGGCAGCGGCGGCAGGCTCATAGGCAAGCTGCTTGCGCAAAAGCTCAATATTCCTTTTTATGACAAGGAAATCATCGTGAAGGCGGCGGAAAACAGCGGGTTTGCAAAGGAATTTATCGCCGACAACGAGCAAAAGCACAGCGGCTTTGCGTCCTATGCTATTCCGACGTCGGCGTGGGGCGGCATTTCGTGGAGCAACCTTGACAACTTCGAGGCAAAAATATACGCAGCCGAGGCGAACGCCATAGAGCGTTTGGCAAAGCAGGGCGCCTGCGTGATAGTCGGAAGATGTGCGGATCACGTCTTAAAGGACAAGGTAAAATGCCTCAACGTATTTGTGTTTGCAGATGACGAGGAACGTATAAAGCGTGTCATAGATGTCTACGGCGACGCTACGGACAGAAAAAAGGCGCAAAAGCTTTTGCGTGATAAGGATAAGTCACGTGCAAGGCATTATCGCTATTATACCGACGCAGAGTGGGGCGATGCGGCAAACTACGATTTGTGCGTAAACAGCGCAGTGTTTGGCATTGACAAATGTGTGGAAATGCTTGCGGCGGCATATCTTGCTTTTGATAAAAAGTAAATGTGATTATAAAAAATAAAGCAGGTCCTGCGACCTGCTTTATTTTTTTGAACTTTTTAAATTGTTTTCTTCCTGCGCCTTATTGTTTTCCTTAGGAGCCTCATCGTTTTTCTTAAGAATAGCGTCGTTGACGGTCAGACTTTTTATTATCATCAGAATGCCTGCGACTATCGCCACTACGCCGACAGTGATAAATATTGCGTCTATCATCTGCCACTTCGCCACCACGAGTATTATGCCGAGTATGAGCATAAATATGGGGTTGAGCAGGGCGGTGACGATCGCCTTTGCGCCCTTGCTTTTTACAAGCGGTATTGTCACTATCATCTGATATGCGGCGTAGGCGATAAACGCAATGCCGAGTATGAGCAGCGTTATATCAACTATTGTCCACCCGCAGGCGATGATAATTATGCCGACCGCAATCTCGATGATCCCGAGCGCCCAGTTTTTGCCGACGAGCGAGAGTGCGCCCAAAACGATAAGCACAACGCCTACGATAGTCAGCAGTATGCTCACAAATCCCGCCCGCAGTGCGCAGAAAAGTATGCCGAGTATTATCAGCGATATGCCCACAGCAAGCGGCGAAAAGCTTGCCAAGTTTTTGTCTTTAAAATCATTCATAATTGTCGCCTCTGTTTGCCGTATTTCAAAATAGGCAGTTTATATGTGTATTATGCTGTTTTCAAATACATTATATGCACAATATTTGAGAGTAGCCATAATTTTATTCTACGCCTATCTGCAATGCGCCGTCCTTTGCGTCGACGGTGATAGTGTCGCCCTGATGTAAATTGCCTTGAAGTATGGTACGTGCAACGGCGTTTTCAACGTGACTTTCGATATAGCGCTTAAGCGGTCTTGCGCCGAATGCGACGTCGTAGCCGCCGTCCACAATGGTGTCCTTTGCTGCGTCTGTGACCTTTAGCTTGAGCTCCTGCTTTGCGAGCCTGTCCGCAAGCTTTGCAAGCAGCAGGTCTATTATGCGATAAATCTGATCACGTGAGAGCGGAGTGAACAGCACCGTGTCGTCAAGTCTGTTTAAAAACTCGGGGCGGAAGGTGGATTTAAGCAGGGCATCTATTTGCTTTTTGGCTTCCTCGTTTACGGTGCCGTCCTCGTTGATGTTGTCGAGTATGACGCTGCTGCCGAGGTTTGACGTCATTATTATGACGGTGTTTTTAAAGTTGACCGTTCTGCCCTGACTGTCCGTTATTCTGCCGTCGTCAAGCACCTGAAGCAGAATATTGAATACGTCGGGGTGAGCCTTTTCTATCTCGTCAAACAGCACGACGGAATACGGCTTTCTGCGCACCGCCTCGGTGAGCTGTCCGCCCTCGTCGTAGCCGACGTATCCCGGAGGCGCACCTATCAGCCTCGATACGCTGAATTTTTCCATATATTCGGTCATATCGATACGCACGATGTTGCGTTCGTCGTCAAACAGATAGTTTGCAAGCGTTTTTGCAAGCTCCGTCTTACCTACGCCCGTAGGCCCCAAAAACATAAACGATCCGATAGGACGGTTTTCGTCGGATATGCCCGCACGTGAGCGCAGTATCGCTTCGCTTACCGAGCGCACCGCCTCGTCCTGCCCGATTACACGCTTGTGCAGCTCCTCGTCAAGATGAAGCAGCTTTTCTTTTTCGCTTGCCATAAGCTTTGTCACGGGGATACCCGTCCATTTTGCGACTATTTTTGCAATTTCGTCGTCCGTCACCTCGTCACGCAATAGCTGCGGACGGGCTTCGCTGTCCTTTTGCTCGGACTTTTTCAGCTTTTCAAGCAGGGCGGGCAGGGTGCCGTATTGCAGCTCCGCCGCTTTGCCGTAGTCGCTCTTGCGCTTTGCGTCCTCTATTTCGGAATTTATGCGGTCTATTTCCGCCTTAGTGTCCTGCACGGAGGATATTTCGCTCTTTTCGTTTTCCCACTGCGCTTTCATCTTGTTGAACTCATCCTGTAGCTCTGCAAGCTCTCGCTTTATGGATTCACGCCTGTCTACAGAAAGCGTGTCCGTTTCCTTTGACAGTGCGGTTTCCTCAATTTGCAGTTGCATTATGCGGCGGCTTATCTCGTCCATCTCGGTGGGCATACTGTCTATTTCGGTACGTATCATTGCGCATGCCTCGTCCACAAGGTCAATGGCTTTATCGGGCAGAAATCTGTCCGTGATATATCTGTCGGACAGCGTTGCTGCGCATACAAGCGCACGGTCGTGTATGCGCACGCCGTGGAATATCTCGTATCTTTCCTTTAAGCCCCTCAGTATAGCAATGGTGTCCTCGACGGTGGGCTCGTCCACCTGCACGGGTTGGAATCTGCGCTCTAACGCAGGGTCCTTTTCGATATATTTGCGATATTCGTCAAGAGTGGTTGCGCCTATACAGTGCAGCTCACCTCTTGCAAGCATTGGCTTTAACAGGTTGCCTGCGTCCATACTTCCTTCCGTTTTGCCTGCGCCGACGATGGTGTGCAGCTCGTCTATAAACAGCAGAGTGCGTCCGTTTTGCTTTTTGATTTCGTTCAGCACGGCTTTCAGCCTTTCTTCAAACTCGCCTCTGTATTTTGCGCCAGCAACGAGTGCGCCCATATCGAGAGCAAATACGTGCTTGTCCTTTAAGCCCTCGGGCACGTCGCCACGTACGATACGCTGTGCAAGTCCTTCGGCTATTGCGGTTTTGCCTACACCCGGCTCGCCGATGAGCACAGGGTTGTTTTTGGTCTTTCTTGAAAGAATACGAATGACGTTTCTTATTTCGTCGTCCCTGCCGATGACGGGATCGAGCTTGCCCGTGCTTGCTCTCTCAACAAGGTCGTAGCCGTATTTTGACAGCACGTCATAAGTGTCTTCGGGGCTGTCGCTTGTCACTTTTGAGGTTTTAACCTGCAAAAGTGCGGCTTTAAACTTGCTTTTTGTAAATCCGAGCTTTTGGAAGGTAGCCTTTAGGGCAGGAGTCGGATCGTCCAATATCGCCTCAAAAATGTGCTCCACGCTTACGAAGTCGTCGCCCGCTTTTCCTCTCAGCTTATCGGCGGCGGACAGTATCAGCGCAGTGCTGTTTGCGATGTAGACCTGCGGATTTTGGCTGCCCGTCACGGACGGCATCGAGTTAAGCGCTCTGTCAGTCTCTCTTATGAGCTGAGTGACGTCCACGCCGCATTTTGCCGCAAGCTTTGGGATAAGCCCGTCTTCGTCGCTTATCAAGGCATATGCGAGGTGCTCGGGCGTGAGCTGCTGATGATTTCTCTCAAGCGCAACTGTCTGCGCTCTGTTGATTGCGTCTATTGCTTTCTTTGTATATTTTTCGGTATCCATAATTTCACCTCGATTATTGACAGCTTTGTCAATATTTATTTAGCACTCTTCGTGCTTGACTGCTAACAGTGTATTATGTAGTTTGCTAAATGTCAATATTTTAAGCAAAAAAAGTCAAAAAAATAAGTGCCCGCACGTTTTGCGCAGGCGCCGCATATTTATGGTTTATTATATATTTAATTATTTATATTTTTTCAAACAGGGCGTCGGTGTAGCCAAGCTGCAAAAAGGTGAGGTATTCGTCAAAGGTGTAGGTCTTGTTGGTGGATATGCACCAAAGCATTGTGGATACAAGTCCGCCCGCAAGGAATTGAGCAAGTATAGGCACAGGCACCTTGATGGAAAACCTGTCGGAATACTCGTTCAGCTGACGGTTGAGCGAGGAAGAAATAGATTCCTCCATAGCGGTTATCACCTTGCCGCACATATTGTGCCTGACGATGTTTGCCACACGGTTGTGATTGCTCAAAAAGAACTGTATCGAAGTGGCAAAAAATGATCGCAGGCTGTCCTGCGGCGTATCCTCTTGTGGCTTACGCTTGGAAAAGTCGGAATAAAGGTCACGCTTAAGTTCCTCAAGCGCATAGCTGAGAAGACTGTATTTGTCTTCAAAGTGCTTATAAAATGTGCCACGGTTGATCATAGCGCAGTTGCACAGATCCATAACACTTATATGCTCAATAGACTCGTTTTCCATCATGTCGAGCAGGGTGTCGGACAGCAACTTGCGGGTGCGCTGTACACGCAAATCCTCTTTTGCAGACATAATTCTCCTCGTCGGGTGATGATAAATGGTATACGTTTATTTTACATAAAATTTGCAAAATGTCAACGAAGTTGATACCATTTTCTCACTTTAGCGTACTGTTTAGTAGCAAAAACATACAGCTGTGTTGTTATATATACATTTTTATTATGCTTAAAAGGTTTTTAATTTATTATACAAATGTTAAAAACTATTTGACTTTTTATTTTATAAATTGTATAGAAATAAAGAGCATATTATTATGCTTGTGCGCAACTTGCGCAATTTAGGTGATTATGAAAGAAAAAAAACTTAAAACCCCACGTGCCAAAGGCGGGCTGAAAAAGATAGCATCCTGCGTAGGCGAGTATAAGGCGGCGTCCGTATGGACGTCCGTGCTTGTCGCAATCGAGGTGCTGTTTGAGGTGTTTATCCCGCTTATCATGGCGCAGATTATCAAAGTGGGAATGAGCGAAGAGCTCAGTGTTTTTGAATTCGTATTAAAATTCGGGAGTCTCAGCGTGCCCGTGTTTTCAATGACCGACCGCATTTCGTTTATCGTGGTGTGCGGAGTGATGATGGTGGTGATGGCGCTTTTGTCATTGCTGTGCGGTGCACTGTCCGCAAAGCTTGCGGCGACCGCCTCTACGGGTTTTTCAAGCAATCTGAGAAAGAAGCTGTTTTACAAGGTGGAAAACTTCAGCTTTAAAAACCTTGACAGATTTAACACTGCAAACCTTGTGACAAGACTCACGACGGACGTCACGAATATGCAAAACTCATACATGATGATCATTCGCATACTTGTGCGTGCGCCGTTTATGCTTATACTGTCGCTTGTGATGTCAATTACGATAAGCCCGAAGCTGTCAATTATATTTGCAGTCGTGCTGCCCGTGCTCGTTTTGGGCTTGCTGCTCGGCACAAAGGTGATATTCCCTCGCTTTGAAAAGATGCTCAACAAGTACGACGATATGAACGAAGCCACGCAGGAAAACCTCATCGGCATAAGAGCGGTCAAGGCATACGTCAGAGAGGATAACGAAATCAAAAAGTTTAAAAAGGTCAGCGAGACCGTACAAAAGCTGCAGTTCAGTGCGGAAAAGATAATAGTCATCGCATTTCCGTTTATGCAGATACTTGTGTACGCTTGCATAATTTGCATAATTCTCTTTGGCGGACGAGATATCATCGAAAGCGGAAACGGTAAACTGATTGCGGGAGGTATGGAAGTTGGTGATTTGACGGCGTTTTTAAGCTACGTTATGCAAATACTTATGTCGCTTATGATGGTGGCAATGGTGTTTATGACAATAGTTATGTCCCGTGCTTCTATGGACCGTATCGTCGAGGTGCTTGACGAAAAAATCGACATCGAGGACGGCGAGAACGCAAAGGATATCGTGCCCGTTGACGGAAGTATCGATTTTGACAACGTAGATTTTTCATACAAAAACGACGCAAGTGTGCTCAATCTTGAAAATATCGACCTGCATATAAAAAGCGGCGAAACCATAGGCATAATCGGCGGCACAGGCTCGGCAAAGACTACGCTTGTGCAGCTTATTCCCAGACTTTACGACGTGCTTGACGGCAGCGTAAAGGTCGGCGGAGTGGACGTGCGTGAATATAAGATAGAGGCGCTGCGTTCGGCAATAGGCGTTGTGCTGCAAAAGAACGTGCTGTTTTCGGGCACTATAAAGCAAAATCTTTTGTGGGGCAATCCAAATGCGACCGACGAGGAAATGTATCACGCAGCAAAGGCGGCGCAGGCGCACGACTTTGTTATGTCCTTCCCAAACGGCTATGAAACCGACCTCGGACAGGGCGGCGTAAACGTATCGGGCGGACAGAAGCAGAGGCTTTGTATCGCAAGAGCGCTGCTGAAGCATCCAAAAATTATGATTTTGGACGACTCTACGAGCGCAGTGGATACGGCGACGGACGCATCAATAAGGGCAGGTCTCAAAAACGAGTTCGGCGATACGACGGTCATCATCATTGCTCAGCGTATCGCTTCCGTCGAGGACGCCGACAGAATAATAGTTATGCACGACGGCAAGATAAACGGCATAGGCTCTCACGACGAGCTGTTGAAAACAAACGATATCTACCGTGACGTCTATCTGTCTCAGCAAAAGGGCAGTGCAGACGCCGACGACGGGGAGGTGAGCGACAGTGCCAAAGCAGAATAATAAAATGAGCGGAATAAAAGTTAAAAGCCCGATGAAGACGTTTAAACGCATACTCGGCTATCTTAAGGACTACAAGGGGCTGCTTGTCATAGCGCTCATCTGTATGTTCGCAAACGTCGTATGCAACGTCGGCGGCACGTTTATGATGTCGATAATACTCGACAGCTTTATCATGCCTCTTGCCGAAGGCAAAACGGTCACGCTCGGCGTGCTTAGCGGCGTGGGCGCTTTGGGCGGAATTGTGGCGATAATGGCGTCGATATATCTCTTAGGCGCATCGCTGCACTACGTGTACAACTATATCATCGTGCGCATTACTACGAGAGTTTTGCAAAATGTCCGTAACGAGATGTTTGAAAAGATGGAAAAACTGCCTATCAGATATTTCGATACGCATACGCACGGCGACATAATGAGCCTTTACACCAACGATACGGATACCCTGCGTGAGCTTTTGTCAAACGGCTTGCCTAATATGATCACCAACGTGCTGACTATCATAGGTATGTTTATCGCAATGCTTGTGCTGTCGCCGCTGCTTACGCTCATATCAGTAGTGATGCTTGTGATAATGCTGTTTATCGTCAAGTTTATCGCAGGGCGCAGCGGAAAGCACTTCGTAGGGCAGCAGCGTCAGATAGGTGCTATCAACGGCTATATCGAAGAGCACCTCGACGGACTTAAGGTGGTTAAAGTGTTCTGCCACGAGGACGCCGAAAAGAAAGAATTTGACGTGTTCAACGGCGACCTCAAGGAAGCCTCGAGACAGGCGCACACCTACGCAAACGTGCTTATGCCTATAATGGGCAACCTGTCCTACGTCACGTATGCAATAACAGCTATCGTCGGCACGGTGCTGTCGCTAAACAGCTTCGGCGGAATGTCTTGGGGCAAGCTCGTATCGTTTATGACGTTCTCACGTCAGTTCAGCAACCCGCTTGCGCAAATGGCGCAGCAGTTGAACGGCGTGCTTATGGCGCTTGCAGGCGCAGAGCGTATATTCGAGCTCATCGACCAGCAGCCCGAGGAGGACGAGGGCTACGTCACGCTTGTCAACGCCACAGAGGACGAAGACGGAAATCTTGTCGAAACCAACGAATACACGGGTATGTGGGCGTGGAAGCACTTCCACAAGGCGGACGGCACAACAACCTACGTCAAGTGGACGGGCGAGGTCGAGTTTGAAAACGTCACATTCGGATACGTGCCGGAAAAGACTGTGCTCAAAAACATATCGCTTGTCGCAAAGCCGGGACAGAAAATCGCACTTGTCGGCTCTACGGGCGCAGGCAAGACAACGATAATCAACCTTGTCAACCGCTTCTACGACATAAACGACGGCAAGATAAGATACGATAACATCAACATAACAAAAATCAACAAGGCGGACCTGAGAAAGTCTATGGCAATGGTGTTGCAGGATACGCATATGTTTACGGGCACTGTCAGCGACAACATACGCTTCGGCAAGCTTGACGCCACCGACGAGGAAGTCGTAAACGCAGCAAAGCTTGCAAATGCGGACTATTTCATACGCCACCTGCCAAACGGCTATGACACGATGATAACAGGCGACGGCGAAAACCTGTCGCAGGGACAAAGACAGCTGCTTGCTATCGCACGTGCGGCTGTCGCAAATCCGCCTGTGCTTATTCTGGACGAGGCTACGTCGTCAATCGACACTCGCACCGAGCGGCTCATCGAGCAGGGCATGGACAGCCTTATGCAGGGCAGGACGGTGTTTGTCATTGCTCACCGCCTCTCTACTGTGCGTAATGCCGATCTCATTTGCGTGTTGGAACACGGCGAAATAATCGAGCGTGGCAATCACGACGAACTCATCGCAAAACGAGGCAAATATTATCAACTGTATACAGGCGCCTTTGAGCTTGAATGATTTTGATAATACGGTTAATAAAGCCGTCCTCAACGAGGGCGGCTTTGCTTATAAAGTTTTCGGTTTGTATTTGCTTATAAAGTTTTATACTGTCACTCAAAATCAACTCTGCCGACGACAAAATCAATAGGGCATTTGAAATAAGCGGCAAGCTTTATTATGCTGTCCATTGTAGGAATTTTTGCACCGTTCCGCCAATCATACATAGCGGATTTTGCAATGTCACTGTTGAGTGATATGTGGATGATATTCTCTTTGAAGTAGTCTAATAAAAACGCAAAACGCACGTTAAACGCAGGATACGTGTGAAATTCCTTTTTGTCGTTGTTGTCTTTTATGCCAAAAAGATAATCTAAAGTGCAGTTGAAAAGATTTGCTATTTTCACAGCCATTTCCACATTAGGCAGTTGTTTTCCTTTAATATAGCGTGTGATAGTAGGCGGTTTTACATCAAGCTTTTTTGCAAGTGCAACCTGAGATAAATCTTTTTCGATCATTAGGTCTTTTAGAGTTTCAATAAAGTTTGTCATATATCTATAAAATAACTGATTTATTATTCAAAATCAACTCTGCCGATGACAAAATCTATAGAGCAACCAAAATAGTTGGAAAGTTTAATTATGTTATCCATTGAGGGCATACGTTTTCCACTCAGCCAATAATATATTACTGATTTTGAAATTTTGGCATCTTCGTTGAGATTTATTTGAGTTTTGTGAAAGTGTTTAAGTAAAAACCTAAACCTTTGACTGAATGGCGGGCAAGTGTGAAAGGATTTAATCTGATTTATTTCTGCTTTTCCGAACAAATAGTCCATAGAATAATTAAATGTATCGGCGATTTTTATTGCAATTTCAAGTATGGGCATTTGATTACCAGATAAATAGCGATTTACAGTTGATAAATCAATATTCAAAAGATTTGCAAAATCAGTTTGGTTATATCCTTTTTCAAGCAATAAATCTTTTAATACTTCATTAAAATCCGACATATTATATCCGTTATATAAATAGTTTTTATTCAAAATCAACTCTGCCTACAACAAAATCGACCGAACAACCAAATTCTTTTGCAAGCGCTATCAAACTGTCTATTGTGGGCTTGCTTTTGCCTGTTTGCCAATAGTACATAGTTGATTTTGCTATGTGAGTGTTCTGTTGCAATTTATATCTCGATAACTTATATTTATCTAACAAAAACAGAAACCGAGTGCCGAATGGCGGACAAGCGTGAAAATCTTTGCGCTTATTTTCATCGGTTCGCCCCAACAAGTAGTCTAATGTGCAGTCAAAATAATCTGCAATTTTTATTACTATGTCAAAGTCGGGTGATTGATTGCCGCACAAATATTTTGATATAGTTGAACAATCTATTTCTAATACTTCTGCAAGTTTAGACTGCGTTAAATTGTGTTCAATCATAAGGTCTTTAAGCGTATAAACAAAATTCGACATAATTCTTCAAAATACCCCCATTTCTCTCACATAAATATGGTCTATATTGTCAAAATGTGCTTGTTGTTTGACAATTCAGACCGTATAATTAAGTAAAGTATTTGCAAATAAAATAAAAAAATTCGGAGATCTTTTATGAAAAAAGAAAAAACACAGAAGCAACCAAAGTACAACTGCAAACCGCAGGATATAGTTTTTGACATTAAAACTGCTTTGCTTGATATTTACAATGCAGATTTTATTGAGTGTGATGATAAATTAAAAGTGCAGTTTTACAGCGGTGAAAACTTTATTATTAAGGTGGAAGAACGCAAAAAACTGTAAAAAAAAATATGCCATTTGCAATGACATATTTTAGCTTAGATATTTGTGACTTTTTAAACTCTTTTCCACGACCTCGGGGCGACCATAAGCAGAATAGGCAGGATTTCAAGTCTGCCGAGCAGCATATCGCAGCAAAGCACAAGCTTTGCAAAGAGACTGTAGCCGCCGAAGTTGCCTGCGGGACCTACTGCGCCGAGACCGGGGCCTATGTTGTTGAAGCAGGATATGACGGCGGTGAGGTTGGTTTCAAACATATTGCCGCTCATAGAATGTGTTTCTATTGAAATCAGCAGGGTGGATACTACAATTATTATCACGTAGAGCAGGAAAAAGGTTTGCACTGAAGATATCGTATTTTCCGAAAGCGGTTTGCCGTCTATCTTCAGCGTGTAGACGGAGCGGGGTGATAAATTCTTTTTAAGGCTCAAAAATGACGATTTTGTAACGATCATAAGGCGTGAGACCTTCATTCCGCCTGCGGTGGAGCCTGCCATACCGCCTATGCACATTACGCCCACCAAAATGACCTGCGATAGGGTGGACCAGCCTGTGAAATCTGCGGTACCGAAGCCTGTCGTGGACATCACCGATGCGATATTGAAGCTGCTGTATCTGAGCGCTTCGCCTACGCTGTCATAGGTGTGGCGCACGCAAAGATCTATAGTCACTGCGGTGAGTGCCACAAAGAAGATAATAAACATGCAGATGAGCTCTTCATTGCGGATAGCCTTTATAAAATGCCCGATTATTATCATAAAATAAACATTGAAGTTTATTGAAAACAATATCATAAATATTGTGATAACTACCTCTATGCTCACCGAGTTGTAGGCGCCTATGCTTGCGTTTTTCACTGAAAAGCCGCCTGTTGACGCTGTGGAAAATGCGTGGCAGAAGCTGTCAAATACGGGCATTTTGCAAATGCAAAGTATCACCACCAAAAGCAGCGTCATCACAATATATATAGCATAAAGTATGCGTGAGGTGAAGCGCAGCTTGCTTACAAGCTTGCCGAACTGCGGTCCCGGAGTTTCCGCTCTTGCGAGCGCTGTGGACATCTTGTCGTTGCTTGGAAGTATTGCTATTGCAAAGACCAGAACGCCCATTCCGCCCAACCACTGCGTGAGCGAACGCCAAAATAGCAGCGATTTGGGCATTATCTCAACCTCAGCAAGTATACTTGCGCCCGTTGTAGTGAAGCCGGATATCGTTTCAAACAGGGCGTCGATATAGTTTGGGATATAGCCCGATATGCAGTAGGGCAGCGCACCTATAAGAGATATGACTATCCACATCACGCCGCACATCGCAAAGCCGCTTGTGGGGCGGAAATCACGCTTATCCTTTGGCGGACGCAGCGCAAGCCCTATGCCGCCTATCACGACGCAAATGGCAATGGCTATGCCGTATGCTGCAAGCGTATGGCTTTCGCCGTAGCCGAGCGCCATAAACATAGGGACACACATCAGTGCGCCCATTATCAGGGATATTTCGCCAAATACAAGTGCTACAAGTCTGTAATTCATATCAGTCGTCCAAAATGTCGTTTAGGTTTGCAAGCGCATCTTCTTTGGTGACGATGATCACGCTGTCGCCCTTTTCGATAGTGTCCTGTCCCGATGGGGTGATGAGCACTCCGCTTCGGATAATGCCTGCGACGAGCAGGTTTTTCTTAAACTTCAGATCCTGTATCGCTACGCCAAACTGCCTGAAGCTGTCCGCACGGAACTCCAAAACCTCTGTCGTGTCGTTTATTATCTGGAATATGCGCTGCACGCTGCCGCTCTCGTCCTTGCTGCCTATCGTACGCACAAAACGCACAATCTGATCGGCGGTGGACGTTTTGGTGGATACTGCGCTGTAAATTCCGCTCTTTTGCAGCATATCGTAGTAGCCGAGCTGATCTATTTTTGTGATGACCTTCGGCACATTGTGCGAAGCGGCAAACATACTCATTATGATATTTTGCTCGTCAAGGCTGCTTAGTGCAACAAATGCGTCTATGCGCTCAAGTCCCTCGTCAAGCAGCAGCTCCTGATCGGTGCCGTCGCCGCAAAGAATTTCCGTTCTGTTTAGCAGCGCAGACAGGGCGGTGGCACGCTTTTTGTTCTTTTCGATGACCTTTGCGTTTATGCCGACACGCTCAAGCTCCTCGCAAAGATAAAACGCCGTGCGTGAGCCGCCCACGATGATGACGTTTTTTGCGGACTTATTCCATCCGAGCTGCTTGAAAAACAGCGATATATTTTTTGTGGTTGCGGTGAGGAAAAGCCTGTCCTCTTCCTCTATGACGAAGTCACCCGAGGGAATTATAGCCTTGCCGTCACGCTGTACTGCGCAGATGAGCACCTTTGCCTTAAACGATTTGCCGAGGTTTTTGAGGCACATACCTACCAGAGGCGAGCTTTTTGCAACTCTGAACTCAACAAGCTCCACCTTGCCGCCGCTGAAGTGATTTACGGTTATTGCCGACGGAAAGCGCAGCATACGGCTTATTTCCATTGCCGCCTCATAATGAGGGTTGACCATAAGGCTTAGTCCCAAATCGCCCTCGTTTTCAAACAGCTCGAGATACTCGGGCTTCGATGCCCGTGCTATCGTCTTTTTTACGCCGAGCTTGTTTGCTATGATGCAGCAGAGTATGTTAAGCTCGTCGTCTGAAGTGCTCGCAATGAGCAGCTCCGCCGAGCTTACGCCCGCTTCCTTAAGTACGTCGCTGCTTGCGCAGTTGCCTATGACGCCTTTGACGTCGTAGGTGTTGAGGGCGTCCTCGACCTTTTGGCTGTTTAGGTCGATAACGACTATGTTATGCCCCTCTTTTGAGAGCTGCTGCATTATCGTCGTGCCGACCGAACCTAATCCCGAAATGATAATATCCATATATCCTCATGCCTTTTGGCTTTTATTGTTTTGCTTTGTGCTTTTTACCAATCCTCTCGGTGGTTTATTTTTACGTCGTCGTAAAACTCAAAATACTGTTTTTTGTATGCCTGAGTTTGAGCACGGTGGCGTTTTAGCTGCTCACGTGCCTCTTTACGGGCAGGGGATAGGTCGTCCTCCTGCTGTTCTGTTTGGGGCGTTAGCTTTATTTTTTCGTAATCCATATCAAAACTCTATATGTTCCACGTCGCTGCGTGTGCTGCGTCTGTATATAACAAACTTGCTGCCGATTGCAGTGACAGGCTCCGCACCCGTCTGCTCGCAAAGCAGCGCCATACATTCCTTTGCGTTTTGGTCGCTGTTTTTGAGCACCGCAATTTTTATAAGCTCGTGTATTTCGAGCGCAGTGTCTATATCCTTTACAAAATTTGCGTTTATTCCGTTTTTGCCCACGTGAAATATGGGATTTAAGCTTTGTGCAAGCGAGCGCAATCTTGCTCTTTGTCCGCTGTTTAGCATATTATACCTCTTTTAAGTTGTTTAACTCATCTGTCTGTCTATATCTATGACAAAATAATATTTTGTCGGCTCGTCCTTAAAGTCGTCCTCGAGCGCCGCTTTTATGTCGTTTGCGTTCAGCTTGCTGTCATAGGGCAGCACTACGTCAAACAGCAGGTTGGTGTGGGTGTCGCCGCTGACCATTCTGAAATCGTGCAAGGTCAGTCTTTCGTCCAAACGGCTTAGGACTGCTTCCGCTTTGAGCTTGAGCTCGGCAAGCTGTTGGTTGTCGGTATCTACGGGGTCGAGATGTATGTTGAGATGTATGTGCAGCTCGTTCCAAAAATCGTGCTCGATATTGTCTATCATATCGTGGCTTTTCAAAATCCCCTCGTTTGCGGGAACTTCGACGTGAGCTATCACAAAAAGCTGATGCGCTCCGTAGCTGTGTATAACGAGGTCGTGCATACCTATCACGCCGTCGTAGGACAGTATTTTCGCCTTGATTTGGTCGACCAATTCCTTATCGGGCTTTTCGCCGAGTATGGGGCTCATTGCGTCCTTTAAAAGCAGTATGCTCGACACTATGATAAACAGAGACACCGCTATGCCCGCATATCCGTCGATGTTTACGCCCGCAACGTCTATTACAATCGCCGAAATCAGCACGACTGTAGTTGCTATGACGTCGTTGCGGCTATCCGCAGCGGAAGCCTTAAGCGCACCGCTGTTTATCGCCTTTGAAAAGTCAAGATATATGAGCATTTGAAACAGCTTCATAAGTATTGCGGCGACGAGGACGATATACGTATATACGTTTACGGTGACGTCCTCGGGGGTGATACATTTTTCTATAGACGTTTTAAGCAGCACTGCGCCGATAAACAGTATCACCATTGCCACGAGCAGCTCCGTGATATACTCGTAGCGTGCGTGTCCGAAGGGGTGCTTTTTGTCGGGCGGCATAGCCGAAAGCTTAAAGCCTATCAGAGTTACGACGCTGCTGCCTGCGTCGGAGAGGTTGTTTACTGCGTCCGCAATGAGAGTGACGCTGTGCCCTATGAAGCCCACCGTAAGCTTGAATGCACAGAGCAGGGCATTTGAGATTATGCCGAATATGCCTGCGCTAAGCCCGTAGCGAGCCCTTACCTTTGGATCGTTTGTATTTTTATAATCTTTTACAAGCAGCTTACGTATGAAATCCATAATGTCACTATTATATTATCTTAAATATAAATTAGCAAGGGTTTTACGTAAAAAGGGTGCGGAGCAAAACCGCACCCTTTAAGAGATATGTGTCATAAAAGTTATTTTGACGTGTTTGCGCCTGTTTTGCGTGGACGGCGTTTGAGCGCCTGTACCAAGAAGTATATGCCTATTGCCGCACCGATTGCAAGGGCTATCGCAAGCAGACACCACCACAGGCTTGACGGTACGCCCGAGCCCGATTTTGCCTGCTGCCACATCTGCACCAAAGCGTCGTTTTGTGCACCGAAGTCACGCATAACGCCCAAGGTAGCGTTTATCGTGGGATATCTGCGGTTGTCGCCGAAGAACTCGTTTACGTCGTAGTCTGTCTGATTTCCGTCGTCGTCAAAGAGAATGGGGTTGCCGTCCTCGTCGTAGGAATAACATTCGACTATATAGTCGCACACGTCCCCGTCGCTGCTCAAAATATCCTTTGCCACCGCCGACGTATAGCCTACTTCCATCGAGTTGCGGATTCCGTTCATAGGGTCGCACATATAGTCAATAAACATCATTGCGGCGAGCTTGTTGTTTACAGTTGTCGGAATCACCCAGCCGTCATACCAAATGTTGCTTGCGACGGACGGAACATAATAATCCAACTGATAGCCGTTTTCCTCGTCGTAGCCGCCCTCTTCTATGGCGTACATTGCGTCGCCGCTCCAAGCAAGGTCGGCATAGACTATCTCGTTTATCATATCGTCCTTGCCGAAGTCCACTTCGTAGCCCGAGATATGGTCACGCTGCTCGGTGAGCACCTTTTTTGCGGCCTCAAGCATTGCGTTGTCGGTGCAGTTGATGAGGCTCTGTACGGTGTAGTCCTCATAGCCCTCGGGCAACAGACCGTATTCGTACATATAGAACACCGCCGCCGCATAGCTGTCACGCACGCTGTCCTTCATAAGTATCTTGTTTTCAAGCTTTTGATTTTGCTGCACGTTCCACAGTACGCCCCAGCCGTACTCGTCAAGCTCGTCGGGCGTGATAACGCTCGTGTTGTAAAGTATGCCGAGCGTGCCCCAGAAGTAGGGCACCATATATTCGGTCATATCCAAAGCCTTTCCGCTTGCGTCCTTAAGCACGTTGCCGCTGTCGTCCTTCAGCTCGCCTGCGCCGAACATAGAACGTATAACGTCCATTATAGCAGGCTCGACGTTGCCGTCGCCGTTGCCGAGACTGCTCATTCCGTCAAACGTAAGACCGAGACTCTGCGCCTGCTGCGCTATGTCTTTAAGCACGTCGCCGTGGTTTAAAATGCAGCCAGCCCGAAGCAGCTTTTCTATGGCGTATTCGGACGGGCATATCAAATCTACGTTGGCGTCGCCCTTAAGCACCTTTGTCAGCATAGTTTCGTTTGTATCGAAGGTGGTGTAGGTGATGGAAAGCGAGCGCCCCGTGACCTCTTTGTAATATGCCTCAAAATCGTCGCACATATCTGTGTCGATATAGTCTTCCCAGTTGTAGACCACAAGTCTGTCCGTGCCGCCGCCGCTAACATCCGCCTTGTCGCAGGCAGAGAGGACGGGCAAAAGCGTTAAGGCAAGGACGGCAATTATTACAAGCAGTGTAGCCGTTTTTTTCATTTTGCGCCCTCCTTTGCCTTTTTCTTTTGCTTGCTTATCTTCACAAGATTTATGGACAGCACGAGCGCAAGCACTGCTACGAAGATTATGCTGAATATCGCATACCAAAACGGCTCGAGTCCCTGCACTCTCGCATCCGAATAGATGTAGGTGGACAGGGTGTTTATTCCCGTTGCGGCGCCCTTGTTTATCTGCGTGATGATAAAGTCGTCCATAGACATAATAAACGCCATAACAAAGCCGCTCACTATGCCGGGGGTGATTATGGGTATCATCACCTTTGTCAGCGCCTTGAACGGATTTGCGCCGAGGTCGAGCGCAGCCTCATAGATGTTGGCGTCCATAGATTCCAGCTTAGGCAGGACGTTGAGCACCACGTAGGGCGTGCAAAACGCTATGTGGGCAATGATAAGTCTGAGATAGCCCTCGGGGAACTTGAAGGTCACAAAAAATACCATAAGCGAAACCGCCATAACTATTTCGCTGTTGATTATGGGAAACTGATTGACGTTTTCAACGGCTCTGCGCATACGTTTGCCGAGGTGGAATATGCCGATAGACGCAAACGTGCCCATTACGGTAGCTATGACTGAGGATACCGACGCTATGAGCAGGGTGTTGCCGATAGCCTTCCAAAGCTCGGGCGACTTGTCGGACTTGAATATAGCTATGTACGCCTCGAAGTTGAAGCCCTGATCGAAGTTGAAATTCGAGCTGTTTGAAAACGAGTATATTATCAGCAGTATTATCGGCGCATACAGTATGGCAAGGATAACAAGCAGATATGTCTTTTCAAAAAACTTTTTTAGCTTTACCATAACGACCTCCTCGCCGCATTGCCCTGACGGTTGAATTTGTTCATAATGAAGTTGGACAGCAGCACGAATATAAGCATAACAATGCTCATTATCGAGCCTACGCCGTACATTCCCTGCTCAAAGCTGAGCTGTATGGAATCGCCAAATAAAAATATCTTGCCGTTTGACAGCAGTTGCGATATCGCATAGGTGGATATCGTAGGAATAAACACCATAGTTATTCCGCTTATTATTCCGCTTACGGACAGGGGCAGCGTGGTCTTTACAAACACGGTCGCCTTGTCTGCGCCGAGGTCCTGCGCAGCTTCCATATAGCTCTTGTCAATGCTCGACAGGGTGGTGTGCAGGGGCATTATCATAAACGGCAGATAGTTGTAGACCATGCCGAATATTACGGTGCCCATACCGAGCTCCACGCCCATTGCGATAAAAATAGCTTTTGTCGCAAGCGTGCGGATAAGGAAGTTTACGCCCATAGGGATTATATAAAGCAAAACTATTATCTTGCCGCTGCTCATTTTGGACAGGATATATGCTACGGGATAGCCTATTATCAGGCACAGCAGAGTGGTGATAACGCCCACAAGCAGCGAGTTTGCAAGCACGATGAGGCTCGATTTCGACGAGAAAAACGCCTTGAAATTGTCAAACGTCAGATTGTTGCCGGAGTCAAGAAAAGCGTTTACCAAAATCAGTACAAGCGGAATTATCACAAACAGCAATAAAAACAGCATGTACGGCACGCCAAACGCTTTTTTTGTAAGGCGGAAGGGCTTTTTTACGTGTGTAGCTTTCAATTAGGCTTCCTCCTCATCGGTGTCTATTTTTGCAGTATCGGCAGTTAAAGCGCCCGCAACGTTATCGTTAGCCTCAAGTTGTGCGATTTCCTCAGAGGTAAGCAGCTCTTCTTGCTCGGCTCTGTCGTATTCGATTTCGGTTTCGTCCTCGACGACGTGCTCGTCCTCTTTTTGAGCTTCCTCACGCTGTTCGATGATGATTTTTTCAGGTGCTATCTTTATGCCCACACGGTCGCCCTTTAGCCATTCGTAGTCGGTGTCGGCAAAGAAATTGTAGTGGTCGTCGGTGGAAAGTATCGCCTGATAGTAGCTGCCCTTGTATATGGACGACAGCACGTTTGCGCCTATGGTGCCGTCCGCCTCGTCGTCGGTGATCTCAACGTCGTCAAAATCGACGGATACCTTGACGGGAGTGCCCTCGGGAAGCTCCGTCTTGCACTCGAAATCTGCGCCGCATATCTCAACTAAATTCTCGCCCGTGATGTAGGTGTCTATCTCGTTGATTATGCGTGTCTTGTGCATTATGTGCAGGTCAAACGGCTTGATGTAAAGTCCCACTACGTCGTCGACGTCATAGGATTCGGTGTCGTGCGCAACAAGCTCGTTGCCTGCGGCAAGCAGCGTGACCTGATAGTGATCGCCCTTAAATACGGAGGAAAGCACCGTTGCGGATATGAGCGATTTTTCGTCGTCCTTATCAAGTATTTTCAAGTCTTCGGGGCGGATGATGACGTCGATAGGCTCGTTCTTTTTAAAGCCTTTGTCAACGCACTCGAATACGGTGTCGCAAAATTCAACCTTATAGTCATCAAGCATTACGCCCGACAGTATCGTGCTTTCGCCGATGAAGTCGGCGACGAATGCGTTTGCAGGCTCGTCGTAAACCTTTTCGGGCGTGGCTATCTGCTGTATCTCGCCAAGTCGCATTACAACTATCTTGTCGGACATCGTGAGCGCCTCTTCCTGATCGTGCGTGACGTATATAAATGTGATGCCAAGTCGCTTGTGCATGTCCATAAGCTCAAGCTGCATATCCTTGCGCATTTTCAGGTCAAGTGCGCCGAGAGGCTCGTCAAGCAACAGCACCTTAGGCTCGTTTACGAGCGCACGTGCGATAGCCACACGCTGCTGCTGTCCGCCCGACAGAGAGGATACGTTGCGGTGACCGTAGTCCTCGAGGTCGACCATTTTCAGTGCGTTGTCCACCTTTTCCTTTATTTCGGCTTTGGTGTATTTTCTGAAAAGCTGCACCGTCTCGCCCTTGCGGTTTGTCTTTGTCCCGTTGGGAATGGTCTTGAGCTTGAGCCCGAACGCTATGTTGTTGAACACGTTGAGGTGGGGGAACAGGGCATACTTTTGAAACACCGTGTTTACCTGTCTCAGGTGCGGCGGCAGATTTGTGATATCCTCGCCGTCAAAGATTATCTGTCCGCTTGTGGGCATCTCGAAGCCCGCTATCATACGCAGCGTAGTTGTTTTGCCGCAGCCGCTGGGACCGAGCAGCGTCACAAATTCGCCCCGTTTTATGGTGAGGCTTGCGTTTTTGACGACTGTCTTGTCGTCATACGTCTTGTAGACGTTTCTAAGCTCAATGATGTTGTCGGCAGGTGCTTTTGTCATTTGGTTTTCCTCGCACTTTTATTTGTTGTTTATATCGGTTTTTAAAACGTCGGGGGAGAGGCTATCCACAGTACGACCGCTCTTTCGGCGGTGCGGTTTTCTATGCGGTGTACCTTTTGCGACGAAAAATAAAATACCTCGCCCTTTTTGACGGAGTATGCCGCTTTGCCTATGTGCAGCCATATCGAGCCCTTTAGCACGTAGCCGAATTCGTCGCCCTCGTGAGGTACGTCCTCTTCGAGCGCCGAGTGAGGCTCTATGGTCACTCTGATAGGCTCCATTTCATTTTTTTGCGCATTCGGCACAAGCCACTCTATCTTGTAGCCGTTTGCGATTTTTTCAATGAATTCGTCCTCTGTAAATACTATCTTTTCTTCCTTTTCATCGCTGAAAAACTCCGCAGGCGTTGTGCCGAGAGCATTGAGGATATCCTCAAGCGTGGCGATAGAGGGCGACGTCAGCTCGTTTTCAAGCTGAGAAATGTATCCCTTTGTAAGCTCGCACCTGTCGGCAAGCTCCTCCTGCGTGAGATTGTTGCGCAATCTCAGCCTTTTTATTTTGATACCCAATTCCATATTCACCTCAAACACGCACAGTGTTTTTTGTTTACCCTCTCTAAACTTTTGCGTCGGTTTAGGCAAAACTGACGTCAAGTTTAGTGTGTTTCGGAATTTTAATCAAAAAGTTTACTTTTACTAAACTTTCGATTTAATTGAGTGCATTATATACACGTGCGCACATATATGTCAATCGTTTGCAGGCATTTTATCAACAAATTTTGACATCGGCTTTCCTATAGAAAATTGACATCGTAAAAAAGGCGACCTATAATGGACGGTATGAGTTATTTTATTGTCTTGATATTTGTGCTGATGCTTGGCGTCGATATGTCTTATCTTCTTAAGCGGGGCTTCGGTCAGACGGCGGCGGTCGCAAACTTTACCGTCATATTTATGCTGTATCTCGGCGGACTGTTTGCCGATATGCGCACGGCTATGTACATATTCTTGGCGGCGGCGCTTCTGCTTACGGCATACGCAGGGTATAAAGTCATAAGGCAAAGGGACGTTGCGGGCATAAAGGCGGTTTTTGCAAATCCTGCGTTTTATCTCTATGCCTTGCTCGGATTTGCCTTTGGCATTGCGTTTTTGTGCTATGTGCCCACCGCTACGGACGAGATGACTCATTGGGCGTTGGTCGTCAAAAATATGTTTGCCTACGGCGATTTCGGAAATCTCGGCAACAGCACTACTATGTTCAATCAATATGTACCTGCAACGGGCATATTTATGTTTGCGTTTCAGATATTCGGTTCAAAGTTTTCCTGCGGGGCGCTGTACGCCGCCTTCGACCTGCTTGCGGTGTCGCTCGTGCTGCCGATATTCGAGATGTTTAAAAATAAAAAATCTTTGACCTGTATTCTTTGCGCCGCAGTCGTTTTTCTGCTGCCTATGCTGTTTAAACACAGTATGTATACCAATTTGCTTGTGGACGGCATTCTGGGCTTGATGATGGCGCATATCTTTCTTGCATATAAGACGGACTGCGGCAGGGCGGACGGCTTTACGATAGCGAGCATTGCTTTGGGGTGCTTCGTATTGACGTCAACCAAATCGTCCGGCGTTGCGCTTGCTATCTTTGCAATAATATTTATCGCTATCGACGCCTTTACGCTCGGCAGGCAGAATGTAAAGAAATTTTTTGAGGATAAGCGCAATTTCGCCTTTGTTTTGCTGCCTGTGGTGCTCATCGCATTTGCAAAGCTTTCTTGGTCGTGGTACGTCGATTTTTACGACGTCAGAGCAGGTTGGGACGCAAGCGAAATGACAATGGCAAATATCCTTGAATGGATAAAAGCGCCTACCGATTATCAATCGCAGGTCACGTCGCTGTTTTTCAAAACGTTTTTCGTCGGCAGTATCAAGTATGAGGGAGGCTTGCAGCTGCCGCAGGTGCTCACGCTGCTGCTTGTCGTCATCGCCTGCGTGCTTTTGGGCTTTAAAACCAAAAACAAAGCGTTTGCTATCACGCAGGGTGTTGTGACCGCAGTGGTTATGGTGGGCTATGGCGTGTCGCTGCTGCTTTTGTACATCTTCAGCTTTGCATATTGGGAAGGGCTTACGCTCGCCTCTTATGCACGCTACAATATGACTGTAATGTTGGGTATTACGCTGATATACTTCTACATCTTTGTGGATTTGTATGCCGTCGGGTGGAGCGAAAAGCCCATAGGCAAGGGCGATGTAGCAATAAAGCTCAGCCGTATGATTGCGCCCATATCGATTGCCGTTTATTGTGTTGCGGCGTTTTCGGTCGCAATAAGCGGCTATTTTATATTCGGAAATAAGGCGGCAAAAGCCGATGCACCGTATCAGCAATGGAACGCCGCAGTTTCATCGCTTGAAAAGGGCGACAGCGTATACATCGTCGTTTACGACGGCGACGGGGTTTGGGATCAGGCGCACCAATATATAAAGATGAGGTTTATGGCGACGCCTTTGCAGACCTCGGGATATCTCGAGGGCGGCTCGTATACAGACGGCAGAGACGCTGAGGTGTGTTATACGGGCAATCCGTTTTCTATGGACTTTTCAGTAGAAAAGCTAACGGAGGAAATTTCAGGCTACTCGCACGTGTATCTGCACGATGTTTGGGACGGCTTTGTTGAAAAGTTCGGAATTTTGTTCGATGACGAGATAAAGGACGATACGCTGTACAAAATTACGGCGGACGGCTCGGGACAGGTCAAGCTTGTGATAGCATAAAAGTAAATTGACAAAGCAAGCGCAACAATTAAGGATAATCAAAAAGACGATAAAAGAGCGGAAATCTTAGTGACGTCCGCTCTTTTTGTTATATTTCATTTTTAAAACCGTCTATTCCTCAAACTGTTCGACAGTGATACCCGCTTCGTCAAAAAGCTTCATCGAAAACTCGTCGGGATAGGGATATTTGTATACGACTCTCGTTATGCCGCTGTTGATTATCAGCCTCGTGCAGATTGTGCAGGGCTGATGCGTGCAATAAAGCGTTGCGCCCTCAACGGATATTCCGAGCTTCGCCGCCTGACATATGGCGTTCTGCTCGGCGTGGACGGCATAGCACATTTCGGCACGGGTGCCGCTTTCGATGCCGAGCTTGTCACGCATACAGTAGCCCTTTTCACGGCAGGTGGTGATGCCCGACGGTGCGCCGTTGTAGCCCGTCGTAAGTATGCGCTTGTCCTTGACGATGATAGCGCCTATTGCTCTGCCTTGCCTTGCGCAGCTTGTCCAGCCGGAGACAAAGCCTGCCATATCCATAAATCTCTTATCCCACTTATCCATAGTCCCTCGCTAAATTATACGGTGTTTTTATTGACGGATAAAATGTTATCACATTTTTAAACAATATTCAACAGGCAGTTGGCTATTATTATCAAAAATTTCAAAAATAATATCGCATAAATTATTGACATTTGGCAGCCGATGTAATAAACTGTTAGCAATCAAGCACGAAGAGTGCTAAAAATTGTAATAATAAAATTCGGAGGCAATATATGGCAATCAAACCATTGTTTGACAAAGTAGTCATCAAAGCTATCGAAGCAAACGAAAAGACGGCAAGCGGGATCGTACTTCCCGTCGCCGCAAAAGAAAAACCCCAGCTTGCGACAGTAGTGGCTGTCGGTCCCGGCGGGATGATTGACGGCAAGGAAGTCAAAATGCAGGTCAAGGTCGGCGATACGGTGCTTTACAGCAAGTATGCAGGCAGTGAGTTTAAGATAGACGGCGAGGAAGTCGTCATCGTAAGACAGGCGGATATACTCGCCGTCATCGAATAAGGAGGCAGTTTTATGGCAAAGCAATTTAAATACGGCGACGAAGCAAGAAAGGCGCTCGAAACAGGCGTCGATACAGTTGCAAATACAGTCAAAATCACGCTCGGACCAAAGGGCAGAAACGTGGTTTTGGATAAATCCTACGGAATCCCCCTCATCACCAACGACGGCGTGACCATTGCAAAGGATATAGTTTTGGAGGATCCGTTTGAAAATATGGGCGCTCAGATCGTCAGAGAGGTCGCAACAAAGACTAACGACGTTGCGGGCGACGGCACAACTACGGCGTGCGTGCTTGCGCAGGCTATCGTCAAGGACGGCTTGAAAAACGTGGCGGCGGGCGCAAACCCCATAGTGCTCAGAAAGGGCATAAGCTTTGCGGCGGAAAAGGCTGTCGAAGAGCTCAAAAAGATAAGCAAGGAAGTTGAGGATAAGACGGCTATCGCACAGGTAGCGTCCATATCCGCAGAGGACGAAAGCGTTGGCAAGCTCATTTCCGACGCTATGGAAAAGGTTGGCAAGGACGGCGTAATCACCATTGAGGAAGGCAAGGCTATGACAACCGAGCTCAACGTGGTCGAGGGTATGCAGTTTGACAGAGGCTATGTGTCGCCCTATCTCACTACAAATCAAGAGAAGATGATAGCCGAGCTCGACAACCCCGTCATTCTCATCACGGACAAGAAGATAAGCAACGTGCAGGAAATTTTGCCTCTGCTCGAGCAGGTGCTGCAAAATCATCTTAAGCTGCTCATCATTTCTGATGACATCGAGGGCGAGGCGCTTACGACCATCATTCTCAACAAGCTGAAGGGCGTATTTAACGTCGTCGCAGTCAAGGCACCCGGCTTTGGCGACAGAAGAAAGGCATATCTTGAGGATATCGCAATTCTCACAGGCGGAACGTATGTTTCAAGCGATCTCGGCTATGAGCTGAAGGACGTAAACGTAGATATGCTCGGCAGAGCAAAAGCGGTCGTAGTGGACAAGGACAACACGACTATAGTAGGCGGCGCAGGCGATCCTGCCGAAATTTCCGCAAGAGTTGCGTCGTTGCGTGCACAGGTCGCAGAGACGACTTCGGATTATGACAGAGAAAAGCTGCAGGAACGTGTCGCAAAGCTCGCAGGCGGCGTAGCTGTCATCGGCGTAGGCGCTGCAACCGAAGTGGAAATGAAAGAGAAAAAGCTCCGCATAGAGGACGCTCTCAACGCAACCCGTGCCGCTGTCGAAGAGGGTATCGTCCCCGGCGGCGGAACGGCTCTGCTCACCATAGTGCCCGCAGTGAAAAAGGCGTGCGCAAAGCTTGAGGGCGACGAGCGTACAGGCGCAATGATAGTGCTTAAAGCGCTTGAAGCACCCGTAAGACAGATTGCAGCAAACGCAGGTATCGACGGCGGTATCGTCGCACATACGATAATGCGTGCAAATAAGCCAAACTACGGCTTTGACGCCGCAAACGAAACATACTGCGATATGGTCAAGGCAGGCATACTCGACCCGACAAAGGTCACAAGAAGCGCCCTGCAAAACGCAGTTTCCGTTGCAAGCACGCTACTCACCACCGAGAGCCTCGTGACCGACATCAAAGAGCCCGCAACCGCTATGCCTGCAGGCGGCGGAATGGGCGAGATGTATTGAGATAAACAATAAACGGTTTAAAACGGCTTCGCAAATGCGGAGCCGTTTTTAAATACCGTAGTTTTAAATGCCGTAATCATTTAGTTGTTGTCATAATCTAAAAGTTCATCGGTAGAAATGTGAAAATACTTTGCTATCACAACTATATTTGAAGCCGTAGGTTCATAAATGCCGTTTTCCCAAAAAGAAATCATACCCTTGCTGACGCCTATTTTTTCGGCAAGCTGAGGCTGTGTCAATCCTTCCTGTTTGCGAAGATTTTTTAAGTTTTCGGCAAATTTGTGATTCATATATTTTACTTTATCAAATTTTACACTTGACAGCGTTTATCTTAGTATGCTAAGATTTTAATAAAATTCATACAAGAGAGGTTTTTAATTGTGAAGAAGAAAATCTATGACATCAACATTGATGCTAAAACTGCATGTGATATTCTAATCAAAGAAATTAAAAGTAAATACTACTGCGATGATGCATTTAGATTGAGATTTATAGATAACTTGAATAAAGTTAATCTGTCGTTACTATATTGCAGTGAAGTTGACGAGGAATATGAAATACAAAGCATATCATATGAAAAAGAGCACACATATTCTTATACTACAGGATACACTGGGGAGTTGCGTGGTAATACTGTTACAGTAAGAGAAAATAAGGATTACAGTTCATATACTGCTAAAGAGAATGATAAAGTAAAGATATCCGTATCCGCACATGCAGGCGATCATTTAATGTCGTATATAGGTAGCGGGTATAGTGCTCATCCGATGAGTGATGAAGATAGAAAAAGACTATATGAGTGTAAAGCGTCATCGACTGCAAACGAAATGCAGTGCGGAAGGAACATAAACGAGAAAATAAATAAAGAATGCAAACAATATGTTAGATCCAAAGGCGGCAAAGTTTTTGGGACTATAAAGCATAACGGTAGTTATTTAAAATCTGTTTGCAAGTATGCCCCTTTTTATAAGTTTTCTTTTGAGGGCAATGATTATTATGTTAGTGCAGTTTCGGGAAAGGTCGCAGGTGCTTTTAATTTTGTAAAAAATAATAATTATGAGAATGATTTGCAACAGGCAAAGGAAAAAGATAGAAAATTACATTTAGGCGGAGCCCTTTTAGTTTTGGCATTTTGTGCTTTGATATGGGGTGAATTTATATCTCTTAATACGATATTGTTTTCAAGATACAATAATCCATCTTATGCTTCTAGTTATGCTTTAAGTAGTCGTTCGTTATGGCTTGGTTTCATTATAACAGGTATGATTATATTTGTTATAGCTGAGGTGACATTGCTCGTATTTATGTGTATTCAAGCGTCTAAGCGTGTTTATGAAAACGGATTTAAATTAAGAGACTCATCTAATGATAAAGTAAATATAATGGAATTAAAAGATACAAAATCATATTTTTTACCCATAATCATATTTGGTATTATTGGATTTGTCGTAGCCGTTATAAACTGCTTAATTGGAGTATTGAAATTTATGCCGTTTATGCCGGATTGATGTGAAAATTCACTTGAATTTGATTTAATAAATAGGATCCGATTAGTAAGTCGGATTCTTATTTTATGTGCATTAAATTGCATTTTTCGCAGTAGTATTTATTATGCGCAAGTCCTCAAAGGAAAATATCATCGTTGTTTGCACGATAGTGCTTTGCTTTATGCTGACTATTGGGCTTTGCTCGGTGTTTTCAGGCGACGGCATATTGAGTGTGGTGTCCTTTGGCAAGAGCGAGAGTGAGGACGTTTATGCTGTGGCGGTGGGCGGATACACGGATATGACGCTCGCAAGGGCTACGGCGGATCTGATAAAGGGCAGAGGCGGCGCAGGATATATCGTTGACGGCGATACGATAGAGATAATCTATGCCGTTTATTACGACGAGGACACGGCAAAAAGTGTGCAGGCTGCGCTTGGCGAAAGCGGCACGTATGTAAAGCAAATTAGTATAAAGTCGAGCAAGCTCAAATGGGCGGGCGATTTAAAGAGTGCCGTGCAGGCTGCGTTAGAATATTATAAGCTTGCGTTTGACGGCTTGTATGAAACGGCAAATAATCTGTCTGACAGCACCATTGAAAAACAGGACGCAATCACGCAAATACAGGTTTTAACATCTCAAATTGAGGATATAAAAGCTGTTTTCTATCAAAAAGCCGCAGACAGTGACAGCCCGCAGATAACCGAAGTAAAGCTTGCGCTTATCACTGCCATAGCGCTTTTGCAAAACATAAAGCGGTCGGACAATACGGCTCAATTTGTTTCTTCCATACGCTATGCGCTTGTGCAGCTTGTGATGTGCAGGCAAGCTCTCAATATATCTTGATTCTATGCAGCTTTGATGTTGAGCTAAAAACAGCATAAATCAGTGCTTTTATATTAAACATTGACATAGGAATAATCGTTTTGTATAATAAATGAAAACAGAAAATTGGGAGGATTTAAATATGGAAAATCTGACAGTCGTGGGCTGGACATATTTTGACGCACCTTATAAAACAAAAAAATTAAACCGTGAAGAAGTGGGAATTGTCATTTCGTTGATTGAAGATGAAATTGCAAAGCATCACTATGTTTTTTCGGGCGAAGAACATCAAAACGCTTTGACAGGGATGCCTGTGTTTTCCGACGGCACGTGCTTTAGAGCAAGTATGCGGTCGTGGGGCGGCTTGATGGCAAGTATGTATCGTGGCGCTGACGGCGAAGAGTTGTCGTATATGGATTTTTATATGTCCTTGGGGGATGCGTCAAATTTGCCCGAATATGTGCCTATTGACGTGCCGCCTGCAGAGGTTGAAGACGAATCGGTGGGAGCTATTGTAAAGGCGGACAGAGAAATGGTTGAGCAAGCTATAGCTTTGGATATGGAATTTATGACAACCGACAAGGTTCTGGAAAAGCTGTTTAAAAAGCTTAAGCAAGAAAAATAAGATACGCTTGATTGGGCTGATAATTGATAAAGTCTAACGTGCTTTACAATTTCATTGTATTTTAGTTTTCGGCGTTGCATTTAGAATTGTAAAAACATAAGCCGTGGTTTTAAGCGGAGTTTTCTTATGCAGTCAAATATTTGAAAAGCATTATAAAAACAATTTATTATTGCCTTATTTAAGATAATAGTTTATAATACTGACTATGGCTTACACATCACTTTACAGAAAATACCGTCCCGATACGTTTGACAAGGTCATCGGGCAGGATCATATCGTGCGCACGCTCAAAAATCAGATAGCTCACGATAACGTTGGACATGCGTATATTTTTACGGGCACGAGAGGCACGGGCAAGACTTCTGTAGCAAAGATATTTGCAAGAGCGGTCAACTGTTTAAGTCCCGTCGACGGCTCGCCCTGCGGCAAATGCGCAAACTGCGTCGAGCTTGCAAATCCCACTAATTTTGACATCCTCGAAATCGACGCCGCTTCAAACAACTCTGTCGATCAGATAAGAGATTTGACGGACAAGATAAACTTTCCGCCCACCGTGGGCAGATACAAGGTTTACATCGTCGACGAAGTGCATATGCTTTCAAAAGCAGCATTCAACGCTTTGCTGAAAACGCTTGAAGAGCCGCCCGAGCATGCAATATTTATACTCGCCACGACAGAGATACATCAAATACCTGCGACGATACTTTCCCGCTGTCTCAGGTTTGATTTCCGTCTTGTGTCAAACGCCGTGCTTGCAAAGCACGTAGCAAACGTATTTGACGATATCGGCGTAAAGTATGAACGTGAGGCGCTTGAGCTTATCGCTTCCGCAGGCGCAGGCAGTGTGCGTGACGCTTTGTCTATCGCCGATACGTGCGTAAGCTATTGCGACGGCAACGTCACCTACGGCGGAGTGCTCGAGGTGTTGGGCGCATCCGATCCGCAGCGTTTGCAGGAGCTTGGCGCCGCTATTGCGGACGGCAATACTGACAGCGCATTGAAGATAGCCGCCGCACTTTGCGACCTCGGCAAAAGCATACCCGTGCTTGCAAACGATCTTGCGACGCTGTTCAGAAATATCCTGTTTATAAAGACCTGCTCGGGCGCAAAGCAGTTGCTTGCGTTGCCCGAGAGCATTTTTGGGAGGCTTGCCGAAATGGCAAACAAATATCCGTCCGCCCGTCTTATGAATATAATGAAGATCATGAGCGGACTGGAAGGGGAACTCAGATATTCCGTTCAGCACAGAATTCTGTTTGAAGGTGCGCTTATTTCCGCCTGTCTGAGTGTGGAAGATGGTGCAAGGATAGAGGAACTTCAAGCAAGGATAGCAAAACTCGAAAGGGCATTGAGCTCGGGAGGGCGGCCCTCGGGTTTTAATAGCACACCTGCAATAAAGGACGCAATGCAGGTGTGGGTGCATCTGTCGTCCGAGCTGAAGCGGCGCAGCTATTCCGTTTTGGCGATAACTTTGGGGACTTGTCGCTTTGAGCTGACCGAAAAGGAATTTTGCATAAACGTCGCAGACAGCGGCACTTATGATATCATCTGCGACAGCGACAATATGAGTGTGCTTAAGGAGTCGTTTGCGGCGTTGCCTATCGCAAAGGGGCTTGCGCTTGTCGTAAGAGAGGTGAAGCACATCGACAAAGATAAGGCGGTGCCGTACATAAAAGAGATGTTCGGCAAGGCTGTGGAAATAATATAGAGCAAGGAAAGATATCAAAATTTAAATCACCTTTGGGTGAAAACTATTAACAAATTATTTGGAGGAACAAATTATGGCTTACGGTGGATTTGGCGGCGGCAATATGCAACAGCTTATGCGTCAGGCGCAGCAAATGCAAAAAAAGATGCAGGAGGCGCAGCAGCAGATCGCTGAGACAGAGGTCACAGGCGTTGCGGGTGGCGGAATGGTAGAGATAACTATGACGGCGGATAAAACGCCCGTAGCTGTGTCTATCAAGCCCGAAGCGGTCGATCCCGACGACGTTGAAATGCTTGAGGATCTTGTACTTGCGGCGCTCAACGACGCTGTGAAGCAGGCGGACGACGTTGCAAAGGAAATTATGGGACCGCTTGGCGGAATGTCCGGATTGATGTGATCGGTGCAGTATGAGATATATCGAACCGCTTGCAAACCTGATTGCGCAGCTTGGAAAGCTTCCGTCCGTGGGTGAAAAGACTGCGGCGAGATACGCATATCATCTTTTAAATGCGCCTCAAGAGGACGTGGACGCACTTATCGAGGCAATAAAGACCGTCAAAAGCGAGGTGCATTTTTGCAGCATATGCGGCAATTATACCGAAAACGACGTCTGCGACATCTGCGCCACACGTGACAAGAGCGTCATTTGCGTGGTCAAGGAGCCAAAGGACATCATTGCGCTCGAAAAGGTAAAGGACTTTAAGGGCGTATATCACGTGCTCGGCGGCGTCATCTCTCCACTTGAGCATATAGGTCCCGACGATTTGCGTATAAAAGAGCTCATCGCACGTTTAAACGGTGTTGACGAGGTCATTTTGGCGACCAACCCCGACGTGGAGGGCGAGGCGACGGCGATGTATCTTGCAAGATTGATAAAGCCGCTCGGCATAAAATGCACCCGTATCGCAAGAGGTCTGCCGGAGGGCAGCGTGATAGAATACGCTGATGAAAGCACTCTGTCAAGAGCGCTTGCGTCAAGAATAGTGTTATAATTTTGGGAGGTATCAAATGAGCAAAAAATGTCCGAATTGCGGATATAGCGAGGCAGACGACGCAAAGTTTTGTCATATTTGCGGTCAGACGCTTGACAAGGTGAGCGCCGAAAGCGATAGCTTCGAGTATGACTTCGGCAGCAGGTCCGAAGATAAAAAAGCCGACGACTTCGAGTACGACTTCGGGGCAGGGGCACAGCAAAGTACGTCCCAAAGCGATGAGTTTGATTTCGGTGCAAAGGAAGGCACGGTACAGAGCGGACCGTTTGCTGCTGCAAGCTATACCGAAGAAAGACCGTATGTCGGAACTACGATAAACAATTCTAAAGCGAATAAATATAAAAGAGAGGCGTTTTCTTGGGCGATTTTTATATTGTTTGCGTCAGTGCTCGGTTTGATTTTAAATCTGACAGACTTGAGCGACGTGCAGGAAATTCAAGCCATCCTGCCGTTTGTTTATGAAGAGTATTACGGCATGGTCAGCACCGCCGTAAACGTCTATTATGCGGGCATAGTTTTGCTTGTGCTTCTGATAGTTGCGTCAATAGTGCTTGTCGTGTTCGGTGCAAAGCTGAATAAGTTTAACTTCCCCGTGCAAAACGACGACGTGTTTGGGTGGGCAAGAAAAACGTTTATTGTAGCTATTGCTACCACAGTATTGCTTGGAATATTGTGCATTGTTGAGATTATATCGTTTATAAACGGTTTGAGATTGCAAGCCGTATTAGAAGATTCTGATTATACTTTTAATGTCGTATTCTTAGTCAAAGACTTCATCGTTCTCGGCGGAATGATTGCCACGACGGTATACTGCAATAAGCTTGCAACCTGTAAACAAAAATAAATGAATTTTTGGATATAAAATTAAACGGCATAGACTTCTATGCCGTTTAATTTTGTTTAATTACATTCTGCCGAGCAACTCGTCTGTAGACACATTTAAAACGTCCGCTATTTTGCAAAGCATTTCAATATCGGGCGACCTGTCGCCCGTTTCATATTTGGCTATGGTCGACCGCTCTATTTCAAGTGCATTTGCCAAATCTGCCTGCGACATTCCCATAGCTTTTCTGAGAGTTTTTAGATTTGTAAGTAAATTTTTTTTCATATTGACATTGTGGCATATTGTCACTATAATTAAACCGAATGTGGCAAATTGCCACAAAATAATAATACAGAGGTAGAAAATGAAAAAGAAATTTATTATGGTTGTGATAAGTGTATTGTTGCTTATGGTGCTAAGCTTTATGGCTGTTGCCTGCGATGATAAAGAAGATAAAAAGCCTACATCTATTCAATTAGCAGAGAATACGACGGCTGATGAAATTTTGAATTTATTGCCGCAGATAGAAAACATGACATATGAATTTGTATGCGAAAATGACTCATACAATTATACTTATAGAATGAAGATTTCAAAAGATGGATATATACTCAAATATATTTATGAAACATATGAAGAAACTTATGTGGTTTATTTGCAAAACAATGTTGTTACGCTTATACATTTAGAATTAGAAGAGGAAAATTGTTATAAAGATATTTCGACTATATCGGATGATGAAGTAAATGATTATGACCAAATGGCAAGCCATTTATATGATATAAAACTGGCTGTTGAAAATCAAAATATGTGGAGAATAGAGGACGGAAAACTAATAATTATAGAGCCAAACAGCACAGAAGCCGTCAATCATGAAATAACTTTCAAAGATTTTAACTGTTCTGAAATGAATTTTGAATATTATCTGTCTTTGGATATACCTGTGTTTGAAGATGAAGAATAATATTTGCAATCATAATTAGTAAAAAGCGCACTTAAAGGTGAGTAGCGATAGGGAAAATTAAAACAACTTTAAGTGAGTCTAAAATACTGTGGGGCAAAAGTCCTCACGGTATTTTTCATTTTATATATTTAATTTAAAATATTCTTCATAAACTATTTCGTTCGATTAACAACGTAATAATGTACCGTATTTGGGACAATCCTTTTTTTATAATTTGAGCAGAAAGCAATAATATATGCGGAGATATAGTAAATGAACAGAATTTTTTTATATGGAAATGAATGGGAAAAGCAGAAGTTAATAAATGAGATTTTTTCGGATATTCTTAAAAAGCACGCAGAGGGGAGTGCGAGTAGAAAACGGTTGGAGTATGAATTGAATATAATCCGAAAAACTGGGAATGAAGAACGCATTGCGGCATTTATTGACGAAATGCGTGACGCAAGAAAAGATTCACTTTGGCTTACGGGACGGTCGGACAACACATATTTCTTGAGAGGAAACTTTTATATCGACGGTGCGGCAAATTGCTCATATCTTTTGTATAGGGCGGGTATAACAAAGGTGAATTCGCTCAAGCTTAACATCCCGTTTGAAAGGTTTATCAATCCACTGTTACCTAACAAAGAACCGATTTTTGGCATAGCCGTTGCTCAAAAGCAAAAAAATGCCGACGGTCAAATGAATTTTGAAGAGCAGATGATGAGGGTTGTAGCAGAGCGCAGTACGCTTTTTACAGAGGACATATTTACGTCCCGTCCGATACCGATAGCGTGGATAGATGAAGAAAATAAGATAAAGGCAAAACATCAGCCTGTGTTGGACATTCTTGCCGAGAGTAAAGGACATCTTATATGGCAAGAGCAGGTTTTGCATTTGCTGAATGTTATCGGCGGCTACTCGTTTGCGGAAGCAGACTGCATACGCAGAGATTTGGCAAAAAGAAAGATTGATATATCGCAAATGCTTGAACTCAGAGATAAATTTATAAACGGCGCAGTGAAGTTTGGTTATACAAACAAGGATGCAGACGAACTGTTTGAGTATATGATGGCGCAACATAATTTCTGCTACGTCAAGGCGCATATCGCCGCCGTAGTGTTAAACGGGGATTATGCCGAAAGACTTGAATAAGAACAAATGATATGATATTATTCAATCAAATATAACTGTTGAGGAAAAAATTATGTTTAATGAAGTACAGAATGAAAAGATTAAAACCGTCGCCGAAAATTTTTGTAATACCTACTTCGATTGTTGGAAAAATGCAGTGAATAGTGAAGAGGGAATCACTAAATATAAAGGTATAAAAGACACGAAAACGTCTGATGGAAAGCCCACCGGAGCATTGAAGGTATGGACGGATTTTCACATGAAGGAAATATTATATAAACTTGCGGAAACGTTAACATTTGAGAAAAACGATAAACCAGAGGTTTATAAAAAAGGGGAAAAATGCGAGGATATTACTATACATTGCCACAAGTGCAGTTGTAAGACTAAGTGCGGATACGGTGAAAGTTGGCAGAAAGAGTATTATAAGGTCGATTTTTTGTTAAGCAATTATAATGGCGTTGGCAATTGGTGTAATGATTTTTACATAGAGCATGAAAATGCACATTTCAGATTGTATAATAACGATGCCAATAAAGTGCAACAAAATGGTTGGTTTAGCGAATTTAATAAGTTGTTGCCATTAAACACGAGCGATGACGGAATGCGAGTAATCATATCTTATGACGATTTTGATATGATTAAAGAGAAAAAGACATTTTTAGAGAATCATTTGAATGACTCTAATAGCTTAACTCAAAAATCAATGGTGAAGAAGCCGATACTTGTCATTTTAGCGCCGTCAATTAAAGCCATAAAAGGCGGTGAAGATAATTGGTGCTTTCATATCATGTTATTCACTTTTGATAAGGAATGGAAATGTGATTACGAAAAATATTCCGATGAAGATAAAAAGATTAAAGGTATTTTTGAGCAAATAAAAAACTGTCAATAGCACGGTAAACTAATTAAAAAATACATACGATATAGTTGTCCGATAAAAAGAAGCGGAAGTTCCGCTTCTTTTTCTGTTGTCCCTAAAACGGTACTTATACTATGTTATATTTTTTTCACACTATGAAGGAGTACGCCCATGAACAAGAAAAATAAGAGCGGTGAAAACGATACGAATTGTTCAATATTTGATATTTTAGGTATTATTGAAAATTCTGATAAGGAGCTGTCTTCAGAGGAATTATCGATGGCGATATCAAAGCTTCAGGCAGTGAAACGCAGAGCCGAAAAGCGGGAAAGTGTGGAAAGAAATTTGCAAGAACAGTTCAAGACGGCGGAGCTGAAGAGATGCGAGGAAGCAAATAGAAAAAAGTGTGAGCAGGAAAAATGCGAAAGGGCGGTGAAAGAGGCAAAAACAAACGAGGAAAAACATATTGAAAGTGTTACGTGCATGGATTTGCCTCTTAACTGGGAAAATATTTTTAACTCGGATGAGCGTACACAAGGCGTACACGTTGACAGCATTGCGGACGGACTTATTTTGAGTTTGACCGAGCTTGGACGAGTTGATATAGAATATATTTCTTCTGTTACTGCGCAGGATTATAAAACCGTCATAAGTGCACTTAAAGGCTCAATATATCAAAATCCCGATAAGTGGGAAGAATGCTTTTACAAGGGTTGGGAAACTTCGGAAGAATACCTTAGCGGCAATCTCATGCGAAAGCTGAAAGTGGCAAGAGAGGCAAATAAAAAATACAACGGATATTTTAGAGAAAACATAACTGCAATTGAAAAGGTGCTGCCGAGTATTGTTACATCAGAGGATATATATATTACGTTAGGCTCTCCGTGGGTGCCTGCGTATATAATAGATGATTTTATAACACACATTTTAGGTCTGCGCAACAGGAAATACACCGGCACTATGCACGATGAGATTACGGGTACGTGGGAATTGCCGAATAAACCTGCATACAGGGACTTGGTGCGTTCGGAAAGCACGTACGGCACGCAGAGAATTCAGGCACTGTATATTTTGGAAAAAACGCTCAACATGAAAACGATTGCCGTCAAAGACGAAGTGAGTTGTCCTACGAATGCGTCGGGAAAGAAAAGAGTAGTGAATGAGACGGAAACCGTATCTGCTCTTGAAAAGCAAACCAAGATGATAAAGGAATTTCAGCGTTGGGTGTGGCAGGATGAAAATAGGAAGAATAAACTCGAAGAGATTTTTCAGAATAAGTATGCGAGCATACGTCGAAGAATGTTTGACGGTTCGTTTCTTAAATTTCCCACTATGTCCGGCTCTGTGAAGTTGTATCCATATCAAAAGAATGCGGTCGCTCGCATTTTATTCAGTCCAAACACACTTCTTGCTCACGACGTCGGCGCAGGAAAGACATACGTAATGATTGCGGCAGGTATGGAATTGATGCGTATGGGACTTTCAAAAAAGAATCTTTACGTTGTGCCAAACAATATCGTCGGGCAATGGAAGAATATATTTAAAATCATGTATCCTAATGCAAATGTGCTAGTGGTTGAGCCGAAAGTATTTACGCCTAAGAAGCGAGAAACGATGCTCGAAAAAATCAGAGACGGCAGTTTTGACGGAATAATCATGGCGTACAGTTGCTTTGAACAAATATTGATTTCAAAAGAGTTCTATAAAAAGGAACTTCTTGATGAGCGTGCTGTCATAGAAAATTCCATAAAAAATCAAAGGGCTGTGATGTCGCAGCAGTCTAAAAAACATTCTGCTATAGATAAAGCGTTGAAAGAGCTGAACAAGGCAATTGACGACGCATACGACACGGTTTATTTTGATGAGTTGGGTATAACAAGAATGTTTGTTGATGAGGCTCATAATTTCAAAAACGTGCCGTTTGAAACAAAGACCGACAACGTACTCGGTATCAATAGCGCAGGTTCTAAAAAATGCAAGGATATGCTGGATAAAGTGCATATAGTGCAAAAGCAAAACGGCGGCGGGGGCGTCGTGATGGCGACCGGTACGCCCATAACGAATTCTATTACGGACGCTTTTATAATGCAACAGTATCTGCAAAGCGGCGAGCTTGCAATGCTTGATTTGCAAAGCTTTGACAGTTGGATTGGAATGTTTGCCGAACGTAGCACAGAGTTTGAAATCGATGTGGATACAAACAGTTATCGGCTTGCCACACGATTTGCAAAATTTCATAATCTTCCGGAGCTTACGTCATTACTGTCGTCGGTTGCCGATTTCCATCAACTTGACAAATCTGCGGGCATACCCGATGTCGAAGGATATCACGATGCGGTTGTTTCAAAGACGGCGGAGTTTTCAAGGTTTTTAGACGATATATCATCAAGAGCTGAGGCAGTAAGGCACGGTATAGTCAGCCGAAAAGAGGACAATATGCTTAAAATCACTACGGATGGACGTAAAGCGGCACTCGATTTCAGATTGATTGACGCTAAAGCAATGTTTACTCAGCAGTCCAAGGTTGCAAGATGTGCGGAAAACGTCGTGGATATTTATTTCAAAACCTATAAGGATAAAAGCACACAGCTCATTTTTTGCGATACATCCACGCCCAAGGCGGCATTTAATCTTTATGACGAGATGAAAAGACTGTTGATGAACATGGGTATACCCGAAAGCACGATAGCATACATACATTCCGCCGAAACTGATGCTCAGAGAATAAAACTGTTTAATAAGGTGAACAACGGCGACGTAAGAATACTAATCGGCTCAACCTTCAAACTCGGGCTTGGCGTAAACGTACAGAAAAGACTTATTGCGCTGCACCATCTCGACGTGCCGTGGCGACCTGCAGACATGACTCAGCGAGAGGGACGAATTCTAAGACAGGGTAATCAAAATAAAAAAGTACACATTTATCGCTATATAACAGAGGGAAGTTTTGACGCATATTCATGGCAGCTTCTTGAAACTAAGGCGAGATTTATATCCGATCTATTGTCAGGTGCAATTACAATGCGAAGCGGCTCCGACGTAAACGACACTGTTTTAAGCTATGCGGAAGTAAAAGCGCTTGCAGTCGGAAATCCGCTCGTAAAAAAGAGGGTGGAGGTAGCAAACGAACTTTCACGATATATGACCTTGCAACGAAAGAATGTAGAAAACAGAATACGCCTTGAAAACGAACTGACAGAGCTTCCTGCGAGAATACGGCATCAGCGGGATTTGATAGAGTGCTGTGAGCATGATTTTGCTTTCTATGAGAATAGGAAACAGGCACAGTCAAAGGGAATTAGTCCCGAACAGAAAAAAGAATATGACGAAAAAAGAAAAGCCCTAAGAGCTAAATTATATTCGTCAATTATGGATAACATTTTGGAAGTGAGCGAGCGGCCGCTGTTGAGTTATAGAGGTTTTACTGTAGTGCTTCCTGCAAATATGACGCTTGAAAAGCCGTATGTTTATCTTCAACGGGAAGGAAAGTATTACGTTGAACTTGGCGATACTGAAGCAGGCAACTTACAGAGACTAACGAATTTTCTCGAAACGATGGATAAGTACCTTGAAAAGCTGAAAAACGCTTTGGCAATTTTTGAAAACAGACAGCGGGAAATAAATATGGAACTGTCAAGGGATGAGAGTTATGCAGAACAGATAGAAAGCTGTAAAAAAGAGCTTGAACAAATAGATAAAAAATTGAAGGCGGTAAAAAAATGAGTGAAATTAAACTTGCGAATGTCCCGTCGTTGACGGTTGACAAATTGGTGGAAAAGTTATCAGACGCTTATTGCACTGTAATAAGAAAAGGATTGCCGATAAAGACGATGCCGTCGGTTATGCTGTGGGGACCTCCCGGAATCGGTAAATCGCAGGCGGTGAGGCAAATTGCTGCAAAAATTGAAAAAACGGGCAAAAGAGTGAACATAACCGACGTAAGACTTCTGCTTTTCAATCCGATTGATTTGCGGGGAATTCCGACGTCTAATGCGGATAAAACTCTTGCCGTTTGGCTTAAACCGCAAATTTTTCAGATGAATGACAGCGAGGATGTTATAAATATTCTGTTTCTTGATGAGATATCGGCGGCTCCGCAGTCAGTGCAGGCGGCAGCGTATCAGATTACACTTGACAGAGTGGTTGGCGAGCATAAGCTGCCCGAAAACTGTATTGTAATTGCCGCCGGCAATAGGACAACCGACAAATCGGTAGCTTTCAAAATGCCTAAGGCGCTTAGCAACCGACTGTTACATATCGAGGTTGACGGTCAGTTTAACGCATGGAAAAGGTGGGCAATAGCTTCGGGTATAAACGATAAAGTGATAGGATTTTTGTCCTTCCGTCAAGGTTATCTTATGGGCTTTGATTCTTCCAACGACGATTTGGCGTTTGCTACTCCGAGGTCGTGGGAAATGGTGAGTAATCTGTTAAATAATATTGACAGTGATGTAGAGAATATGTATCCGTTTATAGCGGGGCTTGTCGGCTCGGGCGTAGCCGTTGAATTCCGCACGTGGACTAAGATATATAAGGATTTGCCGCAAATTGAGGACATATTCGATGGGAAAATGCCTGACGTGCCTAAAGAAACGGACGCTCTGTATGCTCTTGTGTCATCTATGACGGCTTATGCGAGGGTTCATAAAGGTGAAATTGGACGAATTGCCAACTCTATTGCATATGCAAACAAAATGCCGCCTGATTTTGCTACCGTGCTTATGAAAGACTATATGTATATCGAGGAAAATTATAAGCAAAAGCTTTTGACAATCCCCGAATTCATGAGGTGGCTCGCAACAAAGGGGAGTCTGATAAATGGAACTGTCTGACGAAAAAAAGCGCGAATACATAAGACGTCTGTTGCTTTCACGCATGCGAATACTGGTGACTAACGGCTTTTACGGACTGTTGCTTATGCACATGACTTATGCAATTGACGAGGACTGCGATACTGCGGCAACCGACGGAATGAAAATTTATTTCGGTCCTAAGTTTTTAGACGAACTCAGCGACAGCGAGCTTGATTTTGTTATGATGCACGAAATTTTGCACGTCGTCCTTCAGCACGTTCTCAGAGGCGAAGGTAAAGACGGCGAGCGTTTCAATATAGCTTGCGATATTGTCGTAAATTCAAATATTTTGTTATCAAACGGAATGAAACCGTCAAGCATAACTCTCGAAAAATACGGTGAATCTATGCACTTTGCGCCGAACGGTAAAGAAGGTTATGAATATACAGCAGAAGAGGTGTATGAAATGCTTCCTCCGACCTCGCTATGCAACAAAAAAATTAGCGGAAAAGGTGCGGGCTTGGGTCGGGCAAAGCACGAGCAGCAGAAAAGCAAGAACGGAAAGCCTACGTGGGATGACCACTCTATGTGGGGCATACATGAGGAAGATTCGACACTCAAAGACATGTGGGTAAAACGGTTTGAAGACGCATGCGAAGCTATGTCTGTCCGTAAGGCAGTGGATAGTTGCGGAAATATTCCGATGTTCGCACAGAGGTTGCTAAAAGAACTTAAAAAACCGCAGACGGACTGGCGCACCGTATTAAACGATTTCGTACAGGAAGAGGTTGTAGATTACTCATTTTCGCCTCCTGACAGACGCTTTGACGACAGCCCGTTTTTTCTGCCTGATTTTAACGGTATGGAAGATAAGGTGGAAGATATTTTGTTTATGATCGATACGTCGGCTTCTATGTCTGAAGATATGATAACTGCCGCATACAGCGAAGTAAAGGGCGCTATCGACCAATTTGACGGGAAACTGAAAGGTTGGCTCGGATTTTTTGATGCGGCAATAATTGAGCCGAAACCTTTTGAAAATGAGGAAGAATTTAAAATTATCAAGCCTGCAGGCGGTGGAGGCACGAATTTTCATATCATATTTGAATACGTGGCAAAGCATATGACTGATAAACTGCCTGCAAGCATTATTATTCTTACTGACGGATATGCAAAGTTTCCTCCGCCACATCTTGCAATGGATATCCCGGTGCTTTGGCTTCTTAACAATGAAAAAGCCACTCCGCCTTGGGGGAAAACAGCAAGGATAGAATTGTAAAAATTGATGTGAATTCTAAGTGGGGAAACAACCTTATAAATAATAAATTGAGCAGTGCAGTCAAAAAATATTATTGATATTCATTTGCGAAAGTGAGCCCCCAAAACGGGACTTGCTTGTGTTTATAATGAAACTATAAATCAAAATGAGAGGATTGTAAATTATGAAAGAAATTAAAAGAATATTTTTATTTATAAAACGAGCGGAAGGCGATGGGACGATAATAGAAAGGGTTTGCGCTATATCCGAAGACGAAAAACATAATTTTAAATTTGAATTATGTCAAACTGACTACGAGGAGTCTGTGGAAAAGTTAAAGGCAGAGTTTGAAAAATTTTGTGTAGGGGAATGCGGATTTGACAATTCTGAATACTGCGAAGTATGGTTGCTTGATGACATGTCCCTAAAACTTGATTTTCAAAACGATATAATTTGGTGGTTGGGAAGTGTTAATTGGTGTTGTTATGACTGCGTAGAGTTTGAATTTAAAAATAGAAGTTTTCATTTGAAGAACGGTTTGTCATTTGAAGAGTTTAAAGCGGTCAACGGATACGACGAGAGCAAAGAACCGTTTGAAACAAAGCGGATATATGAGGTTTTTAAACGTGAGATAGATAAAAGAGAGTTTGACAAAGATGAAATAGGTCGTATTGTGAACTTTATTAAAGTCGACAATTATTCAAAGCTGTTTGCGGCGACGTATAAAAAGTATCCAATGCGTTTGCAATTGAGAAATGCATTTTGCGCACTTTATCATTCGGATAAGGCAGAGTATGAAAAGCAGATAGCAAATGTCTGTTGTGCCGTAAAAAATAAAATCACCGCAATGTTTAGTGGTATTGCCAATATTTTTAGCGAATTGCCTGAAACATATCACGAGACGTATGATTACGATGATTGGGTCGCATATGAGGGCGATGAGAGCAACAAAGATATTCCAATTTATCTGCATAAGTATTTTGATATAATTCCGGAAGGCATGATGAAGTATATCATATATGCAATGACCGCAGTACAACTTATTAAGGGAAAGAATAAAGAAATAATATGGGAACTCGAGGAGGATTGTGTTCGTAAGGAAGTGATTAGAATCGCATGGAATACGGGATTTAATTTTGGAATACGTCATTACAATGATGAAGACGAATACAACGACATAATTGCCAAGTATCATGACAGAAAAGAAGAATCAGACGAACTTTATGATATACAGTATAAAAGAGGAGTGCTTGACGCAGTATCTAATATAGCTGAAAAAATTGTATTAGATGACTCCAAGATATACAAAGTCAAAGGAAATGATATAAATTCGTATGAATATTATCTTAAAAACAATCCGGATTTTAAGGATGACATAGCTTATGAGTTTACTAAAAGCATATGCGTTTATGCGTGCCAAGGGATAAATAAACAATGGATTGAGACGTTGATAGGTTAACTGTCAGAGTAAGCAATCAGAACCTATTTGTTTAGAGCAGTAAGAACGAAAGAATTGACATACAAAGTCGTGAGAATTTTCTTGCGACTTTACTTTATTGACAACTGAAATAAAGGTGGGTTTCCCACTTGTTTCACGAGGCGGAAGCCGAGTATCAAAATTCTCAAAATCTTTTGATTTTGGGAATTTTCTTAACCTGCTTAGGAAATAGGCTGTTTTCCCAAAATTTTGCTATAACAAAAGATTAAAATTTTTTTCAAATTAGGGCGCCAACTTTTGCCTAATTTCCGCCCTTTTATATGGAGGGTTATTATGTTAGCAAAAAATTTTTGGAACAGGGAATCTGAAAATAAAAGAACTTTGGTTGTAGAAATTAAAAAAGTGTCCTAGGAAATATAGAGGTGTTAAAAAAGTTAACAATTTTGTACTACGCCCCGAACTTTTCGAGATAAGTGTACTTGGATATATAGAGAGGTATAAAAAATAATAAATTATATAATAGACCGCCACGTTTTTGTGATAAATGTGCTTGGTTAATTAGAGAGATAAATTTTTTCTGAAAATTTTTATACGATGAATAAATATTTTTCAGATAACTGTACTTGGTTAATAGAGGAATAAAAAAATTATAAACTTCGTTATAGACCGTCAACTTTTAAAGATAAGTGTGCTTGGATATATGAAGAGAAAAATATTTTGTTGTAAGCATCTATAATTTTGCACATAAGTGTGCTTGGTTATATAGAGAGATATTTAAGGAGGTGATACGTATGTGCTCGTGAAAAGGAAATTTGGATACAAAGTATAGCCCACTATACTTCGCAAGCGAAGTGTGGTCTCTGCGAGGCTATTTGTCCACGCAGAGAACTAAAAATATTAAATGTAAAGGAGGAAAGTAAAATAACCTCTTGACAAATACAAGATTATGCACTATCGTATTGATACGAATATATATTATATAAGAGGTAAAAAATGGAAAGAAAAGAGAGTACGCCCATAAGGGAAAACCGTAGGAGATACGAAGAAAGCCATAAAGAAGAACGCAAAGCAAAGTGCAAAGTATGGGGAACGAGTATAGACCGCAATTTAGCGGATGAGATAGAAGAGTTCCTTACAAAGCATAACATAACAAAGGTAGCGATAATAACGGCAGGCTTTGAAGCATTGAAGAAACAGTATGAGCCGTAATATGAGTGAAATTTAGAATACTGTTCTAATTGAAACATAATCAATTGAACTTAGATTGATTATGGTAGCGGGAACAAATACATGAAGGCCCTCGACCTTCACAAACGAGGCAACAAAATAGGATCAATAAAAGGGGGATATAAAGAGCAAAGAGAATTTAGATACAACACAGCAATTGGAGGCACAAAGTACACCGTGCTTATCCGAGAAGAAGAGACAGCGATAAAAACTGTCTTGGAAAAATTGAAGAAGCTGATACTTAGAGACTCGCTTGAAGGTTGTTATTCCAAAGGAGAAGAAGCGATATGATGGAACAACTGAACGAGCAAAGAAATAAGTACGTTAAAAATGGAGGTGATAAGATAACGGCGCTTTATTGCAGACTGAGTGTAGATGATAGTTTGGACGGAGATAGCAATAGCATAAAGAATCAAAAAGCCATATTGAGCAAGTATGCGAATGAACACGGATTTACTAATCCTCGCTTTTATGTGGACGACGGATACAGCGGAACGAATTTCAACAGACCTGATTTCCAACGATTGTTGGCAGATGTAACAGACGGAAGCATTGGAACGATAATCGTCAAAGATATGTCAAGACTTGGACGAGATTATCTAAAAGTAGGAATGTATACAGAGATAACATTTCCCGAAGCGAACGTAAGGTTCATAGCAATCAATGACGGAGTGGATAGTGCTTGCGCAGTAGACAATGACTTTACACCGTTCAGAAACATTATCAACGAATGGTATGCAAAGGACACGAGCAAAAAGATAAAGGCAGTATTTAGAGCAAAAGGCTTATCCGGCAAACACTTATGTTGCGTAGCACCATATGGCTACATTAAAGATCCGCAGGACAAGGAACATTGGATAGTAGACGACGAAGCCGCAGAAATAGTTCGTAAGATTTATAAATTGTGTATGCAAGGCTATGGACCTACGCAAATTGCAAGAATGCTTACCGAACAGCAAATTGAAACACCTACTCTGTATAAGAAGAGAAAATGTCTGCCGATTGCGGCTCATCAGACAGAATTCCCTGAGATATGGAACACGGAAACCGTTAAGAAGATACTTAAAAATCCTGCATATATTGGAGCAACGATCAATTTCAGAACAAGGAAAAAGTCTTATAAAAGCAAAAAGAAAATAGACTTGCCGAAAGAAGAATGGGCTATATTCGAGAACACACACGAAGCAATAATCGATGAGGACACCTTTAATGCAGTTCAGAAACTTCGAGAAGCAAAACGCAGACCGAGTCGTTTGGGAGAAGTGAGCGTATTTTCAGGAATAGTATTTTGTGCTGACTGCGGACAAAAAATGTATATTTGCCGTACGGCAAAAGGTACGCAAAAACCGTTCTTTAATTGCTCAACCTATCGCAAGAAAAAGAAAGACTTATGCACGTCGCATCAGATAACAGTGGAAAAGCTATCTCGCATTGTGCTTAATGATTTGAGACGGGTATTGGGTGTGGCAAATGGACATGAGGAAGAGTTTATATCTTTGTTGCAGTCATATACAGACAAAGCGACAAAGAAAAAGATAAATGCCTTATCTAACGAAAACGATGTGTGTGAACGCAGAATACAGGCTCTTGATAACATAATCCGCAATCTATATGAAGACAAGGTTAATGGAGTGTTATCTGATGAACGCTTTCGAAAACTTACTGAGGAATACGAGAATGAGCAGAACAAACTTAATAACCGTGTCCAAGAAATCCAAGGAATATTGAGAATGGAGCAAGAGCGTGCTGAGAGTGTAAATACATTTATGAAACTGATACGCAAGTATACAGAAATCTCAGAGTTGACACCTGAAATAGTCCGTGAATTTATATCAAGAATTATAGTCCACGAAAAGAAAAAGGTAGACGGAAAAACGCAACAAACAATTGAAATAATCTACAACTGTGTAGGCGCAATTCCAATATCTCAACAAGAAGCAAACTAACTAACAGAAAAAGGAGTGGCATAGCAATATGCTACGCCACTCCAACTTAATCCCTACGAAACCGCATTTAAATGTGCGCTTTTTCATATATTAAATGTGTATTTTGTGAATTTAAAGTGTTTTATTCTATAACGCTTTGGATAAACTTATCGAATGCCTTTTGTCCGTTTTCGTCGTTTTTAAACACTGCGGTGGTGTCCAAAATGCGCTCGCAGGCGGTGTTGATATAATTGCGTATCCCGTCGTTTGCCTTGCGCTCGGAGCAGGCTGTGCCCAAATCTGCCGCAAGCTGCGCTATCATTCCGAGATGTTTGTGAAGCGGGTGAGCGTCGTTTGCAAGCGCTTTGAAGTCAAGCGGCGTTTTGCCTGTGAGAATATTGCTTATTTCTTCCATTTCCTTTGCAAGTCTGCCCGGCAGAATAAACACGCCCATTACTTCTATTATGCCTATTGCTTCCTGTTTGATGTTGTGCAGGTCCTCTGCGGGGTGGAATATGCCAAAGGGGTGAGCCTCGTCTGTGCGGTTGTTGCGCAAAATCAGATTTATCTGATACTCGCCGCTTTGATTTTTGCAGGCGATGGGGGTGATGGCATTGTGCTGTATTTTTTCGCCGTCCTTTTGAGTGCAGCAAATGATATTTGCGCTTTGGTCGGAATACGTATCCCACATCTTTAAAAATCTTTCCGCAGTGCTGAGCGCTTGCTCTCTGCTTTTGCTTTCTATGCGCACGACGGAGTTGTACCAATCGACAATGGAAATATCTACGTCGGGACATCTGTGCATAAGATAGTGCTTGCGTGCGGGACGGTCAAATACGGGAAGTACCTTCTTGCCGCCCTGATAATGGTCGTGCGCAAGTATGGATCCGCCAACTATCGGCAGCGATGCGTTGGAGCCTATAAAGTAGTGGGGGAACATATCCACAAAGTCGAGCATACGGCGGAATGTCGCACCTGTGACGCACATAGGGCGGTGCTTGTCGCAAACGGCGATGAGGTGCTGCTCGAAATACTGATATGGCGAATACTGAACAAACCAACTTTCGCCGTCAAGCTCTATCGGGATAGTGCGCAGGGTTTGACGTGCGGGCTTTGCCATATTGCCTGCCCAACCTACGTTTTCCTTGCAGAGCATACATTTTGGATATCCGCCCTGCGCAAGCTTGGCAAGGCGCACCTGCTCGGGAGTTTTTTCGGGCTTTGCGAGGTTTATCGTGACGACGATATTGCCTCTTTCGGCATTGTGTTGCCATACTATGTTTTTATCGAGGTCGGGACGGCGCAGATAAGTGCTGTCTTCGCCGAGCTTAAACAGCATATTGCAGGCGCTTTCCACACCCTCATAGTGGGCTGCGTCGTCAAATAGGTCGAGCACCTGCGACGGTAGCGGGGTAACTATGCCCATAAGCTTTGTTTCAAACAGGGACTTTTCGTTGTCGTCGATAAGCTTTTTGCGCACCGCAAAGTCGCTGAGCTGCGCAAGTAAATCATAAATATCCGTTTCTTTGACGTCGCCCGAATAGGGCTCGCTCAGCTTATAAAGGTCAAGCAGGGTGTTTTCGATGTAATCTGCGTCGAATTCGTTTAAATAAAGATTGTCGATCGCATAGCGTACAAGCGCTTTTATGTTGTGCTTTGCCTGTGTCTCAAAAGAAATTCTTGCCATAAACTCTCCGAAATGGAATGAAGATAATAAATAATATGCCGCAGGGCTATTTTTAGTCCGTCTAAGCCTCGGCAATCGTTATTTTAGCATTTAAAAAAAAATTAGGCAAGCGCTTAGATGAAGTTGTAAAAAATTTGCGATTTGTACAGTAGTCGATATTTCTTGCAAATAGCCGTGCGCTATGCTACAATAATATGAAATTTATTATACTTATTAGGTGTAATTATGATAATAGATGACAATGACGCAAGAAACGTCACGTTTGACGAGATGTGCAAAAGCATTTTCAATACGGACGGCAAGGCGCAGAAGGAAAGGTTCGATGGACTTAAAGCGGCGCATATGAGCACTTTTGGCGTGCCTGTGCAGGATTTTTATTCATCACCGGGGCGTATAGAGATAATAGGCAATCACACCGATCACAACGGCGGTAAGGTGCTTTGCTCAGCGATAAACTTCGACACTCTCGCAGGCGTATCCTACCGTGACGACGGTATAATAGAGGTGAAGTCGGCAGGCTATCCGATGATAAGGGTGGACACCGCTGCGCCGACATTTTCCGCAAAGGAAATAGGCACCTCGCTTGCGCTCGTAAAGGGCGTTGTGGACTATTTCGTGCGCTCGGGCAAAAAAGTGGGCGGCTTTAGCGCAAGCATGACGGCAAACGTGCCAAAGGGCTCGGGCGTATCGTCGTCAAGCTCGTTTGAGCTCATAATTGCGGAAATTTTAAACGTCGCCTACAACGGCGCAACGCTTGACGCTATCTTTAAGGCAAAGGCGTCGCAGTATGCCGAAAATGTGTACTTCGGCAAGCCGAGCGGACTTATGGACCAAAGCGCAATAGCTCTTGGCGGCGTAAACCTCATAGATTTTTATGATTTGGAAAGCCCTGCCGTCAAGCGTGCGCATTGGGCTTTTGACGACCTCGACATATACGTGATATCCACGGGCGGCGACCATAGCAATCTCACCGACGACTATGCGGCAATACCTGCCGAAATGAGACAGGTCGCAGCCTGCTTCGGCAAAAAGCTGCTTTGCGAAATACCAAAAGAGCAATGGAAAAGCGAAAAGACGTCTGTAAAATCAAAGGTGAGCGACAGAGCATATCTGCGTGCCGAGCACTTCTTTGAGGAAAACGACAGAGTGGAAAAAGCGGTGAGCGCAATAGACAGCGGCGACGAAAAGGCGTTTTTGGATATTGTGAACAAGTCGGGCTTGAGCTCACGTTACAAGCTGCAAAATACATATTCGCCCACAGGCAAAAGCCGTGATCTCGAAAACGCTTTGGATAAGGTCGTCGGCGTGGACGGCGTTGTCGCAAGCAGGGTGCACGGCGGCGGCTTTGCGGGCACTATACTCGTGCTCGCCGACAAAACGAAGGAAAGCACGTACGGTGTTTTATGCAAAATGTTCGGCGACAAAAACGTGTTTAAGCTTGCCATAAGAGAGGACGGCGCAACCCGTCTCGTTTGGGAGGAATGACGCTATGTTTGATTTTCTGACTGCCGCAAAGGATCCCACAACGGCGTTTTCGATAGGCTCGCTCGAGGTGAAGTGGTATGCGCTGTTTATCGTGACGGCGATGATAATAGGGCTTGCATACGTCTGCGTGGAATGTAAAAAGATAAAGCTTAACGCCGACGATGCGGTGGAGCTGTTTTTGTGGATAATTCCGCTTGCGATAGTGTTTGCAAGGCTTTTGTACATCATTCCCGGTCGTGTAGACGAGTATTTCCCGTGGAACAGTTGGGACGACTTTGTGCATTTTATAGCCATTTGGGAAGGCGGCCTGACGATTATAGGCGGGCTTGTAGGCGGCGTGCTCGGCGGCATATTTTTCACTATCCGCCACAGAAAGCAGTGCAACTTCGGCAATGTGGCGGACCTTGTTGTCGTTCCGCTGCTCACGGGGCAGATAATAGGACGTCTCGGAAACTTTGTCAATCAAGAGGCGTTTGGCAAGCCCATACTTGACGAGAGATTTCAGTTTTTTCCGTTTGGTGTTTACATAGACCGTCCGAGCGGCGTTTCTGACAAATTCAGACCTATCGTAGACGCAAATACGCCGGGGTGGTTCTGTGCAACGTTCTTTTACGAGATGGTGTGGAACACTATAGGACTTGTCTTCTGTCTGATATTCTGGAAAAAGGACAAAAACCAAAAATATCCCGGTTTTATGCTGATATTCTATCTGTTTTGGTATATGCTCGGCAGACTCTGGCTTGAGTTTTTGCGTATGGACGCAGTGCCCGTCACAAAGGTGCTGTGCGGCGTTGTTGCGCCGATTGCGCTTATTGTAGGCGTGCTGTACATACTTGCGTGCGACAGCAAGGAAGCGTATAAGCGTGTGCGTGCCATTGCCGAAAGAGGCTTGCAGGCGGACGACGCACTGACCGATTACGACATAAAAAACTACAATTTTGTGGGCAAGGTGCTTGCAAACAAAAAGAATCCTCTGCGTTTGATATATGCAAAGGGCGAGTATATTGCGCTAAACTTTGACGAGGCAGAGTTTTACCGTGTGCCAAAGGGCTACAGGCGCAGATTTAAAGATATAACAAAGGCCGAAAGCTACATTCGACAGGTTTAACTGTACAAATCGCCGCAATAAAACGGCGTTTTTGCAAAATAATAAATTGCACGGGCGCACGGCAGACGGGCGCAACGGTGATACCGTAAGGAGTATTATGCAGCACACATACGTTACAGAGCGTGTAAAGGCAAACAATCTGACTTTGCTTACCGACCTTTATCAGCTTACTATGATGAACGGCTATCGCATTTGCGATATGGACAAGCGCAGAGCGGTCTTCGATATCTTTTATCGTGGCGCAGGCGGGTATTCCTATGCGATGGCGGCAGGGCTCGAGCAGGCTATAGACTATATCCTCAACCTGCACTTTGACGACAGTGATATAGATTATCTGCGCTCGCTCGGCATATTCGACGAGGATTTTTTTGCGGCTTTAAAGGAATTCCGCTTTACGGGCGACATCAAGGCCGTGCCCGAGGGAACGATAGTCTTTCCGTACGAGCCGATAATGACGGTGTCCGCTCCGCTTTGGGAAGCTCAGCTCGTAGAGACGGCGCTACTCACATTCATCAATCATCAGACGCTCATCGCAACAAAGGCAATGCGCCTCAACGAGTGTACGTCCAATAAGATAAGCGAATTCGGCTTGCGCAGAGCGCAGGGCGCAGACGCAGGCATATACGGCGCAAGAGCCGCATATATCGGCGGAGTGCGCACGACGTCCAACGTCGTTGCGGGCAAGCTGTTCGATATCCCCGTGACGGGCACGCACTCGCACAGTTGGGTTATGTCCTTTGACAGCGAGCTTGAGGCTTTTGAAAAATATGCCGAGATTTATCCAGACAAGTGCCTGTTGCTTGTGGACACCTACGATACGCTCAAAAGCGGCGTGCCCAATGCGATAAAGGTTTTCGATAAGCTCAAGGCAAAGGGATATAAGCCTTTGGGCATACGTCTCGATAGCGGCGACCTCGCATATCTCAGCCGCAAGGCAAGAGTTATGCTCGACGAGGCAGGGCACAGCGATTGCCTCATATTTGCCACCAACGACCTTGACGAGGATATTTTGCTTGCGCTCAACAATCAGGACGCAAAAATAGACGTCTACGGCATAGGCACAAAGCTTATCACAAGCTATACAAATGCGTCGCTCGGCGGCGTTTACAAGCTGTGCGCTCTCGAGGAAAACGGAAAAATAATTCCAAAAATCAAAATTTCAAACAGCCACGAAAAGACCACCAATCCCGGCGTAAAGAAGATAGTGCGTATCTTCAAAAACGGAATGGCGCAAGCCGACCTCATCTGCCTCGAGGACGAGCAGATAGACACATCTAAGCCGCTTACGGTTTTCCACCCCGAGCTAACGTATAAAAAGACCACCTATACGGACTTTGAGGCAAGAGAGCTTATGGTGCCTATATTTAAGGACGGCAAGCTCGTTTACGATATGCCTACGCTCAAGCAAATTGGCGAGCGAGCGGATAAGTCCATTGCGGAGTTTTTCCCCGAATACCGCCGTGTCGTAAACACGCAGGTGTACAAGGTGGACCTGTCTCAAAAGCTTTGGGACCTCAAGCAAAAGCTGCTCAATTCGTCCGCAAAATAATTATTTTGTCCTCTGCGCAAGCAGGGGGATAATTTGATGTGCTTCCGCCCATAACCGTATGCAGTTGATATGTTGCAAAAAAATTGTAAAGCATATATATATTCGGCTTGTGTCTGTGCGTAGCCGATATAAAAAAGGTGCACTATGAAAACACAAAAATTTAAAAATTTGTTAAAGAAACTGAGTGCAGGTATTGTTGTGCTTGCTATCGCCTTGGTTTTGTTTGCCGCCTGCGACAAGACAGGACAAACTACAACGCCCAGTGAAAACCCAGATCCAAAGCCACCTGTTGAAGTGGTTGAAGTGAAAGTTACAGACATCTTGGCAGAGATGGAGACATATCAAAATCTTGATATAAATGGCGCATATGAAAACTTGGCGCAAAGCATTGCTGCAGAAAAGCTTGCTCACAGCGAAGTTATGGGATTTGTACTTAAAAATGACGTGCTAAATATTGTTGGCAAAACCAAAAATGGCGGAAACTTAAATTCAGTAAGCGTGCAACTTCCGGCAAGTGCCACACAATATGTTTCTGTAAGTCAAGAAATGCTTAAGGGTGTAATCTTGCAAAAGGCGGGCTACACAGCATCTTCTCAAGTTGACGAAAAAAATAAAACCGAAGCTCAAAACAAACTTAACTCCGCAATTAATGGCGTGCTTGCTGAAATCGCTGCTGGAAAGAGCGGGCAAACCTTGGCAAAGAATGACTATGTTGTTGCAGGAACAAACATCAATCTTGCAGATGTTTTTGTGGATAGCTATGTGAAGGCGTTTGTTAGAGAAGATGGCACCGTGCTTGCATATGAAAGCGTGGACGCAGTGCTGAAGGAACATCATTATATATTCACTGGAAAAAATCTCACTCCTGCCCAAATGGCAAACATAATCAAAAATGGCACCAACGGCGTTGACTACACCGAAACAGTTAAAACTATAAATGTTGCCCAAACCTACACTCCACCAGAACTTCAGCAGCCTGAGATTGAAACGGTGACTTTTGACGAGCTTTATGCTCAAGTTTTTGGCGACAACTACACACTCCCAACTTTTGGCGACTTGATGCAGGAGATTCTTCCTAATATTATGGCTGGGAGCGATTTAAAGGCATTGTTTACTGGCTTTGATGGTGATGATTTTTATTTGTTTGCTGAAGGAGCCGGATCTAGTGGGAATAAAGGTTTTAGGAAATGCCTTTACAAAGGTGCAGATTTGTCTTCAATTTTGAAATACAGGGATGATATTTTACCATTATTAAGTCAAGAAAACCTTAAAGAGATATTAAAATCTCTTTATTTACAAGAAGATAATATCGAAAAAGATAGTCCTGCACATGCAACAATATTAAATAATTTAATGGATTTTAAAACAGAGTGTGAAAATTCGATTAGTGTAATTAGATCAGTTCAAAGAACTGACTTTAAAAATACCAATATATTTACAAGCACAACTGAAATAAGTGAATATAAGCCATATGCAGAAAAGCTTTTCCCTGAAAAAGAAATTATTTATGCTGGAGTTAGTGATTTAGGCGGAAGAGCTATAGATGAATCTCATTTTAACACTGGATACTACGACTCTTTTAATATATTGTCTGTGTATACTGATGGTGATAACATAATAATTGATACAAGAAAAATTTATGTGCCATATTACAATGGCTCGACTGTCATTGATAGATATAATGAATATTTAGTAAATGGGAATTATGATTTAGGCAATGGAGAAACAATTACAATTACAGATCCTGTTGAAGTGCAAAGATTGCAAGAGTTTGCAAGCAAGGCGCAGCGCATGGCACAGTATCAAATTACAGGGCTTGAAAACTTTGCTGAAGAAGACAGAAAGAAACGAGACAACTAAACAAAAAGCAAACCCCACATAAAATAGCTAAATGTCTGGATTGCTTCGGCAATAAATGCCTCGCAATGACGAATAAAAAGCAGTCTCCATATTATGGCTCCCCTTAGTAAGGGGAGCTCCGCATAGCGCAAGCGGAGCGGTGAGGGGATTGTGCTCAAAAATTGGCGTATTTAGCTCAAACCTGTCCGAGTTTTGGACAGGTTTGTTGCTTTAACTTGATTTTCTCGCTACTACCGCACAAGCTAAAACTGCGCTACACACTATCTCGTAAATAGCTGTAAGTCATCTCGTTCAATTTTCATTCGCTTGTTTTATCTTGTTTGGTGGACAATCTCATCACCGCCTCATCGCACGGTGAGGGGATTGTCAATTTAAAGCTGTTGCAGAGCTTAAAACAAGCCGTCATTGCGAGGCTATGCCGAAGCAATCCAGAACATACACCTATTGCGAAGCTTAAAACAAAAAAAGAGCACACGAAGTGTGTCACCAAACAATAAGCTTAAATTTTCAGATGGCACATTTTTTACATAATCTTTGGTTTTTAAACAATCTATTTCATTTTTCCGCCGCATAAACGTGAGATAATCTGCTTGAAATTTGCAGAGGTGCTTATGAAAAGAAAAAAACAAAAATTCAGTAGATTTAAGATAAAGCGCAGAGGCTACGATGTCGAAGCAGTCGAGGCATTTATAAGCGCAGAGCAGGCAAGTGCGGACGAGGTGCAGATAAGTCAGCGGGAGCGCATTTCCGCACTTTCTGCCGAGTGCAAAAGTCTTGCGGACGAGCTTAATGTGCTAAAGGGCAGAGAGGAACAGATAAAGAGTGCGTTTATCACCGCTACGCAAAATGCGGACAGGATGACCGCCGACGTCAAGGCGAGATATGCTGCCGAGCTTGAAAGGCTCAGACTTTTCCGTGCAAAGTGGACGGGCGTGTACGAGCAGCTTAAGGAACGCTATCACTTTGACAAGGACGCACTGAATATGGAAAGCGTCGCAGTGTCCATCGAACTTGAGCTTCAAAAGTTTTTGATGCAGGATTTTTCACTTAACAAGGGCGGCGGCTCGGACGAGATGGAGGACTATTTCCGCAGCGAGGTGGAAAGGCTCACAACTCAGCAGCTTGACGTACAGGATAAAGCGAGTCCGCCCGACGACAGCGTAAAATCGGTAGCGGGCGAGTTGAAGGAAAAGCTCAAGGAAGCGGAAAGAAAAAAGGCGCAGGGCTCGGCGGCATTCTCGCTGGAAGAAGCATTAAATCCAACCGAAAGCTTAGCGGATATATGCAGATCGCTCGGACTTAACACGCTTTGAAAAATGCAAAGCCCATATTCTAAGCACGCTAATGCGTGCTTTTTGTATTGCCGATTTGCGTGCATATTGACATATTTAAAAAAATACATATAATTAAAGTAATAAATCATCCAATAAGCCGAGAGCGAAGGAGGCAAGCGTGAAAAAAAGTTTTAAGATATTTACAGCTGCTATATGTTTGATTTTGTGTGCGCTTTGCCTGTTTGCGTGCAATAATGGGAAACGTACTGTTTTGGGGCTTGCACCAAACGCCGAAACGCTTGACTATAGCGTTCGGTTTCAACAAAATTTCAAGGATATCGTAAGCAGCGCCGAAAGCTTTGCCGCAAGGTTTGCAGCTTCGGCATATGCCGAGCGTAGCAACAATGAAAACATTGTGCTGTCGCCGATATCCGTTTATATGTCGCTTGCGCTCGCCTCGGAATGTGCCAACGGGCAGACTAAGGAAGAGATATTAAACGCTTTGGGCATTTCGCAGGAGCTGTTGCGGTTTGATTTTAAAAATCTCTATAATGCGCTGTCGTCCGAGTATAAGAGAGAAAATACCGTTGTCAGCGAAACGGTCTTAAGCAATTCGATTTGGCTCAATAAGGGCGCAAGTGTAAATAACGACTGTATCGATACGCTTGCAAACAGTTTCTACTGCAATTCGTTTTCGGCTGATTTTGCAAACGATAATAAAAATGCAAACAAAGCCGTGCGTAAGTTTGTCAAAGACAGCACCAAAGGGCTCATCGATAAGGATTTTGCACTTTCTGCCGATACTATGTTTGCGCTTATAAATTCGCTTTACCTCAAGGATGTTTGGAGCATTTTAGACGACGAGCTGCCGTTTGCAAATGGACAGTATGATTTTGAGAATATAAGCGGCGATGTCAAAAAAGTACAACTTCTGCAAGGATATTACAATAGCGGCAGCGCCGTCAAAACCGAGACTTTTTCGACGTTTTATACTGCGACATATGGCGGTTATAAAATCAAATTTATTCTGCCGAATGACGGATATGGTATAGACGAGGTGTTCAACGCTCAGAATATCGCATACGTGAACGGCATAAGCGACTACAATTCGCTTGATGATGACAACACGCAGTATGTGACACGCTGTCTTTTCCCCGAGTTTTCGGCAGACTACGATAATGACGTCAAACAAATTTTGCAATCGGATTTCGGAATAAATAATCTGTTTGATATTGACAACTGCGATTTTTCTGCGCTTACATCTACAGACGTGTACTGCAGCAAGGTTCAGCACGTGGCAACGCTAAATGTAAATAAAAAAGGCGTTGAAGGGGCGGCTGTAACAGTGTCGGCGATGGACTGTACATCGGCAGGACCGTCACAGCATACTACGGTATATTTGGATTTTGTCGTAAACAAAGCCTTCGGCTTTATTTTAACAGATAAGTATGACTGCACTTTGTTCTCGGGTGTGGTGCATAAGGTGTGACAATACCTATGATTTATATAGAAAAAATGAGGGCGTAAATTGCAATGTTCAATTTGCGCCCTTTTTGTATATTTGTTTGAAATAAGTATTTTTGTGTGCATTAGCAGCTTGAAAAAGTGCTTGATATTTTTGTGTTTTAAAGAAATCATTTGTATTGAGTAAAGGGGGGGTGAAAAGCGCACGCAGTGCGCCAACAAACAAAAGATTGTGCGGAATGAGGCAAGAGTTTACAAGGATATTGTGAGATGATAGCAAACAATCTTTTGTGCGTTAGCAGCTTAAAAAAGTATGTGATATCTTCGTGCTTTTCATAAAAGAAAAGCACGTCATATCGACGTACTTTTTTAAGCTGGTGCAGGTGAAGGGACTTGAACCCATACGCTCTCGCACAGGAACCTAAATCCTGCGTGTCTGCCAATTCCACCACACCTGCAAACAAAAACCTCCGTCGAGAGCCTCAAAAGGCTACTAAACAGAGGCTTTTTTGGTGCATCCTCAGGGACTCGAACCCTGGACCCACTGATTAAGAGTCAGTTGCTCTACCAACT
>CAJTYG010000009.1 GCA_910584155.1 uncultured Christensenella sp. | reverse complement strand
GCACAAACTTTATCTTGTCGCCCGTATACTGTTTGCTTCCCTCGGAAGCATGGGGAATATCCAACCTCTGTCTGTTTATCTGCACTTGGCAGTTCATACTGCTTGCGTTGGCTATAGTATAGTTACCGCCTGTATACTCTGTCTTATCCGTTGCGGAATTGACAAGTATTGCTTGCGCAGTGTATGTGCCTCGCTTGTTTGGCACAACATCTATCTGATTAAACGGTGTTCCGTCTGCCGCAGTGCCTGTGTATAAGGTAGCCAACGTAACCGGATCACTGCCATACGGACTGCTTCCGCTTGCAAAGCTCGGCGCTGTGTAATCCCCTGTAGTTGAATTGTAGGACGGTTTGTTTACCGTAAGCTCTTTTGGCGATATGGTAAACTTAAACCACCGCACCGTGTCCGATTCCGTATGTCCCGATTCTGTGACGGGATCGCCTGTAAACTTAGGCTTGCGGCTTTTCTTTACTTCAGCTATCTCTGTAGCTGTCCAACCGTTTTTAGCTCCTTCGGCGTCTACTGCCGCATTTACGGCATTTACCCATGCTTGCGTAATTTCCGCTTTTACCCAGTATTCACCCGCATTTTTTACGCTTGTAATACTTGCGCCCTGCGAATCTTGATATGTAAGATTGACGTAGTTTCCCGTATGCTCGTAAATTTCGGCATTATACCACGGATAAGAAGTAGGCTTTGCATCCACTACACTTTTTACTGTTTGCACATCGCCGTTGTATGAAGCAGGCAGATTTTGTGGATCATCGAGCGTATTTGCTCCTCCTAAACCTGCTGCAGCTAAATTCAGGTGAATTGCAGGGCGTATTGCAAAAGAAGTTGTTGCATTTACTGAACCGCCAACATTATAGCCACCATCTGCAAGAGTATAATACACCGCATATACGGTGTTATATCCACCCGTTCTATATGTATACGTTGCATTAAACTTTCTTTGATTAGTTGAAGGCAACCAAATACTTGATGAAGTTAAAAAAGTAGAATTATATCCCATTTCAACAGCAGAGGGAAGCCAAATATAATCATCTTTCCATGCGTCATAACGCTTGCCTTCAAATGTTTCTGTAGGCTTAAATGATGAACCAAAACAACTGACCCAAGTGCCCTTAGACTCTTCATAACAAGTGCTCGGCAATTCATACTGTCCGCCTATAGCTCCTGTTCGACCGACTTGAGTCTCCACACGCTGATACTCAATGTATTTTGGTTGAACTAAATATTTTTGTGCAAAACTTCCCGAAGAAAATAACTGAAATCTACTTGAAGAAAGCAAAGTTGATCTTATCGTACTGTTGCTGTATACATTTTTTCCTCTAACGTTTGAAGTAGACGTATTAAATGCAGATTTATCAGAAGTTGTATCACTATAAACCAACGTCATAACCGGATTATCATTTGCATCTATAGTCAACGATGTCACAGTCCATTTCAAACCGTTTAAAGTAACTGTAAGACCATTTTGATCTCCAATAGCAGTATTTATCGTGGAAGCCGGAACAACATAATAAGGCGATGACGATGCTGTATGATTCACGGAAGTTTTTCCATATTTATCCCAATCGGCAGTACCATTAGCTTTTATATACTCCAATGGATCAGTATTTTTAAATATTTTGTTAGCAATTTCTTTTAGTACAGAAATATTAAATCCACTGCCATTCCAAAGTTCATCGCTGGTTGCAGCATCAGCAACATCATTAACATTTTGAGAGCTATTTAACAATGTATGAACACTGTTCCCTAAAATCAAGCTAAATGTAAAAGACAATACTAATATAAGTATCAATAAAGATACTATATTTGTATATCTCATATTTTTTCCGTTGTGTTCATTGCATTTTCGCATATCTATTCCTATATATATTTAATAGTAATACATTATGCTGTTTATTGTATATTGTCGATATTTATAAAATTTATCGATAATTATACATATACATTGTAAACACAATGCACACATTTGTCAATCTTATTATGTATGACAATTATTTCCTAATATTGTTTAATTTTTCTTTAATCGGCAGCTATTCAAATAAAATTCGTCATTGCGAGGAACGAAGTGACGAAGCAATCCAGACATTTAGCCATTTTATAAGTTTACGTTCTAGATTGCTTCGTCGCCTTGCTCCTCGCAATGACGGAATGGTATAATGCTTTTGGTGGACAATCCCCTCACTGCTCGAAAATCGGCGTATTTAGCGCAAACCTGTCCGAATTTCGGACAGGTTTGTTGCTTTAACTTGATTTTCTCGCTGCTACCGCACAAGCTAAAACTGCGCTACACACTTTCTCGTAAACGGCTGTCGGTCAACTCGTTCAATTTACATTCGCTTGTTTTATCTTGTTTGGTGGACAATCCCCTCAGTCTGCTGCGCAGACAGCTCCCCTTACTAAAGGGAGCCAGATTAAGGAAAAATCAAATATGTTACGTTTAAATAAAATTCGTCATTGCGAGGCATTTTGCCGAAGCAATCCAGACATTTAACCATTTTATGAGTTTACGTTCTGGATTGCTTCGTCGCTTGATTGCCCCATTCAACAGGGACGTTGAACGGGGACCCCGTGCTCCTCGCAATGACGGATAACGGATAAACGTAATGCAATGACAGTATTGTTGCACCATGCGAGCGCTCAGATAAGCCTCTTTTCGCCATTAAATTGCGTTTTTTTATATTTTAAGCAAAAATTATCTTGCGTATTATTAAGTTTTTGTGCTATTTTATCTTGCGTTTTATTTTAAAAATGTGATAAGATTATTTAAACAAATCACAAGGCGGTGTTCTTATGATATTTGAACGCAAAATCTATAACAAGTTGCTCGATTGGAAAAATAACTCTTCCGGTTTTAAAGCTCTTCTGATTGAGGGCGCTCGTCGTATAGGCAAATCCACAATAGTGGAAGAATTCGGTAAGCGAGAATATAAGAGTTATATTCTTATTGATTTCAATAAGGTTAGCAAAGTCGTTACAGACGCTTTTGAATTATACTTAAACGATCTTGATTCTTTCTTTCTCATACTTTCTACGGAATACGGCGTAACATTGCATAAAAGAGAAAGCCTAATCATTTTCGACGAAATTCAGAAATTTCCCAAGGCACGGCAGGCTATTAAAGAGCTTGTCAAGGACGGGCGTTACGATTATATCGAAACAGGCTCGCTCGTGTCTATCAAAGAAAACGTAAAAGATATCACCATTCCGTCCGAAGAGCGCCATTTAAAAATGTATCCTATGGATTTTGAGGAATTCTGCCTTGCACTCGGCGAACAAAAAATGACCGAATACATCCGAATTTGCTTTGAAAAGCGCAAACCTCTTGAAGATGCGTTTCATCACAAGGCTATGTTACTGTTCAAACAATATATGCTCATAGGCGGTATGCCTATGCCTCTGGCAAGATACATAGAAAGCGGGCGCAATTTTGCTTCCGCCGATATCGAAAAACGTGACATCTTAACACTGTACGAAGACGATATAAACAAAGCCGATGTAACTTACCGCAATAAAGTGGCTTCGATATTCCGACAAATACCGTCTTTTCTTTCTCAACACGAAAAACGTGTACGCCTTTCTAATATAGAAAAATCCTCTGTTTATCCAATGTATCAGGATACTTTCTTCTGGCTGGGCGACTCAATGATTTGCAACGAATGCTTTAACTGCACCGATCCCAATATAGGACTTGCTATCAATGAAGATAGAACCGCAGTCAAATGTTATATGGGCGACACCGGCCTGCTTGTCAGTCACGCCTTCTCAGAAAAGGAAATTGCAGACGGGGAATTGTACCGTAGAATTTTGCACGATGACCTTTCTATAAACGAAGGGATGCTTTTTGAAAATGCTGTCGCTCAAATTCTCGTGGCTAACGGATACGACTTGTTCTTTTACACACGTTACAGCGACGAAAAACATCGCAACGATATTGAAATTGACTTCATTATCTCTAACGGAAGTAAACTCAAGCCTAAAATCTATCCCATCGAAGTAAAATCAGGTAAACGTTATACAACGGTTTCATTGAATAAATTTATAGACATATATAGCAACCGTATCGGCGAAGCATATGTAATTCATCCCAAAAATCTGGCTCGTTTGGGGAATATCATTTGTTTGCCGGCGTATATGACTTTCTGCCTGTAAGTTAAAAAAACGGCTGTCCATTTTATTTGGACAGCCGCTTTGCATTTTATATAGCCTTTTTATATTATCATACTAATATTATATAATATAATTATTATACGATTTTAATAGATGAGCTGCACTATCTTAAATAGACGAATTACACTCTTTGCTTACAATTCACATAAATGTTCATTGCAAGAGTAATGTCCTTTATATCCGCAATAGTTATATAAGCAATATTAGATTTTACATCTACGTTAGCTGTATAAGTTGTTTCATTCCCCTGTATAGCCATTTCGTTTGCAATTTCACATTCAACAAAATGCTCTGCATTAGTTATTTCATATTCTGCATATACAAAAGCGGCAAACGACGTCCCCACAAAAGTTACATTAGCTGTTTCAGATACATCATACTTGCAAGCGGAAAACGCACTTTCGTCCGCAAATGCAGGTTCAGCAGTTTGTACTGTGTCACGTTCGGCAAATATAGTTTCTGTTTTGTTTCCATCAACAAACGAAGTTTGTGCCAAAGTTTCCACAGACGAAGTTTGTGCAGAAGTCTGTGCTGCGGGGCGCAATGTGAGACCTGCATAGATGTCAAGAGTGTCCAAGGTGTAGGCGTTAAGGCGGGCTTTGTCTGCAGTGCCTACTTCGCCGTCGCCGTCAAGGTCACAGGCCAACAGATATGCGCCCGTAAGCGGCAAGTTGTCTAAGGTGTATGAGTTCAAGCGAGCTTTGTCCGCAGTACCTATGTCGCCATCTCCGTCTATGTCGCCCATAACTGAGATTGTCAGTTGGTTCAACACTGTTTCGCCGTCCATTATGCGCAGCATCATGCCAGTTGCAAGCATTGTAGTGAGGTCTTCTATCAAGGTATTGTCTGCGGTGTATGCCGTGATGTCCTCGGCATTGGCAAACTGTCTCAATAAATCTGCCAACGTATCCGCATACGCAAGATTTGCGATATACACTACGCTTTCTGCACTGTATACGTACTCGCTTATGTCGTTTTCATAGGCGTGGAAGTTTTCGTACAGGAATTTGTAGCCGTGGCTTGCAGCTGCCGCTTCAGTAAGGATAAATCTGCCCTTCTGCTCGTCCTCGTATATAACTATCTTCACTGTAACAGGCGTTCTGTTCCAGTCTTCTGCGGTGCCCCATGCGTACAGTGAGCCGCTTACAAAGCCTACCGTCACCTCGTATTCGCCTATTTCCGTACCCTTTAGCACGCCCGTCTTAACTTCCATTTCTATGGGATTGTACCACTCGAGTTCGGTGAGGTCGAAGGTGATTTCCTCGCCCGTGTACTCGTAGCGCAGCTCCGCATTTTCGGGCTTCTCTAAGAAATCGGTAGGATCTATATCAAACGGATCCTCAGTCTGGAATACGTACGGCTCCGTCTCTTCAAGCTCCGTTTCCGTATCCTTATATATAAGCGCAACGTTGCCTGCGTGTCCGTCCTTGAGCTTAAGCGCAATGCTGTACACCGTTGCCATCTCGAGCACGTCGTCTATGGGGATTATCTCACCCGTCTCAACCTTTTTGAGCACGTATTCAAAATACTTCTCGAGTTCATCCAAATCGTCTGTGTTGAGAGTTGGCTTGTCTATGCCCTCGCCGTCCGTCCAGCCGTCTATCGTGAACACAAGCTTGTTTACAGTTAGCACTATCTGGTACGGCCCTCTTGAGTTGTCCGCCCACTTTACGTTGTCCACCGTGCCGCCGTTGCTCTTGTTCATGCCACGCTTAAACAGCATCTGTATCCTGTATCTGCCTATGTTTACAAACTGCCACGTGCCGTCTGTAGGCGCAACCTCGGTATTTGTTATGTCAAAGACCTTTACTTCAAAATACTGCGAGAAATCTTCGGGCAGGTTTGTGATTTCGCTTAGGCTGTAGCCGCCCGCACGGTATACCACCTTGTCCTGTATCTGCTCCGCTTTCGGTACTCTGAGCGGCGCAATTTCCCAATCTATCTCTCTATCCAACAGTGCGCTGAACACTATATCGCCGTAATTCTTCAACAGCTCTTCGTCCGTTGTAAGACGGAAGCTCGTTGTGTGGAAGCCTGCGTCGCTGTACTTGCCGTCATCACCCTCATAGATGATGAGATCTCCCAAATGCTCCAAACCTGCGGGGAATTTCAACCGTGCGCTGTACTTTACAGGCTCGCCGTCCACTATAGAAAATACAAACGGCTCGTCATTGCAGTTCCACACCACGCCGCTGAGGTCCGGTGCGCACTTCTCTATTTCCCACGTAAATTCGAAATTGTCGGGCGTTTTATAGTTCATTTTGTCTATAAAGGTGTCCGCAAAAGCAAACGTCACGTTCACAGTATACTCGCCTGCGGCAGTATATTCGCCGCTCGTTCCGTCTGCAGGCTCGCACGTCACAATTATGCCCTCTATGCCGTCGCCCTTATATTCGAGCTTATGCGGCGTATTCGGGTTGTAGATATACGGTCCCGTATATTCTGCGTCTTCATGCAGCGAGTCCACCCACTTGAAGCTCGAGAGGTCAAAGGTCGCCTTTTCTATAACGTAGTCTATATAACGTCCGCCCGCTACTGCGAAATCACCGGACTGCGCCTTGCTTATCTCAACCACAACTTGGTATTCGCCTGCGTCGTTGGGCACTCCGCTGAATTTCTCGTATTCGCCTGCTTCGTTTTTCACCATATAAGATAGCCTGTAGTCTACCTTAAGTCCGCCTGCGTCTACTTCCACTTCGGCAGGCTGTTCCTTGCCGTTGTATACTACAGTATCCTTTTTGAGGCTCACTCGCACGGGGTTCTTATTGCCGCCTACGCTGAAGCCCTGATATGATTCCGTTTTTTCTACGCCGCCGTCCAACAATACGCAGTTTTTGCTGCTGAACGAGCGCACTTCCGTCTCGGACGGCGCCTTTAACCTCGCATATACGTAATACGTCTTGTACGTTGTCTGGTCATATTCCTTGCAGATTTGTTCCAACGTCATCTCTTTTGAGGTGTCAGGTACGGACGGAGTGTCTTCCATAGACGGGCAATATATGTATTCTATCGCTCCGTCTGCGTCGTCGGACAGGGACGGCACAAAGATGATTTCATCATCCTGTCCCGTTTCTTCCGTTATAACCCACTTTATGGGAATTCTTCTCTTAACTATCTTCCACGAATGTGTGGGTATGCTGTCCAATACGGACGGAACGTGGTAGTTTGCCGCAGCTTCAAAGTCTATTATCATAAGACTTACTATCTTCGCTTCGTACTCGCCTATATCCCACGCAGAGTTGCCCGCATATCCCACTCGCAGGAAGGACGGCAAGCCGGATTCCACTACCACCTGCTGCGCCATTGCAGTATATTCCAACTCGTCTGCGCTCCACTTAAGCTGTGAAAAGTCTATTTCCGCAGGATTTACTTTCACATATACAGTGAAATCTTTATGCTGTTCCTTTAGCGGCTTTCCGTTTTCGTCATTGAATGCGTACTCCGCATTGTACGGTATCAAACGCACCGTTATAGCCACGGGATCCAACGTTGCGTTGAGCTGCAAGCCGTTTTCGTAGCCGTTCACGCCAAACGTTGTGTCCACCTTTACGCCCTTTGAGGCAAGACCTGCAACATTGTCCGAAAGCCCAAACACAAACGTGGTGCCGTTGTATACAACTATTGCGGGCGCATCCTTGCTCGCTCCACCGCTTATGGGCTGTGCAAGCCCGTTATTTTGCGTGTACTGCCAACCTACAGATTCTATGCTTATGCTCTGTGCGCTTATCGTGAAATCCTGATATGCTCCCGTTGCGTCCAACTCATAGTTTTTGTTGTCCGCCGCTACTGCGTCCTCAAGCTTTGCCATAAGCCTATATGTGCCCGAATCAAGCGTGCTTGCGTCCAAAGTGCCGCTCGGTACAGGTATGCCTACGCTTGCATTGTCCGACTTGTAATACTCAAGCGTAATTTTTATCGTGTCGCCCTCTATGCCGTTGGACGGCTCCGCACTGAATTTTACGTCCGCACCCTTTTGCATAAGGAAGCCGCCGCTTGTGCTCAAAAAGTCTACAAACAGCGTTTTGCGTGTCACCGTAACCGTAATAGCCTTATCTTCGGTGCTCTCTTCGGACGGCTTGCCCGTGTTCCAACACCAGTCCGATTTGTTTTCCGACTTGATAGCCGCATTCACCGTATACGTGCCTGCGTCCTTTGCCACCACCAGATACCAACCGTTGATATCGTCACCCTCGATGGTTATGCCACTATTATCGGGTATTATAAGCGTAGCAGTCTTGCGCCACTCTTCCGTGTATCCTGCAAGCACAAATTTTATCTTGTCGCCAGTATACTGTTTGCTTCCCTCGGAAGCATGGGGTATATCCAACCTCTGCCTGTTTATCTGTACTTGACAATTCATACTGCTTGCATTGGCTATAGTATAGTTGCCGCCCGTGTACTCTGTCTTATCCGTTGCGGAATTGACAAGTATTGCTTGAGCAGTATATGTGCCTCGCTTGTTTGGCACAACGTCTATCTGATTAAACGGTGTTCCGTCTGCCGCAGTGCCCGTATACAACGTTGCCAAAGTCACCGTATCACTTCCGTACGGACTGCTTCCGCTTGCAAAGCTCGGCGCAGTATAATCCCCCGTGCTTGCATTGAAAGACGGTTTGTTTACTGTGAGCTCTTTGGGTGATACGGTAAACTTAAACCACCGCACTGTGTCCGATTCCGTATGCCCCGATTCCGTGACGGGATCACCGCTAAAGCTCGGACATCGCATTGCTTTAACTTCAGCTTTTTGCGTATCATTCCAACCGTTTTGAGTTGCTTCGGCATCTACTGCGGCGTTTACTGCGTCTATCCACGCTTGCGTTATTTCAGCTTTTACCCAATATTCACCCGCATTCTTTACGTTTGTTACTTCTGCCCCCTGCGAATCTTGATATGTCAGATTTATGTAATTTCCTGTATGCTCATACCATTCGGGAACATACCACGGATATGAAGTAGGTGCAGCATCTACAACACTTTTTACTGTCTGTACGTCGCCATTGTATGTTGTGGGAACGTTTTGAGGATTTGCGAGAACGACTTTTCCTCGGGAATACAACACGTCCATGTTTCTGACGGGATTGTTTTCAATGTTGAAATTACCGAAATTGTCGATTTTACTTGCATCAACAATTCTATTATTTTTATAAAATTCTTTCGCACTTGCGACTAAGGCGTCGTTTGTCGAATATGCCGTACCGTCATAAACACCTTTTTGAGTTGCGCCGGGTGCTGCAAACAAAGACTGCTCCTTTACATAATTGATATTGGATAGAATAGTGGTATTTATGGCTGCATTTGATGCATATGTATGCATATTTCTTAAAGTCCCGTTGGCGTCCATAGTGCCCAAAACAAAACAGTTTTTTGCGGTAGCATCGCCGTTCGATGCACCAAGCAAAGCTCCGCTGGCATTCCTAATTGTTACACTTTTTACTTTAATCGTTCCTATAACATCCTCTGCCACAATCTTTCCATTAAAAATCCAACTGCTTGCAACACCTGCGTGAATATAGTCTATCGGTGCTGTTATATCGGCATCCACGGTAGCCACACAATTATAAACGTAAGCCGTTGTACCCCCAAATACCCAACCATTGATCCCGTCTACGCAAGGCGTACCGTTAGAGTTTGTAGAAGAACTTTTTACCGTAATATTCGCAGAACAGCGATATGATGTAGTATTTATAAGAGACGCACCGACAATACCGCTTCGACCGGTGCGTGCAGATGCCTTATATGAGATAGAGCCGTCGTCTATTCTGCCTTGCGTGTGGCAATTAAGAAAATAAGTATTTGCATCGGCAGACAATCCGCAAACTACTCCGACAAAGGGTCCCCATGAAGCTAAGGAAGAATTAAGCACGTCGGGATAACCCGTAAAGCTGTAATCGACAATATTAAGATCGGCAACAGCACCACCCACATTACAAAAGACACCGAAGCATGCTCGGCTTTGGGTTGTAATATTGGCATAAGCAGAGCCTGTCCAATACTGCCATTGAGAACAGGTTATGTTTGAAAAAGTGTGCCCACCTCCGTAAAACTCTCCGCCGAAAATCAAAACGGGGTGAAACGTGACACCGCTGAAATCTATATCGTTTGCAAGCACAAAATATTTGCCTGTGGTATTGGCTCTGGCAGTACATAATTTAACAAGCTTTTCCCAATCGTTTGTGTCTGCGATAACGTAAGGGTTTTTCTGACTGCCGTGCGTTTGTGACGTATCGACCTCGATTTTTGTTAAATCACTGTCTAAGCTGCCGCTTCTGAAACCGCTGATTTTTGATTTGTCTGTAAACAAATAGACATATCCGTCTAAAAACTGACCGAATGAGTTTGCGTTTGCATAAGTTATGCTTGAGCTCGCCGAAGTTGAGGCAATAGGTTCTGCAGCCGCCTCTTTTTGCGCAGGCGTAATCGCTTCTGCAAAATTATTTAAACGGGAAGTACCCCCCCATGTAATCATACAAAGTGTAAGAGAAAACACTAATATAACTACCAGTAACGACATTATATTAGTAAACTTTCTATTTCTGTTGTGTGTATTATATATCCGCATATCTATTCCTATATTATTATATTAGCAATACAGTATGCTCTTTGTTGTATTGTCGATATTTGTCGAATTATATCGATAATTATACGTATATATTTTATACACAATACACACATTTGTCAATCTTATTCTTTATGTCAATTATTTCCTACCGAAATTAGGTGGACAATCCCCTCACCGCCTCATCGCACGAAGTGCGAATTCGGCAGAGCTCCCCTTACTAAGGGGAGCCTTAATAGGATAAATCAAACGTATTTCTTTAGGGCAGCCATAATATGGACAAATCTAATGTGTTAATAAGTCGTGAGCTTTAAATAAAATTCGTCATTGCGAGGCACCTGTTGCCGAAGCAATCCAGACATTTCAGCCATTTATGAGTTTACATTCTGGATTGCTTCGTCACTTCGTTCCTCGCAATGACGAAAAGCGGCGCAAATTGCGCCGCTTTTCTTTTTATATTACCATTTTATACATTAATTGCTATTTTATATTATTATACTATTATAATACTATTATATCTAATACCCTATCTTAAATAGATGAATTACATGCTTTGCTTGCAATCGGCATAATTGCTCGTTGCAAAAGCAATATTTTTTATGTCCGTAATAACTATATTCGTTGTTTCATCACTCAATAACAATGTTGCATTATCTGTCATGGCACTATCATTTGCATTTTCGCAATCATCTACATACTCTGTTGCTGAAGTTGTATAAGTTGTTGCGCTTTCGTGGACAAATGCACTTTCTTCATAAGACGAAGTTTCTGCAGATATTTCCACAGACAAAGCTTGCGATGAAATCGCCGTAGCTTGCGCTGTATCTCGTTCAACAAACAAAGTTTGTACAGGAATTGTCGCAGATGAAGCTTGTGCTGTATCAAGTTCTACAGACGAAGTCTGCGAAGCTTGTGCAGAAGTCTGTGCCGTGGCTCGCAATGTGAGACCTGCATAGATGTCAAGGGTGTCTAACGTGTAGGCGTTAAGGCGGGCTTTGTCTGCCGTGCCCACTTCGCCGTCGCCGTCAAGGTCGCAGGCTAACAGATATGCGCCTGTCAAGGGTAGATTGTCCAACGTGTATGAATTAAGTCTCGCTTTGTCCGCCGTACCTATGTCGCCGTCACCGTCTATGTCGCCCATAACCGAAATAGTCAGTTGGTTCAAGATTGTTTCGCCGTCCATTATGCGCAGCATCATTCCCGTCGCAAGCATTGTAGCGAGGTCTTCTATCAAGGTATTGTCTGCGGTGTATGCCGTAATGTCCTCGGCATTGGCAAACTGCCTCAATAAATCTGCTATAGTATCCGCATACGCAAGATTTGCGATATACACTACGCTTTCCGCACTGTACACGTACTCGCTTATGTCTTTTTCATACTTGAGGAAGCTTTCATATAAGAATTTATATCCGTGTGTCGCACTTACGTCTTCCGCCAAAATAAACCTATCCGCAGGCTTTGCGTCTTTGGATATCTCGAATATCACCGTCACAGGCGCTCTGTCCGCAGGAGACGTTTGCGGCGCCCATGCTGCGTTGGCTCCACGCTTGAAGCCTACACGCACCATATATACTCCTTCTTCCGTACCTTTCAATACGCCGCTCATTATGCGCATTTTTTCTTCTACAAACCAACTGCCGAGTTTAAATTCTATCTCGCTTCCCGTTGGTCTGAATGCTATATAAAGCTCCTCTTCAGTGGGCTTACGATAGTAGTCCGCAGGGTCCGGCGCAGTGGGGTCGGGCTCCGTCTGGAACGCATACGGCTCCGTTTTCTCCACTTCCTTGCCCATATACAACACAGCCACGTTTTGCTCCAGATCCTCGCCCTCTTTGAGCTTCAACGCTATCGTGTACACTGTATCGAACAGCAACGTCGCCATGATGTCCTCGCTTCTGTCGTCGTCCACATTGTAAAGTATATAGTCAAAATACTTTTCTATTTCCTCTATATCTTCGGCATCCAACTGCGCACGTGCGTTCTCGATTCCGTCTATCCAACCTTTCACCTCAAACACAAGCTTTGTTATGACAAAGTCCACACGGGTGCCTGCCCTGCCGTTGTCCGTCCACTTTACGTTGTCCGCCCTGCCGCTGTTGCTGGTGTTCATGCCCTGCTTGAAGTTGATCACTATTCCGTATCTATCCGTATTGCGGAACTTCCACGTGCCGTCCGTCGGTTCCAACGCCGTACCCTCGCCGTCCGTTACCGTCACGGTGAAATACTGCGCCCAATCCTCGGGTAGGTTGGTTATTTCCTCAAACGTATATCCCTCGCTGCGGAACGTCTGCGTCTGATTTCGCACGGGCTTTTGCACCGTAAGCGGTTTCACTTCCCATACGAGACGTGTTTCAAGACCTCCGCCGAACACCAATTCCCCGAAATTTTTACGCATTGCGCTTTCCTCGTCTATGGAAAACTCCGTAATGTAGTTGCCCGCATTGGAATACTTATCCGTATGCCCCGTATACTTTATCACCTCTTCCAAGCCGTCCGGAAGCCCCGTCAGATATACGGAATACTCCTTTGCTACTCCGTCCTCTATTGCGAAAATGAACGGACTGTCCGTGCTGTAATTCCACTTTACGTCCGAGAGGTCCGGCGTATACGCCTTTATCTCCCATTCAAACTCCAAGTCCTCGGGCTTGTTGTAGTTATCGGGGTCCGCCACCGTAAATTCCACGACCACGCTGTACTTGCCTGCATCGCTGCCTATAAGGTTGGCTTCAGTTGCCGCAGAGTATCCTATAGTGAGCCCGTCCACCGTTCCGCTGTATGACAGGGTATGGCTTACGCCCTTGCGCCATACGTACGGTGTGAGGTACTCTTCGTTTTCATTTTCGGTATCTATCCACTTGAAATCGCTTAAATCATAGTCCGCTTTCTTTATTTCGTAATCGAAATCACGTGCTCCCGTGATCGTATGCGTTCCGTCTGTGCCGTTGAGCGCTACGTGCACTTTATACTTGCCTGCGTTTCTCGGTACGCTTACGCTCGTCCCGTCTTCCTTAGTGTACGTTATCGTGAAATCGCCGTCGCCGAGTCCTCCGCCTTCGTACTCTATTTCGGGCGCCTGATCCTCGCCGTTGTACACCGCTTCGCTGTTTTTGAGACTCACTCGCACGGGCGTCTTGTTGCTTCCCACAGAGAACATATAATAGCACTTTTCGCTGTCGTCACCGTTGGCGGGGTCGCCGCCTACAAGCTCGCTGTTGCTCACATTGTACGAACCGCCGCTTGCCCTTAGCGTTGCGCATACATAGTAATCTTTTATCTTTGTAGCGTCATAGTCGGCAAAGATTTCGCTTAACGTCATCTCCTGCGTCTTATCCGAATTCCAATAGGTGTACGTCACCGCACCCAGCGAGTTGTCCTTCAAGGACGGCACCCATATGACCGTGTCCCCGTCCTTCTGCTCTACGCTGTTCCACGCAGCGGCGGATACGTCTATCTTTTTCTTGATTATCTTCCAATTATGCGTAAACTCCGCAACAGACGATACGGACGGTATATTATAGTTTGCCGCCACCGCCGTATTCGTTACGTTTATGCCGCTCACTCTTGCTACGTAGTCGCCCACTTCACGTCCGCTTGCACCCGAGTTGTACGTCACCGTTATAAAGCTCGGCAAACCATCTGTTATGCTCACGCTTTGGCTTACCGCATTGAATTCCAACTCATCTGCGCTCCACTTTACGCCCGTAAAGTCTATATTTGCCTTGTTTATCTTCACATACAGCGTATAATCCTTATACTGATCCGCAAGCGGATTTCCCGATGAGTCCTTAAACGAGAATCCGTCCATAGGCACGATACGCACCGTGACCGCCACCGCACTCGTCATTGCGTTTGTCTGCATGCCGTTTGTGTAGCCGCTCGAGCCGTACGATGCGTCTATCTTCACGCCCGACGTGGCAAGCGAGGTAGTTTCTATAGAAAATACGTATGGATTTCCGTTGTACGTAGCCTCAAACGGAGTGCTTGCACTGCTGCCCACGCCCGTTATTGCCGTCATCGCACCGCCGCTTTGCGAATACTGCCAATTCACTCCGCTAAGCGTTATTTCTTTTGCCGTAACGTTGAAATCTTGCGTGACAATGCCGCTTAAAACATAATTTTTATTGTCCGTAGCCGCACTGTCCTTTATCAACGCCGTAAGCGTATAGCTGCCTATACCAAGCGTGCTTGCGTCCAATGTTCCCAACGGCACGTCTATCACCGACGTAGGATTGCTCTTGTTTACGTATGACAGCGATATTTTTACGTCGTCCCCGTCCACAATTCCGTTTGCTTCCGTACCCAACGTTACGCTCTCGCCCGCCGCAAACGAGAATGCTCCGTTATCTGCCGTTGACGTGAAAGTCACCGTGATAGTCTTTCTCGTGACCGTAACCTTAAACGTCTGCGGCGTTTGCGGAGTCTGCGTCTTGTCCGCAACGTCCCAGCACCAGTCCGCCACCTTGTCCGATTTGAGCGTTGCCGTTATTGTGTATTCGCCTGCGTCCTCTATCCCAAGCGACCAGCCCTCGCTGTCGCTGCCCTTCAGCGTAACGCCCGTAGGCAAAGTAAGTCCCGCAGTATTCGCCCACGTGGACGAATATCCCGACAGCGGGAACGTGATTTCGCTTCCCGTATACGCTGCCGTTGCGTTGGCTACGCCTACAATGGGCAGCCTGTTAAACCCGATGACTATATCGCACTTACAATTATTTGCGTCTTTTATGGAATAATTTGTTTCCGTCTCCGTCTTGTCCGTAGCCGATTTGATGAACACCGCCCTTGCGATATACGAACCTCGCTTAGTAGGCAACGTATCTATTGCGTCATAAGTCGTTCCGTCCGAAGCGGTACCGGTGATACGCACTGCCAACACGGGCACGTCTGCGTAAAGCTCCGTCATATCGGCATATGTGGGCGGACTGAGCGTCCCCGTACTTGCATTGTATACGGGCTTATTTACCGTTACTTCCTTTTTGTTGACTGTAAATTTAAACCACCGCACTGTGTCCGATTCTACGTGTGCGCTATCCGATGTGTCGGGGGTACCTTTAAACTGCGGTTTTCGCCTCGTTTTTGCAGCGTTAGTTTCTGCTTCTGTCCAACCAAACCTAACCTGATCTGCTTCCGCTTGTGTGTTTATGGCATTTATCCAATTATTTGTAATCTCTGCTTTTACCCAGTATTCGCCCGCATTTTTTATGCTTGCGACTACATTACCGTCTTTATCATAGTTTGTGATGCCGATATAATTGCCGACATGCTCATACCATTCGGAATCGTACCACGGATACGTCGTAGGAGCTTCATCTACAACACTTTTTATAGTTTGCGGGTCGCCGTCATATGTTGTGACCATATTAGTGGGATTTTCAAGTTGAGTTTCGCCCAATCCCGCAGCAGTCAGATTTAAGTGAATCGCAGGGCGTACACCTCTACTAGTACCGCCTACAGTATTGCTATCTGTAGAACCATTATTCATCAAATAAAATGCGCCTCTGTAATTATAAAAATCTGAAGATCTCAACCAAGCTCCGGCGGTAATATCTGTTGCACATTGATTTTTACTCAAATTCCATATACTTGTACCAGCCACATATCTGGTCGAACCTGTTTCGGTCAATGACGGAGTCCAAAGATAATCTTCTCCCCAGTCATTATATTTATAACTTCCGATTTGTTCATCCGAATTAAAATGAATTGCCGAATTCCACCCGCTTGTCAAATCGCCCAATGCGTCGTTTGCGCAGTGATTCCAGCCGCTTATTCTTTTGATTAATGTTTCTGTAATTTGATATTGAATATTTTTGGGTTTCACCAAATACTTTGTCCCAAAATCACTTTTATAAAACTCCCATGTCACCAAATTTTGACGTAAATCGCTACAGCTATATGCTGTAAAAGATTTATTTTTGTTATTAACATTGTCTGTCACGTTTTTAAACTTCATTGTGCCGAAAGTTGCCACAGTCATAAGCGTCATAACGACATTATCGTCTTTATCGAGAGTCAAAGACGTGACCATCCAATCGGCGCCGTTCAATTTAACGACCATTCCGTTATTCGGATTGTTGACAGACTGATTGATTGTGGAAGCTGGGACAACATAATACGGCGTACTCGCCTCCGGACTTGGTGAATACTGTCCGTATGTTTCGTAATCCGCCGTTCCGTTAGCCTTAATATAACTCTTGGGATTGACTCCGTTGAAAAGTTTTTTTGAAATATCGTCAAGCACTGCCTGATTGAATGTGGATGTATCTTTATCATACAACTCGGCGCCGCCACCTGCCAAATAGGCGCTTGATACAGACAATGCTTGCGCAGAATCATTTAATCGGGAAGTACCCCCCCCCCTTGTAATCATACAGAGTGTAAGAGAAGTTAGCATTATTGCTATCAATAATGCAAATATACATATTTTTCTAAATTCTTTTACAATACGTTTATCCAATTTCATAGGCATTTCACCATATATCTATAGATATACATTGTTATTTTATCAGAATTTGACGAAAATATCAAGCTATTTCTATATCATATGTTTCTTCGCTCAATTTTTTCGATTTTTTTGTCACAATATGTTTATTGAAAATCGCACAACTATCTTGAAATTGAGCCAAATACAACTGTCAAATGATATTAAAAAAACAGACATTCTAAATGTATAAATTATAAATAATAATATAATCAATATATTACAGTTTGGTCAAACCCTTGCTTTGTTTGTTGACAATCCCCATTCCTTTTATATTCTCTTTTACAATTATCCATATTATGGACAAATCAAATGTGCTACATCGTGCACTCTAAAAAAGTCGTCATTGCGAGGCTTTGCCGAAGCAATCCAGAATGTAAACCCATAAACCAACTGAAATATCTGGATTGCTTCGTCACTTCGTTCCTCGCAATGACGAAATGGTATAATGCATTTTGATTGTCCCATTCAACAGGAACGTTGAACGGGACCCCGTGCTCCTCGCAATGACGGTATAATTGCTTTGAACATCGTGCTGTGCTTTTACGCCGTAATTTACAAAGAAAGCCCCGTCAAAGCGGGGCTTTCCTAAATGCTATATTTCCGATATTACTTTCTCGGATTCTTTATATTTGCCTGCGCCGCTGCCAAACGTGCGATTGGTACACGGAAGGGTGAGCAAGACACGTAGTCAAGACCGATAGCGTGGCAGAACTCGATTGAGGACGGATCGCCGCCGTGTTCGCCGCAGATACCGCAGTGAATGTCTTTGCGGACGCTATGTCCCATCTCGACAGCCATCTTCATAAGCTTGCCCACGCCAACTGTGTCAAGTCTTGCAAACGGATCGGACTCATAAATCTTTGCAGAATAGTAGCTCGGCAAGAATTTGCTTGCATCGTCACGGCTGAAGCCAAACGTCATCTGAGTGAGGTCGTTTGTGCCGAAGCAGAAGAATTCCGCCTCGTTTGCGATCTCGTCTGCGGTGAGTGCCGCTCTCGGAATTTCGATCATCGTGCCGACTTCGTATTTGAGGTCTACGCCCGCTTCCTTGATGATAGCGTCTGCCGTTTCGACAACGGTCTTCTTGCAGAACTTAAGCTCCTTGACTTCGCCGATGAGCGGGATCATGATTTCGGGCACGACCTTCCAATCGGGATGACGCTTTTGGACGTTGATTGCAGCCTTGATGATAGCCTTTGTCTGCATAACTGCGATTTCGGGATAAGTCACTGCGAGACGGCAGCCACGGTGTCCCATCATCGGGTTGAACTCGTGCAGGCTGTCGCAAAGCAACTTGATTTCCTCAACGGACTTGTTCTTTGCCTTTGCAAGCAGCTCGATATCCTTTTCATCTGTAGGCACGAACTCGTGAAGCGGAGGATCCAAGAAACGGATTGTGACAGGCATGCCCTTGAGAGCTTCCATAAGACCTTCAAAGTCCTTTTGCTGCATGGGCTCGATAGCGTCAAGAGCTTTCTTGCGTTCTTCAACTGTATCCGAGCAAATCATCTCACGGAATTTGTCAATTCTGCCCGGTCCGAAGAACATATGCTCCGTACGGGTAAGACCGATGCCCTGTGCGCCGAGCTCTGCCGCACGCTGTGCGTCCTCGGGCGTATCTGCGTTTGTACGCACGCCGAGCGCCTTATACTTGTCGGCAAGCTTCATTATTCTGCCAAAGTAACCGCTGTTGGGGTCTGCGGGAACCGTCTTTATGCACACGTCATAGATTTTGCCTGTAGAACCGTCGAGAGAAAGCTCGGAGCCTTCCTTGAAAATCTTTCCGCCAAGCTCGAAGAACTTGTCTTCCTCGTGCATTTTGATTTCGCCGCAACCGGATACGCAGCAGGTGCCCATACCTCTTGCAACAACGGCTGCGTGCGAGGTCTGACCGCCTCTGACTGTAAGGATACCCTGTGCATACTTCATGCCCTCGATATCCTCGGGTGAAGTTTCAAGTCTTACAAGAATGACCTTCTTGCCCGCTTTGCCAAGCTCAACTGCGTCCTCGGGAGTGAACACTACCGTGCCTGCGGCTGCGCCGGGGGATGCGGCAATGCCCTTGCCGACGACATTTTCCTTATCCGCCTTTTTGAGTGCGGCTGCGTCGAAAGTGGGGTGCAGAAGCATATCGAGCGTCTTTGCGTCTATCTGAAGCAAAGCTTCCTGCTCGGTTATCATACCCTCGTCGATGAGGTCGCAAGCGATACGGATAGCCGCCGCTGCGGTACGCTTTCCGTTTCTTGTCTGAAGCATATACAGCTTGCCCTGCTCGATGGTAAACTCCATATCCTGCATATCTCTGTAGTGGTTTTCAAGAGTTTTGCAAACGCCGAGGAATTGCTCGTAAACCTCAGGCAGCACTTCCGCCATATGAGAGATAGGCATAGGCGTACGCACGCCTGCAACGACGTCCTCGCCCTGTGCGTTCATAAGGAACTCGCCCATAAGACCGGGCTCGCCCGTTGCGGGGTTTCTCGTAAACGCAACGCCTGTGCCGCAATCGTCGCCCATGTTGCCGAAAGCCATCATCTGTACGTTGACTGCAGTGCCCCAGCTATAGGGGATATCGTGGTCCATACGGTAGATGTTTGCACGAGGGTTGTCCCAGCTACGGAAAACAGCCTTGACTGCCTCAAACAACTGCTCCTTCGGGTCTGACGGGAAATCCTTGCCAAGCTGATTTTTATATTCCGCCTTAAACTGATTTGCAAGCTCCTTAAGATCCTCTGCGGTCAGCTCGACGTCAAACTGAACGCCCTTTTTCTTTTTCATCTCGTCGATGAGCTTTTCAAAATACTTCTTGCCGACTTCCATAACGACGTCCGAGAACATCTGTATAAAACGGCGATAGCAGTCCCAAGCCCATCTTGGGTTGTTTGACTTCTTTGCGAGCACGTCGACGACCTCGTCGTTTAAACCGAGGTTGAGTATGGTGTCCATCATACCGGGCATCGAAGCTCTTGCGCCTGAACGCACGGATACGAGAAGCGGATTTTCCTTGTCGCCGAATTTCTTGCCGGCAATAGCCTCAAGCTTAGCGATGTTTTCCATTATTTCGTTGCGAATGGAATCGTTGATTTGTCTGCCGTCCTCGTAATACTGAGTACAAGCCTCCGTCGAGATCGTAAAGCCCTGCGGAACAGGAAGACCGATGTTGGTCATTTCGGCGAGGTTTGCGCCCTTGCCACCGAGCAGCTCACGCATATTTGCATTGCCTTCGGTGAACAGATAAACAAATTTCTTCTGCATTTAGAAGTCCTCCTAAAAGATTTCTTTTAATGAAATAATAATAACAAAATGCCGTTGCTTTTGCAAGAGAATTTACATTTTTATCCAAAAATTGTAGACGGTGCGCACATAGGACAAAGCTCGGCGGTTTTTTGCAATGAATATCGTGATTTTTTGTTTGCAAAATTGTTGCCTTGAGCGTTTTTTTTTGATAGACTGATAGTATCATTTGTTTTATGAGGTGCAAAAATTATGGACGCTGACCCTCGAAGTAGTCAACCACTCCAATAATCACGCACACGCTTTAAGGTCTCTGCGGCGTGGCGTGTATTGCTATGCCGATAAGGAGGACCTAAAAATGTTTCAGGTTTACAAAAAAATCAACAAATCCGTTGTCGAAGTGGACAAAGAGCTTATTGTCGACGGCTACGATTTTTCCGATCAATGGATCCATATGTCCAACCCCACCGATAAGGAGCTGGAGTTTGTTTCGCTTGCAACCGCAATTCCCGAGGAATATTTAAAAGCCGCACTTGACTCCGAAGAGCGTGCGCATATCGAAAAGGAAGACGGCGTGCTGATGTCCGTCACCGACATTCCTATAACCGAGGAAGACGACGACAAATACACCTACGCCACCCTGCCTTTCGGCTGCATATTCACCGACAAAACCATCGTCACGGTCTGCTTAAACGAAACCTCTATCATCTACGACCTTCTGTCGGGCAGGTTTATAAGAGATTTCAATATCCACAAGCGCACACGCTTCTTTTTGCAGCTTCAGTATGCGATATCAAAAAAATATTTGCAATACCTCAAGCAGATTGACAGAGCCAGCCAGCGTGTGCAGGCAGAGCTTGAAAAATCAATGAGAAACGAGGAGCTTATCGAAATGCTTTCGCTTGAAAAAGCCCTTGTTTACTTTTCCACTTCTCTGCGTGCAAACACCGCCGTGCTTGACAGAGTGCCGAGGCTCGTCAAATTTTATGAGGAAGACGAGGACCTGTGGGACGACGTGCTCATAGAAAACAGACAGGCCATCGAGATGTCAAACATATATAGAGAGATTTTAAGCGGCACGATGGACGCATATGCCTCTATCATCTCAAACAACCTTAACGTAGTTATGAAGATACTTGCCTCTATCACCCTTATCATATCCGTGCCGAGTATGATCGCCGCCTTTTGGGGAATGAACACAGGCGTTCCATTTGAAGGCAAGCAATGGGGATTTTGGGTTGTTATAGGCATAAACGTCGTCATTGCGATAATTATGCTTGTGCTGCTTGCAAAAAAGAAGATGTTAAAGTAAGGCTAAATATTGTAAATAACACATTAAAACAAGGTTTAAATTATTCAAAGCAAAAGGCTGCTCAAACAGCCTTTTTAAATGCGGTTTTTGCACAAAAAGCTCCGCAATTTTGCGGAGCTTTTTAAGTTAAATCAGGCAATCTAACGCACTTAAAGTGCGTTTTTATGTTTACTTATGTGCGAGTGCTGTCAGTGCTCGTTCATCAGTGAAAGCATAAGCTTTTTCATACAGCCTATGAGTATTTCCTTTTCGGCGGGAATATCCTTGAATTTGGCATATGCGCCGAGCAAAAGTGTTGCTACGTTCATCTTCATACGCTTTGACATCTTGAGCGAAAGCATATAGTCGATGAGGTTTGGCAGTTTGACAAGCTTTGCAGGCTTGACGATTTCGTCGTCCTCTGTAGGTCCGTCCATAACGTAGCGCACCTCGGGCTCGTCAGTGTTTTCTTCCTCTTCGGGCTCACTATCCTCAATGGGCTCTTCCTCTTCTTCATCGGGTTCTTCTTCGACAAGGGGTTCCTCGACCTCTTCGATTTCGTTTACAGTCTCTTCCTCTGTTTCCTCAAGCGTAAGCTCCTGCACGTCGTCGTCTGTTTCCGTTTCGACAGGCAAAACGTCGGCGAATTCTGTATCACCGTTGTTTTGAGCCGCTTTATCGTCGGTGTCAGGTACAAGCTCGATTTCCATTACGTCATCGTCGCCATCGGCAATGATTTCGCTTTCATAGTAAACCTTGTTGTCCTCGTCACGCTGCCGCTGTTGTGCCGCAATTTCTGCCTGTCTTGCAGCTATAGCCTGTCTTCTCTTTTCAAGCGCTTCCAATTCAGCTTGCTTCTTTGCTTTTTTCCCAAACATAACCTTGCCCTCTGTTCGTTTTATTTTTGCTCTATATAAATCGTATGCCGCTTACCTTTTTGTTTGTAAGTCAAACATCAATTTTTTCATACAGTTTAGTATTATTGCCTTGTCTTCGGCGCTGCTCTCAAACTTTTTATAGGACGAAAGCAACATCATAGCCATTTGCATTTTTACCTTGCGTGACAGATTTTGCGATAGCATATAGTCCACAAGGTTTGGCAGCTTGACAAGCTTTGCGGGCTTTACGACTTCCTCATCCTCGGAGGCTCCGTCCACGACGTAGCGCACCTCGGGCGCAGCGTCCTCCGCCTCTTCGTCATTCGTATTGGCGTCGCCGTCCCCCGTCGGATCGCCACCTTCGACGGGCGTATCAAAACCCTCGTCGTCCTCCGTATCGTCCTGCGTTGCGCCTATATCCTCTTGAGGCAAAACGTCTTCTGCACCGCTTTCCTCGTCGTTTGACGTTTCGGATACGCTCTCTTCCCCGTCGGCTTGCACTATATCGTCCGCACCGTCAGTATTTTCCTCGATATCTTCCTCAAAGGTATCGTCTATTTCTTCTACTGCTTCTTCATTGTCAGTATCATCTATATTCTCGGTGACGTCATTTTCAACAGCTTCCACTTCTTCGGCGACATCTTCATCGTCGACATTCTCTATATCTTCGGTGACGTCATCTTCGACAGTATCGTTATCTTCGATTACTTCTTCATCATCGGCTTCGTCTATATCCTCGGTGACGTCATCGTCGACAGCTTCCACTTCTTCGGTGACATCTTCATCGTCGGCTTCCCCTATATCTTCGGTGACATCATCGTCGACAGCTTCCACTTCTTCAGTAACATCTTCATCGTCGACAGTATCGTCATCTTCGATTACTTCTTCATCGTCGGTTTCGTCTATATCTTCAGTGCCGTCATCTTCGACAGCTTCCACTTCTTCGGAGACACCTTCACTATCTTCTTCGTCGGCGGCTTCATCAACGTCATCTTCGATGATTTCATCCTCTTCGTTAATATCTTCGGCGAGGTCATCTTCAACTTCGTCGGCATCATCTTCATCGATGTCCTTTTCGTCGGTATCCTCGTCTTTGACGTCGCTATCCCTATCCGCTTCGTCGTCTTCGCTCTCGGCAGGCATATTGATATAGTCCAACTCAATCTCATTCTCTTCGTCTGCCTTTGACTGCACTTCCTCGGGAGCCGACGCTATAAGCTGCTCGATAGGAGTGATGCCGTCGGCAAATCCAAAGCCGATTTCCTTTGCGGTGTTTCTTGCGACTATTTCGTCAATGATCGCAGCAAGGTCCGCAAGCGGAGAGGAATCCGTAGCAAAGCTCTTTTCCACCTGCAGGTTTACCTTTGCGTCAAGGTCCTCCTGCATAGTGCTGAACGTTTCCAAACACCTCTTGCTCATCAGTCGGTTGAGAATGACAAGCACCAAATACACTGCGCCTATGAGCAGCAGTCCTGCAAGGAATATCACGCCCATATCCTTTCCGTCAAGAGTGCCGTAGCCCCAAAACGAAAAGATTGCAAGCATAATGAGCGCTATCGCAACGTAGACGTTAGCCCTTATTTCTCTTACACGCTTGACTTGACTATCATAAACGTTTTCCTCGGACACTATGTCGCTTGGATATCCAAATCTCACGCCGAGATATTGCACCCAACAGTCACGCAGAGCCGACGGAGCTTTCACCGAAAAGCACTGCGCCGTGAAATCACCGAAGTTGTCGTCGTCGATAAATTCCACGCCCTTGAGATATCTTATGATTTTTTTGCAGGCAAACGTCAGCTTGAAACGGTAGCAACCTAAAAATGTCAGACCGATTATCACTCCCACGCCTATCAGCAGAGCAACGACGACGATAAAGTACGTCTTAAAATCAATTTGAGGCAGCTTTGAAGATAGGTTTGCAAACCACGTGAACGCCTCAGAAAAGAAATTCGTTGCCGACAAAAAAACCAAGTTAGACCTCCCTTATGGATACAAATATATATTTGATTATATCGAATACGCACAAAAAAAGCAATAAGATTTAATAAATTCTTTTATATAACTTTTAATATTTCATAATCGATATGCGCCAAAACGCAAGCTGTAACGTTCATTTTATGCGTTTTATCGACAAAAAACGCAGCTTGCTGTGATTTCGGCTTCGATTAGTATGTGTAGCTTCCTCAAAAAAAAAGCGGCGCCCACGCAAGTTTAGGCGCCGCATTAACACACATCAGTCAATATCCAAATCAATACACGAGCCAGAGATGAACGAATAAATGATAATTCTATCGATTTTACACAAAAGCGCACTTTCAATGGCAGTTTTGTACAGATAAAGCTGCTTTTTATACTTTTCCTTTAGCCTATCGTCACCTAAGCGTGAGTATTTGAAATCCACCAAAATCTTTTTGTCGGAGTTTATAAAGAGGTCGATTATACCCTGCACCAGCACCTTATCGTCCGTAGTAAAGCTGTCGCCGAGCGTGTTTGCAGGCTTGTACATCATAAACGACTTTTCTCTTGCGCAGCCGCCCATACGCTCCGCCTCTCTTGCGATTTGCATTATCTCGCTGTCAAGACATCTTGCGATTATAGACGAGTCTATCAGATCGGCTTCGTCGTCTGTCAGTATGTTTTCATCTCTCATTCTGGCAAGCTCCGCACGCACTCCGTCAACGCCGTTTGCGCTAAAATCGATATACTGCATCACCTTATGATAGGTTGTGCCGACGTTTGCGCCGTCCTCATAAACTCTCACCGCCGTATCGTCGCCGTCGAGTGCGGAAACGCTGTATTTCATTGCAATGTGAGTCGCTTCCTCGTATGGATAGACCGCCCGTCTTGCCTCGAGTATTTTAGACGTAAGCTCGGCGTTTTCGGGCAGAATAAGGTGCGTATCGTTTGCTTGCCCGTCCGCAAATTCCTCGGGGGTGTGCAGTTGTCTGAACGTCTTAACCTCGCCTGCGCAGATTGCGGAGGATATAAAATCGAGGTCGCAGCCCGCAAGCCCTATTTTGGGGATCTCACCGAATTCCTCGGACTGCTTTTTGTTTACCGACGCCGTAACGTACATAAGCTGCTTTGCACGTGTGAGTGCAACGTAAAACAGGCGCATTTCCTCTCTTATCTGCTGTCGCTTTGCAAGCTTTGACACTGCCAATTTGGAAAGCGTGTTAAACTTATGCTTGTTTTCAAAATCGAAGTACCTTAGCCCTATATATCCGTTGTTGAGTGCGACCATATCCGCAACGGGATCGATGTTGAAGCCGCAAGCGCAGTCAGCTACGAACGCAACGGGAATTTCAAGCCCCTTGTAGCCGTGAAACGTGGATATATGCACCCTGTCTCCGCCGCCCGAGCAACCCTTTGCGTCGCCTGTCTCGCAGTATTCGTCCAAAAATCTGCCGAGCGACTTTCCGTCCTGTGCGGCTACGCCTGCGATAAAGCCCTTAAGCCCGTATACGTCCGCCTCGCCCGCCTTCATAAGATAGGCGTCATAACAAAAATCGGACACAATTCCGTTCATAAGCTCCGCCACGCTCTTGAAGCTTGCCTTCACTCTGTAATTGTCAAGCGTTTTCAATGTCTGCCTCAACCTTGCGGCAAGCGGACCGTCCTTTTTACAATAGGATAAAAGCCTGTCGTAAAAGCAGTCGCCCTCTTCCATTGCGACCTCTGCGAGCTCTTCCTCTTTATAGCCGCCGAAAAATGACAGCAGATATCCTGCAAGCGGAACGTCCTGACGGGGATTGTCAAGCACACGCAGCATACAGACAAGCTCTCTTTCGGGACGTGACGCAGATTTTGTAAACGCCCCCTCTTCAACGGGAATGCCCGCCGCCTTTAGCTGCTCGATTATCAGGCGTGCGCCTCTTGTGCGGCTGCGGAAGAGTATCGCCACGTCGCCGAAGCGCATTTCTCTGCCGTCCACAAGAGCGTGACCGACAAGCGACTTTATTTCCTTTGCGATAAATCTGCCCTCATATTCCGACGCTTTGACGTCCTCATCTTCCTGCTCGTGGCAAGTTATGTCATAAAGTCCGCACGCAGTTTTGGCGTCCGCTTTTTTATCCACAAACAGATGCACCTGCACGTAGCCCTCTTCAGGCGTACCGTCAAGCTCAAATGCGCCCTCGTTTTTATAATCGACCTGCGCACTGCCCTTTGTCATAACTACGTCGAAAACCGCATTGACAAACGACAGTATCGCCCGTGCGCTTCTGAAATTTCTGTTGAAATCTATTGCCACGCCGTCGCCGTTTGCGTATCTTTCCTTACGGGCGATAAATATTGACGGGTCTGCAAGACGGAAGCCGTATATGCTTTGCTTGACGTCACCCACCATAAAGCAGCCGTCGCCTACAATGAGCCTCTCTATGATGTTTTCCTGCGTAGGGTTTACATCCTGATACTCGTCCACAAAGACCGCCGCATAGTTTTTGCCGAGCGACGGATCCTCTTCCAACAATTCAGCGGCAAATCTTTGCAGATCCTCAAATGAAAGCACGTTATCGGCGAGCTTCAATTCGTTCAGTCTTTTATCAAAATCAAGCGTTAAAGCAATTATTTTGTCAATATAAACCCTGTTTTGACTGTGTGCAGCCTCAAATCTATCAAACTCCGCAAGATATCCCGCAAGCTCCTTCTGCACCTTGCCTATCTCGTCAATATACGCCTTTGTTACGTTTGAAATGCGCTTTTCATCCTCGGTGAGCTTGCGTGAGCGGGTGCCGAGCGCAGGTCTTTCCACGGCGTCGGCGAGCACGCACATCTCCTTGAAGCTGTGCGCCGAAAGCATTTGCTCGCAAAGCGCAATTTCAATGCGCAAGCCCTCTTTGTACTTTTCCACGCTTGTAGAGTCTATGAGCGGCAAATTCTCGCTGAGCTTACACAGGGCGCTTTCAAAAAAGCTCTTGTAAAATTCCTCAAGGCGTTTCATAAAAGCGCTGTCCTCAAAGCTTTCAAAGCACTCTCTCACGCTTTGCAAAAAGCTTTCTCTGTCGGGCTGAATTTCTATAATGCCGTGCAATTTGATGATATTTGTCCTTAAATTGTCCTCACGTCTTGCCTTTGAAAATATTTCCGCAATGTTGTCAAACACTGCGTCGTCACGCTGCGAATACGCCTCGAATATGTCGTCGAGCGCCCTGTTTTTGTATACTGCGTGCGCCGTTTCGTCAAGCACCTCAAACGTGGGCGAAAGCCCCAGCTTGTCAAAATTTTCACGTATCAGCGTGCTGCAAAATGCGTGTATCGTGCTTATATGGCAAAACGGAAGCTCGTCTATTTCTCTGCGCAGCCTATCTTTAAGCTCGCCGTCCGCCGTGCACGCAAGCTCAAACAGCCCCTCGTGCAGCCTCTCCTTCAGCTCGTCGGCAGCCGCAGTGTTGTACACCAAAATTAGCATATCCTTAAGCGCAACTCCGTCGGCTATCATGCGCAGAATGCGCTTGACCATCGTAGAGGTTTTGCCGCTTCCCGCCGCCGCCGAAACGATTATCCTGCCCTCTGCAAGGACGGCACGTCCCTGTTCCTCCGTAAGCGCAAGCTTTCCGTCCTTTTTGAAAATATCAAGACGGGTATCGTCAAGCGTTTTTATCCCTGTCATAGCCTTATTCATTCCTATCATCCCCCTGCGTTCCGTCTGTCATATCAAAGGACTGAAGCGCCGTCTTTGCGGGCTTGCGCTCATACCTGTCACGGTAGGCGCATATCTCTTGAAATCTGCATTTCTTGCAGGCGTCCTTTATGGGCGACGGCTTTATATATCCGTTTGCTATCTGTTCTGCGCCACGTGTCGCAAGGCTGACGGCATAGTCGCCGAGCATATCGAAACGCTTTTTGTCAAGGTGCACTTCGCCGTTAAGCTCACCCTTAGCGCTTGCCTTATACGGCAAAACAGATTTTTGCGGTTCTTCGGCGGCAAGGCTATCGATTTTTGTCATGACCTCTCTGCTGTCGCTCACCTGCCCCTTAAACTTATATCTGCTTGTGTTCTCGTCCGTAAAGCCTGCGTATATGGGCAGATAAAACACCCCGACGGGATTTTTGCCAAGGCTCTGTTCGACGGCACGCATATAGATATAAAGCTGTATCTTTTCGCCGTAATAAAGCTCGTCCAGCTTCAGGTCTGCACTCTTGTAGGTCTTGTAGTCAATGATTACAAAATCGCCGTCCAAAATATCCACCCTGTCTATAGTGCCCTTCAAGCGAACGGTCTTATCGCCCACGGTGAGCGACATAGGCAAAATATCGCCCTCGCCTATTTTTGCTTCGAGCATGGCAGGCTTAAAGGACGAGCGCAGATATACGTCAAAAAGCCCCTCGCATACACGCACGCCCTCCTCTTTTACACGCCGCAGAGTTCTGCCCGTATCCGACTTTTCAAGCAGTATTTCAAAGCCGTTTTCCTTTATCGCCATATCGAAATATTTATAAGCTCTGTCCCTTATATCCGCCTTATCCTTTATCACGCCGTCCCGCACGTCCACAAAAAACTTTTCAAGAATATAGTGCAGAACGGTGCCGTTTTCCGTACCCTCGGCGTTGCCGTCCTTTCTCTTTTTGAGCGACAGGATATAGTTGAAGTAATGCGAGTACGGACAGCTGAAAAAGGTTTCCAGCCTGCTCACGCTTGTGCTGCCCGCAAAATATGCGGACTTGGGCAGAGCTATGCGTGACGGGACGTCAAATATGCCGTCCGTCCTTTGTCTGTCGTCCTCTGACATACACTCGTAAGCCGAGCCGTATATTGCGCCGTCCTCAAGCGGAGCACGCTTTGATATAGCGTTTTTCATCACCTCGAAATAACAGCTCTTTTCCGTCGCAAAAAGCGAGGTCAGAACCTCGGGCTTCACGCCGCCGTGTTTGGACAGATTTTCAAAGCTTATCCGCTCTATGCTTAAATGATTTGTCCCCTCGCACAACATTCCCTTTAATTCCGCAATGACAGTGGACGGTCGCAATGCGCCTCCGTTGCCCGTCTCGGGATAGCTTATTATCAGTCTGCCGTGCGGCTTTTTCATCAAATCGCAAAGCGCATATTTTTCTGTCATAAGCTTCTGCGCCTCGTTGGGGGTGATGCTAAGTCCGAGCTTTTCAAAATATTCCTCGTCCTTTGCGGAAACCACCGTACCGCCTCCGCCCGCACGGGGCAGCTTATCGTTTGTTGCGCCCAGCACGTAAATGTCGCCTGCACCCATAAATCTGCTGTCCGCATCGCCGACGAACACGCAATCGAGATACGTAGGCACAAGCGCAATCTTAAGTGTTTTCAGCATCGATTTGAATATTCCCTCAAACCTTGCGATGTCCGTGTCGAAATCGAGCACCTCGTCTATTTCTTCAAACACTGAGCTTATCTTGCTGTCCACCTGCTCGGCACACTTAAGATAATAGGCACTAAGCTCGGTGAGCCTGTCAACGTGCTTGCGCCACGCCCCGTCTGCGCTCTCTATAAACTGCTGCGAAGCCCTCACAAAGCTTTTTATACTGTCGCCGTCACGCTTTATCGCAAGATAAGGCGCAAGCATTTTCATCAGCGCCTGTCTCACAAGCTCGGGCACTGTGTTTTCCTCACAAAACGCAGCTTTATCGCTTGAATTTTGAGTGTTAAAATGTCTGTTGCAAAATTTGCCGCTTTCCTTAAGCACAAATTCGTCAAAAAATCTCGTGTAGTCTATGTTGTATTTCAGCACGTAGTTTTCAAACAAAAATACGTCGTCCTCGCCGCCGGAGACCTCATATGCAAACAGTGGATTTTTTACAAAGTCCAACACTTCCCTGCGCCTAAAGCCCGACCGTACGCAGGCTATGGCGTCGAGGATATATCTCACCTTTGTCTGATCTGCAAGCAGCTCACGCTTGTCTATGAAAAACGGAATTTTGTATCTTGCAAATATCGCCTTAATTTCCGCCTCGTAATCGGCAATATCGCTGACGTACACCTCGACGTCCTTATATCTGCCGCCCTTCCGCACTTTGTCCACCACGTCGACGGCAAGCGCCAACACCTCGTCGTGTCTGTCCTTTGCGCAGCGCAGAGAGACCTTGCCGCTGTTTTGTGCCACCGCCTCGGCGGCGCCGTAGGAAAACAGCTGTGTTGAAATCGCCTCTATCGGTGCAGGCAGCGTTTCTTTGCAGTCCACTACGTTCACCCTGCCGCCGCAAACGGACCTGAGCTTTGCTATCACTCTGTCGGGATAGATACGTCTGTTTGCATTGTCATAGCCGCTTACAAGCCCCAACGTAAGGGACAGTGCGTTTTTTGCAAGCCCTGCGATTATTTCAAGCTCGGGAGCGGAAAATTCATAAATATCCGTGCAGTAAAAATTTGTTGAAGCTACGCTGTCGGGATTTTGAGCGATAAACTGCGCAAGCGCATAAAGGCGTGTGGACGAATCGCTGTGTCTGCCCTCGAGCGCCTTTAAATATCCCTCATAAATGAGCACGATATCGTGCGTTTTAGCTCTCAGCGCAGGCGACATTCCGTCCGCCTGTGCCCTAAGCATCTCTGTTGATATCCCGCTGTTGCGTATTGCGGTGAGCGCCGCATAAAGCTCGCTTGCAAAGCCCTCCGTCATTGCTACCTTGCCGTAATACTCAAAATCGGCGCAGCAGTCGGCTATGACCTTGCCTATCAGCATTACCGAGCCTTCGGGCGTAAGACATTTTTTTATATCCTTGCCCACAAGCCTGTTTGCAAGCCTCGTAAAAGACATAACGTCTATGCCGAAAGAGCTTTGAAGCTTAAGCGTGGAAATTATGCCCCTTTCTACAGACGCAGTAAAGCGGTCGGGCGCAATAACGATATTGCTTTCGTTTAGCCGCCCTTTAAGCTCGTTCATTACACCGTGATAAGCCCCACGGGAGGAATTTGATATGATAATTTTCATAAAAAGAGTATAACACCTGCAAGCCTTACTGTCACAAAAAAATAACAATTTTATAAATTTAATAAATTAAATTTATAAAATTAAATCAATTCATAATACATAAAATACAAAATAACACTGCCGAAATCGCACGTTTTTTGCTCTTTAAAAATTCAGTTTTCAAAAATGCCGCTGTTTTTATTGCGGTTATTTATTTTTATGTTATAATAATTTCATTATGAAAAAGATTATATTGTCATTATTCGTCATAGCTATGGTAGCAGTGCTCGGCGTAGGGCTTGTCGCCTGCAACAATGCAACGCCTCAAGGACAGCTTGCCAACATCTTAAGCGACCACAATCAGGAGACGTTTGTATATCAAGCCGTCAACACAAAGGATGATACGACGGGAGTGTATACCGTAAAGCTCAAAGCATACGACAAGGGCTCAAAGGTGCAGTTCGGCTCACGTGAGCTTACAAACGTAAGCAGAGGTATTTGTATTACGGGCAAGCTCGTCTTTGACAACACCGTATATGAAATGGGCTGCTACTACAATCTGATAAGCGGCATGTCATATATGACGCCCGCCTATTCCTTCCGCAACGTAAAGGTTGACGGCAAGGATAAATTCGATATGCAGGGCGAATATGCCGACGGCAAATTCAGCTGCGACTATACCACGTCCGAGAGCGGTATTATTTCCGATTCCGACAAGGTCTCGGGCACGGTATTTGACAACAATCAATTTCAGCAGGTGCTGCGCTCGGTGACTACGTTCTCGTCGGGCTTGTCGCTTGCCTTCACTACCCCGATAGTCAACGCACAGGGTGTAACCAACGCAAACCTCACTGCAAGCGGCAATTCCACGGCAAAGGTCAAGGACGTGCTGTATGTCGAAAATGATGAAAGCATAAAAGAGGAAGGCTTAGACTGTTATGTCATTTCCATCTCACGCTCAACGCAGGTCGCAGGGCTGTCGCAAACTCTGTACTATGCCGTTGACGACATAAAATGCGACGGTTGGGGGCTCAAGCACGTGCTTGTCAAAATCATAGAGCCGTTTACATTTGAGGGCGAACGCTATGAAATGCAATATAAGCTCATAAGTGCGTCAATATCTTAAAAATCTGATTGTAATTATTTGAAATAATAAAGGCATTGCAAATTGCAATGCCTTTATTATTTCCTTAAAGTTATTCCAATTACAAAATTTATAAAAGCCGTTCAGATTGCTTATTTCTTCCTTTTCTTTGGAAGCGGCAATTCCTTTGCGCTCTCAACAAGCAACTGCCCTACAAAATTTTTATCAGTCAAATCCTCTACAAACAACAACGCTTTAGAGCCTGCATACGGGATTATCTCTTTAGCATTTGGCAGCAGTCTTTTAGCGGCTTCGGTAGGTTTAACAAGCAGCCTATTGTCATAAAGTCCGCCGACGACCTTGCCACCGCAATATACGACGTACTCGCCCATCATTGCCCTGACCGCCACTTCAAAGCCGTTAAGTCCCTGCAAAAAGTTATCTCTGAATTCAATCGTAGTTGCCATATTTACCTCTTTTTAGATTTATTTTATCATATTGCGCTTCGCAATTCAAGCGCTGTATGCTATACTGTTTACGGCAAATATATAGAATAAATATCAAAGAGGCGCATATGCAGCAGGATGAAATGTTTATGGCAAAAGCTATCGAGCTGTCCGCACTTGCGGTCGAGCACGGCAACGAGCCGTTTGGCGCAGTGCTGACAAAGGACGGCGAGATAGTCTGCACAAACGAAAATCAAATTTACACGTCGCACGATCCCACCTATCATGCGGAAATGGGCTTATTGCGCAATTTCTGTACTCAGACAGGTATAACAGATTTAAGCGAATATACGCTCTATTCAAGCTGCGAGCCCTGTTTTATGTGCTCGGGCGCAATGGTGTGGCTAAGGCTTGGACGTCTTGTCTACGGCGCAAGCAATGAAGAACTTGCACAAATTCTCAACGAAAGCGGCTCAAAATGCAGCAGTATTGTCTTTGAAAACTCACCCTTTCACAGCCCGTCCGTCACGCAAGGCGTGCTGAAGGAACAGGCAAAACGAGTGATGTCAGACTACTTTAAAAATCACGCCAAAAGCTGATAGCTTTGTATTATTAAAAAACAGTCCCCTTTCCACATAGTAGGTAGGCAGGACTGTTTTTATAATCTTGCATTCATTTCAAGGAACAAATTTGCCACTAATCTAACAAAGCTAACTATATATTTCGCAAAAGTGGGAATTGACTTCCCGCTTTTGCACCTTATGTCGCATACTGCGACAGGCGTTTGCGCTTACAGCAAAACTCGCATTTATGCGATTTTGTGTACCGAGCAAAGCGAGGTGTAACATTCGGCGCAATTACTTCTGAAACAGTCTATCTTTCATCATATATTGATTCATTTCTTTCAAATCTTTGCCGTCAAAATTGCGCTTGCGCATAGGCTTTGCGGGTATTCCGCCGACAAGCGTAAACGCTTCCACATCCTTTGTCACTATCGAGCCTGTGGCAACGATCGCACCCGTGTCAAGCTTCACACCGGGCAATATGGTTGCGCCCGTATACACCTTTGCATAGTCGCCTACCACAACGGGCTTGTATTCACGCTGCATATGGTCGCCCTCGCTGTGCGAGTGCGTAAAAATCTTTACGTATTCGGTCAGCATACTGAAATCGCCAAGCTTTATGCCGCCCTTTGCGTCGAGATAGCAGCCAGCATTCCACGATACGTTTTGCCCTATCTCGATATTGTTGGCAAAATTAAATCTGCACCCCTCGTTTGCTACAAAGCCCTCGCCGCAGCTTTTAAAAAGCTTTTTGGCAAGTATCTGACGGAAAGGTATTGCAAATGCACAGTTGACGCCAAGCGGAACTCTGTCCACGCTCTCCCACAAAATTTGCAGATTGCGCCTTTGCTCGTCGTATTGCAATTCGTGCGGCATATAGTCATTCCACAGTTTAAATGACTTCAACAGCTGCTCGTCATAGCCGCCTATGCCGATTATCTCAAGCGCACGCACCGCATTTTTTGCGGTCATTCCGTCATCGACAAGCTTTTGCAGCTCACTCAACTTTTGCTCTAAAATATCCATAATTATCGTCCTGATTGCTACTGCACTCATAGCAAATGTTTTGATATTATAGCGTTATCGCTACTTCAATACGCCAAAATAAATATTTAAAACGCTATTTATGCAATTTGCATCTTATTTTATTTCAAACTTATATTTTGTGCTTGTCCTATATTTTTCGCCCGCTTTCAACGTCATATTCGGGAAGCTCGGCACATTGCAGGCATTTGGATATCCCTGCGTTTCCATACAAAATGCGCTTTGATAATGATAGCACTTTTTGCCCGTAAAGCCGCTTAAAAAGTTGCCTGTGTAAAACTGCATACATGGTCTGTCAGTGTACACGCTCATTGCTATACCGCTTTTGGCGCTGTATGCCGCCGCTACAGCTTCGTCCGCCGTATGCTCACGCAATATGTAGTTGAAATCATATCCGCCTCTTGCGATTTTAAGCAGCCTCTCGTCACTGTTTATATCCCTACCCAACTTTTTGGGTGTGGAAAAGTCAAATGCCGTGCCCTGCACGGGCAGTATCTCGCCGTGCGGAATAAGCTCATCATCAACGTCGGTCAAGCTGTCGGCGTTTATAAATATCTCGTGGTCGAGTGCGGTTTCAAAATCGCCGTCAAGGTTGAAATATGCGTGATTTGTAAGCGAACACAGCGTGTCCCCGTCGCTTTCCGCCTCATACGCTATCGTCAAAGCATTGTCGTTTGAAAGGCTGTACGTCACCTGCACACGCAAATTAGCGGGATAGCCTTCCTCGCCGTCCGCCGACAGATATGTAAGCGTAAGGCTTCCGTCCTCGCTTTCCTGCACCGTCCAAAGCTTGTCGTCAAAGCCGCTCTTTCCGCCGTGCAAGTGATTGTTGCCGTCGTTTTTATACAGCGTATATTCTTTGCCGTTGAGGCAGAATCTGCCCTTTTCTATCCTGTTGCCGACACGCCCTATTATTGCGTTAAAATATGTGCCGTAGTCGTCTCTGAACTGTTCGGGGTCATCAAAGCCCGCCACAACGTCAATGAGCTTTCCGTCCTTATCAGGCACAAACAGCCGCTGTATTCTCGCCCCGTATGTTATGATATCCGCCCTCATTCCGTTGTCGTTTTCAAGCGTATATGTTTCTATTCCCGTTGCCGTTTTCCCTGCAAGCAAAGTTTTCACGATATTCCTCTCTCAAAATTTTTCGGTCATCTAAACAGCTATTTTACAAATCACGGCTTCCAATCGAGCACGGACGTTGCGTCGGAAATGGTCTTTTCATATGCTTCTCTGCCGTACTTATCGACCTCCGCCTTATTCTTTTCGCCGTGCGTCAGACAGCCTGCGCCGCCTATACAGCCGCCCACGCATGCCATTCCCTCGATAAAGTTTGCGTCAAGCACGTTTTTGCTCTTTTTGAGCAAAGCCATTCTACATTCCTCTATGCCGTCGCAGGAACAGGCTTTAAGCTCGAAATCGGTCATTCCCTGTTCCTTTAATCCCTCTGCGACTGCGTCTGCAAGCCCGCCGCAGCGTGCGAATATTCTGCCGTAATACGATGCGTTGTCAAGGAAGCCTTCTTCCATAGCAGTCAAATCGAAGTCACGGCTGTCAAACAGAGCTTGAAGCTCCTCAAAAGTCATCGTTGCGTCGACGTACTTTTTCACTTCCTCACGCTGCACTTCCATTTTCTTTGCCGTGCAAGGACCTATAAACACGATTTTGCAGGTCGGCTCGTGCTCCTTGAGATACTTTGATATCGTCGCCATAGGCGAAAGATTGCTCGATATATATGGCACAAGGTCGGGGAAATTCTTTTCGATATAATTTACAAATGCGGGACAGCACGAGCTTGTGAGGAAGCCTCTTTCCGCAAGCTCCTTTGACTCCGCCTGCGCCACCATATCCGCACCGAGCGCCGCTTCAATCACCGTATAGAAGCCAAGCTTTTTGAGCCCTGTCACCACCTGTCCGAGCTTTGCGTACGTAAACTGACTGGATATCGACGGTGCGACCACCGCATAGGTCTTGTACGCCGTGTTTGCAAGGCTGCCCTTCAAAATGTCGATTATCTGAAGTATATACGACTTATCCGTGATTGCGCCAAACGGACACTGATATACGCACGCTCCGCAGGCGATACACTTGCTGTTGTCTATATGCGCCGCCTTGGACTCGTCCATGCTTATCGCTTTCACCTTGCAAGCACGCTCGCAGGGACGTATATAATTGTGTATTGCGCTGTACGGACAAACCTTTGCGCACATTCCGCACTCTACGCACTTGCTTTTGTCTATATGAGCCACGTGATTGTGGTCAAAGGATATTGCGCCACGCTTGCAGACGTCCTCGCAGCGGTGGGCAAGACAGCCTCTGCAGGCGCTTGTGACCTCATAGCCGCCCATCGGGCACTCGTCGCAGGCGATATCAATGACCTGTATGACGTTTTCGTTGCGGGGATCGCCGCCCATGGCGATTTTGACACGCTCGGCAAGTATCGCTCTCTCTTTATAAACGCAGCAGCGCATCGTAGGCTTATTGCCCGGCACTATGGTTTTTGGAATATCGAATGCCGTTTGCGGAAGTCTTCCCGCCCACGCCTCTTTTGCGACCTCACGCAGCACCTTGTATTTGAGATATTGTACCTTAGTATCAAATTTTCTCATATTTCACCTTTAAAAATAACTTACCTTTATACGCTTGCCCATTTGCTTCAAGCACTCGGACAGCTCCTTGACTAAATTCATCTTTATGTTGAAGTTGATAGGCAGATCAGGGTTTTGATGCGCAGGATTGACCGCCCTTCCGACATAAAAATTGATGTCGGTCGCTTCCTCAAACAGCAGTCTGCAGATGAGCGACGCACCGTCGTGCTTAAAGCTCCACTGCTCGTACGATTTGTTGTCGGCAAGGTAATCCTTTGCATACTGAAGCACCTTGTTTATCGTTATCACGCCCTCGGTAACGAGGTCGACGCCCTCTATAGTTGCGATAGGCGGCACGTCGGACTGCTCGAAGTTTAGGCTTGCCTTAAGCGGTTTGCCGAGATATTTTGCCGCAATAGAAGCCGTCGTGCCTCCGCAAACAATATGCTTGCCCGCCTTTGAGAAGAACAGCGACATCATATTGTTGCTGTCGTTGCGGTTGGACGGCGGTCCGAACAGCAAATTCATAGGCTCACGTTTTCGTATCTTCACCACGCACGCCGTAGCGTCGTCGCCGGGCTTGCCGCCGTACAGCTCGTCGCACTTGTCAACAAGTATGGTAGACATCGTCTTTGCAGTATAGCCGCCCATTGCGACAGTTTCCATAAAGTCGACAATCTGATCTCTCTGCCACCCGAAGTTGTATGTAGTGCCCAAGCCTGCATGCGGACATCCGTCGCTCATTGCGACGAAGATATCCCCCTCTCTCAGCTTGATATTCGATTTGAATATGCGCTTTCCGCCTATATTCATCTCACGCATAGGATACTCAAAATTGCTGCCGTCACGAATGAGTATGGTAAGCGGATTGTCAAACTGAATAAGCTCTGCTATCTCGTTTTCTATGAGGTGTATTATCGTAAACGTGCTGTATGCCACGCCTCGCACGGAGCAGATAGGCAGAGTTTGCGCAATAGTTTCCACGCAGTCCTCAATAGACAGCCCCTCTGCGAGCATAGTGGACAGTATTTTTGACGTGAGCGTAGACAGAATGCTTGCCTTAACGCCGCTACCCAAGCCGTCCGCCAGCACTATTACAGACGAGTTTTCGCCCTGCTCGACTATCTCTACGTGGTCGCCGCAGAGCTGCTCACCCTCGTGATTTATGCTTTTATAGCCTATATCGGCAAATAAATCATTCATTTTGTATCGAATCCTTCAACTGAGTGAGTGCAATTTTGGTCTCTGCGGCGGTCTCGCCAAGAAGAGACGCAATTTCCTGCACAATCCGCATCTGCTTATCCACGACCTTATCGGCGGTTTCCACAGTACGGCGGTTGATTTCTTCCTTTTCGCCACGTACCTTTTCTTCCTCAGTGACGTCCCTCATAATGCATATGATAAGCTTAGATGCTGCGTCAAGTACAACGGTCTGCTCGACGTAACGCTTGTATTCGATGAGGTATACACGCTGATTGTGCACGGCACGTCCCGTCTGCAGCACCTGCATAAACACCTGCGGATTGAGTATGCGCACCACCTGCTCGCCCAAAATATCCATTTCGGAGCGCAGGTTTGTGATTTGCATAGCGGCACGGTTTATCTGCTGCACCTCGAGCTTGTCGTTGAGCACGATTATGCCGTTTGGCGTATTGTTGACTATGCTGTCCGAGAAGCTTTCCGCCTTTTCCTTTAAGAAAGGCAGGCACATCGAAATTTCCGCCTTGCCCTGCAGGATAGCTATAGCTTTTTCACGGCAGGTATTATAGCCGCAGGAGCCGCAGTTCAACTCGTCCTCACGTCTGTTTTTGCCCATCTGTCTGAGCACGCTTGCGATTTCCGTCTCGGTGGGCATGACTACGTGCTTGTCGATAGCGTTAAACACCTTGCGGATATCCTGCGAAGACGGCTGCGCAACGTCAAAGTCCTTTTGGCCCGCATACTCGGACACCGCCATATAGTCCTTTACAAGCGAGCGTTCGTCCATAGCGGGACCGCCTATGCAGCTACCAACGCAAGCGGACATCTCTATAAAGCAATTATGTATTTTGCCGCTTTCTATATCCTTTAGTGCGCTTATGCAGTTTTCCACGCCGTCGATTGCGAGATACGAATAGCCCTCTGCGTTTTGCGCCATAGTTTTGAGTATGCCGCCCGTCGTCGGGAAAAATCTTGCACGGCTTTGCTCGTCGCTGTCCTTGACCTTTTCTATTTCGATATGCTCATCCCTGAGCCACTGCGTAAGCTCTTCGAAGGTGAGCACAGCGTCCACTATGTCCTCATACTTTTGCGCCTCGTCCTTTTTGGAGACGCAAGGTCCTATAAACACGGTTTTTGCATTCGGGGCTTTCTTCTTGAGCTCGGTGCAATGCGCCTGCATAGGCGACAGCACGTCCGCAAGATACGGCAAAACTGCGGGGAAATACTTTTGAATGAGCAGATTTACCGAATGACAGCAGGACGAAATGACAATATTTCTCTTTTCGTCGCAAAGCAGCCTGTCGTACTCACGCTTGACTATGGTTGCGCCTATTGCGGTTTCCTCGACGTCCTTAAAGCCGAGCTTCTTTATCGCCGTACGCATAGCCTCGATGCCCGCTCCGCCGTAGTTTGCGATAAAGGACGGCGCAAGGCTGACGTATACAGGATCGCCCGACTGTATAAGCACCTTTGCCTTTTCCCTCTCGCTTGCGATTTCCTTTGCGTTTTGCGGACAGACGACCACGCAGCGTCCGCAAAGGATACATTCGTCGCCTATGATATGCGCCTGATTTGCCGAAAACCGTATGGATTTTACGGGACAGTGGCGTATACACTTATAGCAGTTTTTGCAGTTTGATTTTTTTAAAGTAAGACAATCGGACATTTTATACCTCCGAATTCTTTATCGCCTTCATCACCGTGTTATCCCAAAACTCACGGAAATTGTCTCTTGTGATACCCGTATACACCTCGTCGTCTATCTTGACGGATACGCCTACACGGTTGCACTTTCCAAGGCAGAAGCACCCCGAAAGCACAACTTCGTCCTCAAGGTGATTTTTGGCGACTTCCTTTTGTATCAGGTCAACTATTTCGGGCGCACCCGTCAGATGACAGGAGCTGCCCACGCATACGTCTATGAATACCATAATTATAACGCTCCGAGTACGTAAGTGTCAAAGAAATCTTTTACGGCGTCGGGCTTGACGGAATGAAATTCGCCGTCAACGGTCACGCAAACGCCCTCTCTGCATCTGCCCATACAAAATGTGCTTGAAAGCTCCACCTTATCGGCAAGGCTGTGCTGCTCTATAAGCTGCTGTATCTGCTCAACGACGGGGCGTGAGCCGTGAACGTGGCAGGAGCTGCCTATACAAATAGTGATTTTCATAAATTCCTCTCTTTATGTATGTAGGCGTGTACTATTACACGCCTACAGTATGCCGACCTCATTGATTTGCAAGAAGCAGGCGGATTTTTATTATTTGACTAAAAGTCTTTTACACCGCACTATGCAATGTAATCACACGAAGTGTGTGGCAGTGGTACACACCAAAGTCAACCACACGAAGTGTTCGTATGAAGTTTGACAGTGGTACACATCAATGTCAATCACACGAAGTGTGTGATAGTGGCACTCAGCAACGTCTTAACACGAAGTGTTTATTTGCCGTAATAAGCGTTGAGGTACATTTGCTTGATTTCGCTCATCAACGGATATCTCGGATTTGCGCCCGTGCACTGATCGTCAAAGGCCTGCTCCACCATTGCGTCGAGGCTCTCGAGGAACACCTTTTCGTCAATGCCGTAGTCCTTGATAGTGGGCTTGATACCGACCTTTGCTTTGAGCTTGTCAAGCTCTTTGATGAAGTTTTCAAGCTTCTCTTCGTCGTTCTTGCCCTTGATACCGAGATAATCTGCAACTTCGGCGTATCTTGCAAGCGTGTGCGGATGGTCGTATTGCGGGAACGTACCCATCTTCGTAGGCACTTCCGCAGCATTGAAGCGCAGCACCTCGTCTATCATCAGAGCGTTTGCAACGCCGTGAGGGAGATGATGGAAAGCGCCGAGCTTGTGAGCCATAGAGTGGCATACGCCAAGGAATGCGTTTGCGAAAGCCATACCTGCCATAGTTGCGGCATTGCCCATCTTCTCTCTTGCGACAGGATCGTTAGGACCGTCGTCGTAGGCTCTTGGCAGATACTCGAATACCATCTTGAGCGAGCGCAGCGCAAGACCGTCCGTATAGTCCGTCGCCATCATCGAAGCGTATGCCTCGAGTGCGTGCGTCACTGCGTCGATACCGGAAGCAGCGGTCAAGCCCTTTGGTGCGTTCATCATCATATCGGAATCGACTATTGCAATGTTGGGCAAAAGCTCATAGTCTGCAAGAGGATACTTGACGCCCGTTTTCTCGTCCGTAATGACTGCAAACGGAGTGACCTCGCTGCCCGTACCTGCCGAGGTAGGCACTGCGATGAAAGTCGCCTTTTCGCCCATCTTCGGGAAGGTGTAAACTCTCTTTCTGATATCCATAAAGCGCATTGCAAGGTCGAGGAAGTTTACTTCGGGGTGCTCGTACATCACCCACATGATCTTACCTGCGTCCATTGCGGAGCCGCCGCCGACCGCTATTATAACGTCGGGCTTGAAAGCACGCATAGCCTCTGCGCCTTCGGTTGCGCAAGCAAGCGTAGGATCGGGAGCGACGTCAAAGAATGTCGTGTGCGTGATTCCAAGCTCGTCGAGCTTATCCGTGATAGCCTTTGTATATCCGTTGTTGTAAAGGAAGCTGTCCGTCACAACAAATGCTTTCTTTTTGCCATATACTGTGCCGAGCTCGTTGAGTGCAACGGGCAGGCAGCCTTTTTTGAAGTACACCTTTTGCGGTGCTCTGAACCACAACATATTTTCTCTCCTCTCCGCAACGGTTTTGATGTTTAAAAGATGCTTTATGCCGACGTTTTCGCTGACGCTGTTTCCGCCCCAGCTTCCGCAGCCGAGCGTGAGCGAAGGCATAAGCTTAAAGTTGTAAAGGTCGCCGATACCGCCCTGTGACGACGGCGTATTGATGAGCATACGGCAGGTTTTCATAGCCGCTTCCCACTTCTCGAGCTTTTCCTTTTGCGTGAGTTGATTTATGTAGAGGCTTGACGTATGACCGTAGCCGCCGTCCGCAATGAGCTTTTCCGCCTTTGCGACTGCGTCGTCAAAGTCCTCCGCCTTGTACATAGCAAGCACGGGCGAGAGCTTTTCGTGTGCAAATTCCTCGTCAAGCTCAACGCTTTCCACCTCGCCGATGAGCACCTTTGTCGCTTTGGGAACCTTGACGCCCGCCATTTCGGCGATAGTATGCGCCTTTTGTCCGACTATCTTTGCATTGAGTGCGCCGTTGATGAGTATGGTTTTGCGCACCTTTTCGGTTTCCTCTGCGTTGAGGAAATATGCGCCTCTTGCCTTTATCTCTTTCTTAAACTTGTCATATACGCCCTTAAGCACAATGACGGACTGCTCGCTTGCGCAAATCATTCCGTTGTCAAACGTCTTAGAGTGCAATATGGACGAAGCCGCAAGCACGATATCCGCCGTATCGTCAACGATAGCGGGCGTATTTCCTGCGCCGACGCCCACTGCGGGCTTGCCGCTCGAATATGCCGACTTGACCATACCGGGACCGCCCGTTGCCAAAATGAGGTCCGCCTCTCTCATAAGCTGTGCAGAGAGCGGAACTGTGGGCTGATCTATCCAAGCCACGATATTCTCGGGCGCACCTGCCTTGACCGCCGCCTCATATACGATTTTTGCAGCCGCTATCGTGCAGCCCTTAGCACGGGGGTGCGGTGAGAAGATGATTCCGTTGCGTGTTTTGAGTGCGATGAGCGCCTTGAATATAGCCGTTGACGTCGGGTTTGTCGTGGGCACGACCGCTGCGATAACGCCGACGGGCTCGGCAATCTTCTTTATGCCGAAAGCCTTGTCCTCTTCGATGACGCCGCAGGTTTTTGTGTTGCGATATGCGTTGTAGATATACTCCGCCGCATAGTGGTTTTTGATGACCTTATCCTCTACGATACCCATGCCGGTTTCCTCGACCGCCATCTTTGCAAGAGGAATTCTCGCCTGATTTGCCGCCATTGACGCCTCAAAGAAAATCTTGTCCACTTGCTCCTGTGTAAAGGTGGCAAACTGACGTTGAGCTTCTCTGACCTTTCCGATCAGCTCGTGCAAGGTTTCTTCACTGTTGACAACTGCAAAATTGTTTTCCATAGCCCTATTATTCCTTTTATTTATTTCTCGAAATTTGCTTTCGATATTTTTTTATCGATATCATTTTACTTTTATATATGCAATTTGTCAACTTATTGATATCAAAAAAATTTTTCCAATTAAATTTTTTTACAAAAAACGCACGCATAGGTGCGTGCGCCATGCAAATTGCATATTAAATTATTATATTATTATTCCAAAGGTACACTGTCTGTAGGCGCAACCTCGGCTTCCTGCACTGCCGTCGCAATTTCTATCGGTTTGTCTGAAGCTTCTATGTCGGGGTGAGGCGTGCGCTCTATCTCAATGTCCTCGCCGGCATATCTTCTCACCACCTCGAGCAAAAGCCCGTAGCACTCCGCAATACACTCGCTGCTGAGGTTGTCGTAGGAATCGAATCTCGTCTTGTAATAATCGGGCAAGGTACGGCCTATGGCGCATATGCCTGCGCTTTTAAGTCCGCTCTGTATAAACGGCACGCTGTCGCTTGCGTCAAACGGAATACGGCGGCTCGTGCACTTTACGTCTATTTCCTTTGCGCTCTCGAGCACAAGGTCCACCACCTCTTTGGTGCTCTTTACAAGCCCGTTCATATCCGAGCTGTTTACGCCGAGGCTGCCAAGCTCTCTCAAAGCGTTCAGCGAAATAAACACGGTATTGTCTTTGTCAACGTCCTTAGCGTGCACGTCGCACCAAGCCTTTGCGCCTCTCAGCCCTACAACGCCGCTGCCTGTAAGCAAAACAGCAAGCTCAGTATTTTCAAACGCAACGTCCTTAAAGGCTTCAAGCACCTCGGTTGCGACAAAGCAGCCCGTAAGATTGCAGTTTGCGCCGTCGGTGACCACTCTGTTGTTTACGGTAAAATAGCTTGCGAAAAACGGAATTACAAAAACAAGTCCCGCAAGCCCCGCATAAAGCATAGGTCCGCTTGCAATGCTTGCGCCAAGACCGCCCACAAACACCCATCTGACTATCGCAAGAGTCAAAAAGTAAAGCACGCCTATTACGTCGCAGGTCAGTGTGCCCACAAGCATAACTCCGCCCAATCTGTATTTTAAAGTATCCTCAAAGCAAGCGTCGGTGTTGGCTACAAGATATATCCTCTTTTTAGGCTCGCCGGAGCAGCCCTTTATCGCCGTAACGTTCTGCGACGTCTTTTCGACGTAAAGAGGATCGAGCATACGCTTGTATAGCACATACTGCCCGATAAACGGGATCATAGCCACCGCAAACAGCAGTATTGCCACCAATGACGAAAAGAAATACGCCACGCAGCCAAGCAAAACGCCGCTGACGCTCAAAATTATCCAACTTGAAAATGCGTTTGGATTTACTTTAAATTTTTCGACGCTCACGCTATCTGCCGAGGCCGACAATCTGTCCGCAAAAAACTCTGCGGTCTGTCTTTCGCCGTCGCTGCCGGCGTTTCTGCTTCCGACGGTTTTACAAAGCTTTTTTATATCCCTGCAAATTCTGTCGGCTGTTTCAAATCTGTTATCCGTTACCTTCATCTCGCCCTCCCCAACTGAGATTTTTGATAAACAATGCCAAAGTCAAACAGGTGATCTCAAGCCCCTTATCCTCGTTGCCTCTTATCATATCGGCAATGAACCTTGCGTTTGCTTCCTCTATCGTCTGTGCGACACGAAGCCCGTCCTGCGTCAGGCTGAGGTCCTGTTCTCTTTTATCTATTGCGGATATATCGACTTTGATAAGTCCTTTTTCTTTAAGTGATTTTACGCTGCGTGACACGAGCGCCTTTGATACGTCGGCGTCCTTTGCGATAGCGCTTGCAGTGGACACCGTCTGTAAGCCCGACAAAACCGCCACCTCGTTGGGAGACAGCGTATATTCGCTTACGGCTTGCGTAACGTACTCGTTATACAGCCTCAGCAGCGTCCTGCAGGACGCAATCAAGCCTTTGCCTTGCTTTACGTTCATATCTCTATTATATAATACGCCGCCGTACAGTCAATAAAAAGTTGCTATACGGCGGCATATGACTGACTTTTATTCGTTATCCTCGCTGTCCTGCGAATCGGCTTTTGCCGTTTCTTCCTCTATGTTTTCCTCAATAGGCACTGCGTTGCCGTCCTCGTTGGGGAATATTTCCATAGGTGCAAAGCCGCTCTCTGCCGCAGCAAGGCTGTCAACGCCTGCGCCCTCAACTGCGAGCTCGCCATTGCCGCCGTTTAATGCAAGCTTTCTGCGATTGATTTCGTCCTTAGCCTCCTGCTGCTGCTTTTCGTTGAATTTGTAGAAGAACAGCGGAATGACCGTAAGGAAGAAGGATATAGCCGCAATAAGCACAAGCATTATCCACATAGTATCCTTGTTTGCCGCAGTAAGCGTATCGGGGTTGTTTGCCTCAACGCCCGCAAGATAGTATGCCAACACGCCGACGAAAGCACCGACTGCCATACCTATCTTGTTGATGAGCGTCTGCATAGCAAAGCATATGCCCTCTGCACGCTCGCCCGTCTTAAGCTCGAGATACTCAACGGTGTCGCCTATCATAGCGTATGTAAGGATGTTGCCGAAGCCCTGCGGAATGCCGCCTATGACCAAGGCTATCACAAGACATACGATACACGCAATGCCCGTATAGTCGCCCTTGCTCGTCGTAATACCTACGATAAATGCGATAAGCATAGCCACGCCGCCTATGATGTGCGACACGATATAGGTGTTTCGTTTGCCGAATTTCTTTGTGAAGAAGGGCACCAACACCGAGGCTATCAAGCCGCCCGGAACTATCGCAAGCGTAAACAGTGTATAAAGTCCTTCGCCCTTGAGGAAGCCGCCCAGAATCGAGACGTCCGCCAAGACGTATTTTGCAAAATACAGTCCGCCCGTATACGTAAACAGCATTCTTGCCGCACCGCCTATGCCCGACAGCACTATGAGCAGCAGCGGTTTGTTTTTAAACAGCAGCTTCAGATTGTGCTTGAGAGACGGAGGCGCTTCGACGGAGATATTACGTTCCTTTGTATGCTTGAAGCCGAGGAAGAACAGCGGAAGTGCGATAGCGCAGCAGACTATTGCAACTATAAAATAGATGAGCTTAAGTCTGTGCTGTATCAGCCCCTTGTTTTCGTTCACCATTCCGTCAAGCGTATCCTTGTCAAGAGAGATGTCCATTCCGAGCACGTTGAGCATAGCGTCACCGGGGGCACGCAGCAAAATCTGACCGTCCTTTTCGATGATGAAGTTGTACTCGTATGCTTTGCCGTCAAGCGTTCCCTCGACGTTGAGCGTAAACAAATAATCTCTTATCGCCTTTATAGCGGGATCATCGCTGCCGATATTGTTGATGACGGTTGCTATCTTCGCCTTGAGCTCTTTAACCTGCGGGTCCTTTTCGTCCTTGAAGCTCTTCAGCTCCTTATCCCCCGCCTTTACGTCCCCGAGCATCTGTATCAGCGTAGCTTTTGCAGTCTCGAGGTCTATGCCTTCTGCGTTCTGATCCGTCTTTGTCGCCTCAATAGACGTGGACAGGTTTTGCACCGTAGACAGCGTCGTCTGCCAATTTGCCGTAGCGTTTGACGTGATGATAGGCACAAAAACAGTGACTATACCTGCGCCTGCCGTGCAGAAAAGACGTGCTATTGTAAGCAGATTGCCTCTGCGATAGGTGTCGTTGGACATTGCGGTGGAAAGTCCCCAATAGGGCACGTCCGCAACGGTGTAAATGACGCTCCACAGTATGTACAGAATGGACAAAGCCGCAAAGCCGCCGTCGTTATTCGGAAACCACGGCAGAAAGCACAGCACCGTCATCGCTGCGATAGGAAACGCCATCCACTTGAGATAGGGACGGCACTTGCCCCATTTGGTGCGGGTGCGGTCCACTATCGAGCCCATGACAGGATCGTTCAATGCGTCGAATATACGGGCAAACAGCATCAGCAATGCAACCGCAAGCGCCGAAAAGCCTATTGCGTCCGTCATAAAGACGGTGAGGTATGAGCCTATAACGGTGCAGATAAGGTTTTGACCGAAGCCGCAAAGCGAATAAGCTATGCCCTCTTTCGGTTGCATCTCGCCGTCGCCCGGCGTTGAGCCGAACAGCTTGTGCAAGAAGGGTTTCTTTGTGCCGTCGTTCTGAACGGCGATGTTTTCTTCACTCATAATTTCTCCCAAAATCGTTTTAGACTTAACGCCTAAAAACTGCAGATATTACTATTTTAACACATTTGTATAAACAATCAACCCCTAAAGGCAATTTTTTTAATAGTTATTTAATATTAAATAATTTATAACTATAAAAAACCTTTTAATTTCGCATATCTGATTTAATCTATGCAGCAAAACCGACATAAAATCCAAAGCCACAAAAAATTACAAATATCGCTTAAATAAGGTATAAAAAACGGGACAAAGCTTAAGTCCCGTTCAAAAATCCGTAAAATATAATATTTCAAATACGCCGATTATATCACTGTTTCATCTGATAAAGTTGGTCTTTTTGCTCGTATCGGTCTCGGGAGCGCATATCCCCGCCCTTTTTCCTTCATCTATACATTTAAGCAGCCACGCCATATTTTTGCCAAGGTTTTGCATAGTCTGCATGCCCTCCTCATCGTTTGCCACCTCGCCTGCGCTTCTTCCAAACGCCATATTCCAATACGACGACGATACGAGCGGCATCTCTGATATCGTGGCATATTTGCTTAAAGTATCCAGCGTGGCAGTCGTTCCCGCACGCCTCGCCACCGCAACCACGCCCGCAGGCTTATGTCTGAACGCCGCCTTGCCCGCATAAAATGCCCTGTCCAAAAAGCTCAACACCCTGCCGTCTGCGTGCGCATAATATACGGGCGAGCCGAAAATAAATCCGTCGGCAGACTTTGCCTTTTCTATAAATTCATTAACAGCGTCGTCGTCAAAAACGCACCTGCCCTTGCCTGCGCACTGTCCGCAGCCTATGCAATCTCTCATCGGCTTAGCGCCTATCTGAAATATCTCCGTCTCTATCCCCTCCGCCTCAAGCGCCTTGACAATCTCAGTCAACGCAAGATAGGTGTTTCCGTTTGTCCTGCAACTGCCGTTCAACAATAAAACCTTCATTCTGCCTCCGTTCTGCGATAAGTATTTCCATATTCATCGCCTTTCATTTTGGGTATCCTCATATCAATATATGCCGATATGCAAATGTATTATATCAGATTTTAGGCGCAAAATTCAATACCTTTTGCACTTCTCATATGCAAACCTGCGCATATATCAATATGATATCGCCCGCCTGCCGTTTGGCTTATGGCAATGTATATTTAGCTCAACAATTTTTGCATAATATATTACGTTTTGTTTTCAGTTTGCCGTATGCTTTATTTAACTTTTATGTTTATGCTTTGTTTAACTTTTATGTTGCAGCGTCAATATATGCTATGCTTCATTTTTCAGCTCACAAATATTTCACTTATTATTTGGATATAAGTCAGTTTAATATTATATATTATTGTAAACACAAAAAATATTCGTTATGCCTCAACAATCAACAACAAATTCATACAAATCGATAAGTAATGCTTTACACAAATCAGTCAGCAATAATCTGTACGACTTGTTTAACAATGTTTTGCCTAAACAAAATAGTTGGCAACCATATATGCAATTTAATTATCAATAATTTATGCAATACACAAGCAGCTACTAATCAAATCACCAAAATCACTGAGCAGCCCGTCATTTTTACAGTTTGCAAAAAGCTTTTAAACTTTCTTTGCAAAAACGCTTGTTTATAGCGCAAAAATGTAGTAATATAACAACGCTACAAAAACTCGGGGGCGTGGCTCAGTTGGTAGAGCGATGCGTTCGCAATGCATAGGCCAGGGGTTCGAATCCCCTCGTCTCCACCATGTAAAACGCCAAACGAATATCGTTTGGCGTTTTACAATGAAATTCGCCTATCGGCGAGCAAAATGCAATAAATTGCGTGAAATTGCTACGCAATGAAATACACTTGTGCGTGTTAAGACGAATTTTATTTCACTGTGCGTATGCGCAATTTCATATCGAGGATATATCACATCGTAGATATTTCACATCAACGCTACAATAAGCGAGAGAACTATGCTTAAAACTTCCATTAGATTTTTTCAGGACACACCCGTACGGGCTGTTTGGGATAACAAGACTTCCAAATGGTGGTTTTGCGCTATGGACATTGCAGAAGCGCTTACAAAAAGCAAAAATCCACGTGTTTATTGGGCAACGCTCAAGCGTAGAAACAGCGAGTTGATTGCAATTTGCAAACAACTGAAATTAAAAGCCGACGACGGAAAATCATATCTGACAGACGTAGTCGACGACAGTGGCGTAGCTCTCATCACCGCCCTGATTCCCGTTAAAAACAAAGATACGTTTTCCAAATGGTTTAAAGCAATAGGCAGCACCGTAGACGAAAAAAGCAAACACAAAGCATATGAGCTGTTTGAAAACGGCTTGATAGCGGAAATAGAAGTCGGCACCGTAAAAGGTTTACAACAAATACATGCATACATTTTCGGCGGGCTTTACGATTTTGCAGGGCAAATACGCACGGTAAACATCGCAAAAGGCGGCTTTGCTTTTGCACCAGCTATGTATTTGCAAGATACACTTAAAGCCGTAGAAGCAATGCCCGAAAGCACTTTAGATGAAATCATAAACAAATATATAGAGATGAATGTTGCCCACCCTTTCCATGAAGGCAACGGCAGAAGCATGAGAATATGGCTTGATTTGATGCTGAAAAAAGCCCTGTCTAAGTGCGTAGATTGGAGTTTGATTGACAAATACGATTATCTCGACACTATGAAACAAAGCGTAGTCAATGACGCCAAAATAAAACAATTGCTTACAAATGCCTTGACCGATAAAATAGACGACCGAGAAATATTTATGAAAGGCATTGATTATTCATATTATTACGAAACTGAAGATTGAATATAATAGACATCGAAAGTATGACGCAGTCATATTGCTTAGCAAAATCGCCCCGTATTGCTTGCGTTTGTTTAATCTCTTTCACTGCGGATGCTTTTCTGCGAGCGCAACGGACCCTTGTTTTTATCAGGCACCCACCACAGTGCCAAAAATTTTTTAGTCTTTCTATTGCTTTTAAATATATTTTTTGATACAACAATTATAATACCAATTTTAAGGAGCAATTTATGAAAATAAGTGATTTTATTTTAAGTAGGGACAAGTATAAAGTTGATATTACATATCAACGACCTGCGGATGTTTGGTCGCATAAAGATAAACAGTGCCTTATCGATACCATCATAAGAGGCGAACCTATCCCCATTTTCTTTTTGAATTATATTACTAATGAGGATACTTATTACATTGTTGACGGACAACAAAGATTACAGTGTATTTATGATTTTTATAATAATAAATTCTCTTTAAGCAAGGAATTTTCAGACCTTGCATTGGATAATAAAAAATTTAAAGATTTATCTTTAAAAGATAGAGAAAAATTTCAAAACTATGATTTAAAAATTAAAATCATGAAAGATTACGATGATGAAAGAGTGCGAATGATATTTTCTCGTCTACAAAGGGGTAAACCTTTGGGAATGGGAGAAAAATTAAATGCCAAACCTGGTAAAATTGTTAATGTTATGCGCGAATTGGCAAAACATGATTTTATTGCCTATTCAATTGGAATAAACAAACAACGTTACCATGCCTTTGAAGATGTCGCTCGTATTATATTTTATGAAAAATATGGTTCAAAAGAATGCAGTACAGGTCCATTAAATGAATTATTTGATAAATATAAAGATGATATTGATTTAAATTCTAAGATTTATAAAAAAATACAAAACGTATTAAATTATTTGCTTAAATGCTTTCCTGCGAAGCCAGGAAATTATCAATATTTATCAAAGCATGCTTGGGTTTTAACTGTATATTCAGTGATAAGCGACTTAAAGGATACCTATGCTCTTAACGGAATGGAAGATAAAATTAGAAAGTTTGTTGAAAATTTTCATTCTCATGTTTATAATGAGGACTGGCGAACTTCTGATATTAAATTGCAACGTTTCTATGATAATGCGAGAGGTGGTTGGTCAGAACGATTGAATGAAAATCGCAAAGACACGATGAAAGAGTATATGATAGAAGAATTAAAATTAAAACCTTTGGATATGAATAGACAAATTTCTGATGAAGAAAAAATAACGGCATATTCAAAAGCAAATAAATGTTGTGAAAAATGTGGGAAGAGTTTTAAAGATTATAAAGATGCAGAATATCATCATATCGAATTATATAGTGATGGCGGAAAAACTAATATTGATAATATTATGGTATTATGTTCTAGGTGCCATGATGAAATACATAGAAGCAGTCCAATAGACACTCCTATTACTGAAGATGATTTTACCGATGAAGATAGCAACGACTGACTATTAAAATTAGTTTTACGTTACTACCACCCTACCACAGTTATAGCAGTCCCACACCTTATACGGTGTGGGATTTGTATTTTCAAATAAAAAACCTCACTGCAACCTAAAAATATATAACGCTCACAAAATAGATGCTTCTACTAATGTGTTTTACTTTAGCGTATTTACTATTTTGAAACATTATTTACAACGATTTTAGATAGTATCTCGCCCACCTTGTCCTTGATAAACAATGCGCTCTTCACAAAACCTATATTATCGTCTCTGTTGATTACGACAAGATTCTTTCCTCTGAAAAATCCAATCAAGCCGCTTGCGGGATACACCGTCAAGGATGTTCCTGCAACAATCAACAAATCTGCGTTTGCTATAGCGTTCACCGCTCCGTCTACGGTATTTTGATCAAGGCTTTCCTCGTATAGCACCACTTCGGGCTTGATAATTCCGCCACATTTGCAAGTCGGCATTTCCCCTTTAAACGATTTGACATAATCCACGTTATAAAAAGTATGGCAGCGCTCACAGCGATTTTTTGCGACAGTCCCGTGAAGCTCGTACACGCATTTGCTTCCCGCAAGTTGGTGTAGCCCATCGATGTTTTGCGTAACGATTGCTTTGAGTTTTCCCGCTTTTTCCAACTCAACAAGTTTTTTATGCGCCGCATTTGGCTCTATGCCGTCCACCAAGAGTTTATCAAAATAGAATCTATAAAATTCCTTTGTATGATTGTAAAAAAATGTCCGACTCAAAATTTCTTCGGGCGGATAATCGTATTTCATAGAATACAAACCGTCCACGCTTCTGAAATCCTTCAGTCCGCTTTCTGTAGAGACCCCTGCCCCGCCAAAGAAAACAATATTTTGACTGTTATCTATCAAATTTTGAAGTTCCGCTATTTTATCTTCCATATCTGCCTCTTCGATTGTTTATAAGCATTTACGCCCGTATAAAAATTATACACGTTAACTCAGACTTTCCCAAACGCCTTTTATCTATCTATATTTAATTTTATCACTAAATACACTAAATTTCAACCCTACCTTTGCCCTACGCAATCCCTATTTATTGTTAAAACAAACATATAAATATCACATTGATAGCAGTTTAGTTGAGAGCAAACAATTTGAGGTGCACAGATAAAAAGAGAAATATAAACCAAAATCGCAAACGATGAAACGGGGCGAGTCCCAAGCGAGATAGTGCAATCGCCCAGTATTCATTGCGTTTGTTTTATCCCTTTCACGGCGTGTGCTCGATTGAAGAGCAACAGCAAGACACTTGTTATATACAAGCACCGCCTCAGTGCCCATTTACACTATACGCTTGAAACTACGGTTCTTTTGTGATATACTGATACAAAAAGGTTCGGTAGAAATAATGCAAGCGAAAGACATTATAGCAATTATAATAATTAGCATAATAAGTGCAATAATTGTTACCATATCAATAATTATGCTTACGGGTCACGGGACAAAACTGATTGCAGGATACAATTCTTTGACGCAAGATGATAAAGAAAAATCTAACGCAAAAAAGTTAACAAGATTTTTAGGATGTATTTTTTTGCCAATAGGCATATTTTTTAATTGTATTACTATCGGTATTTTGCTCCATATTTGGTGGATGCCGATTATGGTAAGCGTAACAGTTTTTCTATCGATTATTTTTGCTGTTATCTATTGCAATACGGGCAATCGATTTAAGAAATAAAATTCGTTTTAGAATAATACCGCTCCACCAAAAAAACCAAAGTAATCTGCTTTGGCTTTTTAGTTTTACAAATGTATACGCCATCAATCGATCCCCGCTCACGCCATATTTGACTTTCATAGTTTCAATGCTATAATAAAAATATGATAGGTTTAGAACACGGCAAAGTTGCGCTATATGTCCACAATCCGGAGTGGAATAAAGAGGCAGAGCGCACAATAAAAATTCTTAAAGATATTTTAGGAAATATCGTAATAGAAATTGCACATGTCGGGAGCACGGCAATAAATTGCATAAAAGCAAAGCCGATTATCGATATTGCGGTTGCAGTCGCTGATTTTTCGGATATCATATGCTACAATCAGCAGCTTGAAAAGCACGGTTTTTATTATCGTTATGCAATGGACGATGCAGATAATATATTGCGTAAAAAAACCGATTTCACAGGAATAAACATACGTCAACTTCTTTACGCTTGCGGCGGATACTACAACGGAGCAAACAATCTTCAAACACATTTTATTCACGTTGTCAAAGCAGACAGTACAGAGTGGCGAAACTATATAAACTTTCGCAATTATCTCAATGCGCACCCAAATATCGCCAAAGAGTATGAAACTCTAAAAATAAATTTATGTGCACAATTCCCCGACAGCCGAGAAAAATATGTAGCCCACAAGCATAATTTCATTCAAGGAATACTTAATTCTGTTAAGTCATAAAATGAGTGCTCGAGACACTTTGCAGCGGCGCTTTATCAAAACTTGTTGACTTAAACTGACAAAAGTATAGCTTGCCTTTAAACCGCACATTTTTTTGAAATTTTCGCCCTTGATTTAATTGCGCAAAAATAGTATAATAAAAAAAACTTTGCTGATTTGGAGCGTCAAAAATGCAAAAAACACTTATCATAAAAACAGAAAACTGTCCTCAAAATCATCCCTGTCCTGCGGTAAAAGTCTGTCCCGTCGGCGCACTGTCACAACAGAATTTCAATGCGCCTGTAATCGATCATTCAAAATGTATCCGCTGCGGCAAATGCTCATCATTCTGCCCTAAAAAAGCGCTTGTTTTGGAAACTCATTAAGTCATTCTAAACAATTAGATTTACACAAACATCACACTCGCACATATTATGCGCTTATTTGTTGCTATTCCAAATGCCTAAAAACTTGCGCACTTTTTGCTTGAACGATAAAATACTTTTGCACTACTTATTTTCATATTTTGCACTAAAACAAATCACTCTCAATTTCATAATTTAAATTTGTAGAATTTTGTCGAATTATGTCGAAATTTGTTGTAATATGTCGCAAACTATGTGCACCCATACAAATTAAAACAATGCTGTTATGTCTTAAACTGAAAATATCGAAATGCGCTAAATATTGAAATGCGCTATTGTTTGCAAAGCCGCTTTTCAAACCTCGATTTGCCGATATTGCTTTGCAACTCGGCTATAACCAAACAACATTTTAAACAGATATTTCAAAAGCTTGCACCAACTGCCTATAAGCTTTGATTTTTTTATTTCCGTCACAAAGCCGCAGTCAAACTTTGGGTTGTAATGCAAGACACGTTTATACTTATAAAGATCCTGTCCCTTAGCCGTCACCATATTCACTTGTCCTACGCCTTTCTTATAAAAGCATTTGGGGATGAGATATCCGTTTAAGGTGATAAAGTTTTTAAAACGCCATTTTTTGTGGCTGTTTATTCTTTCCAAATCCACCTCAATGCCGTATTTATCCTTTATCTGTTCAGCTGTAAGCATTTTAGGTCCGCAAGCTCTTATCTCTTTATGATTTTTTTCCATATCGAGATTTAAAAAATAGTCTGCGCCCTTAAAAAAGTCGTCATAAGCTTTAAAAATCAAGTCGACCGCAAAGTATCTTTGCAGCATAAGCTGCTGCCCTACAGACAGCATCAGCTTTTTAAAAATTGCAAAAGCGCCCTTGCCTTTGGGATATCTTGCGGATGCGATAAGCTTATTTCTCTTGAAATAATACTCCATTTCCGCCGAATACTTTACATCGAAGCCCTCGTGCCAGACAGAAATACCCGACATAGTGATGATATTTCCGCCCGCCCGCAATCCGTATTCTACGTCGTCGCATCTGACAAAAAACGGTAAAGGATAGCCATATTTTTTGGGTGCGCTCACGGGCATACACATCAAAAACCATGCGTTATAATCAGGCTCGCCAAGCGTCTCGTTTAAATAAACAGTTTGCGGTTTCCGTGCATCTAAACGCTTATTTACAGATTTTATAGCTATACCGTCCCACATTGCGCCGATTTCTTCCTGCAAATACGGTCTGTCCAAAATCAGCATTGCGCCGCCGACGGAAGCGTCCTTATAATCATCGCTCAGAACACAAAGCAGAGCATAAATTCTCTGTAGCGTATTGACATCGAATACAATGTCGTCGTCCATCAGCAAAAAATGCGTATAGTCGCCCTTTAAGACCTCTTTTATGCCTCTTGTAAATCCGCCGCTTCCGCCAGTATTGTCATTTGGGATTACAAAGATACCTTCGCCGAAATCGTCCTCGACAGTCCTGCCGTTGTCAATGACAAAAACGTCAAAAAAGCTATCCGACAGCGACCGCATATATTCCGAAAGATTTGCGATATTTCTTCTAAGATATTCTTCCCGCCTGTAGGTGCAGATAACAACTCCGATTTTCACGGGATTTATCTCGACATCTGCAAACCAGCCTCCGCCTCTTATCACGCTATCCGCAGCGGCGTCGAAAGCGAAGTATAAAAAACCGTCGTCCTCAACGGTAGATAAGTCTATTTGTAGCTCGCATGGTCCGTCCGCCTGTGTACTCGCTATCATTTGCGGCGTTGCGTTTAGCTTGTATAGATACATAAAAGCAGTCCCCCGCCCCTCAATCTCGAGCTTTAAAACCACATTTTTGACCTTAGTGTATTTTTTATATTTGATATGTGAAAAGCTATTAAAATAGGTGTCAAATGTCGCTTTTTCGCCACTTTTTAAAAATACGCAACCGTCACGGCGCTCACCGCCGTGGCAGTACAGTCCGTCTTCACCGCAAATTTTATCGTCTGCAAAAGTAATGTTATAAAGCAGCACGTTTTTCCTCTTCGGCAATTTCGAGCGCACGCTCGATCACCTTGTCCATATCATAGTATTTATATTCGCCAAGCCGTCCGCCCATAATGACGTTTTTGTTTTGCCCCGCCTTTTCGCTGTACTTTGCAAAAAGCGCACTGTTTTTGTCGTCGTTTATGGGATAATAAGCCTCTGCGCCCTCTGTCCATTCGGCAGGATACTCATAGCTTACAACAGTTTTGGGCGTTTTGGCAAACGCAAAATGCTTGTGCTCTATTATGCGTGTATACGGCGTATCCCTGTCCGTATAATTGACGACGGCATTGCCCTGAAAATCTTCAACGTCAAGCAGCTTTTCTTCAAGCCGCACAGTCCTGTATTCGAGCTTTCCGAAGCAGTATCCGAAAAACTCGTCTATCTTGCCCGTGAACAGCACCTTGCCGAACACATTGTCGGTTTTGTTAATAAACTCGAAATAGTCGGTGTCAAGCCGCACCTCAATGCCATCGAGCATATTTGCAACCATCTGCGTGTAGCCCTCGACGGGAATTCCCTGATATTTTGCGTTGAAATAGTTGTTGTCATACACAAATCTCAGCGGAAGCCTCTTGATGATAAACGCAGGCAGATCCTTGCAATCACGCCCCCACTGCTTCTCGGTGTAGCCCTTTACCAGCTTTTCGTATATGTCACGCCCCACCATTTTAAGCGCCTGTTCCTCAAGGTTTTTCGGCTCGCCTATATCGAGGTCGGCTATCTGTTCGGCAATCTTAGACTGCGCCTCTTCGGCAGTCTTAACGCCCCACATCTGCTCAAACGTATTCATATTGAACGGCAGATTGTAAAGCTCGCCCTTATAATTTGCGATAGGACTGTTTATAAATCCGTTAAACTTCGCAAACCGATTGACATATGCCCACACCTCGTCGCTGTTAGTATGGAAAATATGCGCACCGTATCTGTGCACGTCTATTCCCTCTCGCCTCTCGGTGTAAATGTTGCCCGCAATGTGGCTGCGCCTGTCAATGACAAGACACGTCTTGCCCGCCTCCGTCATTTCTCTTGCAAACACGGCGCCCGTAAGCCCCGCCCCAACTATAAGATAATCGTATTTCATTTGCCGTAATTATAGTTTCTATTTATTTATTGAAAGTATAACATTAAACAAACAAATTATCAAGCCGAATATTCTTCAAGCAGCTTGCGGGCAGGCTCGTAGCAATTTTTGATTTTATTGAGGACGGAGGGCGGAACTTCGCCGTCAAAACGAGAAGTATCGCAGTTGTGCTTGAGGTCAGCGAGTTTCACGGCACGGGCAACGGGATTCTGCTTTATTCTGTTTATATAGTCCATATAAGGCTCGTCCGAGCTGTGAGTGAGCAACACAACTGCCTCTACGACTTCTTTTGAGAAACCGAGCGCAAGCAGATCATCGGCGGTATATTTAGTATCCTCTATCACGTCGTGCAACAGTGCTACCGCCGTACTTGTGATATCCGTCATCTGACTTGCAACGACGATCGGGTGCAACACATACGGCAATCCGCTTTTGTCAAACTGCCCTGCGTGCGCTTCAAACACAAGCTTCAAGGCTTTGTTGATTTCGGGGGAATATAGCATAATAACTCCAAATAGATACTTTAACTTTCTAATTTGTTTCTTAAACGGTATAATTGAGCCAAAAACTCATTTCTCGTAAGCACTGTTTTATGCTTATCGTCCTTGCCTACGGAGTGCTCGAGCAATTTATTTTCGCTGCCTTTCAGCGCAGCTTTAAACTTCTCGTTTTCAAACAGTGCGTCGTAGGCTTTTGTAATCAGACGGTCAAATTCTGCGCTGTCTCGCTTGATAGACGTTCCGTTGTAATACAAGGTTTTCGTAAGCTTCCAAAGCGAATGTCTTTTCCCTGCCGCTTTTGCTTTAGCGCCGCACAATGCGCAAATCTTACTTGCTTTAGCCACATTTTTGACTTTTAAAGACTGCAAAAATCCTTCCATACTTGCATAGTTTCTGCCGTCCATCACAAAGCTGTGCGCATAAAAATTTGACAGTGCATCGGACGGATATTCCCCTTTGCTGTAAATGTCTATGGAGTCTGACAAATACTCATCGAGCAGTCTGCCTATTTCGCCCGAAACAATTCTATATCCCTTTTCGTTTAAGTGCAGACAGTCGCAGGAAAGCTCTCTGTTGAGCCGTCCGTCTTTAAGCAATAAGGAATGTATATTCGCAAACTCGAGCCAATATTTTTGGCAAAGCATTTTCAGTTTTGCATTTATCTTGACTATCCTGTCGTTGATACCTTTTGGCAAACTATATTCCGCTCTTTCGTCGTCGGCAGCGGGATACAGTGACTGCACGATAATCGGAATTGTAGCATATCTCTTGCGCCACTCGGCAAAGGTCTTATCGTATAGGGCGAGCAAGTCGTCATCGCTGAGTCCGTTAAAGGCGATATCGTTTATTCCCATCAAAAATACGATAGCTCTCGGACACAGGTCGTAAACGCTTAAATCCATTCTGCGTGCGAGATTTGCCAAAGCGTCGCCGGATATTCCCCTGTTCAATGTGCCGTATTTAGGATAAAACTTATTTAAATCGCAGCGTGCGGTAAGACTGTCGCCAACAAATATGACGGCATGCCTTTGCGCCCGCAGGTTTTGCAGCTTGAATATGACGCTTTTGATCGCTGCTTTTACAAAGTAGATATCCATTGCCTATAATAATAACACTGTTAAAATAATTGTCAAACAAATGACTTAGTTATTGTCCGTCGCCTCGCACAATTCCGTAGCGGGAACTTCGGTACACTCGGGCGGCACGACGTCGGTTTTGATAGGCTGAGGGATAAACAGCTTATACAGCGCCCTTTTTTTACACCAATCTATCGCTATCAAAATCATATAGGCAACGCCGCCGAAAAAGCACACCGCCATATCCTCGATGGTATCTATCAATCCCAAATCAAGATATCCGTCAAGCGTAACGGTTTTCCCGTTGCCGAAGTAAATCACAGTCTGCACTATGCCGTCCACATTAAACGTCTCGCTGTGCGTGCCCGAAAGAAAGTATGAATGGAAGCCCTGCACAAGCGTATCCTCCTGCATATCCAAACCGAGCGCCGCAGTGCCGAAATACTCAAACAATTCCCAGATGAGCCCTATTGCAAGGCTGAATGCAAAGCCGAAAAACAGACAGGCTAAAAATGATTTTTTATTTTCCGCCTTTCCTATCATAAGCTGCATAAGTCCAAAGCCGAGGCACGCAAAGACGAAGCCCGACAAGGTATGTAAAATGGTATCGAAAAACGGCACGAGCGTATATAGGTCATAGCAAGCACCCATAATGCTGCCCGCAGCGATAAACAAAACGCCTGTAAGAAATGCGGTCACAAATTTGATCTTCATAGATTTTTCCAAAAGATATATAAGCGGGACAAACAAAATAAACAGCAATGACATAACGCTGTCTCTCACCTTATTTATGACGGCAAAATAAACAAACGACGCAAAGCAAAACGTCGTATACAGCAGTATCAACGCAAAAAACGGTTTGCTTGACTTTGTGCGCTGCGCCACATAAGAAAAATACGATCTGATTTTTTGCATACTCCACCTATTCCTTTGTATTCAAATTCTTTCTGCAAAGTTTACAAAACGCAAATTAAAAAAGTGATAATGTAATATTTTAAAAAAGTAATTTATTTGTAAACAAATTGTAAACGGCATAAAGAAAAACCGTCTGCAATTTTTTCACAAACGGCTTTTTAAATACTGATTTTATATACTTAAACCTACTTTTCTTAAATTTAGATTACTTTACTTTTAAAAAACTCGCACATTGCACGGTTTGCCATCTGAGATTCCTCCCAATCCCAGTTAAGCACGTTGAATACGTGAATGAGCTTATGCTGCTTGCAGACGTTTTTCTCAAAGTAGAATAGCTTGGCTTCAATGCCCCTCTCGTTTAACAGCTTATATCCGTTTAGCGTTTGCCGACGGATAAAATCTCCGCATGCCGAAATGAGGAAGCACGGACACATATCCGCCGTCAAAATGCTTTTGAAAGAAACCAAATCGGCAATGCCGTTTTTCAAAAAGTTTTCGCCGAAAATAGGATCATAATAAAACTTCATACTCGACTTTGGCAAAGGCACTATCTCAAGAGGCTCGAGCGCAGGACAAATCAACCCTACGGCTTTTGGCGCTATCTTCGGCACAACTCCAAACTTGTTTTGCAAAACGATATCGCTTGCGATGTTGGCTATCAAGGCGACGATATGACCGCCCGCACTGTCTCCTGCCATAAAAGCGTTTTGCATATCTATGCCAAACTCATCTGCCATCTGCCCCGAATACTCAATAGCGGCGCACACGTCGCTTATTTGCTCAAATATGTTTGCCTCGGGTGCCAAACGGTAGCTTATATCAACCACCGCAAAGCCGTACTGCACAAGTGCTTTGCAATAGTTCGCATTAAGCTCCTTATCGCCGTAATACCAACCGCCGCCGTGCACGTCGAAAATGACGGGAATTTTACCGACTGCGCCCTTCGGACGGTATACGTTTAAGGTGTGCAATTTATGTCCGTCATCCAAATAGCTCACGTTCAAAACAGCGTCGTCAAAATCGGGCGGGGTTTGCCTTGCCAAATTTTTAGCGTCATTGTTTTTTACAAAGCTGTTCCAAAACCAATTTACCAAACGGCTTACTTTCATATCACCAATCGCCCTCCGCCTTTGCGACCTCATCTTCGGTCGCCACCCGCAGCACCTTTTTAGTCCTGTCCAAAGGAAAAGGCACCTTGTCTATAGTATATTCGCCGACACTCACAACATACGCCAGCCTTTTCTCGTTATACCTGCCGACGGGCACCCACACATAATCGCCAATATTTATATTTCCAACACTATCCAGATATGAATACGCAAATGCCGAATCTCGGTCATACACAACTTTTATATATCTATACAACATCTTACCTACATTATCACTTGTCATAGTTTTACACAAATTATTGTATTACTTCTCATTTAAAACGGCAAGCTTTTCTTCTGCTGTTTCATATCTTATGACTCATGCTTTACTCAAACAATTTTTTATATGCTCTTTCTACTCCCACGTTTTTGTTTTTAATTTATCTGCTATTTCGATTACAGAAAGCGGCTCTTGCTTATTTAAGCCTAAAACATACGATAAATCAAAAACACGACTTCCCATAGGAGCACGCAAAGATGTCTTTTTGAAATCTGTAGAATAAAACTTATCAACAAAGAAATATCTTTCATGTGACAAATTCCATTCACTCATAGCGCTTAAAATCTTATTTTTCTTTTCATCGGTGAATTCACCCATCTCGCAATCGAATACTATATCGCCATTTTCATCTTTTACAGCCGTAACTATAGTTGTGACTTCACCAATAGCCTTAACGCTCTTTTCTTTATATAGACCTAAATACTTATGTTTTCTGAATTTACGGTCTATGTTGTCAAAATATAAGTCTTCTCTAATGTTAAAATCAAAAGTAGCATTAGCGAGTTGCACTCTTAAAATCTTCCAACTATCATAGTTTGCAATCAATTTATCTTCTATGCAACACTCGATATAATCATCTAAGATATCTTGCATTTCATAATCTCTATCATCAAGCAAATCTTGTATCGCTTTAGCTAAGCCCTCAAACGTCATATTTATATGTTGTATTTTTGATACATTTTGTGAGTTAAAGCTACGCAGCCTTTCTTCAAAACATTTCTTTTTTTGCTCATTCATAAGTTCTGTAGATAATGTCAACAAAATTTTATTATTAGTATCGCCAAATGATTTCAAATGCCGCATCAATTGATCTTCATAATACCAATCACCTATCTTTGTTTCTACAATAATACTGAAGCTTTCCTGTGAAATAACTGCATCAGGTACGCTATTTCCGTTTTTACTTTTAACTTGCAGATTAAAACCGATTTCAGGCTCAATCGAGCTTGAAAAAAAGTTTACTTTTAACAACTGATAAAACTTGTCTGCCGAATAGTTATAAAGTCTTGACAATAGTAACATAGCATTTGCCGTAGCTACATTTTCGTGTTGTTGATACCTTTGAAAATAATGAATTTTCATAAATTTTTCCTCCTAAATAATTATCTTACGTTATTTTACCATATTCTCATTTCATCCAAAATTTCCTCTTGCTTAGAAATGTAATCTTTCCACTTTCAAATTACTTGTTTAATTTTAATGTGAATTGAATATAAAACTGCAATCTATATATTTACTTTTCCATTTGTCGTTGTCGGCATAGCCCGTGTATAAGTCTTCGGCAATTTCTTCTATAAGCTGTTCCATTTCGAGATCAACTAAAAACTCTTTCGGGATTTTTTCGAGTCCTAAAAATGCGCCCAAAATGTTGCCCGTAACGGCGCCCGTCGAATCGCTATCCCCGCTATGGTTTACCGCCGCAATTATAGCCTTTTCAAAATCATTTTGATATTTTATTGCACAATATACGGCTATTGCCAAAGTTTCTTCAGCAACCCAGCCTTCACCGAGCTTGCTAATTGCTTGAGTATCTGATATATCTGAATTTGCAAGTTTTATTGCGAGTTCAATGAGTTCTACAAATTTTCTTAAATAAACCGCATTTGTAAACAGCTTTTTTACTGCCGTTAAACTGCCTTTAACGGCATATTCCAAATCTGTAACCTCTTCGGAAACAACGCTATAAATAATATGAGTTAACGCCGCCGCAGGGATATAGCCCAGCTCATGCCCATGGGTAAGAGCTGCAGCTTCCGCACCTATCATATCGATTTTATCCGCTTCGATATCTTTACCCGAAAAGTAAAGTCCTATCGGCGCAACACGCATTACACCTCCGCAGCCCTTACTGCCATTTATCGGCATTTCTATTGTGCCGCTCACATTCCCCATTAGTGCGGAAATACAAGTATTGCCGGGGGCACGGCGGTCGTGCAACTCGGGCACATTTAAAAGCCAAGAACATTTGGACTCGGCAACGGTTTTCATACCGTATTGTGTTTTCAACCAATCCTTGTATGCGCCCCAAATAGCAGCAGAATAGCTACCCTTCTTTCCGCTGATAACTTCGTTAGCTTTGCAATATAATAGTCCGTTTGCCGTAAACAGCGTCATTTGCGTGTCGTCGGAAATCAACGCCTTGCCGTTTTGCAGCTTATATTGCGTTAAACCGTCTTTGCCATACTTAAAATAAATTTCATCTAAGCTATAAAATTCAATGGGATAACCCAGCGCATCCCCTATTGCTCCGCCGACAAGACAGCCCTTAAATTTATCTAAATCTTTCTTACACGCTAAATCCATCATTTGCTCTCTTTATTATATTTTTCTTACAACGATATTTAATTAGTTTATATTTACATTGTTGACTTTGATATACCCGTCGGATTTTTTTTAGAAAGCAACACCAATGTCTCGACGTTTGCTGTTTGAGGAAACATATCAAAGGGCTGAACATATGTGAGGTCATATTTGGCAGAAAGTATTTTTATATCCCTTGCAAGCGTTTGCGGATTGCAGGATATATAAACTATCCTGTCAAAGCCGTCGGCGCACTCTAAAACTTCCCTGTCGCAGCCTCTGCGAGGCGGGTCGAGAATGAGGGCTTTTTTTACCGCTTCAAACATTCCGCCGAGATAGTACGGCGATTTTGCCGTCGCCTCGTCAACCGTTATTTTATCCTCGTCACTCTGCGCTTCAGGCAGCGCCGTGATAAATCTTTTTGCGTCGTCGCAAACGCACTTTACCCTGTCGGACAGCTCAAGGGACCGCATAAGCGCAGCCGCATCGCCGCTTGACGACCTTTCGATTTCCACAGCGGTGATTTTTGCATTTGGCAGTCGCAAGGCGATTTGAGCCGTGAGCAGTCCCACGCCCGAATACAGCTCTATTATATCCCCGTCAAAATCGGCGAGAGCGTTTGCGGCGCAGTCGTATATGGCGTCTCTCACGTCGTTGTTTATCTGCAAAAAGGATTTTGGGGAAACTATCGCTTTAAACCTGCCCAAGCTTTGCGGCTTTTCCTGCCCGTATACAAGGCGTGCGCTGTCGCCCATTATCACGTTTCCGTTCTTTTTGTTTGGCGAAATATAAAGCGTAAAATCTGCAAAGCTGCGCTTTAGCTTTTGGATAAGCTCCGCCTGCTTTGGCAGTTTATCGCCGTTTATAACGACTGTGACTGAAAGGCTATCCAACATACGTGCCACGACGTGGCGCAAAAGCCCCGTATGCGTGTTTTCGTCATATACGGAAATATTAAACTCATTTGCCCATTCGCTCACTTCGGCGATGAGCTTGCTTGCCCACTCGCCGTGCAGCGGACACCATTTCAAGGGCACGACCTTATGAGTACGTTTTTCGTAAAAGCCGAGCGACACTCTTTTGCTGCGCCCGTTGTAGGCAAACGGCAAGGACAGCTTGTTTCGGTAACCCCAATCGTTCAGTCTCACGGGCCAAGGCACGTTTACATCTATGCCTGCGATTTTTTTGAGTGCGTTTTGCACGGCGCCACGCTTTATTTCAAGCTGCAAATGCGTGGATATATGCTGCAAATCGCACCCGCCGCACTTGCCGAAGTAGGGACAAAGCGGCTTGATACGGTCTGCCGACGGCGTAACCACCTCAACGACCTCGCCGAAAGCGCAGTCCTTTTTCGCAAATGTGACGCAGGCACGTATCTTTTCGCCCTTTATGGCAAAAGGAACAAATATCGGATAACCGTCCGATTTTATCACTCCCTCGCCCTCGCTTGCGAAGTCCGTCACCGTAGCCTCTATAATGTCGCCCTTTATCAGATCCATCAGCACACCGTTTTGCCCTTTAAGGACTTTTTATAATGCGTCATAAACTTATCTATGCGCTGCAAGCCCTCGCCCATATCGACGCCGAGCTGCAGCTGTCTTTTGCAATACCACTTATATAGTAGCAAAGCGTCCTTTCTTGCGGACTTAAACGGAAATCTCAAAACATAGCAGTGCATACTGTTAAAAACGCTTTTGCCCACCTTATATTCGTTTTGCACGCCCGCCGCCGTCAGCTTTTTAGCCATACGTTTGGCTTCGCCCGCACAAAGGAAGTCCGTTCCGCCGCCGTTGTTGTAGGACGGAGGAAATTCCGCACTCAAAAAATTGTAAGGATTTATATATTTATAAAACTTCCAGTTTTTAAATTCCTTTCGCTTATTCAGGCCGCATACGTATCTTACCATAAGCAGCTGCGTAAACGGCAAGCGCAGCATAACGTCAAAGCTGAAAGCGCCGCTTATAAAGATGAGTGCGGACGGCTTAGTATGCAGTGTCGGCAAATGCAATGCGTCCGAGTATTCGGCATTTATCGAGGCGCAACCCACACACGCCGCAAGATGTCCGCCGGAGCTGTCGCCCGTCACGGTGATATTGTTTTTGTCAATGCCAAACCTTTCGGAATTTTCCGTCAAAAAATTGTATGCGTCAATGCAGTCCGCAAGATTATCGGGGAAAAACACCTCGGGACACAGCCTATGGTCTATCACGGCGACTACCGCACCCAACACCGCAAAGCACCGTGCATAGCCGTCTCTGCGGCTGCGGTTATGTATCATCCATCCGCCTCCCGGTATCATCAGAATCGCAGGCGACCGTTCGCCTATGGGACGGGACGGATAATAAACATCCATCAAAAGCTTTTGCCCGCCGACGGTTTTATATACTACGTCGTGCTCGATTTTTATTTCGCCGTCAAAGGGCGTGCGCCCGTTCGGGATAGCCCGTATCCCCTCTATCAAATCAAAAACGCCGCCCATAAGCGGATGTCTGTGCAGCTTATATTTTTTATAAAACGCCCTGTTTAAAGCCCTCTCGGACTTCTTATCGGCGGCAGATTTTTTGCTCATATTCCCCCAAATATAGCGTTATGCCAAGGGCTTTCGCCTTTGGCATAACAAAACGTCAAAATTTAATTACAGAGTTGCGTACACCTTTTTGAGCTGCGCAAATCTCGGCAGACCGTCCTCGAGAGGCGCTTTTGCGTCGCCCTGAATGAGCGGCAAAGCGTATTTCACAAACTCATCGCTCACGTACGAGCCGTCCTGCGTGATCCACTCAAGCGGAACCTTCTTTTCTGTATTTGCGGCAAGCTCAAGCGGCATAAGCACGTTTTTGCAAACGTAGTTGCCGTTTTCGTCATATTCTCTTTCAAAGATGACCATTTTGTCGGTTTCGCCCTCGACCGCACTTCTCACGGCAAATGCGCCTGCGTTGAAGGCTTCCTCGATATCCGTCTTAGAGGCAAGGTGTGCGCCGCAGCGCTGCATAAGGCTTAGCTCTATAGGACGCACCTTTACGCCGAGCCTTTGCTTTATGATATTTGCAAGCACCTGCGCAAGTCCGCCGAGCTGAGCGTGACCGAAGGTGTCGTTTGAGGACACCTCGCACTCCGCAACGTATTTGCCCTCGGCATTTTTCAAGCCCTCGGACACGGCGACAATGCACTTGTTGTCATTCTTTTCGCATACGTCCTTGACGGAAGCCACAAACTTATCCACGTCAAAAGGCACTTCGGGCAGATAGATGAGGTCTGCGCCGAGCCCCTTGTAGCCCGCAAGCGAAGCGGCGGCGGTGAGCCAACCTGCGTTTCTGCCCATAATTTCCATTATGCAAACCTGCCCGAAGTTGTACACCTTTGCGTCAAGGTTGCATTCCATAATGGTATTTGCGATGTATTTTGCGGCGCTTGCATAGCCGGGGCAATGGTCTGTGCCGTAAAGGTCGTTGTCGATAGTCTTGGGCACGCCGATGACGTTGCACTCATAGCCCACCGATTGCAGATACTTGCTTACCTTGTTGCAGGTATCCATGCTGTCGTTGCCGCCGTTATAGAAGAAATAGCGGATATTGTATTTTTCAAAAACTTCAAGGATACGCTTGTAATCTGTGTCGTCTACCTCTGCGTCCTTAAGCTTGTATCTTGCCGAGCCGAGAGCGGACGACGGCGTATATTTCAGCAGCTCGATTTCCTTAGGGTCCTCCTGTGCAATATCAAAAAACTTTTCGTTGAGGATGCCGACAATGCCGTGCTCCGCCCCGTAAACCTTTGTGATATTGCCCTGCTTCAAAGCCTCTGTAAAAACGCCCGCAGCACTGCTGTTGATGACCGAGGTAGGACCTCCGCTTTGCCCGAACATACATGCGCCAACCAAATTTTTCATAGATAAGTAAACTCCTTTTCCTCCGCAAATAGCGGTATTATACTTCAAATATAATAATATATTTTTAATCTATTTGCAATAGAAAAGTGTTTATTTGCGACGAATGTTACACCCCGCTTTGCACGGCACGCAAAAGCACCAAAAACGACATCGTGCGAAATGCTGCTTGTATAATACGATAAATTGATATAATAGCAGCCGCCTGTCGCAGTATGCGACATAAGGTGCAAAAGCAGGAAGTCAATTTTCACTTTTGCGAAAAAAATATAAAGAACGCTGTTGCACTTTTTATTCGTCATTGCGAGGCTTTGCCGAAGCAATCCAGAACGCACACTTTTTGCGAAGCTTAGATAAGCAAAGCCGCCCGTTAATCGTCTACATTTTCTTTATCAAACAACGGCGAAGCGAAAAACTCTTGCAACGTAATACCCAAGCCCTCGCAAACACCGTATACTGTAGACAAAGTAACCGTCTTGCTTCTTGTCATCGTCACTATAGTCGGACGGGGCACGCCGCCTAAAGTTGCCAACGCATTCATACTAATGTTGCGTTCTTTAGCATATCCCACTATTCTTTGATAAACTGCGTCTACTAATCTCATAAAATACCTTCCTAAAATATCTTTAGTTGGCTTGCCAACATCGAAATTATAAAAATTGACAAAAATTTATGTCGTTGGTATACCAACAGTTGGTTGACCAACACAATTTTTTGATGTATAATTAGTTTGTAATGGAATTTGATAAAAATACGACAGCCTGTTTTACAGGACACCGAAGTCAAAAATTGCCTTGGCGATTTAATGAAGAAGATGAACGCTGTAAGAATATGAAAGAGGTCTTACAACACGAAATCGAAAAAGCAATTCAAAGCGGTTATGCGACTTTTATATGCGGAATGGCAATAGGCTTTGATATGATATGTGCCGAAACTGTAATAGCATTAAAGTCACGATACAAAAATATTAAAATAATCGGTGCGCTGCCTTGTAAAACACAAGACATAAAATGGTCTGAAAAAGATAAGAAAAGATATAGAAATCTTTTAACACAATTAGACGATATCCGTTGTATTTACGACGAATATATAGGGGCTGAATGTATGATAGAAAGAAATAAATTTATGGTGAACAATTCTTCTTTAATGATTGCTTTGTTCAACGGTCTATCGGGTGGGACAAAATCAACAATAGATTATGCCCGAAATTTAGGCTTAAAACTCGTTATCATTAAACCATAATTGATATTAAGTGCGCCTTTATAAGATCTTATATATTTTTCGTGAGCAACTCACTCTGCCGTAGAAACTCTTTGTTAGAAAAGAGGATCCAAAGCTGTTTGAGTTTCAGCCACGCTTTGCATTTGATTTTGGCGTCCACATAATATATGCAAAAACCGCAGTTCATCTGCGGTTTTTGTATACATAAAATATTGTTTTTGAAATTATTTGCTTATTGTGATTGCAAGATTGTACAGCTGCTCGTCAAATTCCTTTGGAATTTTAAGCGCTTCGAGCACGGTGGTGTCGTAGATATCGCCGCCTCTTACGCCCACAACTCTGCCCGACTGTCCGCACTCGATGAGGTCGACGGCACGCTGCGCCATACGTGCGGCAAGCACACGGTCTGCCATTGTGGGTATGCCGCCTCTTTGCATATAACCGAGCGCCATATGGTTTACACGGCGCCCCGTTGCGTCGGCGACCTTTTGCATAAGCTCGTCCTTGAGCTCGTTTTTGCCCTCTGCAAGCAGAATTATCGTAGACGTTTTTCCCTTGTCGAAGCCACGCTTTACGCTTTGAGCGATTTCGTCCACGTCTGCGGGAGCTTCGGGTACGATGACGTATTCCGCACCGCCTGCTACTGCCGAGTTGAGGGCGATATTGCCGCACATTCTGCCCATGACCTCAAGTATCATAATGCGGTCGTGCGAGGTTATCGTATCTCTGAGCTTCAAAATTGCGTCGATGACCGTATTGCACGCCGTGTCGTAGCCTATTGTGGAATCCGTATAACCCATATCGTTGTCGATGGTACCGGGCACGCCTATCACGTTGAGATTTGTAAATTCGTGCAGATCCTGCACGCCTCTGAAGGAGCCGTCGCCGCCAATCACGATGAGGTTATCAATGCCCTTGCTGAGCAGATTGTCTGCGCTTTTTATCACGACGTCCTTTTCTTTAAACTCAAGGCAGCGAGCCGAGCGCAGGATAGTGCCGCCTGCGTGAACGCAGTTCGAAACCGAGCTGTAATCCATAAGGGATATTTCGCCGCCCACAAGTCCTTTATAGCCATGCTTTATGCCGTAGACCTCAAAGCCGAGGCTTTGCCCGTAGCGCACGACCGTACGTATACAGGCGTTCATTCCCGAAGCGTCGCCGCCGCTTGTAAGCACTGCGAGCTTTTTACTGTTGGTTTTTTTTGCCGCCATATGTTTGCCTCACATATTTGAAATTAGATTTAATAATAGCACTGTAAGTATTTGCACGCAAGCAATTTTTATATTGTTATAATCATCTATGATTATAAATCTGTTTTATCTGCGTGCGCAGCCCACAAATATCATATTCAAAGCCAAACGGAGTTGCGCTCAGCTTTTGTTTTTCTCTTTGTAGCGCACTCTGTCCTCGCCCAAGAATTCGGTCAGGCGAGCCAGAAGCTCGTCGCAAAGCCTGACGGTATACGGATATTGCCTCATCTTTTTCTCACCGAAGCAATCTATCTGCGCCCTGCACTGCGTATCGCCGGGGTACATCTTCAAAATTTCCATAACGGTGCTGTTTTCCTCGGGAGCCAAAATGTGCACGTATATCACGCCGCCCGCCTTAAGCTCGGGCTTCTTTCCCGTCTCGACGGGCTTAGAAGCGGCAGCGTTTGCATTGCGCCACAGTTCTACGCTGTCAATATTTATCTTAGGCTCACTCTCGTCACGCAGGTCTATCCTGCCGGTCACCTTCACGGGTTCGTCGCCCGAAAGCAGCTCGCTGTATTTTTCATACGACTTAGCGTACATCGAAAATGCGACCGAGCCCGCTCTGTCCTCAAGCCTGCCGACGGCAAATTTAGTCTGCTGCTTTGTGGACTTCACCTCGTAGGAAGCCACTATACAGCCAAATCGCACCGTCCTGCCGCTCAGCGACTGATCTATAGCCATACCCACGTTGCCGTCCTCGTCGGGCTGCTCGACAAACAGCATTCCCGTATCGAAGTTGAATTCGCCCGCTATCTCTTTGTAGTCGTCAAGAGGGTGTCCGCTGATATACATACCCAAAACCTCTTTTTCCATTGACAGGCGCTGAAGCTTCGGATATTCCTCAATTTCGTGGTATTTATCCTTGTATTCGACAAGCTCGTCAAACAGCGACATCTGATCTGAAAGTCTGCTCTTTTTCGATTTGATAACGTCGTCCATAATGCGCTCGTAGGAAGCCATAAGCGTAGAGCGTGTATAGCCGAAGCAATCAAGAGCCCCGCCCTTTATGAGGCTTTCGAGCATACGCTTGTTTATCTGCTCGGAGCACCTCTCGAGAAGGTCACGCAAATCTTTGAATTTGCCGCCTCTGCGCCTTTCGGCAATGATAAATTCGGTTGCGGTCTCGCCCACGTTTTTTATGCCCGACAGCCCGTAGCGCACGTCGTCGCCGTCAATAGAAAACAGCTTTTCGGAGCGGTTTATATCGGGCTGCAGCACCCTTACGCCGGTGCGCTTAAGGTAGTTCATATAGTGTTTTACTTCGTCGGCGTTGGTTATGCGGTTGTTGACGACGGCAACTATGAAGTGCGTCGGATAATACAGCTTCAGATATGCGGTCTGATAAGTGAGGAAGGTATACGCCGCAGCGTGCGATTTATTGAAAGCGTACTCGGCAAACTTCATTATCTGATCAAAAAGTCGGTTTGCGATTTCCTCATCGACGCCGTTTGCTACTGCGCCCACGTTCACCTTTTTTGTAGCGTCGTCGTCAAGCACGCCGCCGTGCAGAAAAACGTCCCTCATTTTGAGCAAAACGTCGGCTTTTTTCTTTGACATTGCACGTCGCATGATGTCTGCGCCGCCAAAGGAAAAGCCCGCCATTTTCTGAGCTATCTGCATGACCTGCTCCTGATAGACGATACAGCCGTAGGTGTTGCCAAGCACCTCTTTCAGTATGGGGTGGGCATATGTCACCGCTTCGGGGTGCTTTTTGCCTTCGATAAAGTCGTCTACAAACTGCATAGGACCGGGTCTGTACAGCGAAATGCCTGCTATTACGTCCTCGAGCGAGTCGGGCTGCAGCCTTGCCATAAAGCGCTTCATTCCGCCGGATTCCAACTGAAACACCGCTTCGCAGTCGCCCGACGAAATCAGCTCGTAAACCTTAGGGTCCTCGTATCCGAGCTTATCGAAATTGAGCTCTACGCCCTTATCCGCCTTGATGAGCTTCAACGCCTCGTCGATATCCGTCAGCGTTTTCAAGCCCAGAAAGTCCATTTTGAGCAGTCCGACGTCCTCTATGATATTTTTGTCAAACTGCGTTGTGATGACCGAGTCGCTGCCCGTGCCGTTTCTTGACAGAGCGCAGTAGTTTTCAACGGGGTCACGGCAGATGACGACGCCCGCAGCGTGCATAGACGTCTGTCTCGGCATACCCTCAATCTGCATAGCAAGGTCTATTGCGGCTTTGGCAACGGGGCTTCCGTCATACAGTTCCTTAAAATCCTTGCTGTAGCTATCGCTGCCCTCGGTAAGCACCTGCGACAAAAGCGGCTTGCCCGTTGCGGGAATGGCTTTGACCCAGTTTGCCGCCTCTGAGTACGGTATGTCAAGCACTCTTGCGACGTCCTTGACCACCGCCTTTGCGCTCATCGTAGAATATGCGATTATCTGCGTAACGTTGTCCTTGCCGTATTTTTGTATGCAATACTCTATGACCTCCTGCCGTCTTACAAAGCAGAAGTCCACGTCAAAGTCGGGCATACTTACACGCTCACGGGACAAAAATCTTTCAAACAGAAGCTGATATTTCAAGGGGTCTATATCCGTAATTCCTATAGAATACGCAACTATGCTTCCGCAGCCGCTGCCACGCCCCGGACCTACGGGAATTCCCATCTTTTTTGCGGCGTTCACGTAGTCCCACACAATGAGGAAATATCCGTCGTAGCCGCAGGTGTGTATGACGTTCAGCTCGTGCTTTATACGTGCTTCCATTTCGGGCGTGATCTCGCCGTAACGCCTCTTAAGTCCCTCCCACGCAAGGTCGTGCAGATACTGTTCCTCGTCTCTTTTGCCCATTTCCTCGTTGTGATAGGCGGGTATGACAGGCGGACGCTTCAGCACAAAATAGTCCTCTATCTTATCTGCTATCTCACGGGTTGTGGATATTGCCTCGGGACACCACGAAAACAGCTCCGCCATTTCGTCGCCCGATTTCAGATAAAATTCGTCGTTGGAAAAGCGAGCGGAATTTGTCTTGTCGTCCGATTTTTTGCAGCCGAGCGTAATACACATCATCGTATCCTGCATCTCGGCGTCCTCACGCCTTAAGTAGTGCACGTCGTTTGTGGCAACTATCTTTACGCCTATCTCTCTTGCGATTTTGACAAGCTGATTGTTGACGATAGCGTCCTCGGGCAGATGATGGTCCTGTAGCTCTATATAAAAATCGCCCTCGGCAAACATATCCCGCATACGTATTGCATACTGCTTCGCTTCCTCGTATTTTCCTGCGAGTATCAGCCTCGGTATCTTGCCCGCAAGGCACGCCGACAAACAGATAAGTCCCTCGCTGTGCTGTGCGATATGGTCGAGGTCGATACGGGGGCGCATATAAAAGCCGTCCACAAACGCCTTTGAGGATAGCTTCATCAGGTTTTCATAGCCCTTCTGATTTTTTGCAAGCAATATGAGGTGATAACGCTGCTTGAGCACCTCGGGAGTCTTTACATACAGGTCCTCGGCAACGTAAAATTCCTGCCCGACTATGGGCTTTATTCCGTCCTTTCGCAAAATCTGCACAAAGGAATACGCCCCGTACATATTTCCGTGGTCGGTTATAGCGACCGCATTCATTCCCAATTTCTTTAGCGCCTCGCTCAGCGGGTGCGTTTTTACGGTATTTTTGGGGTTTGTCGGGTCGATGACGGGCTGCAAAATTCTCACTGCGCCGTCAAGCAGGCTGTATTCGGTATGCAAATGCAAATGTACAAAATCAGTCATAGTATATCCTTTTTATCGTCTTTTGAATTAGTCTCTCAAGCCGTCCGCAAGCGCCTCGAGCTTTGATAGTCTGTGGTGCAGACAGCTCTTGCTCACGCACAGTATATCCGCAAGCTCCTGCATAGAGGCTTCGGGATTTTCCGCTCTTGCGTCTGCGGTCGCCCTCAGCGCAGGCGACAGTCTGTCAAACTCGCCGCTGCTCTTAAGCCTCGCAATGGCAAGCACCAGTCTGCTTGCCGCACTGAAGGTCTTATCCATATTTGCCGTCTCGCAAATGACGGTACGGTTTAAAAGATTTGCCGTTTCACGCTCGTTTATCACGTCCTGCACGTGCTTTGCGCTGTCCGCAAGCTGCAAAGCGCAAAGTATGCGCACTATCTCGTCCTTATCCTTTACGTACAGCAGCTTGCTGCCCGCACGGTCGCTGATACGTGGATTTATATGCAAATCGGTCAGCAGCTCGTGCACGGCTTCGGCAAATTCCTCATCGGCTATCTTAAGCTCGAAGTGATATCCGTTTTTGCTTTCCCCGTCCGTGCTCGGCACGTACACGCTTCCGCAGGCGAGAAACAGCCCCTTGAAATATGCGGTCCTGCAGCATTCCCTGCGCATAAGCGACTGCGGCAGTCCCCTCGTAAAGTTCGGCAAGCCGTCCTCGTCTATGCGGATAAGCTCAAAGTCCTCAAGCGCCTGACTTGCGTAGCCGTGCGGGATAGACACCTTGTATGCGTGCCTTTCCACACCCGCAATTTTCTGTACGTGCTCGCTCACGGTAAATTCGGTGGGATACAGCGTTTTTAAAAGCTCTGCAATACGCTCGGCGGCGTCGAGGCTATCAATAGCAATGCAGAGAGTCTGCCGCCTGCCCGTGCCCTCGAGCGTGCCCGACGCCTTTGCTATCGCCGATAAAAAAGCCTTTTTGCAACATAGGGCGGACGGCAAAACGGAAAGCATTTCGTTTTTTGCGTCCTCTTTAAACGTCGCTGCCATATTTCCACTCCCTTTTATCCTTAAATACAGGCTCGTTGCCGTCTATCCCGAAAACCCGCTCGGTCGGGATACCGTATTTCTTTATAAACCCTCTTACGTCCTCAAAACGTCCCATCTTATTTTTTTCGTGTGCGTCAGTGCCCACAATGAAGCTTGCTCCCGACGAAATGACTTCCTCTATATCGTGCGCAAGTGCGCCGATATGCTTTTCGTTGAGCTCAATATAAACCTTATGCTTTGCCGCACATTCGCAAACCCTCGCAATATCTACGGGCGCACGGTGACCGAGATGCGCAAGCACGTCCACGGGATAGTTTTCCATTATGCTTATATACGCTTCCGTGTTGGACAGGATAAGCTTTTCCTTTTTAGCGGAGCTTCCAAAGCCGTTGACAAGCAAAAACCTGCTTTGCCCGTTCATTCTGCACGGCGTGATAAATCTGTGAAAGCCCACCGTCAGTATATCGCACCTGCGCACAACTGAGGCAGGCACGTCAATATTTGCGCCTATCATATTTGCCTCTACGCCGTGAAATATTTTCACACCTAAGTCGCCAAGGTCTGCGATAATTTTTTCCTGCTTTGCAAACTTCCCGTCCGTCATATGAAACATAAAGCTTGCAAACGAGTGATCCGTGACGGCTATCTGCTTCAGTCCCCTTTGCTTGGCAAGCTTTGCGTAGTCTGATATAGACGACCGCCCGTCGCTTGCAAAGGTATGAAGATGATAGTCGCCCAAAAATTTCATTTTCACTCCAAATACACAAACTCTCTTTCGAGCGTCAGCCCGAATTTTTCGTATACGCTACTCTCGCAAAGCCTCACGAGGCTCATAAAGTTGTCCGCAGTTGCGCCGCCCGTGTTGACGATAAAATTTGCGTGCATTTCGGATATCTGCGCCCCGCCCGAACGCCTGCCCTTCAGCCCACATTCCTCGATGAGTCTGCCCGAGGGTTGAGAGCCGTTTTTAAATACGCTTCCGCAGGACGGAAGCATAGGCTGTTTTGCCCTGCGCTGCGCCAGATATCGTCTTGAAAGCTCCCTTGAAGCCGCCCTATTCAGCGACGTATCCGCCTTAAGCGTTGCGCTTAGCACAATGCCGTCCACGCCCTTTCTGTATGCAAAATCGATATCTGAGCCGTCAATCGAAATTATATCTATCTTGCCGTTATCCGATGTTAAAACAACGATATTGTATATATAATCTGCCGTTTGTGACAAAAATGCGCTTGCATTCATCTTCACTGCGCCGCCTACCGTAGCGGGCACGCCGCTCAAAAACTCAAATCCGCCGTATCCGTTTTGTCTGAAAATTTTTGTGACGTCGGACATTTTTACGCCGCACTCGGCATACAGTAAGCCCTCGGCATATTCCGTCCCGCACAGCAGGCAAGTGGATATGACGGGCGTGTTTATTACGCCGTCCGCAATTACGGTATTCGAGCCTGCGCCCATAACGTACGGGCAATATCCCTGCGCCGTCAGCTCGCCGTATATTTTCACAAACATAACGAGGTCGTAGGGCGCAAACATCGGCGCACTTCCGCCGCCCTTAAAGGTGGTGAGCTTATCCGCCCCCACGACGTTAAAGCCGCAGTCAGCCACTTCGGCAATATGCCTTAAATTTGATATCGTATCACTCATAAGATAATTGTATGCGTTTGACAGCGTGGTATATTATACTATAAATATTTAAATAACACAATAAGCTATAGGCGGTTGGCTCAATTATTTTCGCCGTGCTTTTTGTTTAGCTCGTCCAGAATGTACTGCGCTTTTTTAAGCGAGATATTCGGCACGGTAGCAAGCTCTTCTGCGCTTTTTCGCCTTATATCCTCTACGGAGCCGAAGGTACGGATAAGCGCAGTCGCAGTCTTTTCGCCTATTCCGTCAATGCTTTTAAGAGCGCTTTCGCTTAGGTGCCTGCTTCTCAGACTTCTGTGGAAGGTTATCGCAAACCTGTGCGACTCGTCTCTCACTCTCTGCAGAAGCTGCAACGCCACGCTGTCCTTAGGCAGTATCACGGGAGAGGTAGGGTTGCTGCCCAAAAACACCTCTTCCTCTCTTTTTGCAAGCGAGATGATCTCTATATCCTGCCTGCCCGTCGCCGCCTGCGCCTCTTTAGCATACGCAAGCTGCCCCTTGCCGCCGTCTATCAACAGCAAGTCGGGAACAGTACCAAAGCTTTCGTCCTCGTCGTTCAGCTTCTCGAGCCGCCTTGTAAGCACCTCTTTCATACAGGCGAAATCGTTGTTGCCCTCAACGGTCTTTATTTTAAACTTTCTGTAGTGCGCCTTTTTTGCCTGTCCGCCCTCAAACACGACCATACTTGCAACCTTGTCCGTGCCCGAGATATGCGATATATCATAGCCCTCAATGCGGTTTGGCAGAGTTTTTAAGTTAAGCAGCTCGGCAAGCTGTTTTACTGCGCCGACGGTGCGAAGCTCTTTACGCTCGTCTATCGTGCCGTGCTTTATCATAGCGTCGTATGCGTTTGAATGAGCAAGTTCTAACAACTGCTTGCGCACGCCCTGCTTTGGCTCCACGACTCTCACAATATGCGCACAAAGCTTGTTTACAGCGTCCTCTAAGCTGCCTGCGTCGCCCACGCCGTCGGTGACTATCTCATCGCAAAGAGGCGCATTGTTGACGTAATACTGATAGATATAGGACGAGATGTCCTCGTCAGCGCCGCTTGCGGTAAAGTTTTCGCCGCCGACAAGCTTGCCCGCACGCACCACAAGCATATTGATTGCGGATATGACGCCGTTTGTCTCAAACGCAAATATATCAAGGTTGAAGTCCTTAGGCAGTGCGCTCACCTGCTTTTGCACTATCTTGTTTAAGACTTTAAGCTTGTTTCGATAGTTGAGTGCGACCTCAAAATTTTCCTCGTCTGCAAACCTGCGCATCTTTTCGTTGAGGACACGCTCGACCTCTCTGTCGTTGCCCCGCAAAAAGTCTATGACCTTTTGCATTTCCTGCCTGTACCGTTCCTCGGACACCTCGCCCGAGCACGGCGCAAGACACCGCCCCAAATGCTTGTTGAGGCAGGGACGTGTAGGCTTTGTCATATCCCTGTTGCAGTCCCGCACGCAAAACGCAGTGTGTATAAGGTCGGTGATGTCACGTATGTTTATGGATTGCATATAAGGTCCGAAATACTTTGCCCCGTCGTTTTTCAGCCGCCTGACCACCTCGATTTTGGGGTATGGCTGCTTCATATCTATGCGCAAAAAGGGATACGCCTTGTCGTCCTTAAGCAGAATGTTGTATCTCGGCGTGTGTTTTTTAATGAGGTTGTTTTCGGTGAGCAAAGCGTCCACCTCGCTCGCACAAATGATATAGCGAAAATCCGCCACGTGCTCGAGCATAGCCATCACCTTTGCCGTCCTGTTGGACAGGTTAAAAAAGTAGGAGCGCAAGCGGTTTTTCAGATTTTTCGCCTTCCCGACATAAATGATTTCCCCCTGCCCGTCAAGCATGAGGTATACACCGGGATCAGTCGGCACGTCCTTTAATTTCGCCTTAAAATCAACCATAAATTTATTATAACCCATATCAAACTAAATAGCAAAGATAAAATAATCAGTAATAAGGTTTAACGTACCCTCTTTGCGAAGCTTTAGAATAAACAAAAGTGTGATAAGGTTTAACGTACCCTCTTTGCAAAGCTTAGAAAAACGCTCGCAAAACGAGCGTCAAATTGAGTGCCTAAATACGAATGTTTGCTACAAACAAAATCGATGTTTTTATAAACATCGATTTTGCCCTTTCAAACAACTCAGTGAGTATTCTGTACAAACAAAACCTGCACAATTCACTGTAAATGTGATTATAGTATGATTAGTAATCATATGTCAAGAATTTTATGATAAATAGTCATAAAATTTTTTATGGAGAATTGCATATGATAACAAATAAAAATATTCAATCAAGGCTAAGCGATGCCATAAAACGCAGCGGAATGAAACAGAAAGATTTATCCGACCTGATTGGCGTTTCTCAATCTTGTATAGCACATTATGTCAAAGGTGATATCTTGCCCTCAATCGACACATTTGCTAATTTGTGTAAAGTCTTAGATTTAGACCCCGCATATATCCTCTGTTTACAAGACTAAACATCAAAGAAATATTTTTTACACACTCATTGCAAAGTTTATTCCAACCGTCATTGCGAGGCTACCGCCGAAGCAATCCAGAACGTAACCTCTTTGCGAAGCTTAGAACAAACAAGGCACACGAAGTGTGCCACCAAACAAAAGATTATACGAAACGAAGCAAGAGTTTACAACGACAATTAAGATATAATAGCATATAATCTTTTGTGCGGTAGTAGTGAAAAAATCAAGTCAGGGCTTAGACAATGCTTGCAAGCAAGCGTTGTCGTGCCTTAGACGCCGATTTTTGAACTTGTGCGGTAGCAGGTATAAAATCAAGCAGTCACTTATCCTTATTACGGCTCCCCTTAGTAAGGGGAGCTCTGCCGAATTCACACTCCGTGTGATGAGGCGGTGAGGGGATTGCCACCAAGCAAAGTATCGTGCGAAACGAGGCAAGAGTTTACAACGGCAACTAAGATACATTAGCAAACGATACTTTGTGCGGTAGCAGTGTGAAAATCAAGATAGAACTTGCATCTTGTCCACTGACGTTTGTCAGTATATTTATTTTATTCATTATTGTGGACAAGATAGCGTTCTATTCGCTTTCTATTTAAACCTAAATTGTTATTTCAAATCAATTTTAAAAGCACACGAAGTGTGCCACCAAACAAGATAAAACAAGCGAATGTAATTTGAACGAGATGACCTGCAGCCATTTACGAGATAGTGTGTAGCGCAGTTTTAGCTTGTGCGGTAGTAGTGTGAAAATCAAGATAGAACTTGCATCTTGTCCACAGACATTTGTCAACATATTTATTTTATTCATTATTGTGGACAAGATAGCGTTCTATTCGCCGATTTTCACACTGAATGGTTACAAAAACAATTCTGCCCGTCGGTATCGTCGTCTGTATCGGGGACGTTGGTTATTGTCAGCGCAAACAGAATTGCAAGCATAACGATAGCCTCACGGTTGCTTATATTGCCGTCGGCAAAAAATGCAAGCATAACAATCAATAAAAACAGATACCAGTTATCGTTGAACATATATCCACCCGTAATTTTTTATCAAAATATGCCCACATATGCGCAAATGTGCAAGTGCAGATATGCGGATAAACAAAAAAGCAAAATTTGCGGCGAAAAGCTACAAAATTTTTGTACTAAACGGATTTATCATATTGATATGGACAATCTGATAGACGACAAAACCGAGCAAACCGTGGTGAGATATATCCCCCGCAACGCAACGCTCTATGCCCTTTCGGAGTTTTTCGGAGCGTGCAGCGACGTCACCCGAGCAAAGATAATCTGCGCCCTTAGCATATCCGAGATGTGCGTATCCGATCTTAGCCGCATACTCGAGCTAAATCAAACGACCTGCTCTCATCAGCTACGCCTGCTGCGAGCTGCAGACATCGTACAGCAACGCCGTGACGGAAAGATAATCTACTATTCCTTAAAAAACCCGAAAATAGAAGACGTGCTGCTTGCCGGCGTGGAATTTTTAGGGCTATAATCCAACCACCTTTCATTTCCCAGCTGTAATTGTCCCCACCACTCGTCATTGCGCCATCCCGTCATTGCGAGACGTTTTTTTATTCGTCATTGCGCCATCCCGTCATTGCGAGACGTTTTTTTATTCGTCATTGCGCCATCCCATCATTGCGAGACGCTTTTTATTCGTCATTGCACCATCCCGTCATTGCGAGACGTTTTTTATTCGTCATTGCGCCTTACCGTCATTGCGAGACGCTTTTTATTCGTCATTGCGCCATCCCGTCATTGCGAGACGCTTTTTATTCGTCATTGCGAGGCTTTGCCGAAGCAATCCAGAACGTCCGTCATTATGAGGTGTGAAGCAATAACGATCGATTATGGGCTTTCTCTATTCCTTATTATGGCTCCCCTTAGCAAGCACGACGTGTAAAGCAAACAATCCAGTGGATTGTTTGTAACCAAAGTGGCGGAGCATTTATAATGCGTCCACGCAGTGCTATCGCACGGAGCTCTGCCGAATTCACACCTCGTGTGATGAGGCAGTGAGGGGATTGTCCCCCCATTTTTCATCATTAAAAAATATCCCCGAGCGGTGCTCGGGGATATTTACTGTTGAAACAATTATTTGATCCATTCGATATAGGCTGTATATTGCACTTCTGTAAGCACGTTGTTATCGCCTACCTTGAAATATCTTGTAGTGCCGTCGATTTCAACGATGAGCACGTCGTTTAAGCGGCTTGCCTCGCCTTGAGTGCCGTCGCTTATCTCTACTGCGCCGTAGCCGTCAAGCGTAAAGGTCTGCCCTTCAAACGTATACTCGCCCTTAGCGGCACTGTCGCACACGATGTACGCAGAATAATCAAGCACGTATGTCAGCTTAAATTTCATCTTGTTATCGCCACTCAAAAGATGTTTTATGCTGTCATATTCGGCGCCCGTATCGGTCACTGTAAGCTCATATTCACCGTTGCCGAGGCTTGTATAAGTGCCTATCGCATATATCACAAGCTGCTCGCCTTGAGGCGCATACAAAATTCCGTAATTCTGACCGTCTTCATAAATAAGCTCCATCTGCGGATAGTACAGGTCGTCGTTGTAATAGCGCACATAGCTTCCCAATTCCTTTGACGTCGTGTACGTTCCCGTCGCCTTATCGAAATATGCAAACACTGTGCGTGACGGGAAGCTTACCAGCTCTTCGCCGCCGAACGCTATGCAGGTATCATTGCTCTCGACGTTCCAGAAGTCAAATGTATAAACGGTGCCGTCATAGTCGGTATAGGTCACGTCGCCGTAGCCGTCGACCGCCACAGTCGCCGTCTGCGCACCGTCGGTGTGAGTGTACGTAGCGACCTTATTAGCGTCGTATTTGAGGAATGTATCGACATAATACTGCTCGCCGAAGTCGTCAAATGCGGGCAGATTTACAAGCTTGATTCTGAACTCATCTTCCACGTCATAATCTTCGTTATAGCAAATCACCGTAAATTCGTCATCGGTACCCTCAATCTTCTCATATTCGATCATTTCATACATATCATAGTCGCCCACGCCTTGACCGTAAAGAGTCAGGATATCATACTCATCGATCATATATGCGCCGTTTTCCTCATCGAAATACACTGCGTTGTAGATGCCTACGGCGTCCTCTTTTGAGAAAGTTCCCAATGCAAGATTCAAGCTAAACAGCCCGTCTGCTTCCGTAAATTTAAGCGCCGTCATATAAGGACCGTAATTTATTATTTCGTACTTTGAAGTGACTTCCGTCTCGCCGTCGCTGTAGGTAGCAAAGCCGTAGCCGTCGAGAACGAGCGTATCGCCGCTGTTTTCGTCCGTCAGTGTCACGTCCTCATCGGCATTATGCTTGATATATACGTTGCAAACAACGCCGTCGCTGTCCGTCATTGTGGTTATGCAGAAGTCAAACGACTCTACAAAGAACTGCATCTCGCCCGTCGTGATAAACGAACCTCTGTTTGTTGCGGGATCGTAGGTGTAAAGTCCCTCGCCTATGAGCCTGCCTTCTTCCATTTCGTAGAACAGTGCTCTTCCGTTGCCGTCAAACATAAGTCTGCCCGGTCCGATATACACTGCGTTGTCAATTACGACGGTAAGATAATCGCCGACCAACTCGCCGCTTTGCGATTTTTTGACCGTTTTGTCGTTGTAATTCACAGTGTACATAACGACATTGCCGTTTTCGTCCTGCGCCTTGAGCACGTTGCAGCCCATCTTCTCATAGGTATAGACAGTGCCGCCGTCCGTAAGCGAGCCAAAGCCGTCGAACACGACCGTTGCGCCCTGCATATCGAAATTGCCAAACAGGCTTTCGTCGCAGATGATAAACGTATCGCCCGACAGACGGAACTTAAACGAACCTGCCGCAACGCCGAGATAAGCAAGCGACGTCGTAGCTTCCGTCAAAGTAAATTCGCCGTCCGTGTCGGATGTCATTTCATACGTACCCGTCGCAAACCATACGCTCGTTTTATGCGACAGGTCAAAAAGGCTTAGGTCTGCGTTTCCGCTGCCGTCAAGCTTAAATTCTATGTTTTCTTCCTCATTGTGGCTTATGCTGTAGCTTCCCGCCTCTTTTGCGGTATCGACAGCCACAAGCTCGTGCTTTTCCACAATCGACTTTATCGGCGAGGACAAAAGCCAGCTTTCTCTTTCTATTTTAATGTAGTCGCTGCAAAGGAAAACCATCGTATGCTCGTCGTCGTTGCTGTCATAGTATGTAAATAATATAGACTTTACTGTTTCGGTAGAATCCCAATATTCCTTATTTTCGACATCGCCCGTCTCGGTCTTTTGTGCAGCAAGTCCTTTAAAATCTACGTAGCCCTCGATAGCCTCTGCGTTTGCGGAAGCGGTATAAACGGCGTTGCCGTAGCCGTCCATCTCAAATTTTGCTCCGCTTTCCGTCTGATAAACGCCTGCCAACTGCCCGTCGTAAATCAGTATTACGGGAATTTCGCTTAGAAGCTCGCCGTCCACGGTGCCGTCAAGCTCGGAATACGTGCCTGCCAGAGATTTGAGGTACCCTGCCTTAAAGACAAATTCCTTAGGATATTCGCCTACGGTATCCTCATACATCTGACCCTCGTATACGTATTTCCATTCGCCCTTTTCCTCATCGTATCCGCTGTAGGTGCCGTAAGCGTTTGCCACGCCCAGCATTGCGGGAATGGGAAACTCGAGATTGCCGTAGCCGTCAAGGTAGATGTTGTAAGCATATGGCGTATCGAGGTTGCCGCCCGTCATATCGAGCACGATATATTCGCCTTCCTCTTCGCCTCTGCGGAAAAATTCACCCGCATACGTATCCGTGTCGAGCTCGGGGTTTTCGGAGGAATCGAGGAAGCAGAAATAAAATTCCGTATCCTGACCTTTAAACAGCATTTCACCCGAAAACTTGCCGTTTCTCAGCTTAAGCTGCTCATACGTGCCGTTGACCGTGTCGCTTCCTAAGGTGTAAACGGCAGTGCCCGTTTCCATATTCAGCGCAAGCGTGCCGTACGCCTCGTCCGAAGCGTTGCCGAGCAGGCTGTATCCGAGATAGAGACCTGTCGTATCATATAGGAACAGACCGTTTTCGTCAAACACCTTGCCCTTTTCTTCGCCTGCGGTGAAAAAGCTGCTTTCAGTATCGTATGTGCCAAAAGTTTTGTCTTCGCCGCTTATCAGAAGTGCGACAAATTCGCCGTCTTTGCTTGCGGTCTCGGCAACTGCAACAGTGTCGCCGCTGCCGTACGCCTCGTCATAGTTTTTGCCCCACTGTGCGTATAAGGTCACGTTCTCGCTTATCTCGATATCCTCGCCTGCAGCAAGTGCTAAATCTGCGCCCAAAGCCAAATCTTCCGACCAACCCAAAAAGGAATATCCCTCTCTTGCAAAGTCGCAGTCGGCAATTTTTACGACTGCGCCGAAATATGTAGGCTGTTCAAAAGTATCTTCAGAGTCGTCGCCAACGCTCGTATACGTTATCATAAGATCCGCACGTGCATAATAATATCTCAAAAGATTTTCGCCCTTTGCAAGCGTCTTATTTGCGTCCGAGGACAATTCCGTATTCAATACAAAGCCATCCTTAGCGGCAATTTCGGGAGCGACGGTTTCCCCGACCTTTCCGAAGCCGTTTACGGTCTTGCTACCGTCCTGCACATAGTTTGATTTCTCTTCGTTCTGATAGTAGACCTCAACCTTATATGCGGTCTTATACTGCGCCTTAAGCGTGACGTTGCCCGTCATTTTGTCGTCAGCCGTTAAAGGCTGATCGTTCAAAAGCCAGCAATCGAATATTACGCCGTCCGCCTTTGGCGCAATATCGGCGACCTTAGAGAGCATATTAGCGTCCTTTTCGACCTTAATTTCCGTCTGCGACAAAGTGCCGTCGCCTGCGTCCAGTGTCAACGTAAACTGCTCGGCGGACTGATCGCATGCGGCAAGGACGACCGTGCCTATCATCAGACAGATCGCCAACACCAACGCAATTATCGTTCGTTTTGCGGTTAGCTTCATAGTTTACACCTCCAAAATCAGATTTAATATATTAAAAGTGCATACAATATGCACCTTTAAAACAATATTCATATCGAACTTTGTCGAAAACTGTATATTTATACAAATGAGTATATATGCGTATATATGTTTTGTCAACACAAATTTTTAATATCTCTTTAATATTGAAGCGGACTTCTGTAAATAACCAACCGCCGCCGTCTTAGTTATCCGCAGTGCAGAATATGCGAATTTATATTTTGTTTTTATATATGTAAGTTAATATTTCCGTGTTTAACAACCCGCACTTTTCATTCCTCAAAAGGGCTGTCGCCGTCAAACGGATCCGAGGTTTGCTCGTCGTTGTCATCGTCGACAGGAGGAGGCGACGTATCCTTTTGGCGACCTCTGAGCGCCTTTGCGACAATGGGCGTCATTCTTTTATAGATAAACTGCAGCGCATAATCTATCAGAACAAGCACTATCGTGCCCACAACCGCCACCATCCAATATTGAATTTTATCCATAACAGATGCGTCTATCATAATGGTGTGGCAAACAAAATATAAAAGCGCAAGCGCCCCGTTGATATAAACCACCTTTATAGGCAAGGCAATATACCACTTCACGTTGCAATTCAGCAAAATACCCGTGATGAGCGCCATAGGACCAAAATATGCCACAAAGCCCGCCACGGTATAGATATCCCCCGCAATGACAAAGCCAAGCGAAGCGGACGCCGCATACGCAAAAAAGCCCGCCACATAATAGCGTTTTGTCAGCGGAACCATTATAGCGAGGCTTGCCGCAATGTAAAAAGCGACCGTACTGAACCTCACGATGACGCTGAGCCAAACAAACAGCAAAGCGATGGCGGACGAAATGCCTGCCAAAGCGATTTGATATATAGCGTCCTGTCTGCTGATTTTTTTGTGTTTATTTCTCATTTATCTCGGATATTTTCGCAAAACGGTTATTTTATCACATCTCTTAAATGTATTTCTATTTATCCTTATTATGGCTCCCTTTAGCAAAAGGATGAAGCAATAACAAACGAAATTATTACTTCTTTCCTTATTATGGCTCCCCTTACTAAGGGGAGCTCTGCATAGCGTAAGCGGAGCGGTGAGGGGATTGTCCCTCTTTTCACATTACGGTTTATACTATAAATTTCGCAAAAGTGGGAATTCACTTCCCGCTTTTGCACCTTATGTCGCATACTGCGACAGGCGTTTGCGCTCATAGCAAAACTCGCATTTATGCGATTTTGCGTGCCGAGTGCTTGCACGAGGCATGACATTCGGCGCAAATTCCTTTTTCCCATATGCCCGTAAGGGCACCCACCAAACAAGCTAAAACCAGCGCATGTAAATCGAGCGAGCTGTCATACAGCTATTTACGAGATAGTGTGTAGCGCAGTTTTAGCTTGTGCGGTTAGTGAAAATAAAATCAAGCTTAGGCTTTAGCAATGCTTGCAAGCAAGCGTTGCTATGCCTATTGCGCCGATTGATTTTATCCGCTTGCCCGCAAGGGCTTCACCAAACAAAGCATTGGGCGGAACATCGTAAGTGTTTACAACGTCTATTTGGTTTGATAGCCTACAATGCTTTGTGCGGTTAGTGAAAATAAAATCAAGCTTAGGCTTAGGCAATGCTTGCAAGCAAGCGTTGCTATGCCTATTGCGCCGATTTTATTTTTTAGCAGCATCTGATAAGATCCCCGCCCATACACTCGCAGCAGCAGTCTGCGCACCAAAGTGCCTGACACGCCGCACAGCAGCCGTCCGTAGCGCTTGCGGTATTTTGCGAATAGCTGCGGTCGCTTGTAGTCGTGCCGTTATTCTGATACATATTTTGGCTGCCCTCCTTGTCATACGGACGGCTTCCGTCCATTTTCTTTTTGAGGTTGTCGAGCGCACGCATATATTTTGGATTGCCTGCGTCCATTTGCAGTGCTATTTCAAGCTGTTTTTTGCTGTCGTTGAGCCAATTTTTTTCGTAAAAGACGATGGACTGATAGTAGTGCCACTCCGCACTTCTGTACGAAATTTTGTCAAGCTCGCTTTGAGCGAGCTCGGGGTTTTTGTCACGGATAGCCGCCTTGATACCTTCAAATGAAGATTCCCCCTCGCCCTCGACCGTAGCTTTTTCGTGCGACATTTCCATCGCCTGCTTATAAGCCTGCTCAATCTGTTCGAGCTTGCGAGCGGCCTCCGCACCGTTTTCGCCCTCGTCGAAGATGTGCTCCTTATAATAGTTGCGCTTTTCGACGTAAGCGTCATAAATTTCGCTTTGAGAGGCGTCGTTTGATATCCCCAGAATCACAAACGGGTTACTTGACATTTTTCGTCTCCTTTGAGCAATCGCTCCATTTGCATTTTTATGCCCAGATAAACAGTATTGCTAAGCACGCCCTCGTACAAAACGATGTTCATTCTGTTGTAGCAGCCCACCATCTTGTTGTAGGTAGATGTCAGCAAAAACGACAGTTCATCTCTATTTTTTGACAGATAATCCTGCTTATTTGCACATTCGCCGTAGTTTAGCAGCAGCGGATTGTATCTGTGTTTTTTACTGTCCTTTTCCACGTCGTCCACGGCGTCGAGCAGATAGACCATTCGTCCGAGGTTGTAAGTGAAATCGTCGATATCGCCGTCGGTTTCAACAAATTCTCTCGTGATGTCCCGCATGAGCGAAGCGAAGCAATCTGCAACTCTGTCAATGCTGTCGCACTTTGCCCGCTCAAGCTCGTTCAGCCTTTTAAAGCTTTCCCTCATCAGGCGGTCTATCTCGGGCAGCCTTTTTGCCGCCTTGCGTTTACGCAAAGCAAGCCGCCATTTTATCAGTATGCGTGACTTTTTTCCGTCCGTCACGTCGTCCTCGGCATTGTAGTAGACAAGCATTACTGCGAGGTCGGCCATCTTCAGCGACAGCTCGTCGGGGGTGACGATGACCTTTTTTTTGCCGTTGTACACGCAGAGCTTGCGCTCGAACTGCACCTCTTTATTGCTGAGGCAATGCAGCAGCACGTTGTAAAAGGTCACGTCGTAGTTTGTACAAAGCCTTGTTATTTCCGAGCCTGTTTTGTGCAGAGCCTTGCAAAGTCCGCAGTAAAATGCCTGAAAGACGTTAAAATCCTTTATATACATATTGTTTTTATCGGGTATAACGTATCCAAACATCGCATTTTGCCTCAACTAATTATATACTAACGGACATACATTAAATCAACGTTAATGTCAAAAAGACACCAAGCCGACTTTTTTCTTCACCTTTTTGAGAGTACGTTCGGCGAGTCCGGCGGCCTTTTGCGCCCCGTCGGCGGCGACCTCGGCGATGTACGCCTTATCCGCCATATATCTCATATATTCCTCTCTGATAGGCTTAAACTTTGCGGCGACCGCCTCGCCTACGGCTATTTTAAACGTGCCGTAGCCCTGCCCCGCAAACTCTTTTTCCACCGCCTCGACGGGCTTACCCTCTATTGCGGAGTAGATGTTGATAAGGTTAGTTATGCCGGGCTTATCCTCACGCACGCAAATCTCGCTGCCGCTGTCGGTGACGGCACGCTTGAAGCGGCGTACGATAGTCGCCTCGTCGTCGATAATGGATACAGTCGCATTCTGATCTGTGTCGGATTTTGACATTTTTGCGGTAGGGTCCTGCAACGAGCATATCTTCGCCCCCGTTTTGGGGATATAGCCGTCGGGCACCTTAAACGTATCGCCGTAACGGTTGTTAAAGCGTATTGCGATATCTCTTGCGAGCTCGAGGTGCTGTTTTTGGTCTATGCCGACGGGCACGAGGTCAGACTGAAACAGCAAAATATCCGCCGCCATAAGCACGGGATAGTCCATAAGTCCCATATTGATGTTATCTGCGTGCTTTGCGCTTTTGTCCTTAAACTGCGTCATACGTGAGGCCTCGCCGACGTACGTGTTGCAGTTCAGTATCCACTGAAGCTCGGTGTGCTGATGCACGTGTGACTGAAAATACATTATCGCCTGATTCGGGTCCAAGCCGCACGCAAGAAACTGCGCAAAGAAATTCAGCGCAGTCTGACGGAATTCGGCAGGCTCACGTCGCACGGTGAGAGCGTGCAGGTCGGCGATGAAAAATATGGAGTCGAACTGCGACTGCATGCTCTGCCAGTTTTTGACGGCGCCGAGATAGTTGCCCAAGGTGATCGTGCCGGTGGGCTGAATTCCGCTCAATATGATTTTTTTCTGTTCATTCAAAGTATTTTCAGCCATATATCCTCTTATTTGTTTTTGACAAAATTTATCACAGCCGCCCCAACGAGCGCACTGTCCACAACGGTGCTGTGTATCTCTTCCTTATCTATCAGGGTAGCAAGGCTTTCGGGACAGTCGAGCGCAGTCACCGTTTGCAGCTTTGCAAGAGCCTTAAAGGCGTTTTTCTCGTGTATTCCCAAAGCGTTCAGCACGCTCGGCGCAAACTTAAAGGGATTTGCGGTAGATACGATGACCGTAGGCGTGTCGTCGTCCGTCTCGCAGGAGTAGTCGTTATACACGCTTGCCGCCACTGCGGTGTGCGTATCCATAACGTAATCGTCAAGGTCGAAGAAGGTATCTATTGCGCCCATAACGTCGTCCTCGTCCGCCCAGCCCGCTTCAAACACGCCGCCTCTTATCTTATCCGTATCGAAGGTAAATTTGCCCTCTCTTGCGCAGTCGCTATAGAGCTTGCGCACGGTAGCGTCGTCCCTTCCGCTCGCCTCGAAGACGAGTCTTTCGAGATTGCTTGACACAAGTATGTCCATTGACGGCGACGACGTTTTATAAAAGATGCGGTTGATATCGTAAACGCCCGTATTAAAAAAGTCCGTCAGCACGTTGTTGGAGTTTGAAGCAATTATCAGCTTGTTTACGGGCAGCCCCATTCTGTAAGCGTAATAGCCTGCGAGCACGTTGCCGAAGTTGCCCGTAGGCACGACGAAATTCACCTTGTCGCCAAAGGCAATTTCGCCGCCGTTCACAAGGTCGCAGTAAGCGGAAATATAGTATGCTATCTGCGGAGCGAGCCTGCCCCAGTTTATAGAATTTGCCGACGACATTTTATATCCGAGCGAGGCGAGCTCGTCTATTATATCCCTGTCGTTGAAAACCTTTTTGACCGCCGTCTGTGCGTCGTCAAAGTTGCCCCGTATGCCTGCGACGTGCACGTTGCCGCCCTCCTGCGTGACCATTTGCAGGCGTTGCACCTCGCTCACGCCCTTAGACGGATAAAAGACGATGACCTCGGTTCCGTCCACGTCCTTAAAGCCCTCCAGCGCAGCCTTGCCCGTATCGCCGCTCGTAGCGACGAGCACAAGCGTTTTTTCATTCAGACCGAGCTTGCGTTTTGCCCCGACGATGAGGTGCGGCAGCACCGTGAGCGCCATATCCTTAAAAGCGCAGGTGGGACCGTGCCACAGCTCAAGCATATAAAGGCTGTCCTCTATCTTTACGACGGGACAGGGGTCGTCGCCCTCGAAGTGCGAGTATGCCGCATTTGTTATGTCCAACAGTTCCTCAAACGTGAAATCGTCAAGATATAGCGAAAGTATTTTAGCCGCCCTTTCCTGATAGTCCATTCTAAGCAGGCTGTCAAACAAAACGCCGTCTAAATTCGGGAAAGACGACGGCACAAAAAGTCCGCCGTCGTCCGATATACCTTTTAAAATAGCTTCGCTCGCACTGTACTCTCTTGAAGTGTTGCGAGTGCTTACATATTTCATATTATCCTCTGTATTTCTGCATAAATTCGGGGAAGTTTTTTTCGTCCTCGCTCACGGTGAGCACGATTTTGGTTTCGGTCGCCTGCGCCACCGCATACATATCGTCGAAAAAGTCCTTCATCTCGTGGACGGTCTTGCCCATAATGCGATGTGCGCCGTCTATGTAAAGCGTCTCAATATCGTGATTGCCCGCAAGCACGCCCTTGATAAAGCCGATGAGAGCCTCTTCAGTTACGGGCTTGTCGCCACGTCTTAAGCATTCGGCGTTTACTATGCGCACCTGATAGCGGATAGAATACATATATCTGTCCGTATCCGTCAAAAAAACTATATCGCCCTTTGCGGTTTCCACCTGAGCGTTTGCCATATCGATTATCTGTTTTGTTTTGCCCGTGCCCTTTGAGCCGGAAATAAGTTGAATCATAAAGGTCACCTCCGTTTATATATATTTTATAAAAAATATCAAGCTATTTCAACCCTCAAATCAAAATTTCTCAAATATTTTTTATATTTGCCAAAAACGGGGTTTAAACGCTCAAAAAACGCAGTTTAAACGTCTGTTTTGGCTGTCATCTATTCATATAAGCAACGCAGGATGCGTGAAGAGCGGGGTCTGCGGCGGCAAGCATCATATCAAGCTCGGCGTCGCTTATGCAGGTGGTACGCAGCTCTTCATATTCCTTGTCTATCATATTTTTTATGATCGCTACCGTCTCGCACTTTTTGTCCACAGTAGCCTCTGTAGGCAGGTTGTAATAACTGTTTATCCAAAACGCTATGCCCGCAAGTCCGCTGAAGGAGTCCACGATGACACGTGGCTTACGTCCCAAAATCTTTTCGGTATCGAAGATATTGTAAATTTCCTGATCCTTCAGCATACCGTCAGCGTGTATGCCCGCCTTAGTCACGTTAAAGTTTTTGCCGACGAATGGGGTGCGAGGGGGTATATCGAAGTGCATTTTCTTTTCGCAGTATTCCGCAATTTCGGTGATGACGCTAAGGTCCATTCCGCCCGTATTGCCTCTCAGCGCCGCATACTCTATAGCCATAGCCTCAAGCGGAGTATTTCCAGTACGCTCGCCAATGCCGAGCAGCGTCGTATTGACGGTGGAGCAGCCGTAGAGCCATGCCGTCGCCGAGTTTGTGACCGCCTTATAAAAGTCGTTATGCCCGTGCCACTCGAGCTGTGCGGACGGCACCTCTGCGTAGTATCTGAAGCCGTAGATTATGCCCTGCACGCTTCTCGGCACCGACGTACCGGGGTAGCTCACGCCGTAGCCCATCGTATCGCAGGCACGAATTTTGATGGGTATTCCACTCTCTCTGCTCAGCTTCATAAGCTCGATTGCAAACGGCACGACAAAGCCGAAATAGTCCGCCCTTGTGATATCCTCAAAGTGGCAGCGTGGCGTTATTCCCCTGTCGAGAGCCATTTTCACAATGGATAGATATTTATCCATCGCCTGCTTGCGGGTCATATTCATCTTTTTGAAGATATGGTAGTCGGAGCAGCTCACCAGTATTCCCGTTTCCTTTATGCCGAACTGCTTAACAAGCTCGAAGTCCTTTTCGTTTGCCCTTATCCAGCTTGTGATTTCGGGAAATTCGTATCCCAATTCCATACACTGCGTGAGCGCCCTTTTATCTCTTTCGCTGTATAAAAAAAATTCACTCTGACGGATAATGCCGTTTTTACCGCCGAGTCTGTGCAGCATTTTAAACAGATTTACGATATCCTCTGTCGCAAACGGCTCGGAAGCCTGCTGCCCGTCACGGAAAGTGGTGTCGCTTATGTAGATGTCATCGGGACAGTCAAGCGGCACGTGGCGCATATTAAAGGCGATTTTCGGGATCTTGCCATACGTAAACACCTTTCTGTTGAGGTTTGGTTGCGTCACATCCTGAAGATTCGGCTTGTAGGCGTGTTCCTCGAGGATATTCCTGTTCCTGTTGTAACGAATTATCATAAGTCACCTCCTTTCGATTATATGATCATTCTTATATGTTTTCTCAATCTATCTTATATGTTTTCTCAATCGATATTTTCAAGCATTTTGTTTTGTACGGCTATCTGAAGAGCGGATATCATCTCGTCCATCTCGCCGAGCATAAACTTATCCAGCGAGTAAAGCGTAAGCCCTATTCTATGGTCCGTCACTCTGCCCTGCGGAAAGTTGTAGGTGCGTATGCGCTCGCTTCTGTCGCCCGTACCCACCTGTGCACGGCGATTTTCGGCGTATTCCTTCTGCGCCTGCGACTGATAGTAGTCGTACACCCTTGACTTAAGCACCTTCATCGCCTTTTCCCTGTTTTTTATCTGACTGCGCTCGTCCTGACACTCGACCACTATGCCCGTAGGCAGGTGCGTCATTCTTATTGCGCTTTCAGTCTTATTTACGTGCTGACCGCCCGCTCCGCCCGAGCGATAGGTGTCCACCTTGATATCGTTCTCGTTTAAATTCACCTCGACGTCCTGCGCCTCGGGCAGCACCGCCACGGTGACGGTAGAGGTATGCACTCTGCCCTGCGATTCCGTCTCGGGCACACGCTGCACCCTGTGCACGCCGCTTTCAAACTTAAGCTTGCCGTAAACGCCCTTGCCCGTAATCATAAAAACGAGTTCCTTTGCGCCGCCGAGCTCGGTGAAATTCATATTTACCTCTTCCACCTTCCAGCGGTTGATATCGGCGTAGTGGCGGTACATACGCATAAGCTCGGTGCCGAACAGCGCCGCTTCGTCGCCGCCTGCGCCCGCCCTTATTTCCATAATGACGTTGTTGTTTTCGTTTGGGTCCTTCGGCAGCAGCGAAAGCTTTATTTCTTCCACGTCCTTATCCAAAACGTCTCTTAGCCCGTCCGCTTCCTCTTTTGCAAGCCCTCTCATTTCCGTGTCGGTCTCTGTAGCCACTATCTCGAGGCAGTCCTCGAAGTCCCTTTTATGCCGCTTATATTCGGCGTATTTTTCGACTATAGGCGACAGGTCGGAGTGTTCCTTTGACAAAGCCCGAAACTGCTCCTGATCGGATATGATTTCGGGCTTAGACAGACTTTCGCCCACCTCGGCGTAGCGTGCGTCTATCTTATCCAGTTTTAAAAGCAATGCGTCGCTTATCTTCATATTTTTCTTCTCACAAGGGCGATACGCTCAACGCCCTCGATATCCTTTTTGATTTGTACGTCGTATGCGGCAAATATCTCGGATATGCTTTCGGCTTGTCCTATGCCCATTTCCAGAAGCAGCACGCCGCCGTCCGACAGATGAGCGTCCAAGCCGTCCGCTATCCTGCGATAAAACTTAAGTCCGTCATCGCCGCCGTCAAGCGCAAGCATAGGCTCAAAGCCCTTCACCTTCTCGTCGAGCGTAGCGATATCGGCGGTGGGAATGTATGGCGGATTTGAAACTATCACGTCAAACCTGCCCTCTATGCCGTCAAACAAATCGCTTTTCAAAAACGCTATATCTGCGCCGACGTTGAGAGCGTTTGCCCTTGCCACCTGCAATGCGCCCTCGCTTATATCCGAAGCGCACACCCGAGCGGCAGTATTTTTAGCGACAGCCACTGCGATTGCGCCGCTTCCCGTACAAAGGTCGAGCACGGTAGCGTTTTCCCTTGCGGATGCTTCGGCTATTGCAAGCTCGGCAAGCTCCTCGGTCTCGGGACGTGGAATGAGCACGTTTTTGTTTACCGCAAGCCTTATGCCGTAAAATTCGGTGTTGCCCAAAGCATATTGTAGCGGAGTGCCGTCCGACATACGCTTTGCAATTTCCATAACGCTGTCGTACTGCGCCTTGCTGAGAGTCTTAAGCTCTGCAACGTGACTGCGCTTTACGCCGAGCGCTTCAGCAAACAGCCAGTCCAAATCCGCCTCGTCGGCGTTCTTTGCGACCTTTTGCGCATTTGCTCTCGCAATGCCGTATGGCACGTTGATTTCAAACTGACGCTCGGGCAGCGACGGGTCTGCGTCCATCGCCATAACCGTCTTAAACGCCGTCAACGACACCTCGAGCATATCGTCCGTAGGTTCTTTAGTAGTAAGCTTTTGCAGTGCCATTCCCGGCGCACGCAGTATGCGCACAAATAGGCAATCGCTCTTTGCAAGCAGCTTCAAAAGCTCGTATGAAACGCCTGCCACGACGGGCAGAAACAGCAGCTTGAAGCCGAGCTTTATCAGTGCGTCAAGCGCCTTTTGCCCCACGAGCAGCCCGCATTTTTCAAGCATAAAGTTTATCAGCACAAACACGAGTATGCTCACCGTGACCACAAAAAACAAAAACGTAGTGCCGCAGCGGCTGTGCTCTCTGCGCATAGTCCTTGCGTTTTCGACGGTGAGGTCGAGCCCGTGTTCATAGCAGCTTATCACCTTGTGCTCGGCGCCGTGATACATAAACACTCTGCGCACGTCCTTCATCAGCGTGACGAGCAGAATATAGCAAATAAAAATCGTCACCATAATTCCGCCCTCTATGAGGCTGTACCACAGGCTTTTTAGCGAGCTTGAGGCGATAGCCGCAGCGTTATCGCAGATGAGTCCCGCAAGAAAGTTGGGCAAAAACACAAACAGTCCTACGGCAAGCGCAATGCCCAGTATCACCGAAAACGCCATAAGCACGCTCATCGGATTTATCTTGAGCTTGTCCGCCATCCACTTATCCAGCTTAGAGGGTTCTGCAAAGTCGCCGTAGACCTCTGCGGAGCGCAGTATTATCCCCGTGCCCTGAAAGAGCTGCGTGACGAGATTGACCACGCCTCTTATAAACGGCAGGCGGAAGAAAACGTTTTTTTCCTTAGCGCTTTTAACGTATTTGCTTTCCACCGTTATATCGCCGCTTGCGGTGCGCACTGCGGTGGCTATGGAGCGTTCGCCCTTCATCATCACGCCCTCGAGCACCGCCTGTCCGCCGATAGATGTACGTCTTACGGCCTTAGTTCTCTTTTTTGCGCCGTCCTTATTTTTGCAATTTTCTTTGTCCGTTCGTAGCATTTTCACATTAAAAGTCAAAATAAAAGAGAAATGCAGGCTACAAAGTGTGTGCCTGCATCTTTCGTTTTACCGTCAGTCGAGATTGTATCTCTTCTTAAATTTGTCAACACGTCCGCCTGTATCGACAAGCTTTTGCTTACCTGTAAAATAAGGGTGGCACTTCGAGCAAATTTCAACCTTCATTTCTGTCACGTCCTTAGTCGTGCCCGTTACAAAGGTGTGTCCGCAAGCGCAGGTGACGGTGACGTCATGGTATTTTGGATGGATACCTTCTTTCATTGCTATTCTCCGTAATTCGTTTTTTTACACCCACATGCGCCACGCTGCGCATATATGATATAAAGTTTCTTCATTATACACGCAAACACGGCAGTTGTCAACTGTTTTCGCTACAGCAGTTTTCAACTGCAGTTTTCAACCGTTTGACATTATAGCTGCATTATATTCTTCAAAAGTGCGGCACGCACCTCGTTCAGCTCGCCGTCGTCAAGTCGCCTTTGCCGCTTATCGGACGGTATATTTCCGCAAAACGAAACTTTTGCGGGCGAGTCGGACAGCACAAAGTATTCGTCGGCAAGCAAAAGGCACTCGTCTATTGCGTGCGTAACAAAAACGACCGTACGTTTTTCACGCTCGTTAAGGGCAATGAGCTTAGCAATCAGCCTCGCCTTAAGCGCAGGGTCCAGTGCCTTAAACGGCTCGTCGAGCAGCAGCACCGTGCTCGGATAAAGATACGCCCTCGCCATCGCCACACGCTGCGCCTGACCGCCGCTAAGAGTTGTGGGCAGCTTTGACGAAAGCTCGGATATTTCAAGTATTTCAAGCATTTCGTCTATTCTGCGCCTGCGCTCGTTTTTATCCTTAAAAACCGCCCTAAGTATCAAATCAAGGTTTTTATACACCGAAATTGAGGGTATCAACCTGTCGTTTTGAAAAATATAGCTGACGTTGCCCGTCTCTCTTTCTATGCTTCCCTCATACGGGAGCAGTCCCGCTATAGCGTTTAAAAGCGTACTCTTTCCGACGCCGCTTCCGCCCAGAACCACGCTTATGCCGTTTGCCTTAAAGCTGATATCAAAGCCGTCGAATATCGTCTTTTCGCCGTATGCGACCTTAAGCCCCTTTATCTCAACGCCCCTTATATCGCTTGAGGCTTCCGCCCTTTGGGATATGTTTTTTTCGTCTATCTGCGACATTTTGCCACCTCCCACAGCTTTTTTAAAATGGCGACAATTCCCTCGAGCACAAAGCTGAAAACGATAGCCACAAGCGTCCACGCAAGCAGATAAACTATTTCGAACGTGGAGTTTGCAAACTGTATTTTGCCGCCAATGCTCATCGATATATTCGTCAGGATTTCCGCCGCCACAATCACCTTGAGGGTAAGCGAAAGCGTAGATTTGCCCGTATCGAAAAGACAGTCCGCAATGCTCGGCAGATATATAAACCTTATCCTGTCTATCGGGCGCACCCCGTACACCCTTGCCATCTTCAGCAGGTCGCCGTCCACCCCCTTTATCTCGGAGTGAAATGCGGAGTACATTATGGGAAACGCAACCAAAAATCCCACCGCAATAGCCATAAAGTCGGTGCTTATAAACGCATATGCGATGAGTATGACTGCCACCGTCGGCGCAGCCCGCAAAAAGGATACTATAGGCGACAGCACACGGTGCAAAGGGTCAAACAGTCCCGAAATTGCCGCCAGCAAAAGCGCAAGCACAAAGGACAGCGCAAAGCACAAAAGCGTGCGCAAAAGCGACAGCCCTACGCTCTGCCAGAAGCCGCTTTCCGCACCCAGCTTAAAAAATCTTTCAAGCACGGCGTCGGGCATAGGCAGCACAAAGGCGTTATCCTTCAGCTTTGACGCAACAGCCCAGACTGCCAGCACTATCGCAAATGCCAGCAGCGGATAAAATATATTGAGGGCAATTCTCTTTACCCTTGCTTTGTCAAAGGTCGCTTTTGCCATTTATCAAAACAGTCTGTCTCTTGCCGCTTCCCAATCTATTGCGTTGCCGTAGCTATCGGTGGGAGCGATTATTTTAAGGAAAGCTATTATCTCGTCTTTGTCCTCGTTATCGAGCTCGTCGCAATCGATAGCGCATCTCAATATGCTTGCGGCGGGGAAGCTTGCGCTTTCATACAGCTTCTTTGCCAAGGCAGTCACCTCTGCGGGGTTGGCTTCAACCCAATCCTTGCTGTCCTCGAGTGCGTCAAAGAGTGCGTCCATAAACTGCCTGTCGTTTGCAAGCGACGTGCGCACAAAAAGCCCCGCCTGCGGATAGCTGTCCGCCCCGACGTGCAATGCGCTGTACTGAAGCTGCAAATTCATCTCGGCGTTTACGCCACGTGAAGACGGAGCCGATTTAAACATAGTTGCCGCAGGCTCGCCTACCACCATAAAATCGACACGTCCCGCCTCATATTCGCTCTTTGCGTTCGAGCCCTCGGCGACGTAGCTTATAAGCACCTGATTTTGTGTCGGCTCGCCGCTGTAAACAACGTCTATGCCGTTGCCTTTAAGGATGTGTTCAAACGTCAGTCCGGGGACGTTGTTCTGCCCTATGCACGCAATCTTTTTGCCCTTGATATCGGCAAAGGTTATTGCGCCGCCGCCCTGTTTATTCCCAATCAGAAACAGGCTGCCCTCAACCGCAACGCTGACAAGCTTATAATTCTTGCCCTGATTTATCAGCTTTGCGCCTGCGTTTATAGGCATAATGACTATATCTGCTCTTTCGTCCCTCATCTCAACCTGTATGGCGGACGGAGCCACTACGGCATAATCCATCGTTGCGCCGTCAAGCTTTTTATTGTCCTCTGCAAGGCGCAGCATTGCAAGCGCAGGCGTACCCTGCGGAGCGGCAAAGCGAAGCTCGCCCCTGTCCCTCGTCCTGTCGCAGGCAAACAGACAGACGGACAGCAGCGCAATCATCGCCACTGTCAGAAGTACGGAAACCGTTTTGAAAATTCTTTTCATAATTATACCTCAAAAATTTATTTCGATATGTTTATTATTGCCGTCATTCAATCATCTCAAAAGACGTAAGAGCCGATTTTACAGACAGGTCGCCAAACTGCCCGAGCTTGCCCGTGAGTGCGGATATGCGCTCCTGCTCGCCCTCGACAATCAGCGCAATGGTGTTTATACCGTCGTGCGGCACGCCCATACGTCCCACGATGATATCCGCAAAGTCGCTAAGCACCCTCTGCATCTGCCCGACCACCGAGCGGTCGCCCTTTACTACAATGCCCACCACGCCTATTCTTTTCATAAACACCTCACTATGTTGTCCGCAAAGTCGCTAAGCGCCCTCTGCGTCTGCCCGACCGCCGAGCGGTCGCCCTTTACCACAATACCCACAACGCCTATTCTTTTCATAAACACCTCACTATGTTGTCCGCAAAGTCGCTAAGCGCCCTCTGCATCTGTCCGACCGCCGAGCGGTCGCCCTTTACCACAATGCCCACAACAACTATTCTCTTCATAAACGACCGCCGTTATTTATGCGCATATGTGCATATAAATCTGCAAATAAAAAACGCTGCCGTGCAAAACGACAGCGCACAAAATACGCCAATTTCCATCGTCTTACACTCCGAACCTCTGTTTTTGCCACTCATCGTGTCGGTTTACACCTTCACTCCGACCTCGCTCAAACACTCATCGTTTTTGATTTCGTATATAATATATCCCTTTAAAACAGCTTTGTCAACCTGTTTTGGCTGTTGCTACGCCACAAGTACATACAAAAATACAAGCTCTCAAATATCGCTGTGAAACGGCTTCGTCAACCTATTTACGCTTGACAATACGCCCTCGTAATCAGGCGCTTTGTCTTGCTTTTATATAAATGTCTATATCATCTATGATATAGCTTTCGCTCGTCGAGTGCAGCAACTCATAAAATTCGCTTATATAGTCCAAGACATTATATTTTTGGAATAAGGCTTGCACCTCTTTCCCTGTCAAACCTTTTGCTTGTTTATACGCCTCTATGCAATATGTTTTAAATTTTAATGTTTTGCTCATCTCACACCTCCGGGAGTATCAGCTCACCTGCCTTTTCACGGTTATATAACTCTAACAGCATATATGTGCTGTATTGCCATACTTTTGTTTTTTCGTTTTCCAGCAATTCATATAACCTTGTCGCATACAGACGGTTTATTGCGTCGTCCTCGCCAAGCGAATCCTCTTTCATAATAAAGCTTATCAATTCTGCCGTGATAATAGGCAATATGACTTCAAATCTTTTATTTTCCACTTGTTTCCTCTCTATATCCGACATATTTCAAAAATTTAAGAGCCCTATCCGTATGAAACAATATTTGGTCAAAAAGCTCTTCTACTTTTAATCTTTTCACCGTTTCGTCTATATCATACATACCAAGCTCGTAAAGTCGCACAACTTCATATACGCTGTCGTCCGCAACGGGACCGATGACTATATCGTAATTTTCATTACATCTACCGCTTCTGTTATCGCAAACAAATTGCAACCACTCAACAGATGCGCCTTCAAATTTCATTATTTTAAGAGCTTTGTTTGCTTCCTCAAGGTCGAATTCATATTCCGCAATAAAACTTCTATCCACGTTTTTTCTTACTCTTAGCTTTCTGCTCCACTCACCCGCTTGTTCTAAACTTGTCGTCGTATAAAAACCGTACCCGAAATCAAGCAGCCTCTCGCTCTTCCTTATCTCGGGACTATCCACTATAACCAAGCTTCCATGATACAGTTTCATTTTATTTTCTCCATTTTCAACATCCTGTCATATTCCTTTTCGAGCCGCCGTGAAACGGCTTGTCAACTATGCCGCACAAGTCAATACAGATTAGCTTCACTATGCAAAAATAAGCGAGCACAGCACTACAAGCCCGTACAGGTCGCTGCTCAGCAGCTTTGCCACAACAGGATCCAACTCGCTGTTGGGCATATCTTCCTCTTTAAAGGACCAGTTTGCAATTTCCTGCACAAGCGCCTTGCTCTCGGAGCCTTCCGCATAAAAATCATTGACGTACGCCTTCAAATCTTCAACACATCTGCCCGACAGCGCCTCTATTTTTTGGTTGATGATGCCCACTGCGGTGACCGTATAGTAGTTGTACCACGCTTCCGTTCCTGCGCTGAATTCATTGACAATGCCCAAGTTTGCAAAATTGCAGGAGCTTTCGGCGGTTTTCAGCTGACTGAAGGACGCCGTTCCGTTTTTATAATCGGCATAGGTCTTTTTAAAATTATCAAACGCCAACGTCATGGAAATTGAGCCGACCATCAGTCTGAAATCGTTGCCGTTTAAAATTCCGTCGTGCTTATACGTGAAGTTGTCAAAATCTATCTCGGAGCTATCGCTGAAAGCCGACGACACGTTGAGCGCAAGGTCGATAGCGACAAGCGGAACCTTCTTCTGATAGTCGCCGCTTGACTGCACGCCAATTTCGTCGACAAGCGCCAAAAGCTGCTCTTTTTTGAAATCCTCGCCTATTTTAAGCAGTATTTTGGCAAGCATTATTGACATATTGACGGTATTTGCGTTTGAATTAAGCTCCTTTCCTATCACACCTCTAAGCTGCCTCAGCAGCACCGTATCCGCAAAAATGCCGCCTGCCGAGTACATCACGTCGCACGCAACGGGGATAAAGTCGACAAGCTTATAGGTATATTTCGCATACTGCACCACCTGCTGATATATAGTCGACGTCACGGCGGTCGTATCGAAGTTTGCTATGACAAGCTCGAGAGCACTATTCATATTCTCAATAGCCTCGTCGTCAAATGCGTTCTTAAGCTCGGTCAGATTGCGCAAAATAGCGGTAACTATCGTGTTAATCTCTTCATCGGATATATTTTCAAGTGCACCGCTGTCGCCAAACAGTGCGTCAAAAACGTTGTCCGTCACACTGCCCAAGGATACGTTATATGCAAATTCCACAAGCTCGCTCATAGGCGCCTTTGCCTTTTCGAATGCGCTTAGCATAGCCTGCTTTTCCTGCTCGTCGGGCAGCAGATTTGATCTTATAAGGTCAACGTCTATTATGCGCTGCTGTACGTTTGCCCTTGCGGCGGAGGTTATCGTCGGCATATTTTTTATATCGGACAGCCTTTTTGCCATAGCCTGCAAGGTCTTATCGCCGTTTGACGCAAGCGAGCAAAGCAAGCTGTAAAACAAGCTTGAAATGTCCGTAGCCGTAAAATCCGCCTGCCGCATAATGGGTATGAGCAGCTCGAAATTATCATTGAAATCCGCAAGCAGCTTTTGTCCGTCCTCGGATGCGACTGCGCCGCTCAGCGTTTTAAGCTTGCCCGTCTGCAAGGACGATGACAAAAACACGTCGCAAATAAAGCTTGCCCAGCCCTCCGCCACAACGTAGTCGCCCGCATTGTCAAGTCGGACGACCTCTTCGTCGGTCAGGCTTCCGCCCCACTCGCCGTCAACGGCGTGAAGTATACTGTGCTTTACACTTGCCACGCTCTGCCGCCTTTCTTCAGCGTCCCTGTCCTTGTCTTTATCCTTATGGCACGCAAAAAGCACGCACGTACAGGCGATCACCACCAGCACCGCAAGCATAACCGATAAAATTTTGCCGAATTTTCTTTTCATAAAGCTATCTCTTTTTTATACTATAACTCTTTTTAAAGTTAAATGCAAGAGGCACAGCGGCATACAGCCCGCCCATAATCAAGCCGACCACAGCGACCACCCACGCCTCGTACATAAACTCGAAGTACAAGCCGAACAGCCTTAAGGCGTGTATCAGGCACGCCGTAAGCAGCACGGACAGCGCAAACGACAGCACAAGCGATACCGCCGCCACCAAGCAATGCTCGGTGATTTCCGCCCCCCAAAGCGCACGCTTCGACATACCTGCGTTGAGCAGTGCCGTCCTATTTTTTTCCGCCGACGTCCTGCCCGCCTGCGAGGCAAACACAGTGATGACAAATATAAACAACGCCACCACGACCGCAAGCGTACCGATGAGGTCAAACACGGCGGAGGTGCTTTCCATTTCCCATTTATAGGCGGTGAGCACGTCCACAACGTAATAGTTGTTGGCGGCAAATTTAGCTCTCAGCTCGTTTGCAACGCCGTCCACGTCTTTATCCGCCTTTATGACGACGGTATCTACCATAGTGCCAAAGCGCTTTGCTATCACCTCGTCGGACATCACGATATAGTTTCCCGAAAACAGCCTATGCTGCAAGATTCCGCCGACGGTTACCTCGCTTTCCACGCCGTCGAGAGTGAGCGTAAGCCTATCGCCCGTCTTTACGCCGTAAAGCACAGACAGCGCATTGTCCAAAAACACATAGCCCTGCCCGCCGTCGTCGTTCAGCAGCCGCTGCACTTCCTGCTTCGGCGTAACATATCCGAAGTCCACCAGCCCTAAAGCGTCCCGTGAGCCGAGTATATTCATCGTCTTATCGAAGCCCTCGCCCTTGAGGCTGCCCTGCTTCCACACAATCTTAGTCGCAGTATCCACGCCCTCTATGCTGTCAAAGCGGCTTAAGTCCACGTCGGACCTTACGTTTGTCACAAAAATCAAATCCGAAAAATCCGCCACGTAATCGCCAAAAACACTTTGAGTGAGCGACCACGCCATAAACAGCAACATACTCACCGTCATTCCGACGGTAAGCGCCGTCACCGACCTTGAGAATCTTCCCTCACGGCGTATATTTATCGCCGCCACCTTCACGCTCGGATTTGCCGACCTTTGCAAGCCCCTTGCGCTTAGCCTCAGCACGGAAGCCACGCAAACGCCAAGCGTAACAAGCAGCAAAACGAGGCTTACAACGGATACCGCCGCCGTTAAGGACGGCACTGCGAACTCGAGCGCAACGCTCACCGCACAGAGCGCAAGCAATATGGGGCAAAGCGCCCTCGACAGCCTCGAGCGCCTTTGCATATTCAGTTGATTTTGCCTTATCGTACCCCTAAACGCCCTGAAAATGGGCAACGCCGAGCTTACGACAGCGCTGAAAAAGCCTATCGCCGCCGCCAAAAACAGCCGCCACGCAGATATACCAAACGCTATCGTGCTTGACAGCGTAAGCTTCAGTATGCCCACAAAAACGCCGACCGCCAAAGCCGAGCCTATCACCGCACCCGCCATAGCGAGCAGTATGCTTTCAATCAGAAACACGCCCGCTATCTGCCCTTTGGTTGCGCCGATAACGCTAAGCTTGGATATAAACGACAGCTTTTCGCCCTCGCTCATCATAAACAGCAGCACCACGACGGCGATCGCAAGGGCAAACACCGCAACGCCCGCAAGCACGACGGGAGCGGACAGCGAGTCCGCCTGTTCTTTTATATACGAGCCGCCCGTCCTCTGCACGAGCATTGACGAATAAGGCTGCATAGACGAAATCCGTTCCATCAGCCCGTCAATATCAACGCCCGCCTTCGCCTTGATGTATATTTCATTACAAATCTTGTCGCCGATAGGCAACGCCGTAAGCAGCCTTTCAATGCCCTCTATCCTGCCGAGAATGAGGTTCGGAGCGTCATTCAAAAAATAACCGCTTTTATCCGCTATAGCGCAAACGTAAAAGCTTACGTTCTGACGTCCGAGCGTCAGCTCTACCCTATCGCCGATATGCAAATCATACTTTTCTGCCGTAGCGGACGAAATCACAATATCGTCCTCGTGCTCGCTCAAGCCCGACAGCGAGCCCTGCCGCACGTCAATGCTCTGCAGCATTTCGCTTTTCCCGACCTCGAAGCCTCTCAACTGAACGTACTCGTTGCCGAGCAAAGCATACAGCGTGAGCGAGGGGCAAATATAGTCTATCCCCTCAAGCCCGTTCAGCTCTTTCGTAACGTCTGTAATGCGGTCTGACGACGAGCTTGTGGATATAACGATATCGCTGCCGCCCGAAGCGGCGGTCTGCGTGGAAAAAATATATTCGTACACCGCAGGGCTGAAAGAAAGCATAGCAAAAATCATCGCCACCGCAACGGCGATAGCGAGCACCGTCACCGCCGACCTCAGCGGTTTGGATGCGATATTTCTGAATGCCAACTTAAACATACAACACCTGCATTTTACCTATTTTACGCCCGTTGCGTTTCTGCTATAACGCCGCCGTCCTCAGCGGTTGGATACGTTATTTCCGAATATCACCTTAAACATACAGCACCCGATTGTACGATTTCCTACGCCCGTAGCGTTTCTGCTATAACGTCGCCGTCCTCAGCGGTTGGATACGGTATTTCCGAATATCACCTTAAACATACAACGCCCGATTTTACGGTTTTCTACTCCCGTAGCGTTTCTACTATTGCGCCGTCGCTGACACGCACCGTGCGTGAGGCGTATTCCGCATGCGCTTCGGAGTGCGTGACCATCACAAGCGCAACGCCACGAGTCCTGTTTATATCCGCAAGCAGCTCCATCACCTGCCTGCCCCTTTCCTTATCCAAACTACCCGTAGGCTCGTCAAGGAAGATGATTTTGGGGTTTGTCACCAACGCACGTGCGATAGCCGCACGCTGCTGCTCGCCGCCGCTAAGCTGACGGGGATAGCTGTTCAATCTGTCGGCAAGCCCGAGATATGTCAAAACCTCGTGGACGTGTTCCTTATAATCGGCCTCTTTTCGCTTATCCAGCATAAGCGGAAGCGTCACGTTTTCATACACGGTGAGGTTGGGCACAAGATTGTCAAACTGATACACAAACGAAAAATCTCTGCGGCGCATAGCGGCGAGTACGTCGTCGGACGCAGAAGAAATATCCTGCCCCAGCAAGCTCACACTGCCCTCGGTAGGCTTGTCTATGCCCGCAAGGATATAAAGCAGAGTGGATTTACCCGAGCCGGACTCGCCCACAATAGCAACAAATTCGCCCTCGAGAAGCTCAAAATCAATGCCCTTAAGCACTTCGGCAACAACCTCGCCCGACGCAAAGGATTTTTTTATTCCCTGCGCCTTCAAAACGGTTTTGACCTTATCACTGTCATTCAATCGGTCGCTCATAACGCCTCCTGCAAACATAGCGTTAATATAATAAATAAGTATAACACAATATACCCCGTCGTACAACATTAAAAATTTACACCAAACATATTTAAGCTGCTTTGCACAGCTTCATATCCATGCTATAATAATTTTATGAAACAGCTTGAAGCAGGCACAGTGGACTACGAAATTGCAAACTCACAACAGACAGGCATAAAACCCCGCCTGCTTTTGCACGCCTGCTGCGGACCGTGTGCGGCAGGCACTCTTGCAAATATTGCGCCCTATTTTGATATCACAATCTACTTCTACAACCCCAACATAATGCCAAAAGAGGAGTTTAACAAGCGCATTTTGGCGCTTAAAGAAGTGATTTCGCACTTTGACAACGTAAAGCTCGTCATTCCCGAGCAGGACGAAAGCGATTTTCTGCCCCTCGTAAAAGGTATGGAAGATATGCCCGAGGGCGGCAAACGCTGTTCGGTATGCTTTGCAATGCGCCTGAAAAATACTGCGGAATATCTCGCAGCGCATAAAGGCGACTTTGACTTTTTTGCAACTACGCTCACCATAAGCCCGATGAAAAACGCAGCCTTGATAAATGAAATCGGCAATTCCGTATCAAAAGCATCAGGTGTAAATTATCTCTCGTCCAACTTCAAAAAGCACGACGGCTTTTTGAAATCCACCACCCTTTGCAAGGAATGGAATATCTACCGCCAACACTACTGCGGCTGCACACTTCGTGTGTTATAAAAATTAACCCCGTCATTGCGAGGAGCACGGGGTCCCCGTTCAACGCCCCTGTTGAATGGGTAATCAAGCGACAAAGCAATCCCGCCACATCGTCATTGCGAGGCTCTGCTGAAGCAATCCAGACCTTTCAGCTATTTCACGAGCTTGTACATCACTATTATGGCTACCTTTCCTTATTATGGCTCCCCTTAGTAAGGGGAGCTGTCTGCGTAGCAGACTGAGGGGATTGTCCCAACCCCACCCCGTCATTGCGAGGCTTCGCCGAAGCAATCCAGACATTTAGACTGATTTAGTCTTTTGCATTTATCTCTACACAACACATCAAATTTATCCCTATTATGGCTCCCCTTAGTAAGGGGAGCTGTCTGCATAGCAGACTGAGGGGATTGCCACCAAACAAAAGATTATGCGGAATGAGGTAAGAGTTTACAACGATAGTTTGAGTTGATAGCAAATAATCTTTTGTGCGGTAGCAGCGAGAAAATCAAGTTAAAGCAACAAACCTGTCCGAAATTCGGACAGGTTTGCGCTAAATACGCCGATTTTCGAGCGGTGAGGAGATTGTCACCAAAAACCTCGCAATGGGTGTTCGTCGTATCCTTTAAATTAAAACACCCACCCCTTCCCTGCGGGCTTTCCCCTCCCACAAGAATTAGGATGCGTGCGGTAGCTCGCTCTTTCTCTATTTATATTGCCATTGCCTGTGGGCAGGGGAAATCGGCACTCGTGAACGGTTGCCGTCCTCTTATTATGCCACTCGCTCGCAATCAAAAAACTACACTGCTTGCTCGCTTGTACTTTTCGTCGCACTTCGGCACTCAATTTGGCGCTCGCCCTGCGAGCGCTTATCTAAGCTTCGCAACGAGTATGCGTTACACACTCGCTTAGTTTGTGCTAATCCTCTGCTTGCGCCTGCAGCATAGATTTTACCTTCATCAGCCTTGTTATTGTGCCACGCTCGTTTTCGTCGAGCTTCATCGTGATGTATTTTATGGTTTCCTCAAGCTGCGGTATCATCACATATTCAAGCGCATTGACACGTCTGCGGTTGCGCTCGATTTCGTCCGCAAGCATATTGCAGGTTTTTTCCACTTCGGCAAGCTTAAGCAGCTTTGGCAGAAGCTGCGACAGCGACGCCACCGCCCCGTCGAGCTCGCTTGTGACGGACGCAAACGAATACGGATACAGCTCGCTTTTGTCGCTTTCTATTATTTCAAACACAGGCACTTCCACGCTCATCACGTTTTGCGAGGACACGTTCAGCTTCACCTTTGTGGCGGGCAGCGAGATAGCCTCTTCGATTACGGCGTCCGACGACACGGCACGTGCAAGCATAAACGACCCGAGAGCAGACTGAAGCTCGCCCTCAACTTCCTCTCTCAGGCGCTTGTTTTCACGCACGTAAAGCATAAATCTGCGTATCATTTCGTCAGATTTATCCTTAAGCAATTTATGCCCACGGGTAGCGGTCTTAAGACGTGTTTTGAGCCGTCTCAGCTCCATTCTCGTAGGATTGACGTTCAGCTTTGCCATAGTTATGCCTTATCTCCGTTGTTGTCGAGATACTTTTCAAGGTATTCGTCTCTGATACGCTTCAGCTCGCCTCTGGGCAACAGCCTTAGCAGCTGCCAACCGAGGTTTAAGGTTTCCTCGATAGTGCGGTTGGTATTGAAGCCCTGCGAGATATACTGCTTTTCAAACTCGTCCGCAAACTTTGCAAACTTTTTATCGGATTCCGTCAGTGCGGATTCGCCGAGAATTGAGCTCAATTCCTTAGCTTCCTTGCCCTGCGCATATGCGCTGAAAAGCTGATTCATGGTATCTGCGTGGTCCTCTCTGGTCTTGCCCTTGCCAATGCCCTTGTCCTTAAGACGTGACAGCGACGGCATAACGTCGATAGGCGGCACGATACCCTTTTTAAACAGTTCTCTTGAAATGATGATCTGCCCTTCCGTAATATATCCGGTGAGGTCGGGGATGGGGTGTGTCTTGTCGTCCTCGGGCATAGTGAGTATAGGTATCTGCGTTATTGAGCCTTTTTTACCCACGATTCTGCCTGCACGCTCGTACATACTTGCAAGGTCGGTATACATTGCGCCGGGGTATCCTCTGCGGCCGGGCACTTCCTTTCTTGCCGCCGAAATCTCACGCAAGGCCTCTGCATAGTTGGTGATATCGGTAGTGATGACAAGCACGTGCATATCCTTTTCAAACGCAAGATATTCCGCCGCAGTGAGCGCCATACGAGGCGTAGATATACGCTCGACGGCAGGGTCGTTTGCGAGATTGATAAACATTACGGCACGCTCGATAGCGCCCGTCTTTCTGAAGTCGTTTATGAAGAAATCCGCTTCCTCAAACGTAATTCCGACAGCGGCAAAGACGACTGCGAATTTCTCATTTGAGCCGAGCACCGTAGCCTGTCTTGCGATCTGTGCCGCAAGCTCGGCGTGGGGCATACCCGACATAGAAAACACAGGCAGCTTCTGCCCTCTGACAAGGGTATTGAGTCCGTCTATAGCGCTGATACCCGTCTGTATAAATTCGTCGGGATAGTCTCTTGCGACGGGGTTTATAGGTTGCCCGTTGATGTCCATTTTTTTATCGGGGATTATGGGAGCGCCGCCGTCACGGGGACGTCCCATTCCGTCAAAGACTCTGCCGAGCATATCTTCGCTTACGCCAAGCTCTATGCAGTGTCCCAAAAATCTTGCCTTAGAGGTCGCCATCTGTATGCCCTGCGAGGGTTCGAAGAGCTGCACGAGCGCCTTATCACGGTTGACCTCGAGCACCTTGCCGCTGCGTATCTCGCCGTTAGCCTGACGGATTTCCACAAGCTCGTTATACTTGACGCCCTCTACACCGTCGACGAGCATAAGCGGACCGACTATTTCTCTTATGGTGTTGTATTCTTTAAGCATCAGAATTCCTCCTTGTCGCCGACGAGCTCAGACATTTCTCTCTTGATTTCAACGAGAATATCGTCAAACTTATTTATATCTGCCTCTGCGATGTATTTTGCTCTGCCTATCTGCTCACGCACGGGCAGCTCGAGTATATCTTCTATGTCCACGTTCTGGTCGAGAGCGTCGCTTGCGAGGCGGTCGAATTCCAAAATGAGCTTCATCATCAGCAGCTGCTTGTTGAGCGAGGTATAAGTATCCACCTCATGGAAAGCGTTTTGGTGCAGATAGTCCTCTCTTATAGACTTTGCTGTTTCCATAGTAAGCCTGTTTGAGGGCGAAAGAGCGTCCATACCGACGAGTCTGACGATTTCGTCAAGCTGCGCCTCCTCCTGCAGAATACGCATACACGCCGCACGGGAGGATAACCATTCCTCGCCGACGTTTTCACCGTACCACTCGCCGAGCCTATCCGCATACAGCGAATAGCTTGCTATCCAGTCCACCGCAGGGAAGTGACGCTTGTATGCCAGCGAAGCGCTCAGTCCCCAAAACACTTTTACTATTCTGAGAGTAGCCTGCGACACAGGCTCCGAGAGGTCGCCGCCGGGGGGCGAAACTGCGCCGATAGCGGTGATAGAGCCAACGGTATCCTCGCTTCCGAGCACCTTGACCATACCGGCACGCTCATAAAATTCTGCAAGACGTGAACTTAAGTATGCGGGATAGCCCTCTTCACCGGGCATTTCCTCAAGACGACCCGACATTTCACGCAAAGCCTCCGCCCAACGAGAGGTGGAGTCCGCCATGATTGCGACGGAGTAGCCCATATCTCTGAAATATTCCGCAATGGTGATACCCGTATAAATGGAAGCCTCTCTCGCCGCAACGGGCATATCGGAGGTATTTGCGATAAGCACGGTGCGCTTCATAAGCGGCTGACCGCTGCGAGGGTCGATAAGTGCGGGAAACTCGTTTAAGACGTCCGTCATTTCGTTGCCACGCTCGCCGCAGCCGACGTAAACGATGATATCTGCGTCCGCCCATTTAGCGAGCTGATGCTGCACGACGGTCTTTCCGCTTCCAAAAGGACCGGGGACCGCCGCCACGCCGCCCTTAGCTATGGGGAACAGCGTATCAATGACTCTCTGTCCCGTGACGAGCGGAGTTGATGGCGACATTTTTTCCTTATAAGGTCTGCCCTTACGCACAGGCCATTTTTGAAGCATAGTGATATGTTTATCGCCCGTCTTTGTCGCAACGATAGCGACGGTATCGTCGACGGTAAATTCGCCCTTTCTTATTTCCTTCACGGTGCCGCTTACGCCGTAGGGTATCATTATTTTGTGCGTAATGAGGACGTTTTCCTGCACGGTACCTATGACCTGACCTGCCTCGACCTGCGTACCCACGGCAATACAGGGCTTAAAGTCCCACAGCTTTTCGTGGTCTACGGCGGGGAGATAAACGCCACGCTCGATACGGTCGCCCGCAAGCGCCTTGAGCTTTGCAAGCGGACGCTGAATTCCGTCGTATATACCTTCGATAAGCCCCGGACCCAGTTCGACCGACAGCGGCTCGCCCGTAGACACTACGTCCTCGTCGGGACCTAAGCCGCTCGTTTCCTCATACACCTGTATGGAGGCCTTATCGCCTCTTAGCTCGATTATCTCGCCGATGAGCTTTTTATCGCTCACCTGCACGACGTCGAACATTTTGCACTCCGCCATACCCTCGGCGACGATGAGCGGACCCGATACTTTTACGATTTTTCCTGTTTTCATATTAGTCCTCTTTATTGTCTGCAAGCACGTTTGCGCCTATAGCCTTTTCCACGTTAGCGTTGATACCGTCGAGACCGAGGTGCAAGCTGCCCTCCGCCGACGGGATAGGTACGATAACGGGATAAGCCCGTGCTTTATATCTTTTTATATACGTTTCGGCTGCGATAGCGACCTTTTCCGTGACGAAAATCACAGAATAGCTGCGTGCAAGCGTATGCACGGTCTCACGTGCCTGAATATCTCCCTCAACAGGGAAAACGTCAAGTCCGATCGCCTTAAACGCCAAAACAGAATCCTTATCGCCTACGACTGCAACAGCTCCGTCACGCATACAGTTCACGCATCCTTTCTCTTATTTTGCTTTGTTCCACGCCGTTTCTTATGCCTGCTACCGCAAGCTTCGCCACACGTATCTGCGTTATCCTCGTAAGGTAAAACGCAACTATGGGCGCTATGCTGAACAAATCGTTCTTCTCGTCCTTAAACATCTTCAGCAAGGCGTTGTCAACCGCCACCTCAAAAGCAACGAGGTCGCCGTCGTCCACAAGCTTTGTCACTATCTCGTCGTAATCGGTGCGCTTGCATTTTTCCTTTAAAACGTCAAGCGAAGCGTCGTATATCTCGGGCAAAAAGTCAAGCTTGCCGCCCTCTATAAATCCGTCGACAAATTGCGTTTTTACAAGCCCCAGACGTTTACAGCGCACAAATGCGCTCACGTTCATTGCGTCAACCTTTTTCACGAAATACGCCCTCAGCAAACTGTTTTTCTTAAGAGAGGAAAACACGTATGCAAACTGCGCCCTGTCAACAATGCAGTCAATTCTTCTCGGCGACACGCCGTCTGCAAGCGTAAGCTTTTTCAGCTCGGCAACGGTATCCGCAAGCGCCTCAGGCACGTCGGAAGCGCCGTCCTGCTCCAGCCACGATTTTATATCGTCAACCTCAAACAGTCCGCTCGGCGCAGTGACCGTAGGCTTGCCCGAAAGTATGCCCTTAAACAGCAGCTTGACGTTCAAAAAATCATATTCCGCCAAAAACACGTCGAGTGCGCCGTCCACGTTAAATTCCTTTAAGAAGTCCGCCGCACGGGCTTCCTCCGCCTTAAACAGACCGTCCAAGCCCTCGTCTGCGCTCGCTCCGCCGCCAAACCCCATATCCGTCAAGGTCTTGTACGCAGCGTCGACCGAGGTACAGTCCAAAAGCCTTCCGACCGACTGTGCGGTGAAAAGCGACGCTTCCATACTTTTGACTCTTGCGTTTTGATATACGAATTTGTCTGACATATCAGCCGAATATTTCCTTTGCTATTTGCGTTTCGGTTTCCTCACGAAGCAAAGCCACCTCTACCTCGAAGGTCAGATTTTTATCCACGCCGTTGCTCGTTAGCGTCATTCCGTCAAAATCGCCGTACTTACCGCTTAAGCTAAGCTTTATCCCTTTCCTCTCTGCGACAGCCGCAACGTCGTCCTCGCAAAGACAGTCCGCCTGCGCCTTCCCGAGAGTTATCACGTCGCCGTCCTCTGCGTAGGACTCGAGCATTGCAAGCAGCAGCCTTTTGCACTGCTCTTTGTCAAGCTCAGCAAGCTTCTCGACCGCACGCTTAAACACGCCGTCAAGCACCTTAGTCTTCGTAGCGAGCATAAGCTTTCTTGCGTCAAGCTCGGCAACGGTCTTAGCACGTGACTGCACCTCGGCAACCATTTTGTCCGTTTCCGCCTTGAAGGTGTAATAATAGCTCTTACACTGCTCTGCGGCGTCTGCAAGGATCTCGTCCGCCTTTGCCGTCTGTTCCTCTATAAAGGAGTTTGCACGTATCTCGGCGTCGGATAAAATTTTTTCTATGATAGCTTCTCTGCTCATATTACATACCGCTGACAGTGGGGATCATAACTGCGAGCAGTGATACGAGAAGTGCGAAAACCGCATACGTCTCCACCATGATCGTAAGCACGATCGCCTTGCCGCTTTCCTCGGGACGCTTTGCAATCATCGCAATACCGCTGCAAGCCGCCTTTGACTGATACAGTGCGGATATAAGACCGACTATAGCCATAGGCAAGCATGCCGCAAACAGCGACAGCCCCTCGCCTATCGTAAGTGCCATCACGTTGTTGAACAAGTTGATTTTGGTAAACACCAAAAACGCCACCAACAAGCCGTAAATGCCCTGCGTACCCGGCAAAAGCTGCATAACAAGACATTTGGAAAACTTGTCGGGATCCTCGCTGATGACGCCCGCCGCAGCTTTACCTGCAATGCCGACGCCTATTGCGGAGCCCATACCTGCCATACCTGCAGCCAAAGCCGCACCCAAAATGGCGATAAAAGTACCTATACTCATTTGCTACCTCCTCATATCGAGATAAGTGTATTTTGTATTTGTTCCGTAGGGCGCAAATGCGTGACCGCCGCCCTCGTAGAATTTCCCGTAAAATTCGATATATTGCAATCTGCAGTTGTGCACGTATGCGCCGAGCGTGGATATCGCAATGTTAAACAGGTGCCCGACAAGGAAGATAGGCACGCAGATGATATATCCCAGTGCGATGAGGTTGCCCGAGCAGAAGCCAAGCACCACCTGACAAATCTGATTTACCACAAGTGCGACCACGCTGCCCGACAGTCCCAAGCCGAAAAGACGTGCGTACGACAGTATGTCGGATATCATATTTACACCGTCATACAGCTTTGCAAAGCCGCCGAAAAAGCCCAACACCTTTTTTGCGCCCTTTTTGCCACGTATGCCCGAAAGCACAAGCAAAAACGCACCCACCGCTGCGACCGCAATGCCCGTATACTTGACGGCGGGGATATCCTTTACAAACAGCAGACCTACCGCAAACACGATTATGCCCGCAAAAATGACATACCACGTGCCCACCTCGCAAAGTGCGTCAAGAACCTTGCCTCTGCGGATGAGCTTTATTGCGTTCATCAGCATACCCACCAAGATATGTATAAAGCCAAGCCCAAACGAAATGCCCAGCAGTATCAGCGGACTGTTCCCCTCAAGCGGATTTAAAAGCTGTATTTTTTCAAGGAACGTGCCCTCTATCGGCAGTCCGAACCAACCGCCGAATATTGCGCCCCAGATAAACGTGCTTATGCCGCCCATTGCGATGATAAGCAGCAGTCTGCCCTTACCGGGGACGGGCTTTTTGATTTTATAAACTATAAAGCCGCCTATAGCAAGCAGCAAGCCGTATGCTGCGTCCGCCACCATCATACCAAACAGCAAAAAGTAGAAGATGGACATTATCGGGTTGGGGTCTATGTCGTGACGGTAGTTGGGCACGCTGTACATATTCGTGACGTCCTGATATGGCTCCACCATTGCGCTGTTTTTTACGTAGGTGGGCACTATCTCATCGGGAGCGGGCTCGTTAAACTCGTACACGATAGCGTCCGAGGTAGCGTCAAGCTTTTCCTTCAGCTCTTCCTCGAAATCGGCAGGATACCAGCCCTCGAGCACAAAGCATTCCTTCGTAGTGGCAAAGCCGTCGAGAGCGGAGTTTGTCGCAAGACACACCGAATAATAGTCGTACAGCACTTTAAGGTCGGCAACTATCGTCTCTTTTACAAGAGCACGGGTATTCAGCTCCTGCAATTCCATATCCAGCGCATATATGTCGTCTCTCAGCCTTTCTATGCTTTCAAGCGGAGTTTCGTCGGACGTGCAGTCCATCGCAGTATAATCCAGCGACTGCAAAAGCGCCTTGAATTCGTCTGCGACGTCCTTGTGCGCAACGGCGATAAACGGCGCATTTTTGCTCGGCTCGCCAATTATTTCAACATCGATAAGAGGATTGTCCTCGGGCGCCTTCAGCAGTTGAGCGATACTCTGCGACGGAATACAGCCAAGCACCACCGCCGTCCTTTGCGTATCCTGATAGCTTGAATAGGGCTGCTTCAAAACCTCGTACGTTTTATGCACCTCTATCTCTGCCTGAAGCTTTGCCTTTTTTGCGGCGATTTCCTTCTGCCGCTTAGCAATTTCCTCAAGGTCCGCCACGTTGGACATCAAATCGACCTCACGGCTGCCCACTTCCTCAAACTGCTCGTAGCTCAGCGTAGCAATATAGCTCAGCGACGGAGTTTTTATAGGCGTATAAACGTACGGATATTCCGACTTGGCGGTTTTTTTGGCAAGCGACTTTGCAAGCCGTCTCTGATCCTTTAAAAAGTCAAATGCAAAACGTATCCTCGCAATGTCTGCGGATATCTTTTCGGTGGAAACAGAATTGTCAAGACGGACGGTATCCTCGATATCGTGCGTCTTGATTATCTCCACGTTTTTGGTTTTGTGGAGCGCTTCAAAAAGCTTTTTTCTGTCTTTGCGGTGCGCAATGAGCGTCACCTTTTTCATTTCAACAATCATTTATATTGCCTTGCAAAAACTATTCGTTAAGATACCTGTCAAACAGCATAGCCACTATCTTATCTGCGCCGTCCTCTATAGCGGAGTTTTTTTCGTCCGCCAAAGTGTCAGCGGCTTCCTGTCCGCTCTTCAAAATTGCCTGCGTGCGCTCAAAAGCAATACGCCTTGCCTGCTTCAACGCCTCGGCTCTGTCCGCCTTGCATTCCTGCACGGTGGATTTCTTTTGCGCTTCCGCTTCCGTCTCTGCATTGAGCACGATTTCCTTGCCTTTCTGATAGGCTTCCTTTTGCATAGCGTCGGCTTTGCTTTCAGCCTCACGCACGTCTTTCAGCACACTTTCAATCATTTCTGTTTTCCTCTTCGATAGCGGTTATCATATCCAGCCGTCTTTGGTGTCTGCCGCCCTCGTATTCGGCGGTGTACCAAGCCTGAACGATAGCCCCTACCTCACTCACATCTTTCAACACGCTTTCAATTATTATCTGTTTTCCTCTTCGATAGCGGTTATCATATCGAGCCGTCTTTGATGTCTGCCGCCCTCGTATTCGGCGGTGTACCAAGCCTCGACTATTGCTTCCGCCTCGTCGGGAGTGATAACTCTTCCGCCCAAAGCGATTATATTTGCGTTATTGTGGTTTTTCGTAAGCTTAGCCATATACGTATTTGTCACAACCGCCGCCCTTATTCCTCTCACCTTATTTGCGGCAATAGAAATTCCAATACCCGTGCCGCACATCACAACGCCGAGGTCACACCTGCCGCTTGCGACTTCCACTGCGACCTTTTTGCCGTATTCGGGATAATCAACGGAATTTTGGTCATAACAGCCCAAATCCACCACTTCTGCGCCCAGCCTTTTCAGCGTGGAAACAACTCTTTCCTTAAGCACAAAACCGCCGTGGTCACAGCCTATTGCAACTTTTTTCATATGGCTCACCCCATTATTACGGAATTTTGGTCATAACAGCCAAAATCTACCGCCTCTATGCATAGCCGTTTCAGCATGGCAACCGCTCTTTCTTTAAGCCCAAAACCGCCGTAGTCACAGCCTATTGCAACTTTTTTCATATGGCTCACCCCATTATTACGGAATTTTGGTCATAACAGCCAAAATCTACCGCCTCTATGCATAGCCGTTTCAGCATGGCAACCGCTCTTTCTTTAAGCACAAAACCGCCGTGGTTACAGCCTATTGCAACTTTTTTCATATGGCTCACTCCCATATTATGGTAAATTATACTACATATTCCAAAAAAAATCAATAGAAAACAATTTTGACTTCTTTGATTAAATGACTTTTAATGTCAATTTACGTCATTGCGAGGCTTGCCGAAGCAATCCAGAACGTAAAAATAATACCTTTCACTTTTCATCATACGCCAACCACACTTTGTCGGCAAAATCTGAACCCTATTATGGCTCCCCTTAGTAAGGGGAGCTGTCTGCGTAGCAGACTGAGGGGATTGTCCACCAAACAAGATAAAACAAGCGAATGCAAATTGAACGAGATGACCAAAAGCCTTTTACGAGAAAGGGTGTAGCGCAGTTTTAGCTTGTGCGGTAGCAGCGAGAAAATCAAGTCAGGGCTGCCGATTGCTTGCGGCTATGTTTGACAGATACATCAACATTCATTGTGTGACAAATCTTTTTCAAGCGGAAAACAAAAAAAATGCAAGCAAGCGAAAGCCAAAGACGCCGATTTTCTCGCCCGTCATTGCGAGGCTTGCCGAAGCAATCCAGAACGTAAAAATAATACCTTTCACT
>CAJTYG010000008.1:17461-133305 GCA_910584155.1 uncultured Christensenella sp. | reverse complement strand
CTCAAGAGTATGCAAAAGCCATTGCATATATACTCAAATACATAGAGAAAACGGGTGAGAAAATTGTGTACTCACGAGGACTGCCGATGTACTTGATTTCCGATATAGAGGACGGTGACGTAGCGACGATGTTTGGACTCGAAGAAAAGAAACTATTGCTTTTTGATGATTTTAACTGTTGGGATAACGGCGAATGGGTAGGAGTAATATCCAAAGAAACGGAAGCGCTTATGCCAAAGACAAACTGAAATGCAAATGCGAATAAAATCATACGCAAAAGAATGACAAATGAGCAACGGAATGGCGAGAGGCTTTGCAAGCGGGATAGCGCAAACCTCTCGCCCGTGCTCTTAATTCTTTAGTCGATTTACTACATTGTTTCAGTTGTTGGCGTGTGCTTGTCTGGCGGAGCGCAGCGACGCCACTTGTTTCAAGACAAGCACACGCCTAACAGCCAATATAAAAAATTAATAGCCTTTCAGTGTTGAAAGGCTATTAAAACAGACTTGTCGTTTTGTGTACACTTATTTGATAATACCTCCGCTAATAGGCGGCGTAGGAATAGGTATTTCAATTGGAGGACGCATAATGGTTCCGGGTTTATATATTCCGGGATTAGTATCTGGATTTGTGCCCTGAATATTACTGCCGTTTGCGCCGTCGACAGACTTATAAAGATGTACATTAGTAAGACCTGTTAAGCGATGTACTTCTACATTAGATCTTGTTCCAGCAATGGGTAGCGCACCGAGTCCTCCATATCCACCTCTTAAACCATCGCCACCTTTTCCCGGAGTTCCGCCGGCAATCATTACATTATTACACAGAATATAGGCTTTGTTATCAATCAATACACCTACGCCGCCATTTCCGCCATTGCCTCCTCTAATCTCGTCAGATGTGCCGTCCTTTCCTTCCCCGCCATAAATAAGAAGATTGTCTGCCGAGCAAATAAACAAACTGCCACATTCTATCGCAGATGTGCCAGAGCCGTTAGATTTAGTGCAACCAAAAATATTGACCATACCAATTGTATATAAATATAAAGTGCTTGATGATTGAGTCTTTATTGCAGGTTGACCGGAATGTGCATAAATGCCAATGTTTTTTACAATTAAACAAAGTTCGGTTGTGCGGGATGCAATAACTATGTTCATATTGTATTCTTTGCCATTAGCGTCCATTCCTACTGCAACTGTATTAGAGCTTATGTTAATTGTACAATTGTTGTTGAATGCGGCTCTGAACACGAGAATTGCTTTTCGATCAGTTACATTGATTTGAGAAGTAGCAGATGTTATTTCGATTAGTTTTGACCAATCAGCATACAATGGTATGGGATTATTGTCCATTGAGTCTATATCCCAATTTTGAACGCTTGTCATATAGCAATCATAGTATTGAGTTCCTTCTCCATTTGGTTTTGAATAATAACCGTTGAATTGATAGCCAGCTCTGGTCGGGGCAGTTTCTGGTAACATGGGCTGATCGAATGTAGCATTTGTAGAAATTGAACCACCGCTACCGCCTTGTTTAATAAATGAAATATTATAATTTTTGGCAGTCCATTTTGCATGCAAAACAATTTCTTCGGTATTCATCCAATTTTTTATGCTTTTCATGTTACTATCATAATATTGAGAGGTCTCATCTTCAAGCGATAGATAATATCCGCCAAATATATAACCTGTTCTTTCAGGAGCTTTAGCGGCAGGCATTTGAGAATTGTAGGTTGCGACAACATTGTCCGAGCCGCCCGTGCCGCCATTTTTATCAAAAACTATATTGTATTTGCTGTAAATGATTGTTGCATCACATAGACCTTTCCAATCCTGTTTCCAACCTGCACTAATTTCAGTTTTATATAAACGGTCTATATAAATTGTTTGAGTATTTGTCCATCCTTCAAAAGCATCTGCGCCAACGCTGTTGACTCTTTCCGGTATTTTAATGCCCTTTAAATCTATGGTATTTGCAAAAGCATTTTCTCCTATTGAAGTAACTTGAGGTGCATCATTCAAATTTACCATTTGTTCAGAAGTGTTTATACTATAATTTGGAGAAGGAGTTACGAAGTAGATATTTTTGAGACCTTCGCAATATGCAAACATCCCTGTTGCAATAAATGGAATTGTATTGGGCAACACTATTGTGGAAACAGTGGCGAATTGAAATATATTTGAAGATCTGTTATCAGCTTCCGTTGCGTCATTCATAGTTATATTTCTATTAATGATAATTTCATTTGCCGTAACATTATCAAATGCCGAGGACGGAATATTGATGGGATTGTTTGAATAATTAAATATAATTTTATCGCATACAATATTCATATAGCAGTTGTCGTCCATGTCATTGACCGATAATGAATTATAAGTAGCCGGAACAGTAATGATCTCACCTTCATAGTATGCTTCTGTGTAAGCTTGTCCGCTTGCTACTTTATAGCCTGTGATTTCATTTGCTGATCTTGTGTTTTGAACATAAATCGGTTCAAAAACCATCGGTTCAAAAAACTTGCTATTAAATTCAACATTTTGGTTTTCGTTATTGTTATTCCACGTAGATTGCCAATTTGCCCCTGCTTGATTCGCACGCACTTTAATTTTTGTATTATTGTATCTAAATACATATGCACCCAATGACGAAACTGTCTTGGGAATTACTATATCCGACAATTTAGCGCATCTCATAAAAGCGTTGTTGCCAATGGTTTGAACATTAGAGAGAAACACCTTTTTTAATTCAGGACAATTTGCAAAAGCAGAATTGCCAATTTTAATTATATTTTTTGATAGTGTAACTCTTTCCAATTTAGTGCAGGAAATAAAACCATTGAGCGCTATCTCTGTTACCTTATATTTTTTGCCGTCTATTTCAGCCTCTTCCGGTATTATAGCAAAAGTTGCTTCATTTTTATTTGTGATTTTTATGCTACATTCATTCTCGTTAAGACGGATAAATGAAAATTCTGCTTCAACAACTTCCGAAATTTCTGTATTAACATCTGTTGCAAATGCCACATTAGCGTTGGTTGTGCTCAAAATAACAATGCCTGCAACAGCCAATATGAAAATAGCAAGCATTATTAAGTTTCTTTTAAATGACTTTGTCATAGTATTCTCCTTTATTTTTTCAACAAGTAAATTGGTCTTAAGATTGTTGCAAACTTTAAATCATTTTCAAATCCCATCACCTCGCTTTTAAAAGTTTAATACATCGTTAAAATTATAATTTTTCAAAGATTGCTCCAATGTGAAAACTAGCTATAATATTTTTGTCACATCTTTTAGCTGTTTTTAAGCCGTCAGACCAACAAACAAATTTATAACCAGCATCGGGAATAGCTTCCACAGTAAAATCAGACCCATATTGAATTGTGACAACAACAGATCGTTTATTATATGAATCATTCGCCTCTTCATCAGTGTTAAGTATTTTTATACTACCGACATCTATCTGATCTAATACTTGTGGAAAGTAATTTATAGTTATGCTTATTTTATGTTGCCAGTATTCCATTGGAATTCCGCATAATATGCCGTTCATTTCAAATTCACACAATAATAATGGTTTTATAACGGTATTAGGCAAATCTCTATAGCAATTGGTTGCTGCATAGCCTTCGGCTTTATGTAAACAATTATGTTGTACATCTTGACTTGGATAATATAATTCAGCTGTATGCACAAACTCGTGCAAATAAGTATAAATTGCTTCATCTGAATTAATTCCATCGATTATGATTTCTTCTAAACGCTCTTGAGGGAGAATGTTATTCATCATACAGGCATACCATTTAGAATCCGTATTTACACAAGCGTTTTTTCTCTCTGCTGAACCAGCGCCTTGAAAGAAATTACCTTCATAATCACGACAGCTTATTGTTGTTAACGTATTGTGATATGTCCAGTTTAATTCGCCTATCTCCATTATGTCTGTCGCAAAAAGGTTATAATCGAGAATACCGTAATGCGTCATTCCAGACTCAAAACCTTCGGTTACTGGTTTTGTCGTATAATAGCCGTCCACTTCAAACGCTATCTTGCCTTTAAACCAATTGTTAAGTAGCTCGTGCATTTTCAAGACCGTCCATTTGGCAAGTTCATAGTCAATGGCAACCATTTTGGACTCGACCTTTTCATCTTTATTCAATCTGCTTGAATACAAAGTAGTGTTCACTTCATCTACAAACACCATAAGAATTTTATGATTGTCTGTTTTCTCGTCCTCTTTTTCCCATCTTGCATAAAGTGTATCCGTTTCCAAAGAAAACGCCGCATAGCCAAACATATATCTGCCTGTTTCTGTAGTAATTCTTGTAATATATTCTTTATCTGCATACCACCCGCAGAACGTATATCCCTCCCGTTGGGGAATATTAAACTCCGCTTCGTCTATTGAGTTGCGGTCGATAGTTACTTGCGTAGGTTTAAATGGTGCGCCTATTTCATAGCACAAATCATATGTAAAAGTTTTTACTGTTGGCTCAAAATATGCTATTATTTCTAAATTTCTGCTTCCCGTCAGTCCCCATTCATGATTTGGATCATCTGCCGTTGTATCATTCCACGTCAAATTAGACCAACCCACAAACGTATAGCCGACGTCTGCCACTGCTCGGACTTCTTCGCCTATCTCACCCGGCAAAACCTTTTGCGTCGTTTTGCCTTCTATTTTGCCGCCTATATTGTTGTTTACTTTATAATCTATCCTATATCCCCAATATGCTATCAGCGTTTTATCTTCCGTAATATTAAAATCTTGCCGTTCCTGCGTTGTTACGCCATCCGACCAATATAAAAATTCAAATTCTTCATTTATAAAGTTCTTATTGGACCTTGCAAAAATTCTTGGTGAGTTTTCACCGTAAGGAATACTGTATGTGATAGATTCGTAGACGGTTTGCTCGTCAATGTCTTGTATATCGCCCAGAACGGCATTAAATGTTTTGTATGTAACAGAAAATATTTGGTTCTTTTTAAATTCTGCCGTGTAGGATTTATTTTCTGTTATATTGCAATCTGTTCGTTCGGGCTCTGTTTTTCCGTCAGACCACTTTACAAACTCATAACCGTTATAGGGCATAGCAATGACCTGCGTACCGCTTTCGCCAAAATTTATATTTTGTATAAGTGTGCCGGCTAAATATCCGCCTGATTGAGTAAAATATTGAACGATGTAGGTTTTCTTTCTAAATTCCGCAGTATATGTCTTGCTTTCTGTTATATTATTATCCGTGCGTTCCGACTCGGTTTTCCCATCAGACCACTTTACAAACTCGTAGCCTGTATCGGGCACAGCAACCACCTGCGTGCCATTCTCGCCGTGCTTAACCGTTTGTATCGAAGTTCCGGTTAAATTTCCACCTGTTTGGGCGATGTATTCAATTTGGTAATATGTAGTTTGTGGCTGCGGGGTTTTGTCACAGGCAGTGAGTGATATGGCTATAACAAAAATAGCCGTTAGTAACATAATGATTAAATTGATTTTCCTAGCGTTTTTCATACTATCACTATATCACTTATATGTATGTTTGTACATCTTTAAAAGATGTAATATCATCTGAACTTATATTCTTTATTATAATATAGATTTGCTAATAGAAAGTTTCAACCAACATTGGTTTGCAATTTGTCAACAAAACATTACATTTATAAACACTAATGGAAAAGGCAGCTTTTCCGCTGCCTTTTAAGTATCTGTAGATTTAATATGTTGATTATTCAACTCTTATAAAGTCGCCATTTGCACTGTACAAACATGTGCCTGTGCTCATCTCTTTCCATGCGCCATTGTCAACTTTATATCTTGTTCTGCCTTGCCAGTATTTTTGAACACCGCCGGTTGAAGCTTCAGCTGTTATAGTTTTATGCAAATCTAAATCACCTATTTGCACCTTCTGCTCTAACTTCATATTTAAGTGCGATTCCTGAAATGTTTCAGACGAATATAATTCCACAATAACTATAACCGTTGACGGGAAAATAGTAACGTCATTGCGGACTGTGGTCCATACTTTACCATTGCCTCCGTTTATCGAAATAGACAATGCCGTATAAATTCCACGAGTGGATATATTTGGATCGACGGTCTCATCTGTCGTATTATCCAATGCTTTTGCATAATTGGTTGTAGTGCCAATCATCAATGACAATACGGCAACAAACAATAATAAACTTAACGCTATCAAAACAATAGATTTTTTCTTTGCTTTTTCCATACATTGCTCCTTAATTTATAATTAATTTTAATAATTAAATTATAAATTTTGAGTTACTAAATAAGCAAGCAACATATATTTACAAATTGTAAACAAAAGGTTACATTTTAGGTTTTTTTAGCATAATAATTTTTATCCATAAAACTATTGATGCCAAAAAAGATAAAATTGCGAATACAATGCACAGAATAAACGCCCAAGTATCGTATTTTATATTAGTTGTGACAACATCACCTGTATTAACAGTAAACGCTGTACTTCCGATTATTATGCTTACGATCAAAGTTATTATAAATATTACACTTGAGATTGTTGCACTTGTAATCAAAATTGGTAAAATGTTTTTATTAGGTTTCTCAATCGTTTTTATTTCATTTGCTTCGGAGCTGTTATCATTGGCATAGTCTGCTGCAACTTCTATATTCAATTCGGTCTCAATTAAACTGTTTATAGGAACTTCCAATACTGTACATAATGCTTTTATATTTTCAAAATTCGGTTGAACCGTATTAGATTCCCATTTTGAAATTGTTTGTCGAGATACTCCTATTTCTAAAGCTAAATCTTCTTGTGAAAGCCCTTTTTTCTTGCGTAAATTATAAATTTTTTCGCCAAGCAATTGCATGTTTTTTACTCCAATATTTTATTATTTTTATTAAATTCATTTACTATAGATTGAATTATCTGTATCTGTTCAAAAGTTAAGTTATTCAATGTCTGACCAATTTCTGAAATTTTAGTAGTGCACTGTTCTTTTGGAGTAAAGGAAAAGAAATAAGCTAACGATACTCCTAAATAATTACAAATTTTTTCTATGGATTTTAAAGATGGTGTACGTGTTGCATCTCGTTTGGCATTCTTTTTCCATTGATATATAGTTGAGGAAATTTCAGCATTTTCTTTTAGATTGTAATTTGATATACCTTTTTCTAACATTAATTCTTCTATTCGAGCAACGATTATTTTTTTATCCATAGTCACCTCGGTGTAATATACAACATAATAGAGTATATTTTTCACCGCTATAAAGTGCTTTATACATCTATATTCGTTGATATTTACACCAAACTAATGGATAAGAATATTAATTAAGTTATTATTATAATTAAACATATTTACAGCGACGTATAATAATATTATTTATATCCTTTTCTTCTATTTTAGGAAATTCAGTATTTGGTACTTTACCATCGTCCCAAACTTGTAGTATTTTAAGACCTTTGCTTACGAGAAATGCACTTAATTGCCATATCTCGTCGTACTTGCCGTAACTGTCTACAATGATTTCCATATTGTTTTTTGGATACAATGCTTTTACTCTGAAATATTTCATAAATTCTTCTCCTTTTGAATTTAATAAAAAGCATAGCGTTTGACGCTATGCTACTTGTTTTGTTAGTTTTTTGATTTTCTTAATTTGTTTGTTGGCGTATGGTAGCCATTTGTTGTTTACAAAGTATAATACATGTTCATTCGGTCTGTTGTCTCCATCGCCGTAACATTGCAATACTTTATGATTTTTCAAGGAGTATTCCAATGTAACGAACGGGGTGTTGGGTGTTTCTTTATTGCGGATAAAAAATATTAAACTTTCTTCTCGTATAAATCGCTGATCGTAATTCATATGCCCAACACAGTGGTGCAGTATCTCTCCCTCTCGTATCAGGTCTTGCGGACTTCTTGCTATAATGACGATAAACGTATCTTCCTTATCTATTTGCAATGGCAGATACTTTTCTGCAATAGCAGCGAATTCTGTGTATAGTTTTTTGCGCTCTTCGGCATCTTTTAATGCTTTTGCTGTACGATATTCATCTATCCTTATATCATGCCATTTCTTGAAATTGTGGGGCAGTCTGTTTTTTAGCAAGTTCATATCTAAACCTAAGTAATTGCAAGCGGTGAGATAGTCTGAATAAGACGATATATTAGCGTTTTGCTTTTCGATATACTCCAAAAATTCCGTAACAGCTTTGTCCGTTGTAAATAAGCTCTTTATATTTTTATAATTATCTCTGCAACAAAATTTCTTTTTATCTCCCTCTATTTTCTGTACCTGTTTTATCTGTTTGCCTGTTCTGTATGCTTTAAGCAATGTCCCAACATAGTAACCGTGTCCTATTATTTCATAACGCTTGTCTATCAGCCATTTGCGGAAGTTTTTATCTTTGCCAACTTTATGTAATATCTGTTTGCTCATAGCGTAAGCGTGTAATCCGAATTTTACCAACATTTCCGCTTGCGGATATTTCTCATATGTGCGCAGATATTTTAATGTATCATAATAAGGGAAAATGTCTACGGCGCTGTACTTATATTCGGGAAAACGTAAAGCGTATTCTTTGTTGAGGACAGGGCAGTGAATGTTAAAATACTTGCCGTCAACATAGCCCCATTCATTATCTTCGTACCATTTAGGCTCTTGCTGTAAACCCTCTTCAAACCACCCAACAGAGTAATTGCCCATAAAATGAAAGACTATATCTTTAATAAAGCATTTATTCGAATGCACACCGTGTATTACCACTTGCTTACACCTCCAACGAGGACTGTTTATGTTGTTCTTGCAGGCAACAGTAACCTTTACAAGCTCTCCGTCGTTTTTGGTTAGATATGAATAAAATCTGACGTATCCGGACAGCGTTATGTGGTTATTTACTTCCGCTTTTTGGATAAGCTTCAAAATGTATTTAGGTATAGGTTTTATCTTCTCGATTTTCATAATTTCACCTCACAATAAAAACATCTCCGAGAATTTCTGAGAGGAGTGGTAACAAAGATTTATCTATTCTGCCATTCGTATCGGGATCTTCAATTATTTCGCCCGTATCTCGGTCTATAACGTGCTTTGGTATTCGGCGGATATTATTCTTATCTTCTGCTACAACAATGCTGTGTGTTTTTGATATCTTATTAAAATATATATCTGCTGCATGATATGGAAAACCAATCATAGGCACACGCTCATCAAGTCCGCAATCTCGACCTGTTATAGTTAAATTTATCTCGTTCCCGATAGTAACCGCATTCTCACCGAACACCTCGTAAAAGTCTCCGAGCCTGTATGCTACAATATCCGTAGGATAGCGTTTTTGCACGCTCATATAATCTTGATACAACGGCGAGCCTTTTGGCTTGCTTTCAGCCTCTTTACGGTCTTCTTCTGCCAATTCTGCAAGTATTTCACTTATCTCTTCAGATGTGGGCATAGCATCTTCGGTGTCTTCGACACTTTTGTTCTGCTCTTCGTTTCTATCTTGCTTATTAGATGTATCGGATTCCATAAATTCAAAGATAGAGGCTTGCGAGTTTTGAGCAGTCTTTGTCTGTTTGATAGGAAGGCTTTTGTAGGGTTTTGGAGTCGGCTTATACTCGCTGCCGTCTTCGTTATATAATGTGCCCTCAATGGAGTCTTCCTCAAAGTAGTGAATAGCCCAACCAAATACGACGTTATCCTGCACACAAGCTGCTTTTACGTTTTTTTCACTTTGTTTACGAGCTTCTTCACAGGCATAATTCATAAAGCCGTCTAACGTCTTTCTGTTTAATAACTGCTTGCCGTTCTTATGGATATAAACGCCGTTGTTTATCTTGTCGGCAAGTATGTCGCTGACATTCTCTTGAAGATAGGCAAGTATAAGTTCTTGTTCACGTCCTGTTGCTGTTAAGTTTAATTCTCTCATTCTATTCTCCCGTAAATATCGTCTGCATAGAATTCGCAGATAAAGCAATTAAAAAGGGCGTGACACTTCACGCCCTTATACTCAACTATATAGTCATTGTCTCCGATTTGCTCTAACACCGTTATCTCGTCTATTTCGCCGTTCAGAGAATGTATATGTGCTTTTATCTTAAATGGCATTTTATTGTACCTCCAACACACGCAAGTCTATGAACGAATGTTGATACCAATCGTCTTTATCTGTTATGTGCCACCATAATTCGGATTCACACGAATTGTTATCTTCAAAATCAAATTCATAATGGTCGTCTATGGGATAGCCTTCGTCATCAAAATCAAGGTTTCCAACCCAACTGTTATCGGGGTTCATTTCGTCGGAGATAAGCTCTTTGAATTTGTCATAAGCCTTTCCGTATTCGGTATAAGCATAAAGGTCAATGTCTTCGCAGTCCGACGTAGACCAATCAAATTGTACGATATATACTTTTCCCATATTATGCAATCCTCCTTATCCCGCCGCAAGCAGACTGTACGGCTATATCGCCGAATTCGCTGCAAATCTCATCGGTCTTATTCCAAACGTAGGCAGAGACCGTATGTTCGTTATTATGGCTGTGTATAAGATATTTCCAATCACCTTTATATTTAGGGACAATGAGAAAATCATATAACTCGCCAAACTCTGTGTATTCGTGTGTAACGGCATATACAGTGCAGTCATATCTGCTCTCTATCTCTTTCATTTTTGCTTCAAGTTCGGGGTATTGAAACGTCCAAAAGCCTATATAGCGCTCATACATGCAGACATAATCATTTTGTTCGTAGCCTTTTATAAAGTCTGTATAAATGCCTAATTCTTTCATTATTTCTATTGCTTTTGCTTTTCTCTGTTCTTTTGTTGCTGCCATAACTAAATCTCCTTATTAAATACATTCTTGTAATTGTTCAAAACGGTTGCCTATGTTGCGCAGGGTTTCTTCAAATCCGAACCAAGCCAGCAGATTTTGGTTGTAATCTTCATTTGCAAGCGGATCTTCCTTATCCCACTTATCTCCAAATAGTTGGGTAGGAGCATATATGCCGATGCTTTCCATTGTTTCGTATAGCAGGGTGTCTATCTCTGATTTATATTGCCTATAAAATCTCGTTGTGTCTGTATACCAAATCAAAAAGCCAACTATTCCTGACTGACACCCATGATAAAGCACATCTGTAAAGATATTTTTCTTGTCCGAATAGCTCTGCCATCCGTTGATAACGTAGTTAAGCACACGTTTTTCAAGAGGAGTCGCATTTGCTTTTAAACTTTTGATATTGTTTAATGTAAGTTTCATTAGTTAAACCTCCTCAAAATCTTTAAGATAAATCTTTGTGTATTGAGAGCCGTATTCAAAGTACAGATTGCCGTCACTGTCTTCGTATAACTCATAGTCCAAGAGGACTATTTTACCTGTGTCTGTTATGGCAACAGTAACAGTGTTTTGTCCTATGTCCAAATACACAATGTTGAAGGTGATAAAGTTTTCACCGTCCCAGAGGTTGAATTCATTTAGATAATAATCTTTGAATTCAATGGTTTGTTGATTGTTCAGATTGTTCATTTGCTTTTGAACCTCCATATTTTTGATTTGCCTTGCGGCTAAGGACATCGAAGCAGGGTTCGGCTCAATAGAATGGAACTGAATGTAATGATATGGAGACGTCAACGAAGCGCAGAAATTTGCGCTATAAATAAAAATGCTTTGGCATAAAACCAAAGCAAATTTATGAGCCGTTGACATCTGCGAGAACTGTGCTACGATAGGACTGACGTAAGGCAAAAATATTTCGATGTTTTAAAATATATTGTTGAAAAATCAATTGACATAGGCGTTTTTTATATATGTCACCGTGGCGTAGTGTTTTTTAGTATTCATTAATAGTAGCATCTGTGAGTATGATAATAACCGCAAATAATATAAAATGATGAATATTATATGGATAAAAAGATTTGTTGCATATTGTATATTTTGATAATTATGTTATAATTTACTATAAATAATTATCACATAAAAATGTTTACATATGAGGAATAAATATGAAATTGATTTCATTTTCTGTAACTAACTATCGTAGTATAACGACCGCTCATAAAATATCTCTCTCTAACTTAACAGTTTTGGTTGGGAAAAATAACGAAGGAAAATCTAATTTGTTAACTGCACTTAATACTGCAATGTCAACAATTCTTTTTAATTCTAATTCCCGAAGTGGTAATGCTGTTTATACACGTAGAATGACGCTGAGAGAAATAGGATATGAATGGGAACGGGATTTTCCTTTGCAATATCAAAAAAGGAAAAGCGGTTTGGAGTCGATTTTTACTTTGTCATTTCGTCTTGAAGGAAGTGAATTAGATGAATTTCATAATGAAACTCATATTGGTGGAAATGAGGATATTCCTATCAGAATTAGATTTAATAAAGATAATAATTATAGAATAGAAGTCCCAAAAAAAGGATCATCATCTTATAATAAAAAATCTTCTCAAATCATGAGTTTTGTAACTCAGAGAATCTCTTTTAATTATATTAAAGCTGTAAGAACAGAATCTATGGCGCTACATGCTTTAATGAATGTTATAAGAGAAGAACTGCGTAGTTTAGAAAATAATCAAGAATATGAACAAGCACAGAAAAGAGTAATGGACTTACAACAGGAAGCGCTTAATAGAATTTCAAAAACATTAATTGATCCACTAAAAGTATTTTTACCTAATATTAAAGATATAAGAATATTAAGAAATAATTTTAATGAACTTTATAGTCGTCCTATGGGAAGCGATATAGATGTGATTATAGATGATGGAACGCCTACTAGTATTAGTTTTAAGGGAGATGGAATAAAAAGTTTAGCTGCATTAGCTCTACTGCAAGAAAGAAAAAATACAAAGGCAGCTTCAATAATAGCAATAGAGGAGCCGGAGTCGCATTTGCATTCTGGTGCGATACATAGTTTAGTAGATGTCATTACAAAAATCTCCGAACATAATCAGGTTATACTTACTACACATAACCCATTGTTCGTTCAACGTAACAATATAGGTGCAAATGTAATAGTTGATAAGGGACGAGCATATCCAGCAAAAGCCATAACGGAAATAAGGGAAATTTTAGGTGTTTTGCCTGCGGATAATTTAAAAAATGCCAATAAGGTTTTAGTTGTTGAGGGGGAGGATGATTTAATTTCATTGAATAAAATTTTAAGTTTGAAAAGCGAGAAAATTTTATCAGCATTAAAAAACAACAACTTAATTATTCAGCCTTTATATGGTGCTGCTAACTTGTCTCATACATTATCGGATTTGCGAAGAAGTGTATGTGAATATGTAGTATTGCTCGACAATGATGAGGCGGGAAGAACCGCATATAATAAGGCGGTTAGTGAGGGATTGTTGGAAATAGCAAATACAAAATTTACAGTATGTAATGGAAGTCCAGATTCAGAATTTGAAGATTGCATAAAACCTACAGCATATGAACAATTATTTTTAACCTCTTTTGGAGTTAAAATAAATTGTAAAGAATTTCATTCTAATAAAAAATGGTCTGATAGAATGCGGGATGTGTTTTGTTCACAGGGGGTAAATTGGAGTGATTCTTTGGAAAAAAAGATTAAAAATAAACTCGCCGAAAATTTGCCGAATTCTTTGGATGAGATTTTGATACCGCAAAAATCAGGTTTTATTGACGGATTGGTTACGATTATTGAAATGTTGATATAACTTGTATTAATTTTGTGGTGTCTTCGTACTAGAAGCAAATCGCAATTGGTTCAACTGGGGAACATAATGTGCCACCATAGGGGGCCCAGTTGAACCCCGTAGGGTTCAGCTGGAAACCTAATTCTTAGTAGTATTTTTAAAATGTTGCTATTATGTTTTTTAGTGATTAGCTCTATATAAGCAGTATAACTTGAAAAAGCTTTAAAGCTGCATTTTTGTTTTACAGGCTTATTGAAAAGCTTGTAAATGTGAGGGTAAAAGCGAATTTATTGAAATCGAGCGTTTGCACTATATAGCCGAGTCGGTTGACTTCGGCAACTGCGGCAACCGAGCGATAGGTTACAAGCCGCCAGATTCCGCTTACCGAGTTCAGCTCGGGAGCGACAAAAGAGACGTCGTTTACATAGGGCTGTTCGCCGGTCAGGCTGCCGTCGGGGGCAAAGATTTTGTCATAAAAGGTTTTATCCATATATTTCACGTCTACGGTCAGCGCATATTGTGTGGCGTTGTTTGTGAGCGTCATAAAGCCGTTTGGCTGAAACGCTGCGCCAAACGTAGCTGTTTGGCTGTCGCTTGCATTGTCGTATAGCAGTTGATAGCTGTCGGTTTTTAGGTTGTATATCATATAATTGCCATAGCCGCCGCTTCCGCCTGTCTGTGAAGAAAAGAATAAAAGCTTGTTTTCCGCACCGAAATCGAAGACGCCGATATATGGCGAATAGCCGTCTGCAAGAGTGATAAAATACGGCTGATAGCCGTCAAATTTTACACATAGCTTCAGATCGGTCACAAAACTGTCGCCGTATCCGAACAAGGTCGCCGTACCTTCGGTTTTGCCGTCTGCAACGGCGACGGTGTTTATGGCATGTTTTGATTCTGCCGCATACGCAACGTTTTGTGTGCCGAGCTGCAGCGAACACATTAAGCACATCATTGATAAAAGTAAAAGCGATTTTTTCATAAATTAAGTATGTGTAAACGTCGCTGTTTTTTGCGCTGTTAAGTGAATTTAAAAAAGGGAATATTGACAATCAGCGAAAAGCGTTATATAATTTATTATGCTTTGAAAGCATAAAAACGGAGGTAATTTATGGACAATAAATATAAGGGCACACAGACGGAAAAGAATCTTGAGGCTGCGTTTGCAGGCGAATCGCAGGCGAGAAACAAATATACGTATTTTGCGTCGGTTGCAAAAAAAGAGGGCTACGAGCAGATTTCCGCTATGTTTGCAAAAACTGCGGACAACGAAAAGGAACACGCAAAAATGTGGTTTAAGGAGCTTTGCGGCATAGGCGATACCGCACAAAACCTTGAGGCTGCCGCCGACGGCGAAAACTATGAGTGGACGGATATGTACGAGGGATTTGCCAAAACCGCAGAGGAAGAAGGCTTTAAAGCTCTTGCAATAAAGTTCCGCATGGTCGCTGCGATAGAAAAGCATCACGAGGAAATGTATCGCAAGCTTTTAAACAACGTACAGACGGCTCAGGTGTTTGAAAAGAGCGAGGTTAAGGTTTGGGAATGCCGCAACTGCGGACATATTATTGTAGGCACAAAAGCGCCCGAAATTTGCCCTGTGTGCAATCATCCGAAGAGCTATTTTGAAATCAAGGCGGAAAATTATTGATTATCAGTTTCAAAAAATCAATATTTAAAAAGGCAGGATATTTCTCCTGCCTTTGTTTTTTATAAGCATTTCGTATTACTTTTTGTTTTCATCATCTGTTGCTTCGTCGTTTTGCGATATAGGGGTTTGTTCGTCGGAGCTTGTTTGCAAAACAGCGTCGTCATATCTACGCAAATAAAATTTTTCGTAGTGATAGCGCTTTGCACAAACGGCAAAGAAAACTATGCTGACGATTATCGCCAATCCTTCCGCTACGATGACCGCAGACCAAATGCCGTTTACGCCTGCGATGAGAGGCATGACCATTATGGCGAAAATCTGAAAGAGCAGGGTGCGTGCCACAGAAATTATGCCCGAGATAAGTCCGTTGTTGAGCGCAGTGAAAAATGACGACGCAAATATATTTACGCCGACAAGGATAAACGACACCGAATAAATGCGCAAGCCGAAGGTGGTCATATCGAGCAGCGCAGCGTCATAGCTGACAAAAATCATACTGAGCGGTCTTGCGAGTCCCTCGGCAAGAGCGGTGACGAGCACGCCCGATACGATCATAATTATAAGGCTTTTTTTCAGCAGATTTTTAAGCTCGCCGTGATTTTGCGCTCCGTAGTGATAGCCGATGAGCGGCGCAGAGCCGATAGAATAGCCGAGGAATATGGAAGAAAAGATAAACGCAAGATATATCATTACGCCATATGCCACAATGCCGTCCTCGCCGATATATTTTAAAAGCTGAATATTGTACAGCATATTGACGAGCGACATCGAAATGTTGCTCAAAAACTCCGAAGCGCCGTTGGTGCTTGCACGCAAAAGCGGCTTAAGCTCGAGCTTAGCGGGTACAAGGCGCAAAAGGCTTTTGTTTTTCACCGAAAAGTAGATTATGGGAATGACGGTGCCTACGACTTGACCAATGAGCGTAGCGGCGGCGGCACCCGAGATGCCCCACTTAAAGCCTGCAATAAAGACGGCGTCAAAGATGATGTTTAACGTGCCCGAGATTATTGACACCGCAAAGCCAAGCAGCGGTTTTTCGGCTACGATAAAAAAAGAATTGAACAGCACCTGCAGCATAAACGCTATTTCGCCTGCAAGCAGAATTCTGCCATATTCCACGCAATAGGGCAGCATTTCGGGCGTTGCGCCTAGCGCTATTGCAATAGGCTCCACTATGACCGCTCCTACGACGGAAAACACTGCGCCTAAAGCCGCAGTGAAATATACCACCATAGAGAAAATTTTGTTTGCCCTTTGAGCGTCGCCCTCGCCCAAGGTTTTTGCGACCAAAGCCGAGCCGCCTGCGCCGAGCATAAAGCCTATTGCGCCTATGATTGATATGACGGGCCAAATCAGATTTAATGCTGCAAACGGTGTTTTGCCGACAAGGTTGGACACAAACACGCCGTCCACAATAGTGTACAGCGATGTAAAAAGCATCATCAAAACAGACGGGATCACCGCCTTAAAGAGCTTTTTATATGTAAAATGGTCCGAAAGCTTTACTGCCATAATACCGTTTCCGTTTTGATTTTACTGATTTTACTTATTATTATTTTATCAAAACAGCCATTGCATTATAGACGATAAAGTATGCAAAGTCAAACGCATTTTTATTTAATGTCTTTTTGCGCCAAAAAAGATGTTTATTGTTGCAAATCGCAATAATAAACTTCGTTTTTGTATATTTTATTAAAAGTGCGGGCGGACACGGCGTGCCCGCCCGCACTTTTTATCAAGCCGACTCGAGTAAAAGCTTGTCTGCGATAAGTGCGATAAATTCGCCGTTTGTCGGCTTGTCGTTGGGTGTGTAAATTTTAATACCGAAAATATTGTTGATATTTTCTATTTTGCCTCTGTTCCAAGCGACCTCTATGGCGTGACGGATAGCTCTTTCTACCTTTGAGGCAGAGGTGTTGTAACGCTCCGCAATGCTTGGATACAGACGTTTTGTTATGGAGTTGATTATGTCGGGAGTTTCGATAGTCATCTTTATTGCTTCTCTTAAAAACTGATAGCCTTTGATGTGAGCGGGGATACCCACCGAAATAAACAGATTTGCAATTTTTTCGTCGAGAGTACGCACCTTTTTGGATTGCGTCGGGGCAGTAGGCGCCGTTTGCTTATGCGCCGTCTGCGCCGTGGCGGTAAGCTCGTTCATAAGGGTTACGAGGCGGTTGTAGTCAAATGGCTTTGCCAAAAAATAACTTGCGCCAAATTGCATCGCTTTTTGTACAAATCCGTCCGTTGCAAGCTGAGACATCATTATTACGACAGGCTTTTTGCCCTCGAGTGCACTGAGCACTGCAAAGCCGTCAAGCTCGGGCATAACGATGTCTAATAGAAGAAAATCCGGCTTTAAAGATTCTACAAGCTCAAGGGCTTTTACTCCGTTGGGTGCGATGCCGACTACATCGAAGTCGGGCTGTTTGTTCATAAAGTCTTTGATACTTGTGCACAGGGCAAGATTATCATCTGCGATAATCAGAGTTTTTGTCATAATATGACCTCCTAAGTTGTTTGAAATTAGTTTAACATAGCTAAAAATCAATGTGAGTGGTAGATTTTCGTGTTTTATGACGAAAATTGTCGTTTATTCTAAACTAATGTCAAAACATACATCGGAATTAGAAAACACTTGAGTTTTTGTTAATGTCAGGGTTATTTTAGAATATTTTGCAAAATAATTCAACTATATTTTTCACCAATTTAAAATTTGCAATATATTGTACAAAAATAAGTAAAGCACACAATATATATGATTTAAAAAATTTTTTCAGAAAAATGCATAAATCAGTTTACAGAATAACATCTTATCAATATAATATATGAAAAAATAAAAACCACTCTGACAGAGGTTAAAATGGGAAAATATAAAAAATGTCCTCGCTGCGAACTCAACTGGATCCCCAACGAGGAAGAGCTGTGCGAGGTCTGCAAGGCAGAAATGGGTAAGGCAAGCAAAATAAGTCTGCTTGAAGAGGAGGACGACGACATCGTAGGCCTCGGAGAGAGGATCTGTCCCGTCTGTAAGGTGAATTATCTTGACGCCGACGAGGATATCTGTCAAGCCTGCCGTGCGGAGCGTGCAAGTAAGGACCTTGAAAAAACCGAGGAAGACGACGATTGGCAGGAATTTATGGACGACGAAGAGCCTATCGGGTCCGACGACGAAGACGGCGAAGTGTCTTTGTCGCAGCTGCAGGACGACGAGCTTGACGACTTTGACGAGGACGAGGATGAAGAGGAGCCGCCTATCGATGACTTTGAGGAACTCGATGAGGAAGACCTGCTCGGCTTTGACGAAGACGATGAAGATGAGGAAGACGAAGATATAGACGAATAAACTGATATAAAGCGGCGCAAATGCGTCGCTTTTAATATATCGGTATTATCTGAAAAACGTAAAAAGCCTGAAAGACGTTTTGCCGTTTATCGAAAAATAATTTAATAGATGTTTATGTAAATATTAAGCCGACGCAAATACGCCGGCTTAATTTACGTTTAGTGATTATGCGGTGATTTAATAGCTCTTTGCAAAATAGATGACCTTATCGGCGGGCTTGCCGCAGCAAACGCATTTGTCGCCGACGGGCGTCTGATCGAAGGGCATAACTCTTGACGTTGCCGAGAGCTCCGCTTTTATCTTGTCCTCGCACTCACGGCAGCCGCACCACATCGTTTTGACAAAGTGACCGTTTTCAAGCGATGTTTTCATTTCGTCCATATCGTGGCACACGTCTATATGGCTGTGCAAAAAGTCGTGAGATTGCTTGAACATATTTTCGTGTATATTGTCAAGAAGAGCGGGGATCTGCTCGCAAAGGGCGTCAAGCGAAAGCGTAGATTTTTCGTGCGTATCACGGCGCACTGCGACAGCCTGTCCGTTTTCGATGTCACGTGGACCTATTTCGAGACGTACGGGCACGCCCTTCATTTCCCACTCGTTAAACTTCCAACCGGGCGACTGATCTCTGTCGTCAAGCTCTACACGCACGCCTGCCGCCTTCAGCATATCTGCGACCTCACGTGCCTTTTCGAGCACGCCCTCCTTATGGAATGCGATTGGCACGATGACGACCTGCACGGGCGCAACTCTCGGCGGCAGCTTTAAGCCTCTTTGATCGCCGTGAGCCATAATGAGTGCGCCTATAAGACGTGTGGACACGCCCCAGCTTGTCTGATAGGGATTTTTCAGCGTTCCGTCGCTGTCAAGATATTTGATATCGAATGCCTTTGAGAAGTTTTGTCCAAAATAGTGCGATGTGCCCGCCTGCAGGGATTTGCCGTCAAGCATCATTGCTTCCATAGAATACGTTGCAGCTGCGCCTGCAAACTTTTCCTTTTCCGTCTTTCTGCCTGTAAGCACGTCGATGGCAAGCACGTTTTGCATAAACTCACGGTAGACCTCAAGCATTTTTTCGGTCTCCTCTCTCGCTTCCTCGTCGGTGCGGTGCAGCGTATGTCCCTCCTGCCACAAGAACTCGCTTGTACGCAAAAACGGACGGGTGGTCTTTTCCCATCTTACGACGTTTGCCCACTGATTGATGAGCACGGGCAAATCACGGTAGCTCTGCACCCATTTTGCAAACATAGAGCAAATTATCGTCTCGGACGTCGGACGCACCACGAGCTTTTCGTCAAGCGGAGTATCGCCGATATGAGTTACAAGTGCGACCTCGGGGGCAAAGCCCTCAACGTGATCCGCCTCTTTTACGAGAAAGCTGTAAGGGATAAACATCGGGAAATACATATTTTTATGTCCCGTCGCCTTGATACGCTTGTTCATTTCCTCTTGGATATGCTCCCAAATCTCATAGCCGTACGGGCGAATGACCATTGTGCCCTTGACGGGACCGTAGTCCACAAGCTGCGTTTTAAGCACAACGTCGGTGTACCATTGAGGGAAATCGACTGTCATATCCGCAATCTCTTTTACAAATTGATTGTCTTTTTGCTCCTTAGCCATATTGCTTCCTTTTGCGCACGTGTGCGCAGATAAAATTCATATTAATGCATTATACTGCATATAACGCTTAAATATTGTATCACCGTTATGATAAAAATGCAAACGCTATCGCAGTTTTAAGGGCAATACATAAAACGGGCGTTTAAATATAAAGTTTTTCATTTTTGCAAACCTTAATATGTTGACTTTTCCCTTAAAAATTGCTATAATTTAAGGGAAAACAGAGGTGTATATGAGAATTTTTGAATACTCAAAGCTTAAATTTCAAACGTGGGACAGCGAAACTGTCAGTTTGATCGCACAAATTTATCAGCAAAAGGGAAAGCAGGAAGTGTTTTTGCAGCAGCAGCCGCAAGAACTTGAAACACTTGTAGAGATTGCAAAAATTCAAAGCACCGAAGCGTCAAATGCTATCGAGGGCATAAGGACGACCGACAGCAGATTGAAGCAGCTTGTGCGTGAAAGCATAGCTCCGCACAACAGAGCGGAAGCGGAAATTGCGGGATACAGAGATGCGTTAAACACTATACATCTTTATTTTGACGCAATACCTATCACGCCCAATTTTATTTTGCAGCTTCACAAAATTTTGATGGGACAGGTGAACGTCGCATATGGCGGAAAGTTTAAAAATGTACAGAATTATATCAGCGCAACGGACAACAACGGCAATTCGTTTACATTGTTTACGCCGCTTTCACCGTTTGAAACGCCTGCTGCCGTAGAAATGCTTTGCGAGACATACAACCGTGCTTTGGGCAGCGGAATCGAGCCGTTGGTGCTTATCCCCATTTTTATTCACGATTTTTTGTGTATACACCCTTTCACCGACGGCAACGGACGTATGTCAAGGCTGCTTACTACCTTACTGCTGTATCGCAGCGGCTTTTATGTAGGAAGATTTATTTCTCTCGAAGCAGAGATTTCAAAGCATAAGGATTTATATTATGATGCGTTGCAGGCAAGTCAGGAGGGTTGGCACGACAACAAGGAAAACGCTTTGCCGTTTGTAAAATATCTGTTGAGCACGGTGTTGGCGGCATATGGCAAGTTTGAAGAGCGTATGCAAATAATCGCCTCAAAGCTGCCTGCAAAGGAAATGGTGCTAAAAGCCGTGCAGACAAAAATAGGTAGATTGACAAAACAGGACATAAGAGAGCTTTGTCCGACGTTGAGCATAAGCTCGGTTGAAAGCGCAATGAGAGCGCTTGTTGCGGACGGCGTGATAGAACGCTATGGAACAGGGCGAACAACTTATTATATTCGTAAAAAATAGGGATATTTTTAAATAAATGGTTTAAAAATCTTCCTGACATAATATTTCGTTGGTATCAATGTCCAACAGTTTACAAAGGTTTGCAAAAGTATCAAGAGCGGGCATTTTTCTGCCATTAACATAACTGCAAATTTGAGTGGGTTTGATATTTAGCGCATTTGCAATAGCAGTTTGCGTCATATTGCTGTGAGTGATAGCATATGCTAATTTCTCTTGAATTTGATTGAGGGTTATCATTTTTACGACCTTGATAATATTTACTTTTTATAATACTCGTCAAATAAATCGTTTGGCGTACATTCCAAAATATCGCACAAATTTTTTATATTTTTAAATTTGATAGAGGTTGTTTGATTATTGACAATACGGTTGAAATTTTGATAGCTTAAACCCATTTGATTATATAACCAATATTTTGTCTTTTGCTTTTCATTTAAAATATCAAGTATGCGCAACTTCATATTATCACCTATATACTGAACATAGCCAATTTTATTCTTGACACAAAATGTAGTTTGTGTCAACATCCAACAGAATACAAAGATTTGCAAGTGTGTCAAGAGCGGGCATTTTTTTGCCTTTAACATAACTTGAAATAACCTGTTGACTTACGCCTATAGCGTCGGCGATAGCTTTTTGTGTCATATCACTGTGTTTAATTACTTCAGCTAATCTTGATTGAATTTGATTGAGGGTTATCATAATTAGTTTTGTCTGAATTCTCTGCCGATAAGCTCGTCAAGAGATATTTTATAAAAATCTGCAAGTAAAACGCATTGCTGTATGTTGGCAATTCCTTTGTTATTTTCTATCCAACTTAGTGTTTCCTGCGGAATGCCCGTTGCGGCTTCGACTTGTTTTTGAGTAAATTTATTTTGCAAGCGAATATTTTTAATTTCTGTACCGTACATTATACACCTCTATTGCAATTATATTAAAATCTTGCTAAAATGCTTGACATATTAAGATGTTAATACTATGCTGTAAATAGCAATATCTTAATATTATTGAAATAAATCAAAATAAGAGAGTGTAAGATGGGCGAAGAAGTAAAACACAACCACTGTTATAACTGTGCGAGGTTAAAGAGGTACTATATTAAAGGTTATAAAAAATTTGACCCTACAGAGTGCGGTTGGTGCGGGGCTAAAAGGCAAATAGTTGACGTTAACGAATACTGTGATAAATTTACGCACAGAAGCTATCCGAGAAAGCCGTATTCATCTGTCAAACTTACTTTAAATGATTTGCTTACGCAAATTTCAGCGTTGCGTGAAATGCTTGAGGAACCGAACGATGAAAAATAAGAGGTGCAGAGGTTGCAATGCGTGCAAGCAAATGTACTCTCGTTTTGGTTTTTCGTACTACGACGAATACAAGATGTTTTATTGTATTGTCAAAGAAAACGTGACATCGGTAAATGATGTTTGTGAGCAGTGGACGCCTAAGGTAAAAGAAAAAGCTGATTTTTCCGCCGAAAGATTTGACGGTGCCGAGCAGGATATAAAAAGACTTATGGAACTTTTGAAAGATGCAGATGAATATATCCGACAACATCCTTTTGGGTAATTTAGACTTTGCATTTGGCGTTTAAGGGAAATATAAAAAGCCGTCGGCAGTTTGCCAGACGGCTTTTTATGTGTTGTTAAATCAGTAGGGCAAGACGGTCATTTTATATCGTCAAGCGGAAGCAGGCTCACGTCAAAGGAACCGTCGTCGGCTATCTCTATTATCGTGCCGCCACGTTGAGTGTGCTTTTTCTTTATGCCCTTGTAGGCGAGATAGTCTATGGACATTCCGTAGGTGAGGCGTATGCCTTGATAGGTGATAGACAGCGTATTTAAGTGGTCGTGCCCCATAAACATACCCTTGCAGCTGCCGAGTTTTACCATTTCGCCGAATAATTTGCCCTCTTTTGTTTTGGGATATCCAAAATAGTTGTCCTTTTCCTCGACAAAGCCGAGATGATAGGTGACCTCGTCGCTGCCTCTGTAGCACTTTTCCCAACCGTCCTTAAATTCCTTTGGCGGAATGTGGAAAAAGGTGAGCGAGGGGGCGGGCTTTTCGCCGTCGCCAAGCGCCGTTACGGTGCGCTTATACCAATCTATCTGATCGTCGTGTATGACGTCAAAGCCGCTGAAAAAGCTTTTGCCGAGATATGAATTGCTGTCTATAAACATCAGGGCGGTGTTGAGCGTGCCGTCGGCGTTGTTGAGCTTTATACAGTAGTTGCCAAGCCCCGTCAAGCCCTTTTCGCCCTTTTGGAAGTGGCATTTGGGTTGGCGCATATAGTAGTTGGCAAGGTGCTGCTTGTCGTAAAAGGCAAAGCTTTCGGTGTCGTGATTGCCAAACACCAACGTCCAATCCACGCCGAGCCTGTTCATAAGCTCCGCAAACTTACGGGTGCCCCTCATATTGTTGAAGGTGCCGCTCCACGGCCACAGCGGATAGCAGACGTCGCCTGTGACGATGACAAAATCGGCTTTTGCGGCTTTTACTATCTTTTCCACCGCTTCAAGCGCCCACTTGTCCTTTTTTATGCTGAACAGGCCTCCGCCGATGTGAATGTCGGTCAGTTGCAATATTCTGAAGGGCTTGCCTGCCTCTTTGGTGATGACGGTTTCACCGTTTGTTTTTTCAATAACAGCGCTCATAGTTGCTTATTCCTTGTCATCGGACGCTTTATTTTCGGTCACGGCTTCTATTGCCTCAGTTTCGGCAAATGCGTCAATGCCCTCGGCTTCCACTGTCTGCATTTCGGATATATCGGATATGACGTACTTCTCATCGTTCGCCGATACTTTCAGATTGCCGTTTTCGTCATACATAGTCGGGTCGATTATATCGTTGGGATTGACCTTGCCGTAAAGCTCGGCAACCATCTTTGTGCGCTCTGTCTCTTCCTCGTCGGTGAGGGAAGCGCCGCTCTTTCTCGCCTCGATAAAGTAGCGCATACGCTCGAGCTTTTTGCTTGTGACCTTGTATCTGAACGAAGCGAACAGCGATATCGAGATAAACGCCGCAATGGATACGCCAAGCACAAGCTTTATAGCAAGCAACGTGCCGTCGGCTTGAATGGGCAAATCCGGATTATAGCCTGCGCCGTCCATTATCCAACCGACCATACCTACGCCGAGTGCGCCAGCTATTTTACGTGCGAGCGTCATCATTCCGCTATACGTGCCCGTAGGACGTGCGCCCGTTGCCATTTCCGCAACGTCGAGGGTGTCGGGGAAGATTATCCACGGCATCATTTGTGCGCCGCCAAAGCCTAAGCCCATTATAAACGCTACGATAGGCACGAGGATAGGAGGCGTCCAACTCGGATCCATCACCGCAAGCATAATTCCGCCGCCGATGTAAAAGGGCAAGCCCATACGGAATGCAAACGCTTTGCTCTTTTTGTCCATCATTATGCGCACGAGCGGGAAGGAAATTACCGCCGCAACCATAAGGGGCGCAACGATGAACATTGACGACATTTCCATAGATCCGAACACCGTAGTATCATGCCATACCTTTGTGGCATAATAGAAAGCGAGTGCGGATATCATATCCATGCACATAAACGCCGTTGCATACATCACTATATGCCAACGGTACGAACGGTTTTTATATGGTTCTATGTAATTGTTTACGAAGCGTTTTAAATTGAATTTTTGTTTGGGCGCCGTTGTTTTTATACGTTCCTTTGTAAATATTCCGCATAAAATAAGTCCTCCGCCAAACAAAGCGCCGAACACTATCGCAATTATAAGCCAAAATTCAATGCCGTTGATTTTGGGTATAATTCCAAAAGCTTTGTCTTTGTCCGTTGTGAGGGCTTCCAAAAGCACGAGAGGAATGACATATGCTATGCCCGAAGCGGCGGCAGTGAACACAAGCTTCACCGTGTTGGTGTTGTTGCGTTCTCTGAACGACGGCGTGATATCGCTCGCCATAGACGTGTAGGGCACCTGCGTTATTGTGGAAAATGTGTTCCACAACAAATACATAATTATTATGTACGGGATATATCCCGAAACCGAAATTCCCCAATCGGGCAACGGCAGAAACAATAAGAATATTGCGATCATAAGACCTATTCCGCCAAACACCATATACGGCTTGCGTCTGCCCCATTTGCCTCTTGTATTGTCGCTTATAAAGCCCATAAACGGGTCTGTAAAAGCGTCCCACAGCTTTGCGACCATCATGATAGTTGACGCTACTGCGGCGGGAATTTTGCCGTAGTCGGTCATAAAGCCCAACATAACGCAGGACATAAGCGCAACGCCGCCGCCGTCCATAAGACCGCCTGCGCCGTAGCATAGCTTTTCTTTCAGAGGCACTCTGTCTTCAGGGCTGATATCGTTTTTCTTTTTTGCCACAATATACTTGCTCACCGAGATCTCTCCTTTTGCATATTATTGTTATTTATATACTATCAAATATTTTATTTAATGTAAATATATAATTTGTATGGAATGGTGCGGAATTTTTATCTGTTATATAAAATTTCAAAAACTTGCTTCATATTGATGACAAAGCTTTTTCGTTGTGCTATCATATAAAAAATCAATAGTCCGTCAACACGTTTGACAAGCACTAGTCCATACGCCGCAGCGCACAAACTGTCCTTGTCATCAGACGGGGCTTTTTTTTGAGAAAACCACGTAAAGAGTCCCTGTTTTATGGGGCTATTAAAGGGGCCCCCGTAAAACGCCCCTGTTTTATGGGGTAAAATGGAGAAATATGACAGACCTTAAAGCCGCATTTCTTAAAAAGGCAAAAGCTGTTTTGCCACCGCACCTTTTAGAGGATTTGTCTTTTCTCGACGGCACCGAAATTGATATTGACAGCTTAACTATTCTTCCCGGTTTTTGTGATGTGCATGTGCATTTCAGAGAACCGGGTTTTTCTTATAAGGAAACAATTTCAAGTGGCAGCAGGGCGGCGGCAAGAGGCGGATATACCTCTGTTTGCACTATGCCCAACCTAAGTCCCGTGCCCGACAGCGCAGAAACGCTCAAGGTGCAACAGGATATCATCGACCGTGACGCAGTAATCGGCGTTTATCCCTATGGTGCTATCACAAAGGGCGAGAAGGGCGGCGAACAGAGCGACATGGCGGATATGACGGGCGCAGTTGCGTTTTCGGACGACGGCAGAGGCGTGCAGTCCGATGATATGATGATGTCGGCTATGCTCGAGGCGAAAAAGCTGAATAAGATAATAGTTGCCCACTGCGAGGTCAACGAGCTGCTTAAGGGCGGCTATATCCACGACGGGCAGTATGCAAAAAAACACGGACACCGAGGCATTTGCTCGATGAGCGAATATGCGCAGATAGAGCGTGATATAAAGCTTGCAAAGCAAACGGGCTGCGCATATCACGTGTGCCATATATCAACAAAGGAAAGCGTCGATATCATAAGACAGGCAAAAAAAGACGGCGTTGACGTGACATGTGAGACCGCACCGCATTATCTCGTTTTGGACGATAGCTACCTCAAAGAGGACGGCGCATACAAGATGAATCCGCCGCTGAGGGATAAGTCCGACAGGCTTGCGCTTATCGAGGGAATTTTGGACGGAACGATAGATATGATAGCCACAGACCACGCCCCTCACTCGCTTGAGGAAAAATCAAGGGGACTTGAAAAAAGCCTTTTCGGCATAGTGGGATTGGAAACGGCATTTCCCGTTTTATACACAAATCTTGTGTTAAAAGGCGTGATATCGCTTGATAAACTGCTTGTTTTGCTAAATGACAACCCTCGCAAACGATTTGATATTCCGTTTGACGGCTTCAGCGTATGGGACTTAAACTCGCAATACACGATAAGAGCAGAGCAGTTTTTGTCAAAGGGCAAAAGCTCACCGTTTATAGGCAAGCAGGTATATGGCAAAAATATACTGACAGTTTATAAAGGGAAAGTGGTTTATAAATAGTTGCCGTTCTGCACTCGTTGCGAAGCTTAGAGCAAGCGCTCGCAACGGCGAGCGCCAAAGTGAGCGCCGAAGTGCGACGGAAAGTACAAGTGAACGGGCAAGTGTTGTTTTTATGCCCGTGAACGAGTGGCATAATAAGAGGACGGTAGTTGTTCACGAGTGCCGATTGTCGCCCCCACGAGCGATGTTGGGTTTGGTCGAGAATACTGATTTATACGAGTGGGGGAGAAATACCGGCGAGACCGGAAAGAGGGGGCATTTCATTTAAAGTGCACGGCAAGCACTGTTAGTGAAAGAAGCTGGAAATAGAAATTAAATTTATACAGAGGTATACACTATGAAAAGAACAGACATCAAAAAGATACTTATCATAGGCTCGGGACCTATCGTCATCGGTCAGGCTGCCGAGTTCGATTATGCCGGCACGCAGGCGTGTCTTGCCTTAAAGGAAGAGGGCTACGAGGTCATTTTAGTGAACTCAAATCCCGCAACTATTATGACGGATACTTCTATTGCCGACAAGGTGTATATGGAGCCGCTTACGCTCGAGTATATCGCAAAGATATTGCGCTATGAGCGTCCCGATGCGATCGTGCCCGGTATCGGCGGACAGACAGGGCTGAATCTTGCAATGCAGCTTGAAAAGAAAGGCGTTTTAAAGGAATGCGGCGTTGAGCTTCTCGGCACAAGCAGCGAAAGCATAGAGCGTGCAGAGGACAGAGAGCTTTTCAAGGAGATGTGTCAGTCCATTGGCGAGCCTGTCATCCCGTCCGAAATCACATACAGTCTCGAAGAAGCTAAAAAGGCGGCAAAGGATATCGGTTATCCCGTCGTGCTGCGCCCTGCATTTACGCTTGGCGGAACGGGCGGCGGCTTTGCTAACGACGAAGAAGAGCTTATCGACATAGGTATGAATGCTTTTAAGCTATCCCCCGTGCATCAGGTGCTCGTCGAAAAGAGCGTCAAGGGATATAAGGAAATAGAGTTTGAGGTCATGCGTGACTCAAACGACCACGCCATCACCATTTGCGGAATGGAAAATGTCGATCCTGTCGGTGTGCATACGGGCGACAGCGTTGTGGTCGCACCTATCCTTTCGCTGAACGATCACGACCTTAAGATGCTCAACGACAGCGCAATCAAAATCATCAGAGAGCTCAAAATAGAGGGCGGCTGCAACGTACAGTTTGCGCTGAATCCAACAAGCAGCGAATACTATCTCATTGAGGTCAATCCGAGAGTGTCACGCTCGTCCGCACTTGCGTCAAAGGCAAGCGGATATCCCATTGCGAGAGTTACGGCAAAGATAGCCGTAGGCATGGCGCTTGAGGATATCCCCGTTGCGGGCGGCACGGCGGCTATAGAGCCGAGCCTCGACTATATCGTGGCAAAATTCCCACGCTTCCCGTTCGATAAATTTGCAACTGCAAAAAATACGCTCGGCACGCAGATGAAGGCAACGGGCGAGGTGATGGGCATAGGCTCAAATCTCGAGGAATGTTTTTTGAAGTCGGTGCGTTCGCTTGAAACGGGCGTGACGCACCTGTTTATGCAAAAGTTTGCGGATATGCCGACAGAAGAGATTTACGGTTATCTTGCCGAATTTAAGGACGACACTATTTTTGCCGTGACCGAGCTTATCCGCAGAGGCGAGAGCATAGATAAGATACACAAGGTTACGATGATAACCGAGCTGTTTTTGGAGGCTATAGGCAGAATTTGCGAGATGGAAAAGCTGCTTATTTCAAATCCCAACGATATGCGCAGGCTTAAGGCGGCAAAGCTTATTGGCTTTTCGGACAAATACATCGCAAAGCTTTGGGGAGTCAAGGAAACGGATATCTATAATATGCGCAAGCAAAACGGCATAACGCCCGTGTTCAGAATGGTGGACACTTTGCATACGGGCAAGTATATCGCATATCTATATTCGTCATACACGGGCAAAAACGACTCGCTGCTCACCGACAAAAAGAAGATAGTCGTGTTGGGCGCAGGTCCTATCCGCATAGGACAGGGCGTCGAGTTTGACTATTCCACCGTGCACGCAGTGCAGACGATAAGACGTGCGGGCTATGAGGCTATCATCATCAACAACAACCCCGAAACGGTGTCCACCGACTACACGACGGCGGACAAGCTGTATTTCGAGCCGCTCACTCCCGAGGACGTCATGGCTATCATCGACTTTGAAAAGCCCGAGGGCGTCATAGCATCCTTGGGCGGACAGACGGCCATCAACCTTGCGCAGCCGCTTATGGAAAGGGGCGTAAAAATCATCGGCACCGACTGCGAGGCTATCGACCGTGCGGAAAACCGTGACAGCTTTGAAAAGGTGCTCGAGCAGCTCAATATTCCGCAGCCGGAGGGCAGAGCGGTCACAAACATCGAGGACGGCGTAAGAGCCGCAAGCAAGATAGGCTATCCCGTGCTCGTACGCCCAAGCTTTGTGCTCGGCGGACGTGCTATGCAGATAGTCGCAAACGAAGAGCAGCTTCGCCACTATCTCAAAACTGCGGTCGAAATCGACGAGGATAAGCCCGTTTTGGTGGATAAATACATCATCGGCAAGGAAGTCGAGGTCGACGCTATCTGCGACGGCAGAGATGTGTTTGTCGCAGGCATTATGGAACTTGTCGAGCGCACGGGCGTACACTCGGGCGATTCTATAAGCGTATATCCCTCGTTCAGCATTTCAAACAAGGTCAAGGGCACTATCCTGCAATATGCAAAGAAGCTCGGGCTCGGCATAGGCATCGTAGGACTGTTCAACATTCAGTTTATCGTTGACGAAAACGAAAAGGTGTACATCATCGAGGTCAATCCACGCTCGTCGAGAACGGTACCCTTCCTCTCAAAATCAACGGGCTACAGCCTTGCGGATATTGCAACAGAAGTCATACTCGGCAAGAGCCTCAAGGAACAGAGTATATTTGACATATATCCGCCCGAAAAAAACAGGTGGTATGTAAAGGTGCCCGTATTCTCATTCAACAAAATAAGAGGGCTTGACGCATATCTGTCCCCCGAGATGAAGTCTACGGGCGAGGCGATAGGCTATGACGACAGGCTCAACCGTGCACTGTACAAGGCATTGCAGGCATCGGGAATGAAGCTGCAAAACTACGGCACCGTGTTTGTCACCATTTCGGACAAGGATAAGGAAGAGGCGTTGCCGCTCATACGCAGATTTTATGATCTCGGCTTCAATATCGAGGGCACGGCAGGCACGGCAAAATTTCTCATTGCAAACGGAATACGCACTCACGTGCTCAACAAGATAAGCGACGGCAGCGAGGATATCCCCGAGGCGATAAGGCAGGGCCACATCGCATACGTCATCAATACGCAGGACGTGCAGTCTACGGGGCAGATGCGTGACGGCTATATGATAAGAAAGTGCGCAATAGAAAACAACGTAACGCTGTTCTCATCTCTCGATACGGTGAGAGTGCTGCTCGACGTGCTTGACGAAACGACGCTCAGAATTTCCACAATAGACGCATAAGGTGCTTATGAAGCAGAGTATTTTTACGATAATAAGCAACACACAGCTCACGGGTGATGTCTATGAGCTCAAGCTCATCGGCGATACGTCCGATATCACGGCGGCAGGGCAGTTTGTCAATATAAAGATAGAGGGGCTGTTTCTTCGCCGCCCCATATCCGTGTGCGACGTAAACGGCGGCAGACTTACGCTTATATACAAGGTCGTGGGCAAGGGCACTGAGGTTATGTCAAAAATGCGTACGGGCGAAAAGCTCGACGTGCTTACCGGGCTCGGCAACGGCTACGATTTGACAAAGGCGGGCGACAGTCCTCTGCTCATCGGCGGCGGAGTTGGCGTTCCGCCACTCTACTATCTCGCAAGAAAGCTCGTAGCACAGGGCAAGAGCGTAAGCGTGATATTGGGCTTCAACACCAAATCGGAAGTGTTTTTAGAGAGCGCATTCAGAGCGCTCGGCTGCGCCGTAACGGTGACGACAGTGGACGGCTCGTATGGCGTAAAGGGCTTTGTTACGGACGCAATGGATATCGAATATTCGCACTTTTACACCTGCGGTCCCGAGCCTATGCTCAAGGCGGTCTATTCCAAATCGGATACTGACGGACAGTTCAGCTTTGAGGAGCGTATGGGCTGCGGCTTCGGCGCATGTATGGGCTGTAGCTGCAAAACCGTCACGGGCTACAAGCGTATCTGCAAGGACGGTCCCGTGCTGACAAAAGGAGAGATATTATGGCAGAAATAGCAGTTAATCTATGCGGAATAGACATTTCAAACCCCGTTATTCCCGCAAGCGGCACTTTTGGCTATGGCTACGAGTATGCCGATCTGTACGATATAAACTGCCTCGGCACATTTTCATTTAAGGGCACTACCAAAGAGCCGAGATTCGGAAATCCCACGCCCCGCATTGCCGAATGTAGCGCAGGGATGATAAATTCCGTAGGGCTGCAAAACCCCGGAGTGGATAAGGTCATCGAGGAAGAATTGCCAAAGCTAGCAAAGTGTTTTCATAAAAAGGTGATGGCAAACGTCAGCGGATTTTGCGTGGACGAATACGTCTACACCTGTGAGAAGCTCGATAAGTGCGATCAGGTGGGTTGGCTCGAGGTCAACGTAAGCTGCCCCAATGTGCACGGCGGCGGAATGAGCTTCGGCACTCAGCCGAGCGCAGTGTACGAGGTGACAAAGGCGGTCAAGGCGGTCACGAAAAAGCCTGTGATAATAAAGCTTACGCCAAACGTTACGGATATCGTGTCTATAGCAAAGGCGTGCGAGGACGCAGGCGCAGACGGCATAAGTCTGATAAATACAATGCTCGGAATGAGGATAAACCTCAAAACAAGACAGCCCGTGATAGCAAACAAAATGGGCGGCTTTTCGGGCAGCGCAATATTCCCCGTTGCGCTCAGAATGGTGTATCAGGTGTCAAAGGCGGTGAATATCCCCGTGGTGGGAATGGGCGGCGTGTCCTGCGCAGAGGACGTCATAGAAATGATGCTCGCAGGCGCAACGGCAGTGCAGATAGGGGCGCAAAACCTCATCGATCCGTACTGCTGCCGTGACATAATAAACGATTTGCCGAGGGTTATGACAAAATATGGGATATCCTGTTTAAGAGAAATTATCGGAGGTTGCAACTGATGGGCAAGGACGTTATCATTGCTTGCGATTTTGCAAGCGCAAAGCAAACGTTTGATTTTTTAGACAAGTTTACGGGCGTAAAGCCGTTTGTAAAGATAGGTATGGAGCTTTTTTATGCGGAAGGTCCGGCTATCGTGCGTGAGATAAAGGCTAGAGGGCACAAGATATTTTTGGATCTGAAGCTGCACGACATTCCAAACACCGTCAAAAAAAGTATGGCAGTGCTCAAAAATCTCGACGTGGATATGACAAATCTGCACGCAGGCGGCACAAAGCGCATGATGAGCGCAGCGATAGAGGGCTTGACACGTGAGGACGGCACACGTCCGCTGCTCATCGCAGTCACGCAGCTTACGTCTACGGACGAAGAAAGCATGCGTAAAGACCTGCTCATAGAAAAGCCCATAGACGAGGTAGTGATGCACTACGCCAAAAACGCAAAGGACAGCGGACTTGACGGCGTAGTCTGCTCGCCGCTCGAGGCGGGCAAGGTGCACGACGTATGCGGCAAAGGCTTTTTGACGGTCACGCCGGGCGTGCGCTTTGCGGACGGCGATATCGGTGACCAAAAGCGTGTTATGACGCCTGCGCAGGCAAAGGAAATAGGCTCGGATTATATCGTGGTCGGCAGACCTATCACCGCCGCAGAGGATCCCGTCGCCGCATATGAAAGATGTGTAAAAGAATTTGTAGACTGATTTTAAAGGAGAAAATATGAATATTCAACAAACCATAGCAAAGGATCTGCTTTCAATCAAAGCCGTGTTTTTCCGCCCCGACGAGCCGTTCACTTGGGCGAGCGGAATTAAAAGCCCCGTGTATTGCGATAACCGCCTTACGCTCACCGCACCGTCCGTACGTGACGACGTGGAAAACGGGCTTGCAACCCTCATCAAAGAAAACTATCCCGACGTTGAGGTGCTTATGGGTACGTCGACGGCAGGCATAGCGCACGCTGCCATTACGGGACACATCATGGGCTTGCCTATGGGTTATGTTCGCAGCGGAGCAAAGGACCACGGCAGACAAAATCAAATAGAAGGCAAGCTTGAAAAAGGTCAAAAGGTCGTCGTGGTCGAGGACTTGATTTCCACAGGCGGAAGCTGTATCGAGGTGGTGAACGTATTGCGTGAGGCAGGCGCAGAGGTGCTTGGCATTGTAAGCATTTTCACCTACGGCATGCAAAAGGGTTTGGACAGGCTTAAAGAGGCAAACGTCAAAAACGTGTCGCTGACAAACTTTGATGTTATCGCCCAAACCGCCGCAGAGGAAGGATATATCAAGCCCGAGGACGTGCAAAAGCTGATTGCTTTCCGCAATAATCCATCTGATGAATCTTGGCTTAAAAAATAACTATGAGAAGTTTGATTGACGTTACAGATTTCAGTGTAGACGAGCTTTATTCGCTTATACACACTGCAAACGACATTATTGAAAACCCAAAGAAGTATGCCGAAGCGTGCAAGGGCAAAAAGCTTGCTACGCTGTTTTTTGAGCCGTCCACACGCACAAGGCTCAGCTTTGAGGCGGCTATGCTGGAGCTTGGCGGAAGCGTGCTCGGTTTTTCGGAAGCGAGCAGCTCGTCGGCGGCAAAGGGCGAAAGTATTGCGGATACTGCAAAGGTAGTAAGCTGCTATGCGGACATCATCGCAATGAGGTCGCCTATAGAGGGCGCTGCGCTTGTGGCGTCGCAAAATGCGAGCGTTCCCGTGATAAACGCAGGGGACGGCGGGCACTGCCACCCGACGCAAACGCTTGCGGACTTGCTTACGATTTACCGTGAAAAGGGCGGCTTTGACAACCTTACTATAGGCTATTGCGGCGATTTGAAATACGGCAGAACGGTGCACTCGCTTTTGGGCGCAATGTCAAGATACAAAAACGTAAAGGCGGTTTTGATTTCGCCAAAAGAGCTTAGCTTGCCCGATTACGTCAAGCACGACGTGCTTGAAAAAAGCGGAATGGAATATCAGGAAACCGCAAGCTTAGAGGACGCTATCCCGTCGCTTGACGTGCTTTATATGACACGCATACAGCGTGAGCGCTTTGACGATAAGGACGAATACGAAAGGCTTAAGGACAGCTATGTGCTGACGGTGCAAAAGCTTCAAAGTGCAAAAGAGAATATGTGCATTTTGCACCCGCTGCCCCGTGTGAACGAGATAAGCGTCAAGGTGGACGACGACAGACGTGCGTGCTATTTCAAGCAGGCACTGTACGGCAAGTATATGCGAATGGCATTGATTTTAAAGCTGCTTGACGAGGCAAATGCGAATGCCGTGCGTGAGGATAGATTTGCGGATAAGGATATAATTTACGATACGCACAAATGCAGCAACCCCAAATGCGCCTGCGCATCGCAGCAGGAATTAAGACACGCATGCAAGCGTTCGGAAAACGGAATTTTGCGTTGCGTATATTGCGATAAAGAAGTTAGATAGTCAAAACAAAGGTTTTATGTATGCAAAAACGCCGTTTTAAACGGCGTTTTTGATATTATGTTAAAAGTTTTGTCAATGTTTATATTAATACCAAAGGTTTGCCCACATTGGGATAGTGGCAGTATTTGCGGAAGCCGTATCTGCCCCGATATAATTTTCAGCCTGTGTTGTTTCGGTTGCCATATCAAAGGATAGTGCACCTTCGCCGTCGATAGTCAGCACTATTGTGCCGTTTTTGTCTGTGCGATAAACGGTCATGCTATGCAGTTTAAAACGGTCGAGTGCAGCTTGCGTAGGATGGTCGTAGTCGTTACCTGTGCCGCAGCTTATTACTGCATATTCGCAGGTGACCGCATTTAAAAATGCGTTGGTGGACGACGTTTCGCTGCCGTGATGTCCCACTTTCAAAACGTCGCAGTCAAGGCTGCCGCCTATTCGCCTTACAAATATCGGCTCGTTTATCTCATTGCTGTCGCCCGTGAGGACAACTCGGCGGTTGTTGTATTCCAAAATGCCGATGGGCGATACCGCATTTTTGCGCTCTGCGGTGTTGAGGTTTGTCGTATCATAATATTCTTCCGTAGGGCAGTAGAATTTAATTCTATATGTTGTGTTTTCTATAACTATGTTTGTCGTATTCTCGTCTTTGTCCATATTGAGATGAATTGTACAGTTTTTCTCTTTTAATGCAGCGACGAAGAAGTTTGCGTATGTAGTTGTAGTTATGGCATCTGGATCGGTGAACATTGCGACTTTATTTTGATCGAGCGCTTTTATTTGGTTACGTAAATCTTGTGCGTCTTTGCCTGCCCCGTTTGGTGCGGCAAGTATGTTTGGCATATAGATATTTTCTACGGCAAATTTATCTATGACTTCGTCTAAAAAATCCACGTGATCCTGATCTGCGTGTGTAAGCATAAGATGATTGATTGTGAGCTGATCTTCGTTGGCATTTAGCTGCAATAAATAATTTAAAGGTTGATCGGGTTTGACTCCCGAACCTCTTTGTCCGCAGTCGATGAGCATATCATCGCCGTCGGGAAACTGTATGTATATGCAGTCGCCCTGTCCGACGTTGACAAAGTGCACTTTCAATTCGCCCTCGCCGAGAGTGAGCGGCGGCAAAGTCGTCTGATTGCCGTTGCCGCTGTTTAAATCGGAATTATCGTCTGGCGCAAGCTCGCCGAAAACGCTTTGCATAATGTCATTCCACGTTTTGGGAAATGCAAAATACAGTATGCAAAACGCAATAGCGACAACAAGAATTATCGCAATAATTGCAATGATAAGCGCTTTAGTGTTGTTTGCTTTTGAATTTCTTTTAGCCATAGCTATATTATATAAAAAATTTCGACAGCGTGCAACGCAAAACCTATTACTTGATACAAAGTATTTCGTTTGCGTCTAAATCTAAAGCCACGCACAAATTTGCAAAAGTTTCTATTGAGGGCATTGCTCTGCCTGAGATATATTGAGCAACAGATTGTTGGATTATGCCCACTTTTTCGGCGATTTCCGCTTGTGTGAGGTTGCTTGTTTTTATAGCTGCGACAAGGTTCATTCTAATTTCGTCAGTTGTAATCATAATTGCCCTTATATAGAATTTTCTTTTCTTTACTATAAACGACAGTTAAACTATTGACAAACTGTCAATGACAGTATAAAATAATACCGTTAGCAACAGTAAAAACTGAATGAAAAATGAATATGGATGATTTAGATTTTAGGAACAAATGTGAAAAATGCAAATTCTATTGCAAACATTATAAAATAGTTGGCAACAAACTTCGTTCTACGTATGGAAGTTGTGCACATGAAAATGCTTCGTCCAAAAGACGAAATGATCCTTTTGCATTTAAAAATAATTGCGCTGATTGGCAAGAAGCGGAACAAAATGACAAACAAACATATCAAAGTGTAAAAGAGGCAGTAAAACAGATAAACGACAGACTTGCCGAGCTTTTGCTTATTCTTACCGCTGATGATGAAGAATAAGATTAAATATAGTTTTTTAAGCGCAAAAATTTTGTTTAAAAATAAACGCACTCTCGGAAACGAGGGTGCTTTAAAAAAACCTATTTTTATTTTACAGCCGTGTAGAGGACGTTCCACCAAACAAAAGATTATGCGAAACGAGGCGTGAGTTTACAACGGCAACTGGGATACAATAGCAAATAATCTTTTGTGCGGTAGTAGACAAAAAATTTCACGAATAAAGAAGAACATCCTTAAATCGCTATAGTTTTATATTTAGCGGTGTAGGGGACGTACCACCAAACAAAAGATTATGCGAAACGAAGCGTGAGTTTACAACGGTACCCGAGATATAATAGCAGACTATACTTTGTGCGGTAGTAGCGCAAAAATTTTGCTTAAAAATAAACGCACTCTCGGAAACGAGGGTGCTTTAAAAACCCTAATTTATTTTACAGCTGTGTAGAGGACGTACCACCAAACAAAAGATTATGCGAAACGAGGCGTGAGTTTACAACGGCAACTGGGATATAATAGCAAATAATCTTTTGTGCGGTAGCAGACAAAAAATTTCACGAATAAAGAAGAACATCCTCAAATTTGAGGATGTTCTCTTATATCGTGCAAATTTTTTGTCAGTCTGCCTTATACGGAAGCAAGGCCATAACTCTTGCTCTCTTGATGGCAGTTGCAAGCACACGCTGGTGCTTTGCGCATACGCCGCTCATACGGCGGGGCAGAATTTTGCCCTTTTCGGTGATAAATCTTCTGAGCTTTGCGACATCCTTGTAGTCGATGTCATCGATATGCTCCACACAGAATGTGCAAACTTTCTTTTTAGGCGCTCTTTTTTGGGGGCGCACTGCTTTTACTTCTTCAGCCATTTTTAATACTCCTTAAAATTAGAATGGAAGGTCGTCGTCAATGGGTTTGAGGTCGTCAAAATCAGCTCCGTCACCATCAGCGTCGTTTTTGGTGGTGAGGAATTGCACCTCGTCGGCGGCGATTTCTGTCACATAGCGGCGTGAGCCGTCCTGTGCGTCATAGGTCCTTGTCTGAATACTGCCGCAGACTGCCGCACGGCTGCCTTTTTTGAGATAACGTGCGCAGTTGTCCGCCTGTGCTCTCCAAACGACGACGGGCAAAAAGTCCGTCTCTCTTTTGCCGTCCTTTGAGTAGCTGCGTGAAACTGCAAGCGTAAATCTGCAAAACTTGATGCCGCTGCTTGTCGATGCAAGCTCCGGATCCTTGGTCAGATTGCCAATCAAAAATACCTTGTTCATAAATTTCTCCTTATTATTCGCTTACTTTTTGATAATCATTTGACGGATTATCGCTTCATCATTGCGCATTTGTCTGTCGATTTCAATTTGAGCGTCTTTTGAGCAGGCTACGTTCATCAAAACGTAAAAGCCCTCGGTCTGCTTATCAATTTCATAGGCAAATTTTTTCATGCCCCATTTGTCAACTGATTCCACAGTGCCGCCGAGAGTGCCTACGAGCGCCTCAAATTTTTCAACGACCTTGTTTTTTTGGTCGTCATCCACAGCGGAGCGAATAATGTAGAGAATCTCATACTTATCCATACCTGTACCTCCTTATGGTCTATTGTCCCTTGCGGGAAAGGAATTGCATATATAAATGCTTTAATATAATAACTTAAATAAATTATTTTGTAAAGCAAATTGACCATTTTTGAGTTTTTGTATTTTTTGAACATATAAAAACGGTGCGAAATACGATAAACCGTGTATCTAAACGCATAAAACTAAATTTTTGCCCTTGATCGGGCGTATGCGATTTTAATTTGTATTTAACAAATTTACATTAAAATTTTGATATAACAGATAAAATTTAGGTGCAAATATGTCAATTATCTGCAAAATAAGTTTGTTGCGTTGACAATTTTGCATTTGATTTTTATAATATACTGAACGTATAGTGTTATAATATATATAACAAAAGGTATACGTTTGGTCATTCACAAGGAGGACAGATGAAATCATCCGGCAAATCACGCATATTTATCGTGGTTGCGGTCATCGTTTTGGTGATAATCGCAATCGTTTTGGTGTATAAGCTTACCGCACCCACCGAGATAAATTTTTCAGGAAAGGGCAACAGCCTCGAGGCTTGGCTGCTTAGCGAGCAGAACGAGGACGGACAGCATCTCGAGATAAAAGAGCTGGCTGTAAACGGCTCGTACAAGGTCAGCATAAAGCTTGCTGGCGACAAGAGATTTAACTACTATGCAAATATTCCGTCACGTACGGTCCTGCAAGAGCAGCTCAAGGAATGGGCGGCATATGCAAACGAGCACGGGCAGACGGATATAGCAAACAGGATAGCTACCTTGCCCGTATCCTACAACGATCCCTCAAGCGGCTCGCTTTTGTCGAGCATACTTGTGCCGATACTGCTTTACGCAATGCTTGCGATAGTGTTTATCATCATTTTGCGAAAATCTATGGGCGCAAACAATCAGGCGATGAACTTTGGCAAGACTACCGCAAGTCAGGTGAGGGATATCAAGGTGCGCTTCAACGACGTTGCGGGCGCAGAGGAAGAAAAGCAGGAGCTTAAAGAGATAGTAGATTTCCTCAAATTCCCCAAAAAATATATGGAAATAGGCGCACGTATCCCGAGAGGCGTTTTGCTTGTAGGACCTCCCGGAACGGGCAAGACCTTATTCGCAAAGGCGGTCGCAGGCGAGGCGGACGTTCCGTTTTTCTCGATAAGCGGCTCGGACTTCGTAGAGATGTTCGTAGGCGTGGGCGCATCACGTGTGCGTGATCTTTTCGATCAGGCAAAAAAGAATATGCCCTGCATAATCTTCATCGACGAGATAGACGCAGTAGGCAGGCAGAGAGGCGCAGGCCTCGGCGGCGGCAACGACGAGAGAGAACAGACGCTCAATCAGCTTCTCGTGCAGATGGACGGCTTTGAGGCAAGCAGCTCCATTATAGTTATGGCGGCGACAAACCGTGCGGATATACTCGATCCCGCACTTATGCGTCCGGGCAGATTTGACAGACAGATATACGTCAACGTCCCCGACGTCAAGGGCAGAGAGGAAATCTTCAAGGTGCATGCGAGAAACAAGCCCCTGTCATCGGAAATCAACTTCAAGAGTCTTGCAAGGCTTACGGCGGGCTTTACGGGTGCGGATATCGAAAATATCCTCAACGAATCCGCAATTCTCGCCGCAAGAGAGGACAGAAAGCTCATTTTGATGAAGGACATCAGCGAGGCTATCAACAAGGTTATGGCAGGTCCCGCAAAGCGCAGCCGTCTTGTCACTGAAACGGATAAGCGTATCACCGCATATCATGAAAGCGGACACGCTATCGTCGCAAAGCTTATGAAGCACTGCGACAGCGTGCACGAGGTGAGCATAATCCCGAGAGGTATGGCGGCAGGCTACACCATCACCTTGCCCGAAAACGACGACAGCCATATGACAAAGGGCAAGCTGCTTGACAACATCGCTATGATGCTCGCAGGCCGTGCGGCGGAAGAGATTGTAATACAGGACGTATCCACGGGTGCGTCAAACGACATACAGCGTGCAAGCAAGATAGCCCGCAAGATGGTGACGGAATGGGGTATGTCCGACACGCTGGGCAATATGTATCTCGGCGCAAGCGAGGAAGTGTTTATCGGCAGAGACTATCAGACGCAGCTTAGCTACAGCGACGAGGTCGCAGCAAAGATAGACTTAGAGGTGAAGCGTATCCTTGACGAGCAATATCAAGTTGCGCTCAAAATTTTGAGGGAAAACCGCAGCATAATGGACGCTATGGTCAAGGCGCTTTATGAAAAGGAAACCATCTACGAGGACGAGATAGACGCTCTGTTCGGCGAGGAAAGCAAGGACGACGGCGGACTGTTCTCTTCAAAGATAAACCGCAGCGAAACTGGCGGGGAAGCGACGGCGCCTGTGGAAGAGCCTAAAAAGAAAAGAAAATTCAAGGCGGAAGCAGAGGTAAAAAAGGATGAGGAAGTGAAGACGGAAGAGGAAAACGAAACGCCGTCCGACGCACCCTCCGAGACGCCTTCCGACAGTGACGGGGAATGAACCTTTGCAAAAGGGGAGATAGCAATGACCTTAAGAGAGCAGAAAAAGCTTGACTTGGACAAGATAATGGAAAGCGATCCTGCCGCCCTTACAAGGACGAGCGTAAGGCGCACCTACACCGGCTATAAGGCGCTTTGCGCATACCGCAATGCGCATATGTGCTGGCAAAAGGGGTGGAAGCGCCTCGCTTTACATATATCGTTCAGGGCAAAGCTTAAAACGGGCGTGGACATCCACCCCGCAGCAACCATAGGCACACGTGTGTTTATCGACCATGGCGTAGGCTTAGTCATAGGCGAGACCGCCGAAATAGGCAACGACGTCGTGCTTTATCAGGGCGTTACGCTGGGCGGCACGGGCAAGGAAACGGGCAAACGTCACCCTACGCTTGAGGACGGTGTTATGGTGTCGGCGGGCGCAAAGGTGTTGGGGCCTGTCCGCATAGGCGCTCACAGCAAGATAGGCGCAGGCAGCGTGGTGCTGAAGGACGTTCCGCCGCACTGTACGGTGGTGGGCGTGCCCGGTCGCATAGTCAAGCAAGCGGGCGTGCGTGTGGACGAGCTCGATCAGATTAAGCTGCCCGACCCCATTATGGAAGAATTTGAAAGACTCAACAAACGTGTCTACGAGTTGGAAAAGCAGGCGGGCATACACGCTTGCAGATATTCGCTCACAACAGACGATCAAAACAGTGCGGCAGATGCCGACACAGACAGTATCGAGTGACGGTTATGAAAATTTACAATACGCTTACAGGAAAAAAACAAGAGTTTACGCCCTTGCAGGAGGGCAAGGTAAAGATGTACGCCTGCGGTATCACCGTATCGGGCGACGCTCATATCGGGCACGCCTATCAGGCGCTTATCTACGATATCATACGCAAGTATTTTGAAAAGTGCGGCTTTGACGTTACATATGCACGCAACTACACCGACGTTGACGACAAAATCATCGCACGCTCGCACGAGACGGGCATACCTGCGCTGACATACGCAAATATGATGATAGAGCGCATAGACGAGCTTATGCGCCGCTTCGAGGTGGACGATCCCGATATCTGGCTCAAGGCATCCGAAAACATCGACAACATCATCGACTTTGTGCAAAAGCTCATCGATAGCGGACACGCCTATGCCACCGACAGAGGCGACGTTTATTTTGCGGTGGAAAGCTTCAAGGGCTACGGGAAGCTTAGCGGTCGCAGACTTGAGGACGCATACGAAAGCGTGCGTATCGAAAATGAGGAAAATAAGCGCAATCCGCTTGATTTCGCACTGTGGAAGTCCGCAAAAGAGGGCGAGATATTTTGGGAATCGCCGTGGGGCAAGGGCAGACCGGGTTGGCATATCGAGTGCTCGGCAATGAACAGGCAGGCGTTTGGCGATCAGATAGACGTGCACGGCGGCGGCAGAGACCTTATATTCCCTCATCACGAAAACGAAATCGCACAAAGCGAGGCGCTTACAGGCAAGCCGTTTGCAAAGTATTGGATACACAACGGGCTTATCAAGGTCAACGGGCAGAAGATGAGCAAATCGCTTGGCAACAGTCTTTTGCTTGAGGATCTGCTCAACGAGTTTTCCGCAGAGACGATAAAATATGCGCTGCTGCAGACAAATTACAGAGGCGACATAAATATCACAGATAATCTGTTTGCCGATGCGGACAAGCATATGTACGGCTTTTACAAAATACTTGACGAGGCGGACGAAAGCGGGCTTACCTGCGACGGCGGCAACGAGCAGATAGACGCCGAGTTTGACCGTGCTATGGACGACGATTTCAACACGGCAAAGGCTCTTGCGGATTTGTTTGCAATATTCAAGAGTATCAAGGCAAAGCTCAAGGCAGGCGACAGCAGCGCAATAGCGGACGTAAATCAAGTGCGCAAGACCTACGGCTTGCTCGGCTTATTCAAGCAGCAGCCCAAAAAGTTTATTGCGGACTACGAGGCAAAAAACAGGCAGGACGTCCCCGACGAGGTCAAGGAGCTTGTGGCGCAACGTGCCCTTGCAAAACAAAACAAGGACTGGGCAAAGGCGGACGAAATACGTGCAAAAATAACGGCTTTGGGATATTCCGTCAAGGATACAAAGGACGGAGCCGTCATAGAAAAACTATAAAACAAACACTTTATATATGCAAAAACACCAATTAAAAGGTGTTTTTTGTATATAAAGTAAAAAACACGGAGTGCATATGAGCAAGCAAAAGCTTATCAAACCTGTTCCTTTAAACGAGCGCAAGCACGCATTCGATATCAAGCACCGTCAGCTTGAGCTGAGACGGCAGGAGCTTGAAAGGACTGTAAAACAATACGAAGCCAAGCAAGCCGATTTTGAGGCAAGACGTGGCGAGCTTTCGGCGAAAGCAAAAAAGGAAGCAAAGCGTGTCGCAAAAAAGCTTGCATATTATACCAAATATATCTATGTTGCAGGCGGACACGCAAAAAACGAGGCGCTCGGCTTTGTGACAGTGTTCAATCTGGGCAGGTCGCACAAGGTGCGCACCAAAAGACTTGTGCGTTATGACGAAAAAAACAAAGAACTGTATCTCAACATCTATCAGCGCAAGGACAGGGATATAGGCAAAAAATCAAAGGTGTTTGTCTACATTCACGGCGGCGGTTGGATAGGCGGCATACCCGCAACCCGAGAGGCGTTTACGACAAAGGTCGCCGAGGCGGGATATTTTGTCGCAAGCATTTGCTACGGCGACGCCCCCAAATATGCGCATCCGACTATGATAGAAAACGTGTACAAAGCCATAGGTTGGCTGAAGGACCACGCAGAGGAATACAATATCGATATGGACGAGATTTTTGTCGGCGGCGAATCCGCAGGCGGACACCTCAGCGCAATGGCAGGCGCAATTTCGTCAAATGCGGAGTACAATGCAAGATTTCATCTCGACGAGCGGTCCCGTCATCAAAAAATTGCGGGACTTGTGCTGAACTGCGGTGTCTACGATATAGAAAAGGCGGTTTCCACAGGCTTTAGAAACATCAACATTTATACGCAGTCCTACTGCGGCGGGACAAGAGTTTGCGAGCTTGACGACGACACCAAAAAGGAAATCTCTCCCATATATTTTGTCACTAAAGACTTTCCGCCTACGTTTGCAATATCGGCGGAAAACGATAAGCTTGCCGTGCTCACCTTCGACCTTGTGGACAAGCTCTATGACCTCGGCGTTTATGTGGACCATTATCACGGCGAGGGTAAATGGGCGGTGCACGCCTTTGCTGTTTCGCAGGGCTTTAAAATTTCAAAAGAGGCAATGCGTGGCACGGTAAATTTTTTGGACGGCATAAGCAAAATGCTTGACGAAAAAACGGACGTCTGATGTTTGCAGGAAATATGTTGTTGTAAACATAAAAACATCGCAATGCTACTGCGCATATATTCTTTAAATCGACACATACTAAGGACACTACTAAAAGGAGGTGCGTATGGACGATAAGAATATTGTTAAAAAGGTAGCAGAGCTCAGCAATATGAATGTAATGATACTTTTTATCCTTATTTCTTTCCTTGCGCTGTCTATCGGTCTGGCATTCTTTTTCCTTGTGCCCGGCGGAGTCGGTTACGGCGTAGGCATAACGATGTTTGTTGTAGCGGCATTACTGTTTGTTATTGGCGAAGTAAACTACTTCTCGAAGCAAAGACGTATTCAGGCTCAACAATAAGACTGAGTAGTAAAATAGAAAAGAGACGGAATTATCCGTCTTTTTTCTTATTGTGCAGGGAAATTTTGTTTTAAATATAATACTCAAATAAAGCGTTATTTAAACTCGCCGTCAATATATCTATAAGTGTTGCCTGCTTCAAGAGTGGTGGAATTTCCGTCGGCATTTATGCCTGCAAGCGTTTTTGTTATGACTGCGGTTTTGTGCCATACCTGTCCGCCTGCGCCTGCAACGGCAACGCCTTCTATGCTGGTCGCAGATGTGACGGCGCCATCTGACAGTATCAGCTCTGCGCCGTTTTGAGCACGCACGTTGCCAGCGATAAATGCGCCGCTTTGCACCGTCAATTTGCCGAGTATCATAAGAAATGCGTCCGCTTTGTCGTGCGGATACCATGTTTCGGAGCCGGGCAGAGGACCTGATATGGGGTTGCCCTCAAAGTCGACGAAGGTGCTGTCTTCCCAATCGTGTGTGTATGTGATAAGTCCGCCGCCGTCAAGCAGAATGAGCTCGCCGCCATTTTCTACCGTTATGTGTGCACCCGGCAGAAGTTTAAAGCGGTTGGCTACGGCAAGATTTCCAAAAATATGCAAATCTATAATATAGCTGAGAGGGCAGATAACCTCAGCCATATCCACAGTCACCTCTACGATAAAGTTTATCGTCAGTTTGAGCGACCCTATGCGCACATTGCCGTAGGTTGAAACAGACATCCGAGGTGCGGCAGTCCCGAAGGCTCTGTTGTGATAAACTAAGAGATAGCTGTTTTTATCGGCAATATTAAACAGTGCGTTGTCTGTGTCTACGACGGTTATGTCGGCAGTATTGTGGTTTCCGCTTGCATATAAATCGCAGTGTGCTATGACGGTTGCGCCGTGATTTATCCTTTGCTCCATTTGCACGTTTGGCATATCGAATACGTTAAACGGAGCGATTCCGCCCTGTTGAAAGCTACCTACAGTAGACGTGCCACCTCTGAAATATAGCACGGCAAAGTTGTGCTTGAGCGTGCCGCCTTCATTTACCGTGAGCGTGCCGCTGTCGCCGATGATAAATCCGCCTATACAATCGATAATACCGCCGTCGTTTACTATAATAGAAGAGTTTTCAAGGCATTGAACTATACTGTGCATTCCCGTCGTATGACCCTGATAAGAGCCGCCGTGCTGACCTATCTCGCCGCCTACCTCAAGCGTACCGTTTACTGTGAGCGTTGAGCCGTTTCTTAAAGTCAGCTCATAAAGCAGGCTTTCCGTCAAAGGATTGAGATAGCGGTTGGCAGTGTTGTAATCGATGCTTGCATACGCATACAGCGTGCCGTCCTCACGGCAGGGGATAGTGAGCTTCGTGCCTTGTTTTATTTGAGCATTTTTTGTAAGAAAAGCGTCGCCTATAAGCATTATATTTCCGCCGACCTCGAGAGCGTCTTCAAGGGTATACAGCGCATTGCCTATCTTTGCTGATAAAATGCATATAGTTGCCATAGCCGTAGCTTGCAAATAGTTTTCCGTTTCTGCTGTCGTAAGCTTTATATTATAAATACCGCCGCTGCTTCCGCAAATCATATCAAGAGATATTTTGACATTTTCGTCCGTATTTGTGGTTTGCGGATTTAGTTCTGCCCTAAAGTCGTACATATCGCCTGTGTAATTGAGCAATAAATTGCCGTCAAAGGGCAGTATTATCTGCGGCTGCGCCTTTGTCACGGTAAGCTGCGCAGATACAGTGGATATTTCGTAGTTTTTGAGATTTATGCCTTTTAAATCAACAAAAATTTCATATTTTTGAGAAGCGCTCGCACGCTGCGTATACGTGGTTGCAACATTTACGCTTTTAAGCAGCGATATATTATCGTTAAATTTAAAACCGTTTGCCGTAAACGAGAAGTCTTTTGGCACGGGCGAGCCGTAAGCAATGGGCGAATGTTCGTTTGCCGACAGTGTGAGAGGCGCTTTAGTCACTGTGAGAACTGCGTTTGTTGTTATATCGTATTTTTCAGACGTCAAGCCGTTTACGGTCAGAGCAAAGGTGCCTGCGCAAGGGTTTGCGATATAGTCGCAGCTTATGTTCAGCGTGCCGCTTACAACGTCGTCAAAGCTGTCGCCGTCGATAAGTCCGCTTACGCCCGATACCGTATAGACGGGCATTGTATCGCCGTAAACTATCTGCGTTTTGCCCTCGAGCGTCAACGTAAGCACGGGCTTTTGTATGTTTGCGGCAAGCACGGTGAGCGTGCCTTCCGTAACGGAAAAGTCGATATTATCCGTGTTTTGTAAATTGCAGGTGATAGCATATTCGCCCGCCTCGCTCGACGGTGTGTATGCGCACACAGGCGTTATGGTTACGAGGCTTGCGCCTGCGCCGCTCATATGATAGGTGTAGGTCGGCACGCCCGAGCCTACGGGCAGAGATATATCGTCAAAGGTTATTTTAACGTATGCCTTATTTACGTTGAAAACGTATTTTTCTATATAGCCTGTATTCCCTTTTTGAAAGCGTACATAAATTTCATATTTGCCCGCATTTACAAAGGACGGAGCCTGTTCCGAATATTCTGCGCCGTCTATAGAATAGCTTATAGAGGCGTTCTCTTCGCATAAGCCTGCGCTGTGTGCGGCGCCGTCATAAGCTACGTCGGCAGGCGTGATATAGGCATTGATGTTTAAATAAAAATCAAAGCCCGACGTTATGACCTGCGATGTTTCGTTTAAAGTGACGGAGCACTCGGTTATGATAAGTCCGTCCGCTTCGGTGTAAACGCCCGTGTTTGCAGATGTTGTGCAGACCGTAAGCACAAGGCGCATATCGGTATAGTCTACGCCTAAAACGTCAAGCTCGGTGTAGGTCTTTGTCAGTACGTTGCCGTCGTATTGCTTCATCAGCATATCGCCGTTTATACGTATTCTTCCTTTAAGTACGTTGATATCGCCCGACGGTGCGAGTCCGTCATTGTTTACGACCTCATAGTTGTCGGCTTTTATATCGAGTGCAAAGAAGTAGCTTCGTGTCGGAAGCGAATATTTTTGATAATCTGTTTCTAAAAGCTCAATACTTTTTATAACGCTTTCGCCGTCGTCAAACTTAAAGCCATCGTAGGATATTGCGAGATTGCTAAGGGATAACGAGCTTCCGAATTCAACATTTTGAGGTGCAACGGTTGCGATAAGCTTTGCTTTGTTTACCGTCACGGCAACTTCCCACGCATTGCTTACGCTGTCTTTATAGCCGTTTATGCTCGTGTGGGCGGTTATGCGTAGGTTAAACTTATGTTCGCCCGCATTTATACGGCTCATATTAAGCGTTTTTTCGTTGCTTAGCACGGTGTTGTCTTTCAGCCAAGCGTAGTCGTAGGTTATGCCGAGATACTCTCTTGCGTCGCCCGACGTGAGGTCAAGCGCCGAGCCGTAGGTAAAAGTTTTCAATCCGCTCACCGTCGGCATAGTGGGCGCAAGCGGTTTCCAGTGCGCAAAATACAGGATTTCTGCCTCAAAAACGTCCGTTTCGCTGTAAACAGTGCCGTCCGCCTTATGCCAACCTATAAACTCATAGCCACGTCTTGTCGGGATATTGTCGGGGATAGATACGGGCTTGCCGATAAGTCCCTTTTGTGTGAACAGCGTGATTCTGCCTGCGCCGACCTCGCTCATAAAGCGTGCACGTGCGTTTGATACTTTCAGCACTGCGTTGACGGTGAGGGAAGAGGTAATATTGTCAAAATCCTTATCCCAGCAGTCAAAGACGTAGTCGTTGGGTATAAGCGTTTGAAAATCCTGCGGCAGCGGAGCTTGCGCACTCTCGCCGTGCTCAACGGCGCAGGTTTTAACAAAGGTGTTGTTTACATAAAAGTTTACCGTGTAGCGCAATTTAGACCATTGCGCATAAACGGTCATTCCGCTTGTCACGTTTGTGACAGGCGTCTGTCCTTCGATGTCGACCGTCCAACCGTCAAAGGAAAAGCCCTCACGTGTAGGGGTTGGCAGTGCAGAGGTGTATTCTACGGTTTCCGTCTTTCCGCTTCCGTCGTTGTAGTCGAGTATCACATAAATTTTGTCCTCGCTCGGCACGGTTTTAGTGCAGGCGGTCAGTATGCCTGCGCAAAGCGCAAGAGCTGTCATCAGACAAAAAATCAATATTACGTTGCGTTTTAAGGTGTGTTTCACGGTGCGCCCCCTTTTCATACGTGTTTAAAGCTTGTTTTGTGCGTCGTAGTCAAAGCTGCTGGTTGCGTCAAACATAACAAAGCGGAAGTCATACGGACCTGCCGCAAGCGGCAGCAGCAAGCCTTGATTTGCTATAGTGCCGTTTGACGAATTTTTGAGTATATCAAGGTTTATCGTGTAGTCGTTCATTTGCTCAAAGGTATATTGAGATACGTCAAGTATAGAGTAGTTTTTGCCGCCTCCGAAAAACGCTATGCCGCCGTGCACAAATTTTTCGTCGCCCCTTTGAGCTATGAGGTCGCTGTATTTTTCACCGCCAAACTGTTGTACTGTCTTCAGCATTTCCGCAATATTAAGCGACAAAAACGCAAGCGATTCCTGTGAGCTGTTGGACTCTATCAGTGTAGAGCTGTCCACAGAGGCGATGTCCTTCCAATCGGCAAGCACAACGTCGCCCTTAAGGCGCAGTATGGCGGGATAGCTTGTGCCGGCAAGGTCGTGCCAGCCCTCAAGCTGAAACAGCGTTTTGTCGGAGCCTGCGAGCATAGGTCCCGCAAAATGGCTTTCCATACCTATTGCAAACAGACCGCTCGTGCGCAGTATGCTGTCCGAAAGGGTTATGTCGGTGAGAATAAAATTATCCTCAAAGTATGCGTCGTTTGCATAGCTGTCGCAGGCGGGCGAGTTGTATGCGCCGTATTCGCTTCCGTCCGCTCTCATAAGCGAGGGCGAGGGATTTTCCGCATCGCCCTTCAGCATACGGTTTGTGCCTGCTTTCAGCAAAAATTCACGTGCGTTTTGCAAAATACAGCCGTCTATATTTACGCAAATGCGCTCGTCGTTGGCGTTTACGTTCGACTTATTGTCAATTCCGTCACGTCCGAAAACTCTTACGACGGTGCGCCCGTTCATAATGCGGCAGTGCGTTACGCTTGCGTCCGCCATTATCTCGAGAGTCGTGCCCATATTGTTTAAAAGCGACAGATTTATTGCTCCGTCCTCATACAGGGTGCTGTCGTCGCAGCCCTTCAGCACGGTGTTTTCCACCCTTACGCCGTCCGTGCGTATCAAAAATACAATGTTGTCCTGTCCCTTGACGGCGGCAAGCTTGATACCCTCGCTGTTGGTTGCCACAAAGTCGAGCGGACCTTTAAACAGTGAGAAGTCATACGGCGTGTCGGTGCTGTCAAGCATATCGGTGATGTAGTCGGCGTTTATCTGATGTCCGTTGCCGTAAATATCCTCGGTTATGTCAAGGCAATAGCGCACGGTGGGCTTAGGCAGTCCTATGTTCTCATAATACTGCCAATCGCCTGTGGTGGGCAGCTCGCCCGTGTACTGCAAAAGCTTTTCACGCATAGTGGCTTCGTCGTATTTGGGGCGACGTGCGCCGTCCGCCGTCTGTTCAAACAGGTTTTCGCCGAGATATACGTCGTTTGCAAGCACGACCGTACGTTCGCTATCGAGCGTGCGCTTCAGCGAGATATAGTCCGTCACCTCAATGCCGTTCACCGCATAAAAATCAAAGGTTGCGGGAGCTACGCCAAGCTGTGCGCCGTATTTCCACGTTGCGGTTATACGCACCTCGCCGCTGCCCGTGACGGTTATATAAAGCTCGTTGTTTTCAAGCGTAACGGTCGCAATAGACGGATCCGACGACAAAAAGGTAATATCCTCTGCGGAGGCGGGCTGTCCGTCCCTACCGTATGCCTTAAAGCCGCTTGCAAAGCTGTTTATTTCGACGTTTCCGTCCATAGCATAGCGGTGGCTTGCTACTGCGGGCATTGAGCTAAGACCGTAGCTGTCCGCATTTTTTGTAAACAGGATAGAAGTATATGCGTTTATCGAGTGCAGCGTGCGAAGCTCCGTGCCCGATGCGACCTCGCCCCCGTCGCCGTCAAGCTCCGTCCATTTTATCCTCAGCGTTGCGTAGCCTACCGTATCCGCCTGCAAAACGCATTTGTCGTTTTGCGAGGAAAGTATGCGCATATGGTCCTGCTCGCTCAGTGAAAATTCATATCGCATATTTGCGCTGTAGGGCGTGCAGGCGACCGTCACACGTGACGGCGAGCCTACGGGTAGCAGTATTTCGCCGTTTCCGTTTGGCGTTGAGGGCGAATATACGCTGAAGCTTCTGTCGTCAAAACGTATTGAGAAGCCGTAGCTTTTTGTGCCGAGCGCAAGCGTACAGGCATACTCCGTCGGCTGCGTAGGTGCCGCCGTAAAGTTAAGCGTGACGATATAAGCCCCCGCTACGTCGGCGACGGGCTTGACCGTAAACGAGCTTATGTTTGGGTTTACAACGGATATTTCGTTTGCATTTAAATATGCTTGTGACTGTATTCCAAACGATACCGCTGCGGCGTTAAGAGGCGCATATATTCTCACGTTTTCACCGCTTGCGTCATAGCCGTCTATCGTGACGGGCGAGGGCAAAACGGTGACCTTCACCGTTTTGACAAGCGGTCCACGTGCGCCGTCAACAGTCATTTTAAGTATGGCGGTTCCGCCAAAACGGGCTTTAAACCTGCCGTTTGTATCAGTAAAGTATGCGATTTTGTCGTTTAAGCTCTCATAAGTCGCCAAGCTCGGGCTTACGGCGGACGGGTTGTATATGCCGCTCATCGTATAATCGCCGCTCTTTAGCGTCACCTGATAGTCGGCGTCGGCTGCGGGTTCGAGTTCTATTGCATTTCCGCTTGCGTCGGATATGAACGGTGTAAAGCCAAGCGGTCCGCTTGTCGTGACGTTGAACAGAACGCTGTCGCTGTAGCCGCCGTCACGGCTCGTATACGTCAGCTTTGCAATGCCCACGCCGTTTAGCGTGAATGCGCCGTTGTCCTCTCTCGTGACGATATCGGACGGATTTTCGCCGCTTATGTCGGTTATTTTAAGGCTGTATTTGCGGTTGCTCGCAATGCGTGGCAAAACCTCTATGCCGAGGTCGTCCTCATATAAAGGCGAGCTGTAGTCGGATAAATCAAAAAACAAAACGCCGTCCGCACCCTTGTTGTTTATGACGATGCCCGTTGCGGGAATATCGGCGGAAATACGTGTGATGCCCGTCACCGCAAACAGTGCGACGACGAGCACGAGGGGAAGTACGATAATAAGTGCTGTGACAAGCTTTTTCATATTTACCTCTCGGCGTCAAGGTTTTGATAGACCTGTTTCAGGTTTACAAAGAAAAACGCAGCCGCTGCGGCAAGCAGCGCAAAGGGTATCGCAAGCGAATACGCATAGCTTATGCCCTTGTCGGTTGCGCTCGGAGTGCCGGTGATAAGACCGGACACGGTGTTATACAAAAGCAGTACGCCTATGGCAAGGCAAACCGCAAGTCCGACGAGTATTATCACCGATACGGTGGTGTTTGCCTCTTTTATTTCGCCGTCGTCGGAGCGTGAAAAATGCGGGTGATTTAAGTCGAGCCTTGTTGCAAACATTATCTGCGCCGCCGCAAGCATAGATGCGGATATAAACGTGACCACGCCGTCGCCTGCGCCCTCGAGCCCCGATGCGCAAAGCGTTATGCAGGTGATGAGTATGCTTGCCTCGGACACTATGCCGCTGAAAATCATTTTGGCGGAAAGTATCTGCTGAGGCGAATAGGGCAGAGTTTTTTGCATCATGCTCATATATCCGTCACGGCTTATGTTTGTTGAGCAAAACGTGTTTGTCAGCGTGGCGTACAGTATGACGATAAACGTGCAAAGCTCAAAATCGAAGCGGACGTTGCCAAGCATTCCGCCAAGCAGCGACGTGCCGAGCTTTGCGGAATAGTAGGACATCACGGGCATTATTATCGCCGTTGCAAAATACATATAGGCGTATCCGGGTGTGCGCAGCACGGTGATAAATTCCTTGTTTATCAGGCTCAAAATGCGGTTGCGCCTGATAAAGCGCAGCTCCTTATGGCTCACGTGCGGCACGTGTGCGCCAAAGCCCGTCTGCGTGACTTTTATAAATATTGCGTGTATCACGGGCAGCCCTATCGCAAGCGCACCCAAAAGTATGCCAAGCAAAATGCCTATGTTTTTGCCTATGTCCCTGCCAAGCATAATGCCTGCTATGAGGTTTGCGGGATATGCGTTTTTTGCAAAGTTTGCGATTTGCAGCATAGTGCGCTCGTTAAACAGCGACGACAGTCTGCCTGTGCCCAAAAGGTTTTCCGCTATGCCGAAAAGCTTTGCGTACAGTATGCAAAACACCACAAGCAGCGCAGTCATTGCGGCAAAATTCAAAAGATAGTGCGAGGTGATTATGCGCTTGAGATAGTAATAGGGCAATGCGAGTACGGCCGCTATGGAAAGCGGCAGTATGGGCAGTATCAGCGCAACAAAAAACGACATCAGCACGTTGTAGGCGGATATCAGATTTGTGGATATAAAAAACGTAAGATTGACCGTCAGCACCGCAAACAGCGAAACGAGCGTCTGCCTGACGTACAGCCACGTGAGCTTTGAGGCGAATATCTCAAATGCGGAAAAGGGCATAGATATCAAAATGGCAATATCGCTGTTTTCAAAAAGCGTATAGCAAAGGTGACTCGAGCCCGTCACGATAAATGCGACTATCATCGCAAAGTATACGACGGACATAATTTCAAACTGCCGTGCGCTCACGTCGGGCACTCGGTTTATTTTTATTTGACTGTAGGTCTTTGTAAACTGTGAAAATATCAGCGCAAATGCCGCAATTATGCAGGCAATGAGCACCGCCATAAGCAAATAGCTTATCAGATTTTTATTTCGGGACGCTTTGGAGCTTAGCGGAAAAGCGTCAAACACCTGTTTTTTGAGCAGCAGCGTATATCTACTCATTTTGCGCAGCCTCGTCGTTTTTTGCGGTGTCGGCATTTACTTCTGCGCTCGTGCGTGCAAGGAAATAGTCCTCAAGCTCGTCGCCCGACAGCGATATTTCATCAAAGCGGAAGTCGTCTATCTTTTTGCCCTTGTTTATTATGACCGCCCGCTTGCAAATCTTCTGCACGGAGTTTATATTGTGTGAGGAAAACAGTATGCAGTTGCCCTCATCTGCGTACTGCTTCATAAACTCGCTCACCTTTGACGAGGTGAGGGGATCGAGACCTATCATAGGCTCGTCAAGTATCCAAAGCTTTGGGCGGTGTATGAGGCTGCCCATCATACACACCTTTTGGCGCATGCCGTGCGAATAGGTGCTGATAGGTTCGTTCAGACGGTCGCCGAGGCAAAAAACTTCTTCAAGCTCGCCGAGGCGTGCCGCACGCTCGGACTTGCTCACGCCGTATGCGTCCGCCATAAAATTGACGTACTGTATGCCCGTCATCTTCACAAATACGTCGTGCTTGTCGGATACAAAGCCAAACGTAAACTTTGCCTTTACGGGCGACGTCTTTATGTCAAAGCCGTTTATCTTTATGCTTCCCGACGTGAAGGGCAGCATTCCCGTCAGACATTTGAGCGTAGTGGATTTGCCTGCACCGTTGTGCCCCAACAGCCCGACTATCTCGCCGGGATAGCACACCAGCGAAAACCTGTCCACGGCGGGAGCGTCTGCGGACGGATATTGCTTGACAAGCTCGGTTATCTCTATTGCAGGAATTGTATGGATATTTTCGGACATTTTCCCTCTCTATACGTGCGTGCGTCTTACTATAATATTACAGTATATATATTATTGTACATATTTCTCAAAAATTGTAAACCGCTATACCTCAAAATTTGCGCCTTAAAACCTTAATAAATCTTAAACTTTTGCACATTCTGTGCATTTATGGCGGGTTTTCGGCGCCGCTTAAAAAAATATATTTGATTGCGTACGCATTTCGTGGCTTTTTTTCTCTGCTTGCGTTATCATATATGCGAGGTGTTTATATGGGATATAAAAGAGCGCTTACAATACAGGATATATCCTGCTTCGGGCAGTGTTCGCTTACCGTAGCCTTGTCCGTCATATCCGCATGCGGAACGGAAACGTGCGTGCTGCCGTCGGCGGTCCTGTCCACGCATACAAGCGGCTTTAAGGGCTACACCTGCCTCGATATGACAGACGAAATGAAAAAGATACTTGCGCATTGGGCGCAGCTTGATATACGCTTCGATGCGATATATACGGGCTACCTTGCCACCGCCGAGCAAATAGACATAGTAAAGGGTACGTTTGGGGCTCGGCTCAAGGACGGCGGACTTAAGATAGTGGATCCCGTTATGGGCGATTTCGGCAAGCTGTATCCCGCATTCGATATGGACTTTGTAGGCGCAATGAAAGAGCTTTGCTCCGTTGCGGACGTGATTTTGCCTAATGTGACCGAGGCTTGTTTATTGACGGGAAAGCAATATAAATTCAGCTATGACGAGGGTTATATCGATGATTTGCTTGACGGTCTTAAGGCGTTGGGCGCAAAAAAAATCGTGCTCACGGGCGTTGGCTATGACGATAAAACCACAGGCGTCGTCGTATACGACGGCGAGATAAAGCGTTATTATAAGCACGCAAGGGAAGACCGTTCCTGTCACGGCACGGGAGACATTTTTGCATCTGCGTTTACGGGCTCGCTGCTCGCAGGCGAGGACGAGTACGGGGCGGCAAAGCTCGCTGCGGACTTTGTTGTGGACTGCATAAAGCACACGCCAAACGACGGCTCGCACCCATACGGAGTGCGCTTTGAGAGCTGCCTGAAAGCCCTTGTACAAAAGTTGTAAATATAATTCATCGCAAAATAGACGGTTTATTTGTCTGTTTTGTAACGATAAAGTGTTGCTTCTGTCATTATTCATTATATAAAGCACAAATCTAATTTAAATCACACGAAGTGTGCGAAGTGTTAAATAGTTGTTGACAAATATGACGCTCGGGTTTAGTATAGTGTCATAAACCGTTGACGGGAAGAAAACCGATATATGACTTTGAGAGAGTCGGCGATGGTGCGATGCCGATAGAAACAGTGTCGGATAATATGGGCCTCGGAGGGCTGTGGCAAACGGCAACAAGTAGTCACAGACGCAGGACTTGCGTTAGTAGTCAGGTTGTGTCAGCAACCGTTGAGTGGAAGGCGATGCGCCTTCAAGTACGGTGGTACCGCAGACTTTTGTAAGTTTGTCCGTGCAAAACGATAGTTTTGTGCGGTTTTTTTATAATCGCCGCACAGGGCGAGTAACAAGACTTATACGGGCAATAATAAATGCTATGCCGTATAATGCAGCAAGGCTGCAAATAAACGAGGAGGTGTACACCTATGAGCAAAAACCAAGTTCCCTACAAAATCTATCTGTCTGAAAACGAGATGCCAAAGGCGTGGTACAACGTGCGTGCAAATATGAAAACCGACCACCGTCCATTGCTAAATCCCGCCACCCTGCAGCCCGCAAAGCTTGACGAGCTCGAGGCGGTGTTCAACACCGAGTGCGCAAAGCAGGAGCTTAACGACAGCGACGAGTATATAGAGATACCCGACGAGGTGCGCAGCTTTTACAAGATGTACCGTCCCTCGCCGCTTGTCAGAGCCTATTGTCTCGAAAAGCTGCTCGACACCCCCGCAAGGATATACTATAAGTTTGAGGGCAACAATACAAGCGGCTCGCACAAGCTCAACAGCGCTATTGCGCAGGCGTACTACGCAAAGCAGCAGGGGCTTAAAGGGCTTACTACCGAAACGGGCGCAGGACAGTGGGGCACGGCGCTTTCGATGGCGTGCGGATATTTCGGGCTTGACCTTACTGTGTATATGGTGCGCTGCTCGTATGAGCAAAAGCCCATGCGCAAAACGCTTATGAGCACCTACGGCGCAAAGGTGATAGCCTCGCCGTCCGATACCACAGAGGTCGGCAGACGCATATTAGCGGAGTTTCCCGACAACACATCGGGCAGCTTGGGCACCGCTATATCCGAAGCAGTCGAGGTGGCAGTGTCTTCTGAGGGCAAATATAAATACTCTCTTGGCAGCGTGCTCAATCAGGTGCTTTTGCATCAGTCCGTCATAGGCATCGAAAGCAAAATCGCTATGGAAAAGGTCGACGAGTATCCCGATATCATTGTCGGTTGCGCAGGCGGCGGCAGCAATCTCGGCGGACTTGTGTCGGAGTTTATGCACGACAAGCTTACAGGCAAGGCAAATCCGTATATCATCGCCGTTGAACCTATGAGCTGTCCAAGCCTCACAAAGGGCGTGTTCGCATATGATTTTTGCGATACGGGCAAGGTCACTCCGCTTGCGATGATGTATACGCTCGGCAGCGGATTTATGCCCGCACCGTCGCACGCAGGCGGCTTGCGCTATCACGGAATGAGCCCCATTATATCCCAACTCTATCACGACGGATATATCGACGAGGCACGTGCGGTCAGTCAGACCGATGTGTTTGACGCAGCCGTCAAATTTGCAAGAGTGGAGGGCATTTTGCCTGCGCCCGAGTCCTCGCACGCAATAAAGGTCGCCATAGACGAGGCGCTCAAGTGCAAGGAAAGCGGCGAAGCCAAAACGATTCTCTTTGGCTTGACAGGCACAGGCTATTTTGACTTGTATGCCTACGAAAAGTTTTTAAACGGCACCCTTACCGACGCTCCGCCCGCCGAAGAAGCGCTTGCAAAAAGCGAGGGGGATATTCCCAAAATTTGATTTAACAATCAATTATAATGCAATAAAAAACACAAGTCCGTTCTTATTTGAACGGACTTGTAGATAATCAGGGTTTAATTCATTTTCCGGTGGAACCAAATCCCCCTATGCCTCTAACTGTATCGTCAAGCTCGGCACATTCTACAAGTGTGGCGCTTACATAAGGGGTAAATACTATCTGTGCGATACGGTCGCCGTTTTTTACCGTCCTTGCTTCGTTTGAATGGTTGTGCGTTGCAACCATAATTTCGCCTCTGTAATCGCTGTCGACAACGCCCACCTTGTTTGCAGGCGCAAGCCCTTGCTTGCAGGCAAGACCGCTGCGAGCGTAAACCAATCCGACAAGGTGAGGGGGTATTTCAAGCGCAATGCCCGTGTGGATAAACACCGTTTCGCCTGCGCTTATCGTCACGCTGTCCTGCCCGAGGCAGGCATACAGGTCGGCGCCTGCCGAAAATTCCGTGCCATAGGTTGGTAGCTTTGCGTTGGGGTTGAGCTTTTTTACTTTCACAGTGGTTTTGTCCATAGCGTTTTCCTTAAGTTTCAATGTGGACATTATATCGCAAAATCAAATTTATATCAACACAATGCGCAAGGATATATTTAGAGTTTGTAAATAGCCGACGTTTTTGCAATGAGAAATTGTGAAAAAAATATTATGAACATATAGCATTATATAACAAAATCAATGCTTTATAGCTGCAAAAGCCGCATATAAACTGCGGCTTTTGCAAAAATAGATATTTAGTTTTGTCTGCTTATTCTTCGGTAACGCTAAGGACTTTGTAGCCTTCCTCGGCTATAGCCGCCTTTACGCTGTCGACGTTTATTACCTCGTCGCTTATGACTTCAGTAGTCCCTGCAATATGTGAGGACGTTACGTTTTGCACGCCTGTGCACTTTTGGACGGCGGCAGTCACGTGCTTTTCGCACATACCGCACATCATTCCTTCAACCTTAAATACGTATTTTTTCATATATTTCACCTCGTTTTCGGCCGCCGAAGCGCCGTTATTTTTTTGATTTTCACTTGAATTATTATTTTCGCCACTGCTTTCAAGTTGACATAGAGTGCACTCGTTTACGGGGCAAACATTTTGCGTTTGACCGTTCTGTAAATTTGCGCCGTCAGACCTTGTGCGTTTTATCTTAAAGAAGTTTATCGTAAGCGCATTGAGCACGACGGAAACGCTTGATACGCTCATCGCAAGTGCGCCTATCATCGGATTTATCTTGAAGCCGTTTATATAATAGAACACACCCGTTGCGATTATTACGCATACAAAGTTGTAGAAAAACGCCCAGAACAAGCCCAATCTGATTGTGTTCAGCGTGCGGCGGCTGAGCGCTATTACGTTTAAAACGTCCATAAGGTCGTTGCGCAAAAGCACGATATCGCTGCATTCCATTGCCACGTCGCTGCCTCCGCCTATCGCTATGCCGAGGTCTGCGGACGTGAGGGCAGGGGCGTCGTTTACGCCGTCGCCCACCATAGCCACAAGGTGCTTCGAGTCCGTTTTTAAGCCCTCTATAACACGCTGCTTGTCGGTGGGATATACGTCTGCGATGACCTCGCTTACGCCCACCTCTTTTGCGATGACGCTTGCGGTCGCCTCATTGTCGCCCGTAAGCATAACCACCTTTATGCCTCGTTTTATAAGCTCCTGCACGGCTTGCACCGAGCCTGACTTTACGGGGTCTTTTACGGCGATAAGTCCTGCAAGCGCACCGTCGCAAACTACAAACAGAGGAGTTTTGCCCTCGCTTGCAAGACCGTCCGCAGTATTTTTTGCGCCGCTTACGTCCGCACCCTTTTCGGTTGCATACTTGAGGTTGCCTATCGCATATGCCTTGCCGTCTATCACGCCCTCGATGCCTCTGCCTTCAACAGATTTATATTCGTCCACGTCAAAAAGTGTGGCGTTGTTTGCCTTTGCGTATTCCACAACGGATAGCGCAAGAGGGTGTTCGGATTTGTTTTCCAAAGAATATACTGCGTTTAAAAGTCCGTTTTGATACTCGATATAATCCGTTACTTTGGGCTTGCCCTCGGTTATTGTGCCTGTCTTGTCCAAAACGACAGTCTTTATAAGGTGCGCTTTTTCAAGTATTTCGGCATTTTTTATGAGCAGGCCGCACTGCGCCCCCTTGCCTGTGCCTGCCATAATGGATACGGGCGTCGCAAGCCCGAGCGCACAGGGACAGGCTATGACGACGACGGATATCGCAAAGTTTAATGATAGCTCAAAGGACGAGCCTGCTATCAGATTTGCGATGAGTGTCACAAGTGCTATAGAAAGTATTATAGGCACAAATATGCCCGAAATTTTGTCTGCAAGCTTGGATATGGGCGCTTTCGAGTTGCTCGCCTCGTCCACTAAACGTATTATAGAGGCTATCGTTGTGTCGTCGCCGACCTTGCTCGCCCTCATCTTAAAGTAGCCTGCGGTCACGGTGGTGGAAGAGAAAACCTCGTCGCCCTCAGTCTTATATACGGGCATGCTTTCGCCCGTTACGTTTGCTTGGTTCAGCGAAGCGCTGCCTTCGGTTATCACGCCGTCTACGGGCACGCTCGCTCCGTTTTTGACGATAAGGATATCGCCAACTTTTACGTTCTCTGCGGCGATTTCGGTTTCCTCGCCGTCCCTGAACAGTATGGCACGCTTAGGCGCTAAATCCATAAGCTTTGTTACCGCTGCGGTCGTCTTCTTTTTGGACAAGCCCTCAAGATATTTGCCGAGACTTACAAGCGTAAGTATCATACCTGCGGACTCAAAATACAGGCTGTCGTGATATGTCGCAAGCACGCTCTGCCAACGGCTCACGTCATTGCCTGCCGACACCATAGCTTGTGCATAGCTTATCATAAACAGGGCAAAAATGCCGTATGCGAGCGAGGCAGTCGCACCAACCGCTATGAGCGAATCCATATTAGGCTTGCCCTTAAACAGCTTTTTGAAGCCGCTTGAAAAGTAGTGTCTGTATATAAACAGAATGGGCAGCACAAGCAAAAACTGCAAAAGCGCAAAGCCCATAGGGTTGGCGTGATGATCGAAAACCTTTGGCGCAGGGAAGCCCCACATCATATTGCCCATCGAAAAATACATCAATATGAGCAGCAGCACTATGCAGCTTATCAGCTTTGCAAGCGTGTAGTCCTTTTGCGCAGGTTTTATGGCGGTTTTCGCCGTATTCGTAGGCAAAATCAAAGTGTAGCCTGCGTCCGCAACGGCGGCGGACAGCCTGTCGGCGGTGCATACGCTTTCGTCATATTCCACAACGGCGTTGTTTTTCAAAAGATTGACATTTACGGACTTCACGCCGTCCGTCTTTTCAAGCGCCTTTTGTACGTGCGCCTGACAGGCGGAGCAGGTCATTCCCTGTATATCGAATTTGCTTTTTTTCATTGAAACCTCTTGAATAAATCTACGATTTCGTCCACGACCTCAAGCTTGCCCGACTGTATGTCACGCACCATGCAGGTGTGTACGTGCGAGTTGAGTATTACGCTCGCAAGGCTCTTGACCGACTTGTCTATGGCGCTCAGCTGAATGAGTATGTCGCCGCAATAGCGGTTGTCGGCTATCATATTTTTTATGCCGTTAAGCTGCCCGACAATGCGGTTTATGCGTGCGTCAAGCGCTTTTTTGTCCTCGTCGGTGCGGTCGGTAGTGCGAGTGCAACAGCATTTTTCTTCCATATTTATCTCCTTTTGCACCCAAGCTTTGGCACGGGTACAGTGCCTTTGACGGATTTGGCGCACTTTAGTATTATTGCCCTGTTACAACAGAAAATATCATAACAGCACTTCGCTATCACGCCTTTCCCTCAAACTTTTTATAGTTATTTCTTATATAACTAAAATATACCCCACAGGGGTATATTGTCAAGCTTAATATAACATTTTTTAAATCAACTTTTTAAACTTAGTTTTCAAAGCAGAAATAATTTTATTTTTAATAGAATTTTGCAGAATTTGGTAAATTTTGCCGCTTATTTGTAGAAATATACAGCTTTTTGCCTTGAAATAAGTCATTTATCTTTTTATAATGTATTTGTAAAAACAACAAAAGGAGCTTAAAAATGAGCACTGAACAAGATTATGAAGAAATGTCCGTTGAGGAAAAGGTAAAACGAATTGAGGAATCTGCTTCGCTTGGCGATTTGCCTCAAAGAGTGCTTCCGCCTGTGCCTATCATTCGTCCCGATATGTACTTTTTTATAAGCTATTCGCACAAGGACTATAAAAAGGTTTATAAGGACATTTTTGCGTTGCAGCAGCAGGGCGTAAACATCTGGTATGACGGCGGTATGCCTGTCGGAAAGAATTGGCAAGAGGTTGCGGAAGAGTTTATTCTGCCATATAAATGTGCCGGCGTGATTTTTTACGTGAGCGAAAATTCGCTGATGTCTGACGCAATTCATAAGGAAATGGAATTTGCCAAAGCTAATGGCAAGATGTGCATTACAATAAACCTGCCTATAGAGAGCGATATTGTATACAACGGCGAGAGCGTACAGGGCAAAGAGCTTTCCGCACAAGAGATGCTTGATATATTGCGTGACAGTGAACAGGATAAAGCTGAAAAAGTCATAACCGACGAAAAGTATAATACAATATCCGAGATGTTTGGTTATAGCGTGCTGTATTTGCATTATTCCAAATCAGCGGAAAACAAAGCAAATGAAATTATTAAATCTTATAAAGAGCATAAGCAACCGTTGCTTATATTTGAAGAAACAAAAGATGGGGTTGCTGTTATCGGGATAAACGATAACGATGCAAAACATGTAACAAGTGCGGATTTTATTTACAAAAATGCACAAGAAATACAAATCGAAGTGGTAGAAATAAGAAACGGAGCTTTTGCAAACTGTAGACATTTAGAAAGTATAGAGTTTCCTGAATCATTAAAGACCATAGGCGAAAACGCATTCTATTTATGTGGACTTACAAGCATTACTATTGGTGAAAACATTGAAAAAATCGAAAATCATGCATTCTGTGATTGTTTTAAACTCAATACTGTCAATTGGAATACTACTGCTCAAGAGAAAAAAGATATGGATGCTGTGTCAGAATTCGCCACGGACCTTTCTGATAACGTATTTGGTTTGAAATCGGCAATAGACAAAGATCCTTATTCAGATAATATATTTAAAGGTTGCACAAATTTGTCTTTTTTAAATATAGGTAACAATGTATCTGTTATAAGAGGAAAAATGTTTTCAGGTTGTGATAGTCTTATCAATATATGTATACCTGAAAGCGTAATAGAAATCGGTGATTATGTATTTTCTGAATGTACAGGGCTGACAAACATAACCATACCTGACAGCGTGAAAAGTATTGGCAATAATGCGTTTTCGGGATGTACGGGGCTGACAAACATATCCATACCTGACAGCGTAATAATTATAGGTGACAATGCGTTTTCGGGATGTGCAGGACTGGCAAACATAATCATACCTGACAGTGTAAAAATTATAGGTAATTATGCGTTCTCTGAATGTGTTGGATTGACAAGCGCAGTCATATCTGACAGCGTAACAGACATCGGTATCAATGCGTTTTTCGGGTGCAGTGGACTGAATAGCGTGAATATCGGCAAAAATATTACAGGAATCCGATATTGTGCATTTTCAGGTTGCATCGGTCTTAAAAATATAGTCATACCCGATAGTATAACGGATATTGGCGTTAATGCGTTTTCGGGGTGTACAGGACTGACAAGTATAATCATACCTGACAGCGTGACAAAAATTGACGATGGGGCATTTTCTGATTGTATAGGTTTGACCAGTGTAAAGTTAGGTAGCAGAGTGCGGCAAATAGGCAGGCATGCGTTTTCGGGTTGTATAGGACTGACAGACATAAACATACCGGACAGTGTAACAGAAATTGGCGAGGGAGCAGTGCCCTACAATCTTATCAGTATCACTATCGGTAGAGGCGTTAGCAGCCTCGATTACGCCTTTATAGATGTAGTTGGACTTTCAAGCATTACTGTTGTCCAAGGAAATTCCAAATATCATAGCGTTGATAATTGTCTTATAAAAACTGAGGATAAAAAACTTATTTTAGGATGTAAAAATAGTGTTATTCCAACTGACGGTAGTGTGACAAGTATTGGATGTAGGGCATTTAAAAATTGCAGCGGGCTAAAGAGTATAACTATACCTGACAGTGTAATAGAAATAGAGGCTTATGCATTTTCAGAGTGCACTGACCTTGAAAATGTAATCTTATCAAATAATATTACAGAAATCAGTGGCAGTATGTTTTTAAAATGTTCAGCATTGAAAAGCATAATTATTTCTGATAGTGTGGAACATATCGGAATTGATGCGTTCTTTGGTTGCAGTGGACTTACAAGCATAGCCATTCCTGACGGCGTGACGAGTATAGGAGCAGGAGCATTTTGTAATTGTGTTGGGCTTACAAGCTTAACTGTTCCCTATAGTGTGACGAATATAGGTGCGAGAGCCTTCAATGCTTGCAGTGGGCTTACAAATATAACTATTCCCGAAGGTGTGATAAGTATAGGGACGCAAGCATTTGCTGAATGTGCAGGACTAACGAGCATAATTCTACCTGACAGTGTAGAGAACATCGAGCAGTGGGCTTTTTCTAATTGTAGTAATCTTAAGAGTATAACTATTGGCAGCGGTATAGTATCAATCAGAGGTGAAGTATTTTATGGCTGTGACAAACTTACAGATATCATTTACAGAGGAAAGAAGGCGCAATGGAAGTCTATTATGTATGATTCTGTTTTTGATGATGTAACGGGCAATTACACTGTTCACTGCACAGATGGTGATTTAAAGAAGGGTGAGTTTTGAGTGATAGAAAATAAGTTTTAAGTTAAAGTTATATTTTCTAAACTGAAGTCAAATAATTGCAAAACCGCAGTTTAAACTGCGGTTTTGTCGTTGTAAAGTGTGTATTATGAGATAGTATTTCATATTTTTAAAAATATTTAATATCAATTTATTTAGTATGATTGCGTAATTATATTACGTTGCACAGTTGCACTAATTTAAACTAACAGCAAATCAATTTCTTTGCTGTTGGGTTTTGTAGTGGACGTTGAAGGTGTCGGTTTTGTCGTCGTAGGTGGCGAGGATGATGTTTTTTAAATCTTGCTTATCCTTTATTTGCAGGCGGTCAAAGAGCCATTTTTCGGTCTTTTGGGCTTCGGAAAGTCCTGATTTTGAAATTGCGCCGTCCACAATTATCACGTTTGAGAGGGAAGCTTGCTTTATTGCGTCACGGTTGACGTCCTCAAGCACGACGGGCTTTTGGTTGCCTTTTGGCAGCACGGAAAGCTCGCCGCTCGGCTCGAATATGGCGTAGGCAACGTCGTTGATGTCAAAGTAGTTTTTTTCACGCAGCATCGAGAGCAGGTCGTTGACGTCGATGTTGGCGCTTTTAAGCTGATCGTACTGTATTTTGCCCTCATAAATTAGCGTAGACGGCTTGCCCTTGAGCACCCGTTTTAAGAAAGAATTTTTTCTGCCTATTATAGACACAAGCAGCGCAAGCACAAGGAATATCGTCATTGCGATGAGATAGTAGTAGAAGGGGTTTTCCGTATCGGTCGCCATTTCTGCGGCGATTGAGCCGAGAGATATGCCGACGGCGTAGTCGATAAATTCAAGCTGAGCGATCTGCTTTTTGCCGAGTATTTTGGATATGATAAACAGATATGCAAACGACACCACGGCGTTTATCAGCACCCAATAGATAGGTTGTATGCCAAACATAATTTGCTCCTTAAAGCTTTTTGAAAATTATTGACGATGTGCAGGCGCTTTATACGCAGTTTGAGTTGAAATTAAACTTGAAAATTCCTTTTGTTTTTGGTAGTATAGACTTATGCAAAATGCAACGGTGCTCATTTTAGACGGACAGGGCGGAGGAGTTGGCAAAAGCATAATTTCCGCACTTTTGAGGCTCGGCGTAAAAGCCGAGCTTGTCGGCGCAGGCGCAAATCCATATGCCGCAGAGGTTTTGCGCAAGGCGGGTGCAAATATATCCGTTTGCGGCGATGACAAAATTTTGGCGGCTATAAAGCGGGCGGATATTATAACGGGACCTATCGGGGTGCTCATTCCAAACTCGCTCAAGGGCGAAATAAGCGCAGACGTTGCAAACGCCGTTGCCGCAAGCAGAGCGATAAAGGTGCTTGTGCCGCTAAACAGGTGCAACATAATTGTAGCGGGCGTCAAAGCGGACACGCTTGCAGAGAATATCGAGGACGTTGCGCACAGGATAAACGAGCTGTTAAAAAACTAATAAATAAACAGTGATTTAGTATTTTTAACAATATTCCATTTAAAAATATAATTAATACTAAATATGAAAAGCCCTCCGCATTGCGGAGGGCATTTGCTGTCTGCTGATAAATATTATCAGTTGTTGTAGGAGTCTGCTTTCTTGCGATAGAATGCACGCTTGTTGGCTGCGTCTTGCTCGTTCTTTGCAAACAGGGTTTGCGCCGCATCGGGATTCATCTTCGCAAGCGAGGCGTAGCGGTTTTCGTTGAGCAGGAATGCTTGATAATCGTCCGTCGGCTCCTTGCTGTCGATAGAAAGCGGATTTGTCGCCGTACCCACGTTGTCGGGGTTGAAGCGGAAGAGCTGCCAGTAGCCGCAGTCGACTGCCTTCTTCATTTCCATCTGCGAGTTGTCCATACCGCCCTTGATACCGTGGTTGATGCAGGGTGCGTATGCGATGATGATGGACGGTCCGTGATATGCCTCAGCCTCTGCAAACGCCTTGACGACCTGATTCATATCTGCGCCCATTGACACCTGTGCGACGTACACATAGCCGTAGTCCATTGCGAGCAGTGCAAGGTCTTTCTTCTTTGTGCGCTTGCCTGTTGCGGCAAATTTTGCGATTGCGCCCGTAGGCGTTGACTTCGAGGCCTGTCCGCCTGTATTGGAGTAGACCTCTGTATCAAGCACGAGGATATTTACGTCTTCGCCGCTTGCGAGCACGTGGTCTACGCCGTTGTAGCCGATATCGTATGCCCAGCCGTCGCCGCCGACGATCCAAACAGATTTTTTGATGAGGCAGTCTGCCTTTGCTTCGATTTCATTCAGCAGCTCAAGCGTAACGCCGTTTGCTCTCTTCTTCTCGTCGCCGAGCAAAGCAAGTATCTTTTCGGTTGCTTTTTCGGAAAGCGCTGCGTCGTCCTTGCCCTCGAGCCATTCGTTGAGGGCGTCGGTCATTTCCTGTGAAATGCCGCCCAAGCCGAGCAAACTGTGGATCTGATTTGCAATGACGCCTCTTCTTGTCTGATATGCGAGGTGCATGCCGTAGCCGAATTCCGCATTGTCCTCAAACAGAGAGTTTGCCCAAGCGGGACCTCTGCCCTTGTCGTTCTTGGTGTAGGGGCAGGTAGGTGCGCTGCCGCCGTAGATTGACGAGCAACCCGTTGCGTTTGCGACCAACATTCTGTCGCCAAACAGCTGAGTCATAAGCTTGACGTAAGGTGTTTCGCCGCAGCCTGCGCAAGCGCCCGAGAACTCAAACAGAGGCTTCTTGAACTGACTGTTCTTGACGTTTACGGACTTGAGCTCTGCGGAGGTTTCCTTCAAGGACTCTGCAAATTCCCAATTCTCTTCCTCGTTTGCGATAGCTTCGTCGAGCGGGACCATAACGAGAGCCTTTTCCTTAGCGGGGCAAACCGCAACGCAGTTGGAGCAGCCTGTGCAGTCGTACGGGCTGACCTGCATACGGAATTCGTAGCCCTTGATACCTGTTGCGGGCTTCGTTACAAAGCCTTCGGGCTTGTTTGCAAGCTCCTCTGCGGTGGCAAGCGTAGGACGTATCGTTGCGTGCGGGCAGACCAGCGAGCAGCGGTTGCACTGAATACAATTTTCGGGCAGCCACTTAGGCACCTTAACCGCAATGCCTCTCTTTTCAAACTTAGTTGTACCCGTGGGCACGCTGCCGTTGGGGTTGAATGCGGATACGGGCAGCTTGTCGCCCTCCTGTGCGGTGATGGGTGCGATGAAGTTTTTGAAGTATTCATCGTTTGGCACTTCCAAGGGTGCTGCGCCCGTGGTGGTCGTTGCCCAGCTTTCGGGATACTTGACCTCTTTGAGCTCCGCAATAGCGTTGTCGACGCAGGCGTAGTTCATTGCAACTACTGCGTCGCCCTTCTTGGAATATGATTTTTTGATCATTTCCTTCATATAGCGCTCTGCGTCCTCATAAGGAATGACGTTTGCAAGCTTGAAGAACGCAGCCTGCATAACGGTGTTTACGCCCTTCTTTGTGCCGAGAGCCGTGACGACCTTAAGACCGTCGAGGGTGTAGAAACGCACGTGCTTCTTTGCAATCATATTCTTCATGCTTGCGGGAAGCTTTGTATCCATTTCCTCGGGCGCCCACTGCGAGTTGAGCAGGAATATGCCGCCGTCCTTGAGGTCGGAAAGCATATCGTAGCGGAGCACGTATGACTCGTTATGGCAAGCGATAAAGTCCGCTTGGTCGATGAGGTATGTGCTGCGGATGGGCTTATCCGAGAAGCGCAGGTGCGAAATCGTAATGCCGCCCGACTTTTTGGAGTCATATGCAAAGTAAGCCTGTGCATACTTGTCGGTGTGGTCGCCGATTATCTTGATTGAGTTTTTGTTTGCGCCGACCGTGCCGTCAGAGCCAAGTCCGTAGAATTTGCAGGAAATGGTGCTGTCGTCGGATGCGTCTATCTTTTCGGTAACTTCAAGCGAATGGAAGGTCACGTCGTCGTTGATACCGACTGTGAAGTGAGTGCGTTTTTCGCCGTTCATATTTGCGAAGATAGCGTTGACCATAGAGGGGTTGAACTCCTTGCTGCCGATGCCGTATCTGCCGCAAAGCACCTGCTTTTGTACGCCGAGCTCGTTGAGGGACGTAACAACGTCAAGATACAGAGGCTCGCCCTGTGCGCCGGGCTCTTTGGTTCTGTCCATAACGGTGATGACCTTTGCCGTAGCGGGGATAGCTTCCACAAACGCCTTTGCAGGGAAGGGACGGTAAAGTCTGACCTTAATCAAACCAACCTTTTCGCCCTTTGCGTTGAGGTAGTCGACGGTTTCCTCAACAGCCTCTGCGCCGCTGCCCATGATGACTATGATGCGGTCTGCGTCCTTTGCGCCGTAGTAGTCCACAAGGTTGTACTTTCTGCCCGTGAGAGCGCTGACCTTGTCCATCTGCGCCTGCACGATAGCGGGCACTGCGTCGTAGTATTTGTTTGAAGCCTCTCTGTTTTGGAAGTAGATATCGGGGTTTTGAGCCGTACCCTGTTGATGGGGGTGCTCCGGATTGAGCGCACGTGCACGGAATTCGTCAACCTTCTTGAAGTTTACAAGGTTTTTGATTTCGTCATATTCGATGACGTCAATCTTGCTCACCTCGTGAGAAGTACGGAAGCCGTCGAAGAAGCTGAGGAAGGGCACGCTTGCTTCGAGTGTGGAAAGGTGCGCCACAAGTGACAGGTCCATGACTTCCTGCACGCTGTTGCTTGCAAGCATTGCAAAGCCCGTCTGACGGCACGCCATAACGTCCGAGTGGTCGCCGAAGATGTTGAGTGCGTGACCTGCAAGGCTTCTTGCCGACACGTGGAACACCGAGGGCAGCAGCTCGCCTGCGATCTTGTACATATTTGGGATCATCAGAAGCAAGCCCTGACTTGCCGTAAAGGTGCTTGTAAGTGCGCCTGCCGCAAGCGAGCCGTGCACAGCGCCTGCTGCGCCTGCTTCCGATTGCATCTCGGCAATTTTAAGCACGTTGCCAAAGATGTTTTTTCTGCCTTGACCTGCCCAGTCGTCGCAGTTTTCTGCCATAGGTGATGACGGTGTGATGGGATAAATCGCCGCAACGTCGGAGAAAGCGTAAGCTATATGCGCCGCAGCGGTATTGCCGTCAATGGTCATTTTTTTCATAACGGGATAACCTCCAAAAATTATCGTGTTGTTTTTGCGTGTATACGCACGCACATTTACAGATATTATAGCTTTATCAAATAATTAAGTCAATAAGAGATTTATTGTTAAATTATAATTTCTTCAAAATTCCTTTATTTGCTAAATAGCGGTTTTTGCCAAGGTCAAAGATGAAACTGTCGTGCTCGGGGCTGTCCGAATAGACGTTTTCCACTTCGGCGTCGGGCAGAAGCTCAAAAAGCCTTGCAACCTTTTGCTCTCTGCGGCACACCTTGCCCAAAAGCTTTCCGCTTTTTTGGTCGTGGTGCGTTGCTATGCAGTAGTCCGCCCTCAGGCGTGATGCTATTTCGTTTATCAAAAAATCGGGGCTTGCGCTTATTATCACGCACTTGCGGCTGCTGTCACGGTTTTGGGGCAGAAAAAACGGATAGACATCCTTTTGGTGTTTGTCCCAAAAGCGTTGCACGGTCTTTTGCGTGTTTAAAAAGCGGACAAATCTGAAACAGTGCTTTTTGTAGGTAGGCACCTTGATTATGCGCATAAGCGCAAGCAAGCTCCAAAATATCTGATAAGGCAAAAACAGAATGAGATAGGGGCGGTGCACAAGGCACCAAAGCCAATATCTCATCGCACTGTCGTAGGGCACGACGGTCTTATCAAAATCGTATATGTCGATATGCGTTGCGCTTTCCATATAACTATAATAACACGGCGGCGGAAATTTGCAAGGAAACTTATTGCAAACTTTTGTTGTACAGAGGCGGCATAGGCTGTATAATATGCGTATGGAAAACGAATTTGCAAATTTGATAGAAAAGGAAAAGCAGGCGCACGTCGTTTACGAGGGGCGCATAATTTCGCTGAGAAACGACGATATCGTTCTGCCCGACGGGCGTGAAGCCAAGCGTGAGTACGTCTGCCATAACGGCGGAGCGTCCGTGCTTGCGATAGACGGCGAAGGCTTTGTGTATCTCGTGCGGCAGTTCAGATATCCGTACAGAGAGGTGCTGCTCGAAATTCCTGCAGGCAAGCTTGAAAAGGGCGAGGAAGCCATTTTCACCGCAGGTCGTGAGCTGCAGGAGGAAACGGGGTTTACCGCAGGCAGTATAGCGCCGCTCGGGCTTATATATCCCACGCCCGGATATACAAACGAAAACCTCTATGTGTTTTTGGCGACCGACCTTAAAACCAGCAAAATGAAGCTTGACGACGGCGAGTTTTTAAATGTGGAAAAAGTGCCGTTTTTAAAACTGCTTTCCGACGTTTTGGACGGAAAAATAAGGGACGGCAAAACCTGCTATGCCGTGATGAAATATGCGCTTTTAAAGGGCATAACTCTGTGATTTGTATTGATTTTAAAAGCGGACGTTAGGGGCGTCCGCTTTTTTGCTTTTATGACATAAATCATATTTTAAATATCAAAATTACATACTTAAAATGCTTATTTTGTTGTTTGCTTATATTTGCGGTTTACCCGCATTGCATTGAGTATCGCAAGCACCGCTACGCCTACGTCACCGAAAACCGCTATCCACATATTTGTTATGCCCAGTGCGCTTAGTATCAGTATCGCTATCTTTATCGCAAGCGAAAAGGCTATATTTTCATATGCGATCCTCATCGTCTTTTTGGCTATGCGTTTTGCAAGCGGAAGCCCGCTCAGGTCGTCCTTCATCAGCACTATATCGGACGCCTCTATTGCGGCGTCGCTGCCCACTGCGCCCATAGCTATGCCTATGTCGGAGCGCATAAGCACGGGTGCGTCGTTTATGCCGTCGCCCGTAAAGCACAGCACGTCTTTGGGACGTTTTTCGGCAAGCAGGGCTTCCACCTCACGCACCTTGTCGTCGGGCAATAGCGAGGACTTGTATTCGGATACGCCTGCCTCTTCCGCCACCTTTTTTGCCACCGCTTCGTTGTCGCCCGTAAGCATTACGGTGTGTGCGCCCATAGAATTCAGGTCGCATATCACTGATTTTGCCTCGTCCTTCAGCTGATCGGCTATGAGTATCGAGCCTGCAAAAACGCCGTCCTTTGCAACGTATACCACCGTGCCCGTACCGTCGTTTTTCTGATATTCTATGCCAAATTCTTTCATCAGCTTTTCGTTGCCGCACAGGATAGCTTCCTTGCCGTTTTCGGCTTTTATGCCCATTCCCGCAAGATTTGTCAGCGTATGGTCGGCGTTTATTTCCTTGCCGTATGCCGCCTGTATGCTTTTTGCTATGGGGTGGGCGAAGCCTTGCTCCGCAATGGCGGCAAGCCTCAATATCTCGTCGGCATTATCCTTTGGCGTGATCTCGCTCACGGCAAAATTGCCCTTTGTGAGCGTGCCCGTTTTGTCAAAGACAAATATGTTTGCCTTTGCAAGCTGCTCGAGATAGTTGGAGCCCTTTATCAATATGTGATATCTTGAGCCTGCGCCTATGCCCGCAAAAAACGACAGGGGAATGGATATCACAAGTGCGCAGGGGCAGGACACCACCAAAAAGCTGAGCGCACGGTATGTCCACACGTCCCACTTGCCCGTGACCGCACCCGGAATGATAAGCAGTGCGAGCGCAAGAAATACTACCGCAGGGGTATAGTATTTTGCAAACTTTGTGATGAAGCTTTCCGTCTTTGATTTTTTATCCGCAGCGTTTTCCACAAGGTCGAGGATTTTTGACACCGTGCTGTCGTAAAATTCCTTTTGCACGCACATTTCGATTTGCGCAGTGAGGTTTACAAAGCCGCTCAGCACCTCGTCGCCGCTTGCGATTTCACGTGGCAGAGATTCGCCCGTGAGCGCCTTTGTGTCGAGAGATGTTACGCCCTTTGTGCATATGCCGTCAAGAGGCACTTTTTCGCCGGGATATATCACCACCGTTTCGCCAACGGCGACCTCGCTCGGGTCCACGGTGACGACCTCGCCGTCACGCAATACGTTTGCAATATCGGGGCGGATATCCATAAGTGATGATATCGATTTTCGTGATTTGTTTGTGGCGTATCTTTGGAAAAACTCGCCCACCTGATAAAACAGCAGGACGGCGCAAGCTTCGTCAAAGCCCTCAATGGCAAGTCCCGATACGCTGTGATATATGCCAAGCGCAAATGCGCCGACAGTCGCTATCATCATGAGGAAGTTTTCGTCAAAGACCTGACCGTGCGCTATGTTTCGCACCGCACGCCACAGCACGTCGTAGCCTATTGTTATGTATATTGCAAGATACAAAAACAAAGGCAACAACCAACCGTATTTGCCGCCGACTGACGCTGCGATGTCAATGCTCTTGTCAACGGCTATCAACACGATAAATGCGCATAGGGATACGATTATGCGAATGAGCGTGTTTCTCTCTTTTTTACTTAAAACGGGTTTTATCATAGCATTTAATATATTTTATCTTATTATTTTGCAATCAGGCTCAATGCGCCTGCAAACCTTTACTACTTCGTCCATTACTCTTTCAAAGCTTTCTTCCTCCGCCTCGACCGTGAGCTTTTGAGACATAAAGCTCACGCTTGCGGCGCTCACGCCGTCTATTTTCAATATGCCTCTTTCCATTTTTGCGGCGCAGTTTGCGCAGTCAAGATTCTGCAGCTTAAATACCTTTTTCATTGCTTGCTCCTTTATTTGATTACTTATTTGTATGAACAATCGTTCAACTGTGTGTCCTTTTTAAACGGGGCTTGTCCCCGTTTTTATCAGTGGATATTTTTCAGTGTTCCTCGTTGACGTGCGTCAAGCCCGCCTCTATAATCTGAGCTACGTGGTTGTCGTCAAGGCAGTATTTCACTTCCTTGCCGCACTTGCTTGCCTTTACGAGCTTTGCCGAGCGCAGCACTCTGAGCTGATGTGAAACTGCCGAAATGCTCATTCCCAAAATCTCGGCAATCTCGTTTACATACAGGTCCTTCACCTCGAGGCAGCTCATAATTTTGGCACGTGTCGCATCGCCGAAAACCTTAAAAAATTCCGCAACGGCGGCAATCGTTTCGTCGTCGGGCAGCTTGCCTCTTACGTATTCTATGACTTGACGTTCGTCCATATATCCCTCTCTTTGTTGAACATTTGAAAAACCGTTCAAATGTATGATACACTATCATATGCGGTTTGTCAACAAAAAAGTGATTAAATTTTACGAAAAAACAATCAAAAAACAACCAAAAATCAGTCATAAAACAACCAAAAAAACAACGAAAAAACAACGAAAAAACCGCAAAAAAACGCTAAAAAACGCCAAAAAAACGCCAAAAAACTGCGAAAAATCGATTGTTTTTTGCAGAAAAATTGCAAAAAAATTGCCGAAAATTTGCAAAAATTTTGCTATTTTACACCTCTTAAAACATCAAAAAATATATTGTAGATATCCTTATATTTATAGATAATATAAATTGTTATCAATATATAGATAAAAGTGTAGCGATTTGCTTGCGATTTTCAAAAACAAAATGCTATAATGCAGGCGAATATTTTTTGGAGGGCAATATGAAAAAAGCTTTTGAAACCCAAAAGGTTCAATTTACAGAGACGGTGCTGCGTGACGCAAATCAATCGCTTATCGCAACCCGCTTGCCGTACTCGAAGTTTGCCGACATTCTTCCCGTTATGGACAAAGCCGGATATTATTCGGTGGAGTGCTGGGGCGGCGCTGTGTTTGACGTATGCTTGAGATTTCTGGACGAGGATCCGTGGCAGAGACTGCGCAATATGCGCAAGGCTATGCCCAACTCAAAGCTGCAGATGCTGCTCAGAGGGCAAAATCTGCTCGGTTATAAGCACTATCCCGACGAAATCGTAAGGATGTTTGTGGAAAAGTCCGTTGAAAACGGCATAGACGTCATTCGTATCTTCGACGCACTCAACGACCTGCGCAATATAGAGACCGCAACAAAGACCGCACTTAAATGCGGTGCGACCGTGTCGGGCACGCTCAGCTTTACGCAAAGCCCCGTACATACGCTCGAGGCGTTTGCAAAGCAAGCCAAAGAGATGGAAAATATGGGTGTTACGACAGTCTGCGTAAAGGATATGGCGGGCGTTATGACGCCGCAAGAGGCATACGAGCTCATCGGCGCAATAAAGAGCGAGGTCAAAATTCCCGTAGTGCTGCACACACACTGCACGACGGGCATGGCGTTTATGACCTATCTCAAGGCTATCGAGGCGGGCGTAGACGTCATCGATACGGCAACGTCCTGCTTCTCGGGCGGCACAAGTCAGCCTGCTACCGAAACGCTCAACTATGCGCTCAAGCAGCTCGGATACGAGACGGGGCTTGACGACGCAGTGCTCAAGCAGGTCAACGATTTCTTTAAGCCTATCCGTGACGGATATATCGCAGACGGCACGCTCAATCCAAAGATGATGGCAACGGATACGGACGCCCTCAACTACAAGGTGCCGGGCGGAATGTTGTCCAACCTCGTGTCGCAGCTCAAAGCTCAAAACGCTATGGACAAGTTTGAAGAGGTGCTCATCGAAACGCCGAAGGTCAGAGCGGATCTCGGTTATCCTCCGCTCGTCACGCCTATGAGCCAAATGGTCGGCGTGCAGGCGACAAACAACGTGCTTTCGGGCGAGAGATACAAAAACATTTCAAAGGAAGTCAAGGCATATTGCAGAGGCGAATACGGCACTGCGCCTGCGCCTATAAATCCCGAAGTGATGAAAAAGGCGCTCGGCGACGAAAAGCCCATCGAGGGCAGATATGCCGATACCCTTGAGCCCGTGTTTGAAAAGACTAAGGCGGAGCTTGCGGGCATAGCCAAAAACGACGAGGACGTGCTGTCATATATTCTCTTCCCGCAAGTGACGGAAAAATATTTTGACGCTCGCAGGGCTAAGGAAGAAAAGATAGTCAAATATACGATAACCCCTGTTGAGGAATAATGAGGTGAAATATGGGACTTATGCTTTTTAGCGGCGTTATCGACAAAACCGCAAAAATAGGCGTGGTCGACGCTCTGCTGCTCGCATTGATAGGCATAGTGATAGTGTTTATAGTACTCATTGCGCTTATGCTTATCGTGACGATCGAGGGCAAGATATTCGACGGCAGCGAAAAACTACAAAAGGCTCATCCGGAGTGGGGCGAAAAGCTTGCGGAAGTCAAATCCAAAATGATGTTTTGGAAAAAGGCAGACAAGGCGGCGGCTCAGCCCGAAGTACAGTCGGAGCCTCTTGCAGAGGGCACCTGCGGCGAGCTTAAGCTTATCAATACCGACGAGCGTGACGCCGCAATGATAATGGCGATCGTTGCCGACAGCACAGGCACGCCGCTCAATGAATTGAGGTTTAAATCCATAAAGAAAATGGAGGTTGAAGAAAAATGATCTACAAAGTGAGCTTAAACGGCAAAATATATGAAGTTGAAGTTGAAAAGGGCGAGGCTGTCATAAAGTCGGAATTTGACGCTGCTCTTCCTCAGGCGGCTCCCGCTGCGCAGGCGGCGGCAGTAAGCGCAGCACCTGTAGCAGCAGCCGCACCTCAGCAGACTGCCGCAGCAGCGGCAACTGCGGGCGCAACTGTGGTAAATTCACCGCTCAACGGAAGCGTCATCACCCTTAAGATGAGCGCAGGTCAACCCGTAAAAGAGGGCGACGTGGTGCTGGTCATCGAGGCTATGAAAATGGAAAACGAGATCCCCGCTTCAAAATCTGGCAAATTGGGTCAATTCTTCGTGCAAAAGGGTGCAAGCGTAGAGACGGGTACTCCGCTGTTTGAAATTCTGTAAGGAGCCTCAATATGAACTTTGGACAAATATTAGGTGGTATGGACGTAGGTCAGATACTGAAAAACCTTTGGGAGGACAGCGGCTTTTTGGGCTTCGGCTTGACCGACGGCTGGAAGGCACTCATTATGATTGTCGTCGCACTGTTTTTCCTTTGGCTTGCGATCAAAAAGAAATTTGAACCGTTGCTTCTCGTTGGCATAGCTTTCGGAATGTTGCTTACAAACCTCCCCGGCGGCGAGCTGTTCCACGCAGATTGGTGGACGGGCGAGCAGGCTGTCAAAACCGGAGTGGACTATCTGGAAGTCTTGCGGCACGGCGGACTTTTGGATATACTTTACATAGGTGTTAAGACGGGCGTTTATCCCTGTCTGATATTTATCGGCGTCGGAGCAATGACGGACTTCGGTCCCATGCTGTCCCGCCCAAGCTCTATGATTTTGGGCGCTGCGGCGCAGGGCGGAATTTATCTTGTGCTCATTCTCGCCGTTGCAACGGGTATGTTTACGGGCGGCGAGGCGGCTTCGATATCCATTATCGCAGGTGCGGACGGACCTACGGCTATCTTCCTCACAAAGACGCTTGCGCCTCAACTGCTTGCGCCTATTGCGGTCGCAGCATATTCGTATATGGCGCTCATTCCGCTTTTGCAGCCTCCGTTTATGAAGCTGCTCACGACAAAGAAAGAGCGTATCGCCGTGATGACCGCAACCCGCAAGGTCAGCAAAAAGGAAAAGATAATATTCCCCATTTTGGTCACTATCATCGTATCTCTGCTTTTGCCGTCTGTCGCTCCGCTTCTCGGAAGCCTTATGTTCGGCAATCTGCTTAAGGAGTGCGGCGTGACGGAAAGGCTTTCGGATACGGCACAAAATGCGCTTATGAACATCGTGACGCTGTTTCTCGGTATCTCGGTCGGCGCAACGGCTATAGGCGCCACATTCCTCACAACAAAAACGCTGCTCATCGTCATTCTCGGTCTTGCAGGCTTTGTGCTTGCAACCATATGCGGCTTGCTCATCGGCAAATTGCTGTATGTCATCTCACGTGGCAAAATCAATCCGCTTATCGGCTCGGCAGGCGTTTCGGCAGTGCCAATGGCCGCACGTGTTTCAAACACCGTCGGCTTGCAGTATAACAAAAGCAACTATCTGCTTATGCACGCTATGGGACCAAACGTCGCAGGCGTAATAGGCTCGGCTGTCGCAGCAGGATTTTTACTGGCAGTATTTGGATAAAATCAGCGCATTTGGCGGGACAACGCTTGCTTACAAGCATTGTCCAAGCCTAAGCTTGATTTTATCCCCATTACCAAACAAAGCATTGTATGCTATCAGATCAAACCGACGTTGTAAACTCTTGCAATGTTCCGCAAAATGCTTTGTTTGGTGGACAATCCCCTTACCGCTCCGCTTACGCTTTGCGGAGCTCCCCTTGCTAAGGGGAGCCATAATGAGGATAAATTAATCGGCGCATTTGGCGGGACAACGCTTGCTTGCAAGCATTGTCCAAGCCTAAGCTTGATTTTATCCCCATTACCAAAAAAAGCATTGTATGCTATCAGATCAAACCAACATTGTAAACGCTTGCAATGTTCCGCAAAATGCTTTGTTTGGTGAGGCGCACTACGTGCGCATAAGGTGCAAAAGCGGGAAGTCAATTCCCACTTTTGCGAAAAATCTAATATACTAAGTCACTATCAAAATAAATCTTGTATCGCACGGCGGCTGTCGTGCGATATGTAATTCTCATGTGAGGGTTTATGCAAAACAAACACAGCTTATTTGGGACTATAATGCTTTTTGCCTGCGCTTTAGTGTGGGGTATGGCATTTGCGTTTCAGCGGACTGCGGCGGCGCAGATAAATCCCATTGCGTTCAACGGCTTGCGATTTGCGCTTGCAAGCGCCGTGGTGGCTGTGTTTTTGCTCATTTATGAGTTAGTCAACAAAAAAAGAGGCGTTAAAACTGTCGGGTGGAACAAAGCCACCATTTTCGGCGGCATCATATGCGGCATATCGCTGCTGCTTGCAAGCGATCTGCAGCAGTACGGCATACAGTATACGAGTGCAGGCAGGGCAAGCTTTATCACTGCGCTTTACATAGTTCTGGTGCCTGTTTTGGGTTTGCTTACAGGCAGGAGACTGAGCGTGCTCAGCCGCTTTGCTATCCCTGTTGCGATTGCAGGCTTTTGGCTGATGTGCGCAAGCGGTGACGAGCCTGTCGGAATAGGCGATCTGCTCGGACTTGCAAGCACCCTGTTTTTTGCGCTTCAGATATCCTTTATAGACGTGTTCGGGCAGGATGCAGACCCTATCAAGATCACGCTTGTGCAGTTTATCACCTGTGCTGTGTTGAGTATCCCCGGCATGGCGATAGCGGGCTTCCCCTCGGGGGCGAGCATTGCGCAAAGTATAGTGCCGATAATTTATGTAGGCGTTTTTTCGGCGGGCATAGGCTATACGCTGCAAACCGCAGGGCAAAAGTATACCGAGCCGACGGTCGCAGCACTCATAATGAGCTTGGAATCTGTCGTGGGAATGATAGGCGGCATCCTTATTTTGCACGAGGTGCACGCTATGCAGGAGCTTGCGGGCTGCACACTCGTGTTTGTGGCAGTCATACTCGCTCAACTCAGTTTTCCGAAAAAATTCTTGCAATTCAACAAAAAAAATTATATGATAACAAAAAATATGTAGGGTGATATATGGTTTACAGCGATTTCAACGAGAAGCAAATTTCAATGCTTGCAATGGGCGCAATGCGCTTGCCTAAACGCAGCGCCGACGATGCGGATATCGATGAAGCAGCCGTTTTTGAAATGGTAGATTATGCCATAAAGCACGGCGTAAATTATTTCGATACGGCATGGGGATATCACAACGGCAACTCCGAGATTGTTATGGGCAAGGCACTTAAGAAATATCCGAGAGAAAGCTTTTATCTTGCGGACAAATTCCCCGGATACGACCTTTCAAATATGGGCAAGGTCGAGGAAATTTTTGAGCAACAGCTTAAAAAATGCCAAGTCGATTATTTTGATTTTTATCTTTTCCACAATGTGTGCGAGCTCAATATCGACGCATATCTCGATCCCAAATATAAAACCTACGAATATCTCTTCGAGCAAAAGCGCAACGGACGCATAAAGCATCTCGGCTTTTCGGTGCACGGCGACCAAAAGACCTTTGAGCGCTTTTTGGACGCCTACGGCAAGGATATGGAGTTTTGCCAGATTCAGCTCAACTATGTGGACTGGGATTTTCAGGACGCAAAGTCAAAGGTGCAAACACTTGACAAATTGGGCATTCCCGTTTGGGTGATGGAGCCCTTGCACGGAGGCAAGCTGTGTCATTTAAACGATAAGGTTGCCGCAAAGCTTTCTGCGCTGCAGCCCGATTATACGCAAACGCAGTGGGCGTTCAGATTTTTGCAAAGCATTCCGCAGGTCAAGGTCATTTTATCGGGAATGTCAAATTTTGAGCAGCTCAAGCAAAACATTGCAACCTTTGACGAATTCAAGCCTGTGACCGAGGCGGAGCGCAACGTGCTGTTTGAAATTGCCAAGGAAATGACGGGCAAAAACTCTTTGCCTTGCACGGAATGCAGATATTGCGTGTCGCACTGTCCGCAATCTCTGGATATCCCTACGCTCATTGCGCTGTATAACGAGCACAACTTTTCGGACAACGGATTTATTGCGCCAATGCGTGTATCGCAGATGCCAAACGAAAGCCGTCCGTCTGCGTGTATCGGCTGCCGTAGCTGCGAGGCGGTCTGTCCGCAGAAGATAAAAATTTCCGAAGCGTTTAAGGTGTTTGACGGTCAGCTCAAAGCGTCACCTATGTATAAGTGACATAAAACGGGTTTTATAGGCATATTTTTACATATAAAACTCGCAAATTTGCAAATACAACAAAATTACTTTATTTTATGCGTCTGATTTCAGGCGCATAAAATTTATTAAATTGCGTATTGTATTTTGTTGCAATTTGTAATACAATTGTATCAGTAGATTTCACGGAGGGATATTATGGCAAATGAAGTGAAAAAGACTTATGTCGGTTGGCAGGAGCTTGATAAAAAGCGCAGACAGGTGGAATATACAAAGCCCATTCAGCTCCTTGATGATGACGGCAACCTACAGATAAGAGGCGGTTGGGCACGTCACAACATCTTTAAGTATGACCGTACGCTTGCACGCCCTCAGTGGAGAGGTAAGGAATGGGACTTTTATCAGGTCAGCAACGGCAAATATATGGTGCAGATATCTATCGCTAATATCTCGATAGGCGGATATGCTTCGGCAAATCTCGTAGATATAAGCGGCAATGAGCAAAAGGTCATATCGAGTATGGCGCTTTGGCTTGGCGGCAAAAATAAAGTCATTCTGCCCGAAAATTGCGATTGCCCCAATGTCGTGGAATATAAAAAGGGCAAATATCTCTTCCGTGCAGTGACGGATAAAACGTCACGTACGCTCGAGTTTGTCGGACCTGCAAAGGGACAGACGGTCGAGGCAAAATTCCAAATGGATCTGTTTGAGGACCACCAAAACATTACCATAGTGACACCATTTAAGAAAAAGGGCGAATATATGTCCACCCGCTTCTTTATGACGATGAAGCAAAACTGTATGCCATGCGAGGGCACGTATAAGTGGGGCGACGAGGAATATACTTTCGATAAGAGCGACACATTCTGCGTGCTCGATTGGGGCAGGGGCGTGTGGCCGTATAAAAACGTGTGGTATTGGGGAAACGGCGCAACCTATCTCAAGGACGAAAACGGCAACAACCATATTTTCGGCTTTGAAATCACGTGGGGTATCGGCGACGAAAGCAATGCCACCGAAACCTGCCTCTTCTACGACGGCGTGGCGCACAAAATCGGCTCGGTGGACGTAGAGGTGTTCCCAAAACCCGATAAGTATATGGAGCCGTGGCACTTTATCTCGGAGGATGGCAGATTTGATATGACAATGACGCCCACCTTCGACCACCATTCGGATATGAACGGTCTCAATATCGTGCGTATGCACTCGCATCAGGTGCACGGACTTTGGAACGGAACCGTCATCCTCGACGACGGCACAAAGCTGCAAATCAAGGACATGTACGCCTTCTGTGAGTATGTGGAAAACAAGTGGTAAAACCTAAGGCGGTCATTCCGCTTTCACGGTAAAGTGGTTTGGTCGCCCGTTTAAATCACTTCCTTGCCAAATATTATTGACATCATTTCGTCGGCGTGTTAATATATACAGGTCGCACAGCCTATGCTTAGTTGCCGTCATGCGTGAGCGCAGCTCGATACCCGTGACAGACTGTGCGCCAAATATCAATACGTTTGTCTTTGGCAAACCTTTGGAGAAATACCCAAGAGGCCGAAGGGGCTCCCCTGCTAAGGGAGTAGTACGAGAGAATCGTAGCGAGGGTTCAAATCCCTCTTTCTCCGCCAAAACCCTACTAAACAGTAGGGCTTTTCCATTTTTCAGGGATGAAAATCATCATTTATGAGGCTGTTTCTATTATGCAAATTATTCAGTAAATTGAGCGATTTTTGTTCAAAAACCTGCTTTTTTTACGTTAGTAGTCCAAAATAAATTGCCAAAGAGGCTATTTAGCAATAATTATAGTATTCGATTTTAAGTTCTGCGTCCAGAATGAGTAAATGATGACATTTTAGTTTAATTTTATATAAATTTAAGTAAGAAGCTCTTTGCCCGTCTATTATTAATTTATTGACGGAAAAAAATGAGTATGGTATTATAATAATAAATATTGCTATTTATATACATGATAACATAATAGGAGTAATATAGATGAAAAGGCAGGATGCGTTGGTCTCAATTGTGGTACCAATTTATAATACGGAGCGTTTTTTAAATAAGTGTATTAACAGTATATTGGCTCAGACATATACAAATATTGAAGTAATATGTGTAAATGATGCCAGTCCTGACAATAGTTTGCAACTTATAAAGAATTACAGTAAAATAGATGAAAGAATCAAAATAGTTACCTATGACAACAACAGAGGGTTATTTCATGCTCGTCAGGCGGGAGCAGAAATAGCTACCGGAGATTATATTTGCTTTGTTGACTCTGACGATACAATATCTTTGGATTGGATTCGTTTGTTGGTAGAGCGTGCGCAAGAGGAAAATGCCGATATGGTTATGGCAAATACTATCCAGGTCAACAATACCGGATATTATTTTGATAATAATTATAGATCTTTATGTCATAACAGAGCATCTTTGGAAGGGCAAGAAATATTTGATACATTTATGAAAGATGAGGGGCTTAATTTTGCTTGGCATACTGTTTGGAATAAACTATATTCGATGAAATTATGGCAAGATTGTCTTTCTGATTTTAAAATGATAGATAAGCATCTTATAATGGCTGAGGATATTGCATATTCTGCCGCATTATTTTATCATAGCAAAAAAATGGCATTTTCAAATCATGATGCATATTTTTATTTCAGGCATGAAGAAGCATCGACTTCAGCAAGTATTTCATTAAATAGGATTAAAAGGAATATAAGCGATGTCGCAAGAGTGTTTGATTTTTTAGAAGCATTTTTGCATAAGTATAATATATTTGAAAAGTATCAAGAAGAATTTAATGAGTACAAAGCAAGAAATTTTCGTATCAACTGTAATGTGCTACATTATCGCAATTTATGGAATAACAGAGAGTTTAAACAGCTGATTTTAAATAGTTTTAATTTTGACAAGTTAGAGCTCTCACACCCTGATGATTTCTATTTTTATGACATACGCACGTCTTGGGAAAATGGGGTGGGATACAACGAGAAACTGAAAGAAAAAATTTGCGACCCCAAATTTGAGGTGATTTCTTTTGACTTGTTTGATACATTAGCATGTAGACCTTTTGGGACGGCAATAAGGCTTTTTGAATTTATTGAAAATAAATACAAAAAGTTTTTACAAGAAAATAAAATTTATTCCTTTGCCCAAAAACGTATAGAGGCAGAAAATATTTGCCGAAATGCCATAAGACTGCAAAATCCAAATTGTAACGATTGTACATTAAGCGAAATTTATGAAACGTTTGTAAGAATTTATGGATTGGATATATCATTGAAAGATGTTTTGCAGTCCATGGAAGAAAAAACCGATTTAGCGCTTTGTCTCAACCGCAACTATACAAAAGAATTATATGAGCTTGCTGGCGTGATGGGCAAAAAACGTATTATAATTACAGATACGTATTATGACAAAACATTTATTGTTAAGCTTTTAAACAAGCTGGGAATTACAAACTATGATGGTCTGTTTATTTCTTCCGAAAAACGGAAATTGAAAGTCGACGGGAAATTGTTTAATTGTGCCATAAAAGAACTGAAGGTCAAGCCGTCAAGCATATTACATTTTGGCGATAATTGGAACTCTGATTGTGTGAAAGCTAACGAGTGTGGAATGGGCAGTTGCTTTATTGGAAAAACGTTTGAGATTTTCCAAAATATTCATAAAAATGACAACTATACCGGAGATGTATATCCTGCATCTATGAGCGGAGTGTCCTCTTTTGCAAATATTGATAAAACGTTGAGCCTGTTGCCGATAGATGCATATCATGCTATAATTGCAAACAATAATTTTGACAAGCCGTATCCGTCGTGGAACCATGAACTAAGATATAATGCAAATTTTTACTTTATTGGGAACTATGTTTTGGGTGGCGAAATGTTGGGCGTAGCCAATGGCATTTTACGTACCTGTCAGGCAAATGATTATAATAAAGTTGTTTTTCTTGCTAGGGACGGATATTTGCCCAAAATTGCATTTGATATATTACAACGTCATATAGGATCATTTGTACAATCTGAATATTTTTATGTATCACGTAGGGCATTATTGCCATTTATGATCGAGCAAGCAAACTCCGTAGGTGTTGTCCAAGAATGTATTGCGGTTATTAAACATTCGCCACAATCAATTTTGGATATGTTGAAGGAATATATAGTAAATCTTGAACAAGTCAAGAAAGAACTTTTAATTGAGCACATTGAGATTGAAGAAACTTTTGCAAATTTAAAGTGCTTCGAAAAGTTTGTAAAAATTGCAAACAAGTTTTTTGATTTTGCTAAATTAAACGAAATGAATTTGCCTAAGAAAGTTAAAATCAAAGATGTGTTTGAAGGCAAATGCCTTACGTTTGATTTGGGTTATAGCGGTAGAATACAAAGTATACTATCTTATATTGTCGGGAAACCGTTGGATGTTTTCTTCTTACATTCTGCGGGAATGAACGCTCAAATATTGGCAAGAGAAAACGGTTTCCGCATTTTTGAACATTTACCTTATACACCAAAGATAACGTCAATAGTAAGAGAGTATTTCTTCTCGGAATTGGCACCGTCCTGTATAGGTTATGAGATGAAGCAAGACAATTTGTCACCTATATTTGAAATTAAGGAATGCAATTATGCCGAAAGATTTGTTTGTGAGGAAATGAAACGAGGTATGATAGATTTTATAGAGGCATACTGCAATCTGTTTGCCGAGTATGATTTCATGTTTGATTTCCGCAGTGAAGAAATTTCAATGCCGTTTGAAATTTTCTTAAATCAAATGCCCAGCAAGGATTTGTATCCTTTTAGACTTTGTCAAGCCGAGGACGTCATGTATTTTAACTACGAAAAAGGTTCTCTGATGGATATTTGGCAATTTGAACTGAACAGTCAAGTTGCAGCTAATTTTAATAGCAAGCAGATTGCGTACTCAACAAATAAAATTTGTGAATCAGAAGAATTTAAGAGATTGCCTAGAAGTAAAAGAGCAATGGTCTTGTTCTTTAGCGACAGAAAAGCGTTTTGGGCAAAATTATCAAAAGTGCTAAAGAAAAAGTCTAAATAACATATTGTAAGTTTTGTTTTATTAGATAGTTCTTTATTTGCAAAAGTTATAATTAAAACCGCCGAGAGAGTTTTCGGCGGTTTTAATTTTCTATATCAACAGAATAATTTAACTTCGTTAACAATAGCTTCAGAATTTGACTCGTTTAAATATATTGCAACATTGAGGTCTGTATTGTCAGGCAAATCATTCGGTATAAAAATTGTAAAAGTATCGGTTGATGCTGTGTCATTTTGAAGAATGCGATTAAATATATATTTGAACGGGACATCGTTTTGTTTATAGCGAATAGCTATATTCAATTTAGAATTGTCAACAGACTGACTTTTGATGCTTAACAGAATTTGCTGCCCTTTTAGATCGGCATAATTTAACTTGTAGGATAAGACGCACCAAGGATTGTATTCATCGCCGCATTTCAACTTTTTATCTTGAATGTTGAAAGCCGCAGTTTTAGAATGCGATAATTGCCAGTTGGGTGCCCCATTATCTTCAACACTGTCAAAACAACAATCTTTAATAATATTCAACATATTGCAATCGTATATTATGTTAAAGCTTTTATTGTCAATATTATCCAAATCACCTGTTAATTTGATCTCATAGTTAATTCTATTTGCATTTTTACTGACTTTTAAACTTAAAGAATCTTGACATGCGTTATCTTCTATAGTTGAGTAATCTCGAGTTTTTATGCTGTCTATAGTATTTACATTTTCTTTAGCAACAAATTTTAGGGGCGTTGCGTATTCGCTGAATTCTAAATTGTTATCTGATACAAATTTAGTAAAAGTATCATACATTTTAGGATAATTTGCATTAAAGTCATTGTAATCGGCAAGGTTAAAATAATACTCTATTGATTTGTTTATATTGAAGTCCTCTTTTTTTATGTGTGGCAAATGAAACAAATCTATCATCTCTTGTGTCCTTGAGTCAATAGTTATAAACAGTGATTTAATATTTTGTTGTAGCGGCAAAACATTTCCATGGAATCTAAAGCCTAAAGAAAAATTATAATCTTTTAATCTGTCGCACCAAGAACGGTAGTTGAAATCCAATAGTGTGTTTTGATCAAGATATTTTTTTATAGATTGTAAATCTATTTTACTGGGAACATGATGAAATTCTATTTCGCCTTTAGTTTGTTCGACAAACATAAAATTATGTTTGGCAAAATATTCCAATATGGATACTTCTTTTGAGTTAAGTTTTTCTCCAAAGCTTTTAAAATTACAACAGACATTTATGGGCTTATTGTTATCTTCGATTTTTAAATTTCTATTATTCCAATAATACATGGACGGGCAACCGATAACGGCAATGTTTGTAATGCCGTGTTTTATTAAAATAGAGGCAGTGTACTTTCCTCTGACTCCGAGAACAGCTTTCCGTTGCATTTTATTTAGCATTCTTACAAGCTGATCGCTAAGTTTAAAATTAGGATTAAAGTTGCTGTTTTGCAAACCTATGCTCATAGGTATAAAAGGTATATCATATTTATCGATATAGGATTCAATATAATCATAATCGACATTTTCTCTTATCCAACATAAATCTGTTATTATTACGGCATCATAATCTGCAAATTTTGCATTTTCAACATATGGTATAATATCAGGGTTAAAAAGCCTAATTATGCTTTCCCAATAGACTATATTTCCTGTATTACCACCTACATTTTTAAATAGTTCATTTTTGTTTTTTGATGTAGTGGGAAGATTTTTTAATAATGCAATTTTCATTTTAACCTCTAAATAACAGTTTGCATATAACGGTTTTATTATACTTGTTTTGGATTAAATAATCAATATAAATTTTGTTTAGATTTAAATATCGAATGGATATATATAAATAGTTTTACCTTTAAATATTGTCCAAGTTGAGGAATGTCTTTGCGGTGTTATCGTATATCAAAGTTGACAGTGATATAAATTGATGTTAAGATATGAAAAATATCGGTTATGAGGCAAAGTATAAGTTATGATGCAAAGAGAGGCAATCAGTTTCAATATAGTTGGTTGTTGTGTATGTAGAGATATATTTAGACTTAATCCATGTGAAAAATTTAAAGTTGATAAATTTGTTCAGTTTGTAAGTCCGCTTTCAATAGTAGATGATTCAAAAAGCGAATCGCTATTTACTATTGAAGATCTTGATGTGTTTGAATGGACCAATTTTGTAAAGAGAAATGTTTATTTTGATTTTCATTGGGGAGGGGTAGAAAATCATATATTAAAAGGCGGACAGTCAGACTATTTGATTTTGGATCTATGCGAACTCAGATTTAAACCTACCAAAGTTATTTTCCCTACAGGCAAAGAAATTTTTGTAACCGGGACAAGATATTTACAATTGTTTAAGGATGAATTTTCGAAATTCAAACATCTCGAAAATTGCATACTAAAAGAAGTCGAGTTGTCGCAGGGCGAATTAGATAATGCTCTTGACAAATATATAGCAATTTTCAGGAAGTATTATAATGATAAGCAAATTATATTAATAAACAACTATCCTGTTAAAAAGCATTTAGATGATGTCAATAAACAAATTGTAGAATATCCTACCGGCTATATATTAAAAATTAGAAATATGCTTAAATACTGCTATCAATATATAGAAAATAAATATCCCGATATCAATGTGATCGAAGTGCCGGATAATGCATTAGGCTCCGTGCAGCATTTGTGGGGAAAAGACCCGCTACATTTCGTTGATGATTACTATGATTATCTTTTCAAAGCCGTTAAAATTGTTGTGGAAGAAACAGATAATCAAAAGGAACGATTAAATGAACTAAAAGAAATTTATACAAAATATTTTAATCTTTTGGAAAAACAAAAGCGAATGGAATATTTTATTCAAAATAAAAATATTGTATCTCTATTGCCCAATTCTGCATTTTGCGTAGATGCAGACAATAATCTTTCAAACTGGGAAATAATCTTATCAAGGAAATCGATCTATGACAAAACCAGTCATAACCTATCCTGTGGAGATGAAACGGTGAGTTGGGCAATACTATTGCAAGACATTGATAAAGATAAATTTAAAAACCAAACGCTTATATTTTCGGTTAAATATGAGACCTTAGAAAATTCGATTTTAAATATCGCATTTACAGGGTCAAATGCAGCTAAAAAAGAATATTTACTTGTAAAACAAGTGAATAGTAACGGTATTGGGGTTGACTCAATCACTTTTTTAGTGCCGGACAATAAAGCTTATTCTAAGCTTAGTGTTTCTGTATATCTAAATCAACCAAACAGCAAAGCAATTATATATGAGACGAAATTGGAATATGGCAGTCACTCTACTTTATTTTAGTTTAATGCAAGTAGAACGTCATACAGTAATCATTGCTTGCCGTTTTTATTTCGTCACTAAAACAAATAACTAATAATTGCAGAACAATTTGTATATGCCGTATTATTTTAAATAGTAGTTTACACAGTTACACGGCGGAATAAATGAGATATAATTTAAAAAAGCTTTGAGGTTAGAAATGAAAAAGGTTTGGAAGTTACGTCATCGCAGAGAAAGGAGGCAACTCGGAAGTATACAAAAAAATGTTGAAGGAGGCTTTAAAAGATGAAACAATGTGAAAATTGTATTTTTTACGATAAAGAGTATGATGAATTGCGTCAAAGTGGCGATGATATAGCTATCGTTGGACAGGAAAATAAAGAAAAGCACTATTGCAGAGTATTTAAGAATGGAATTGATGATGACGTCATTGAGGATGTGAAAAATTGTAAGAAATATAGTTTTAAATAAAGCATTTAAATCTAATTGGGAAAATTATGATAAACAAAGCATTGCGTTTAATGGAAGAATTGTTTAGCGGCGAAGCAGATCCTGTAGAATTTTCTGTATCTTTTGCTGATTTTTGTTTTGATATTAATAAAATATTTATTACATACTAAAACAAGGCAGTCGATGACTGTTTTTTTATACATAAATGCCCGTGATGAATTTAACTCACAAAAATTTTACTGCTGACTCGTCTTATAATCTTTCTTCGCTGTGGCAGACACCACCATTAAAAATAGTGCGGAAAGCAGTAAAAGCTATGAATTTTTGAAACAACATTTATTAATAGAGCTGCAAAAGCAAATCAAGGCTTTGTAGGAGGCAAACGAAGCGGCAGGTAAGGAATGGCAGGCTAAGATAGAAATTAATGTTTTTACAAATTTAGATAAATTTCGATAAATATCGACAAAATGCGACAAGTATAATGTTGCTTCTATTAAGTATTTGTTTAAATACACTGATGCTTAGTGTATTCAATATTCCATTTGCTTTTTGTTGGAAAATGTAATTTACACAGCGGAATATATGGGATATAATTTAAAAAAACTTTGAGGTGAGATATGCAGACCTTGTGTTTATTGAACGGCAAAACGAATAGATAGTTTTATTTTGGTCAAGATTTAATTTCTATACAGTGCAAGTGCACTATAAAATGGTGGCATTATGTACTAATACATAGTGCTAAATATCATATAAAATAGTGCATAAGGAGAATGTATGTATGGAAATGAACGACATAATAAACAGAATAGAGTATCTTTTAAAGGAGAAACATTTGTCTATGGGGTCGCTTATGGACAATGCAGAAATTTCCACGACTGTATATCAATGGAAGAAAAACCGCAACAGGGACGCAACGAGGATGCCGTCTTTGAAATCTATCATAAAGATATGCAACTTTTTAAATATATCTCTGTCAACATTCTTTTCGTTTGACAAGACCGAAGAATTGAGTGTAAAACAGCGTGAAATTGCAAACAAGCTACTTAATTTAAGCGATGACGAGCTTGTCGCAGTTGACGGCGTAATCGATGTGTTTATAAGAAATCATACAAAAGAATAAATTTTTTTAGGGAAGTGAAATGAATGATAAGGTCAAACCGGCTGTGCAACAGCTTACGTCAAAAATCAAGTCGGGCGAATACGGACGTGCGTTTGAGCTGCAACCGCTGATAGGCGCTACGATAAGATACATTGCGCTTAAATATTTGCACAACGAGGACGACGCAAACGAGGTCGTGCAGGACTTTTGGGCGGATATTTTTGATATTGTAAAGGCTTATCATTTTACGCAATCGGCTTATTCGTATTTTTGTAAGGTAGCAAGAAAGCGTGCAATCGATATGTATATGACCTTGCACAAAAACAAGAAGGTAACGGTTGAGTACGTTAGATATTCCGAAATATTTTATTATGGCGTTTCCAACAAAAAGGACGTTGACACGATAATAGCTGTAGAGCAGGGGCTTGAAAAGCTCGAGCCGCTGCAGCGTATCATTGTGCAGACTATGTATTTTGAAGATAAGTCGCTTTGTGCGATAGGAAAAGAGCTTGGCATATCCGCATATGAAGTGCGCAGGGCGAGGGATATCGCATTCAGCAAGCTCGGCAGGCTTTTGGACCAATAAGATATAAAGCTATTGAAGCTGTGGCAGGCAAAACGCCTGCTTTTTATATTATTGCGCTTGTTTCGGTCCATCTGTTTATCAGCTTGCTTATGTCAAAGCCCTCTGCTTTGAAGGCGTTGATAAGTGCGGTTTGCGTGGCAATTCCAAAGGCGTTTTCATCAAAATAACGCTTAAGCGCAGACTGAAATTTTGCGTCGCCGGTGAGGCTGTGCAGGGCGTCAAACAGCAGAGCGCCTTTAAAGTATGTCACCGCAACGTATTCGCCGTCCGTGACGTATGATGAAAGAGGTCTGTTCATCTTGCCGCTGAAGCCGAGATTTTCGTGCGAGTAAAATGCGGAATAGGACTTGCGCATGCTTGCCATTTCGGCGTTGTATTTTGCCTTGTCGTCGCTCAGATAATGGAAGTAAGCGGTGCTGAATTCCGTCAAGCCCTCGTCAAGCCAAGGTGCGTTTATCTGATCGCTGCCGACGACGTTGTACCACCACTGATGTGCCGTCTCGTGTGTGATGACGTCAAAGTATTCGTCTCTCGACATAATTTTGGACACGGTGACAAAGGTGCCGTATTCCATTCCGCCCGCTCCCGAAAGGTTGCTTTGCGCAACCGTAAATACGTCGTAAGGATAAGCACCGTATATTTTTGAAAAGGTCGCAAGCGAGCTTTCGATATGCTTTAAGGTCTGCTGAGGATAAGGATCTTCAAAATAAAAGTAGTTTAAATCTACCTTTCTGCCGTCAATTTCCGTCACGTCCGACAGGACATAAGCCTTCCCCACCGCCATAGCGAAGTCACGGATATTTTCAGCTTCTATTTCTATCGTTTTTTTGGAATTACCTGTCGGAGTCATCTCCAAAATTTTGCCACTACTTGCCACCTGCAAACTCTCGTCTACGGTCAGACTCACGTAAAATGAGGCGATGTCGTGATAAAACGGGTCGCCGATATCGCAGTATGCGTCCTCTCTCCAACCGTTTTCATAGCGGGCGATAACGGGATAGAAGCAGGCAAGATTGGATATGCCGTTTGCCGTTATGCCAAGTCGGGTATCCGATTTTGGCAGAGTGACACGGTATTTTAAGCTTATACTTGCGGTGTGTCCTTTTTTAAGAGAGCAGGGTAGCTTCATCAAAGTGTTTTTTGCGCCGTATATCTCATAATCGACTGTTTTCCTGTTTATTTGTACAGATAAAATGTTGATTGCGTTATTTGTGTTTGAAAAAGCGTTTGCATATACGTTAAGCACGATACGGTTTTCGTCTTCGGGGGCAACGTAAAGTATTTCCTGCGTGACGTTTAAAACGTCGTCGTTTAGCTCGGCGATTATATCGTAATATGTGGACGTATCCTGTGGCTTTGTCCTGTCGCTGTTACAGGCAAAAAGCGTAAACGAAAGCGCAGCCAAAATGAGGACGGCTGCGACTATAGCGATTTTGTTTGACGTGAGTTTAAATGCTTTCATACTGCCGACGGCTATTTGGACTGTTTGACGCTGTTTAAGGTGAGCTCTACAAGCTTGCCTGCACGTCTTGCTTTTTCTACGATAAAATCTGTCACTAAGCTGCCCTGCTTTGCAATCAGCTCGCCCGTGTAGGTGCAAAGGTCTGCGCCGAGCGTTCTGCCCAACAGAAACTCATAGTCGCAGATTATGCGGGTGGGGGTATGGGCGTCCTCGTCGTAGGAATACGCCTGCGAGCCGTCCAAAAGCACCTCGAATGCGCCGTTTGAAAGTACGGGTTCGGCGCTGTGTGCTCCAAAGGATATGGGCTTTAGCGATTCCTGTACGGCGGCAGCGGGCACCGCCTCTTGATTGGCGTCCGCCTCACGTAAGGTTTTTTCAATTTCAAGCACCTGCGCCGTATCGTTTAAAATGTAAACGGGGCTATCCTTTTCGGGGCGTGGCAGCGTGACCTTGCGGGGCTTTTGCTTTACGGCGCTTTTTAGCAGCAGCACGTCGCCGATAGATATGATGACAGAGGGCGTAAACTCGTCCGTTTCCGTTTTGAATTTTGAAATTTTGTTGGCGTTTGTTATAAGCACGTCGGCGATTTTGCCCTTATTTACGCCGTTTGGCAAAAACACCTCTCTGCCCAAAACGCCGTTATGAAGCGAGGTCAAGTCGACGTCGAGCGGATATGCGAGCTTTGTGCTGTCTGCTATCACGACCGCATCGGCAATGCCTTGCGCCTCCGAGCAGGGCAGCAGCAGAGTTTTTGAAACGGTGTTTATTGCGGTCGGCGTTATGCAAAAATATACGGCGGTTTTTAAATATTCATCAAAATATACGTCGTATACAAAGCCCTCTATGCGTGAAGCCGATATGTTAAGAACAGGTTTTCCAACCAAAGCGGATAGGTTTGTCATAATACACCTCGCACAAATATATGTTGCGTTTTAAACGATTATGCCATATAGCAAACTTCAAAAGATGATGTTTATCCTGCAAAAATTGTCGAAAATGATAGTTTTTTGCGTTTATGGTCTATTTTGCATAGCGCAAAAGTAATATTTTCTGCGTAGACCCGATGACATAAAAACGGCAGTTATACACAGGTTTATCCACAATTTGTATCGATTATGTGGATAACTTTGTGGATAATTCTGCATTTTTATGCCACAGTGAATATAGTTGGCAATGAAACAATATGCATAAATTTTCTTTTAATATCCGTATATTTTTAAAAGCCGTTGCCACTGTCGCAAGTGCGGTTTTCGTGGTGCTTGCGCTGTCGGCACCCATCATAGCGGCGTCGGCGAAGAGCGGCGAAACAAAAACCGTCGTCGTAGACGCAGGTCACGGCGGTGCGGACGGCGGCGTAACGGGCAAGCGTACGGGCGTAAAGGAAAGCGAGCTGAATCTGAAGGTGGCAAAGCTGCTTGGCGAATATCTCATCGCAGGGGGCTACAGAGTGATATACACACGGCAAAACGACACTATGCACACAAATCCCAAGGTGCAGGACAATAAAAAGCGTGCGGATATGTTTAAGAGGGGCGAAATAATCAATTCCGCAAATGCGGACGCAGTTGTGAGCATACATATGAATTTTTACTCGTCGCCCTCACGCAGAGGCGCACAGGTGTTTTTTGACAGGCATAGCGAGGACGGCAGACAGTTTGCCAAAGTTTTGCAGGACATCATCAACAATGATATAAACAGCGAGAACGGCGGGCGCACCTACAGCGCATTGTCCGCCGAAAAATATCTGCTTTCCTGCAGCCCTTATCCTACGGTGATAGTGGAATGCGGTTTTTTAAGCAATCCGTTTGACGAGGCAAACCTCATCGAGCCCGCCTATCAGGCAAAGCTTGCGCATACTCTTTATCTCGGCATTGACGAGTTTTTAAACGGAAATGCCGCATAGCAAATTTGCTCATTGACAATGGAATTTTATAAATTTATAATATGGCAGTCAATGACTGATATTTTTTAAAAGAGGTCAATATGTTTACATTAGATACAATAAGAAAAAATTTGATTTATGCAATAAACAGTAGCGGTATGTCACAAACGGAAATTGCCGATAAGCTTCATATAAAGAGGCAATCATTCAGACAATATCTGACGGGCAGAGCTATGCCTGCGCTCGATACTTTTGCAAATCTTTGCGCAATACTTGACGTTGAAGCAGATTATATCCTCGGTTTAATAGATATCGAGGGCAAAAAGACTTACGATATAAACGATTTAAAATAAACGCAGATAAAGAATAAATTATGCTTTTATGTTGCAATGATGACTGCAACATATGTTATTATTAAGCAAATCAATATAGTTTTTGTATGCTTATTTTCAGAGGTAGGATATGTACACACTTAAGACAATAAGAAATAATTTGGTAGACGCTATCAAGCAAAGCGGCAAAAGTCAATCTGAAATTGCAAGACAACTGAATGTTACTCATCAGACTGTAAACAATTATATGACGGGCAAAGCTATGCCTGCGCTCGATACTTTTGCAAATCTTTGCGCCATACTTGACGTTGAAGCAGATTATATTCTCGGTTTAATAGATATCGAGGGCAAAAAGACCTACGCCATAAACGATTTAAACTGAATTTATCCGCATTTTTTTAAGCTTAATCTTTATTAAATTATCCATATATTAAACTTATAATCTTGATTTATATATATAAATAGTTTATAATCTCAAATATGACAAATTCGTTTGCGTACCTAAGTGAAAAGGTGCTGAAAAATAACGCCGATAAGGCGGAAATAGCGTTGATAATGAAGGATATCGAAAACGCAAAACAGGGCGTGATGACCTTTTCCAAAGAGGTCAAAAAGTATATGCTTCAGTTTATCCATCAAAGATACGACGACAACGAGGAAGTCGCCTCGCTCATCGACGTGCTCAAAAATTGGAGCAGATTTCAGTCCTTCAACAATCTTGAGATCTTTCAGCTACAGGACGAGTGCTATTTTTGGTATGACTTTTTGCACGCATACGGTGTGTGGAAGGTCATCGGCGAAAAATACGGCTTTAAAAACGCCGAAGAAGCGCTTGTGGTTTTGGTGCGCTTAGTGCGCCTTGAGGACGCTGTTTTTAAGGAATATCCGGAGCTTTGACACTATGGCGGGCAATGTACACGACGGACACAGGCAGCGTATGCGTGAGCGTATCAAATCAAACGGCTTAGACGGGTTGCAGGACCACGAGGTTTTGGAATATCTTTTGTTTGGCTTTATCCCTCGCCGTGACACGAACGAGCTTGCGCACAGGCTTCTTGGCGAATTCGGTTCGCTTGCAAACGTATTGAATGCCGACGTTTCACACCTTGCCGATGTGTCGGGTATGACGGAAAATGCGGCGTTGTTTCTGTCCGTTCTGCCCGACGTTTTCCGCAAATATCTCAGAGATCTGAGGACGGACAGTATAAGGCTTTCGACCCGTGGCGAGGTGCGTGACTATCTCGGCAGATATTTTGTAGGGTTGGACGAGGAAAGAGTTTATGCGGTCGCACTCGACATACACGACGACCTCATTGCCTGCGAGCTTATAGCAAGCGGAAGCAGGGCGCAGGTGGACCTCAAGCCTGCAAAGATAGTGGATTTTGCAAAAAAGCACAAGGCGGTGGGCGTTGTCATTGCGCACAATCATCCCGGCGGCAGCGAAAATCCGTCAAACGACGACATTTGCCTCACAAGAGAGATTTTTACGCTGCTGGATATGATGGGCTATAAGCTGCACGATCATCTCATCTTTAACAACACAGAGCATAGCTACTCGTTTGAAGAGCACGGATACATAAAAACTATGACACAAGAAATCACGTCTTTTAAGGAAAGCTTATGGAGAAAAAATTGACTGATACTGTAAGAACAAGATTTGCCCCGTCGCCGACGGGTTTTATGCACATCGGCAATCTGCGTACGGGCTTGTACGCATACCTCTTTGCAAAGCGCAACGGCGGCAGCTTTATACTGCGCATAGAGGACACCGATCAGGAGCGCAAGGTCGAGGGCGCAATAGATATGATTTATCGCACGCTTGCGACCGCAGGCATTTCGTATGACGAGGGTCCCGACAAGGACGGCGGCTTCGGCCCCTATGTGCAGACCGAGAGAATGTCTATATATAAGCAGTATGCCGAGCTGCTTGTCGAGCTTGGCGGAGCGTACTATTGCTTCTGCGATAAGGAAAGGCTGGAGAGCTTGAAGGACGCAAACGGCGTGCACACCTATGACAAGCACTGCCGCAACCTCTCAAAAGAGGAGGTCGAGCGCAGGCTCAAGGCAGGCGAGCCGTACGTCATCAGACAAAAGGTGCCCGAAAACGTGGTGTCCGAATACGAGGATATGGTCTTTGGCAAAATAAGCGTAAACAGTGCGGATATCGAGGACGGCGTACTGCTTAAATCGGACGGCTTGCCCACCTACAACTTTGCAAACGTGGTGGACGACCACCTTATGCACATCACGCACGTCATACGTGGCACAGAGTATCTCAGCTCGACGCCCAAATACAATCTCATATACGACGCTTTCGGCTGGCAGCGCCCAAATTATATGCACCTGCCGCCCATCATGAAGGACGCAACACGCAAGCTGTCAAAGCGCTTCGGCGACGCAAATTTTGAGGATTTCATTGCAAAAGGATATTTGCCCGAGGCTATCGTCAACTATATCATTCTGCTCGGCTGGTGCCCTAAGGACAACAGAGAAAAGATGACTATGGACGAGATTATCGAGGCGTTTGACGTGGACGGAATTTCGCACAGCAGCTCTATTTTCGACGAGGCTAAAATGCGTTGGCTCAACGGCGAATATCTTAAGGCTATGAGCGAAGAGCAGTTTTACGACGTGGCGCTCGAGTGGATAGATAAAGCGGTGGGGCAGCACGATTACGACAAAAAAGAGCTTGCACTGCTTATGCAGACAAGAGTGGATATTTTGAGTGAAATACCCCAAAAGCTTGAGTTTTTAAACCACTTCGGACCGCACGACCTCGCAATGTACGAGCATCGCAAGATGAAGGTTGACAAGCCTCTTGCGCTGAAGTGCGTGCTGCTTGCAAAGGATATCCTGAGCAACGTTGATGATTGGAATGCGGACGCTATAAAGGCTGCGATAACCGACGGAGCGGAAAAAGCGGGGCTCAAGGGCGGACAGGTGATGTTCAGTATGCGTGTCGCCTTAACGGGCGAGGCGGTCACTCCCGGCGGCGCAATAGAAATGGCGGTCGTCCTCAAAAAGACGGAAAGCTTAAACAGACTCGATTTCTCTGCAAAGCTGCTTGCGGATAGCTTAAATGATTGAAAATGACCAACCCGCCGCTTTATATGTCAAAAACATAATATAAAGCGTCGGTTGCGTCAATATAGGATAATAGCTGATGAAAAATCGCCTTGCAAAATCTCTCATAATGGTTTTAGCGCTCACGCTCATTCTGATGTTGAGTGCGTTTTTGCCTGTCGCTTTAAATGTGGCGCAGGGGCTGCAGTACGGCACGGTCGACGTGTCCGATTTGTGGTATTACGGCGACAGCGGGCTCAAGATAGGCGAGGCAAAGACCGTTGTTGATACGTGGGATAAAAGCAGGCTTTCGGGCAAAATAATTGCCGTCATCGACACGGGCATCGACGCATCGCACGAGCTGTTTGACGGGGTGATATACAAAAACGCCGACGGTGTTGAGGTCGGATACGACGCACGCAAAAAGCAGGAGGTGTCCGTCGACAGCCTTAAGGACAGCGCAACTGACAAGCACGGCAACGGCATTGCGGGTGCGATAGCTATTCTTATAAAGGAATTCGGCTTGCAGGACGTCGTAAAGATATATCCGATAAAGGCAAATTCCATTGACAACGGCACCGAAAAAAGCACCTTCAGCGTCGCAAACGTGACGGAGGCTATCAGGCAGGCAAAAAAAATAGGCGCCGTTGCGATCAATATGTCGCTTGGCAGGCTGCGTGGGGACAGTGCGGAATGGGCGACTAATTCAAGCTTGAAAAGTGCAATCCTCGACGCAGGCGAAAACGCCGTTGTAGTGGCGGCGGCAGGCAATGATTCTAAAAATTCTTCAGATAAAGAGGACAACATATTTTATCCCGCAGGGCACGACGGAGTGCTTGGCGTTATGGCGTACGGCAGAACGGGAATGTACTCAAATACAAATTACGGCAGCGCATACGGCATAGCTGCCGCAGGCGAGGATATATATACCGCAAAAAATTCCGAAGCGGACTATCAGTATATGAGCGGCACCTCGCTCGCTGCGCCTACCGTGGCATTTGCAAGCGCTCTTTTGAAGCTGCGCTATGAGGCGGAAAGTAAAAAAGCTCCTACGGCTTATCAGTGTATGCAGATGTTGACAAATCTGGACGGAAGGATGCTTTCATACAATTCCACCACGGTGCGCTGTCTCGATTTTGAGATATTGCTCACGCAGGACTTTGAAAACACCTCGTATGACTATGAGGATCCTCAAAGGATAGAGCTTTCGCACAACGGCACTTTGGGCACGGATAAATATAAGGATACCGTTTATATGCACGCAAGCGCCGTTACGCCTGTGAGCTTTGTGGCAAAGCTTCAGCCGTTTGGCAAGACCGACCCCGACGTGGACGCTTCGATAACTTGGTATCTGCGCAGAACCGTTTATGACGATCTGGTTGTGGAAGCCGAGCTGGGCAAGGGTATGCGATATACGCTTACGCCTACGGTTTTTGGAGATACGACCATTGTCGCACGCTTGCAGTACGGCACGCTCACACTCGAGGCGGAGCAGAAGATACACGTCGAATATGCGCCGTATCTTGTCGGTGACGTCAGAGTGACTTATGCGAAAAATGCCGACGACGGCGTGGACAGAGCACCGAGCAAGGGTGTGCTGTATACGGGCGAAACGACGGTATTTTCATTGACGGGCATAAAATATGTTGACAGAACGGTGCCGATAAAGTGGTTTGTCAACGGGCAGTATGTCGGCGAGGGCGTGGAGTTTGCATATCAGCCTAAACGCACGGGGACGTTTTTGATAAGTGCGCAGTACGGCGAAATGCCCGCCGTCAATACGACCTACGTCTTTACGGCAACGGTAAAGCCGTTTGTGGCACGTCCTCTCGACCTGAGCATGCTCATCATAGGCATTTGCATTGCGGTCGCTGCGATATGCGTTGTTGTTGCCGTCGCTGTAAAACGCAAAAAAGCGGCTAAGGCAGGTCGGACGGAATACGACAAATCCGTAGATTAAAAGCGTATTTTTTTGCGCCGCAGGAGTGCGGCGCTTTTTATATAAAATTTTATATAAAAATTTTTGATTTTTTGCGGACAAAATATATGCCGTATGTGTTGTATATAATATTGCCTAAGTGCGATTTCCAATTATTGTCGTATCTGCGGCAAAATACGGAAGAAGGATTTATAATATGTACAACGACATAGGCGTTGAGGTTGTTGATTTGACAGATTCGACTTTTGAGGAGTGGCTGGACCGTATCTTAAAAGACTATAATCAAAATACCGCCGCATTTAATTTCAACGTATATGACAATAAAAACGGCTTGTTTTCCATTGAGTTAGTGGGTTGCCCGCTGTTTGACAGAAACAATGACGACTGGGCAAGCGACGAGCTTTATGCAAGCAGAGATCATTTCTCTATGTATGATTATTATTGTCCCGAAAGAGAGATCGCTTTACGTAAAATTTGCAAGCAGATAACGCAGTATCTCACAAAGGGCGAGTATGCGTATGTGCTTAAAAAATCTCAGGCAGTGGCCTGCGGCTTTATAGACAGCGATCTCAAGATGCTGTATCACGAATAGGAAACTCCCTTGAAGCTGATGCAATCCGCATCGGTATTTATTCAGGCAAGATCCATTGACATAGGTCGGTGGATTTTGTCTGTTGCATTTTTGGCAAAAAACCTGTATATTTAAATAAGGATTGCATAAAAAGCAAATTCAAGAGCAATATAAAATTTAAAAAGGAGCAAACACAATGAGAATCGCAGTAACTTATGAAAACGGAAATATCTTTCAGCATTTCGGTCACACCGAGCACTTCAAGGTGTACGACGTCGAGGACGGCAAAATAATCAAGTCGGAGATAGTCGATACAAACGGATCCGGTCACGGTGCGCTTGCAGGCGTGCTTTCGGCATTGCAGGCGGACGTGTTGATATGCGGCGGCATAGGCGGCGGTGCGCAAATGGCGTTGAAGGAATGCGGAATAAAGCTTTTCGGCGGAGTCGGCGGCAGCGCAGACGAGGCAGTAAACGCCTTTGTCGCAGGCGCACTTGCATTTGATCCTAATGTGCGCTGCAGTCACCATGACAGTGAGTATGGCAGCGAGGGACATACCTGCGGCGAGCACGGCTGCGGTCATAAGTGTGGAAATCACTGATATTGTCATTTTATAGCATTAGAATATCGGTTTTCTTATAACTTATCTGATATATCATTAAATCAACGCACCCGACCGGTGCGCAAATCAAAAGCGTCGTCGGCTCTGTCTTCGGCGCTTTGTCATATATAAAACAGCTTTTCTGTTCGGGTTATGGCGCTTTGTTTTATTTGTAAACGGCAATGCGAAATATAAGCCGAAAAGACGGCAGATTATATAGGCTGTATTTCAATAATATATCAAACTCTTGATATTTTTTTTAAAATGTGCTAAATTTGCATATGCAATCAACATACATATAATAAAAAATATGATTGCTTCAGAGATTAAAGCAGTGCATATCGAAGCTGAAATATGTTGAAAGCAAAAAGTCTTTCAAACAGGCGTTAAATAAGAGGTGCTATATGACAAAAGCAATGAAAATGCGCAACCTGTCAATATTTACGGCAATCTTAATTTGTTTAAGCATATTGATAGGCGTAGGATTTAATAGTTTTGGCTATCTGATCGCAGCGGCCGCAGATGCGGGGAATACCGACTTTGTTTATCTATCCGACTTGGATTATGACAGCTCGCAGTCATCGGTGGGCTGGAGAGAAATTTTAAAGGATAAGACGGTAAACGACACTAAAATAACCGTAAAAATCGAAGGGGCATGGTACGCCTTTGACAAAGGTATTTTTTCTCACGCACCGGCTACCATACTTTATGATATCAGCAATTACAGCTATAATTATTTTACCGCATATACGGGGCTTGACAAGCTTATCACAACCAAGAGCGACGGAGTTAAGTTTTTTGTGTACACGTCCGAGGACGGCACAAACTGGAATCTGAAGTCTTCTGCAAATCCCACGCTTTTGGGGATAGCCGCCGAGGCGGAATTTTTATCGGTGGATATAAGCGGCGCCAACTATTTGAAGCTGGTCGTGGATCAAAATAAGCACAACGGCGCAGATTATGCGGTTTGGGCGGACGCTAAGCTGACAAATTCTCCCTCGGGCGACGGCACCGTTCAGTCGCTTGAGTATTATGACAATCAGATAAAGGCTAAGGGCACAACAAATATAGAAACCGATAAAGAATTGGAGCTTCTGGTGCTGCAAAGAGAGTTTGTCAGAAAGGCAGGGCAATATGCTCTTAAAAGATTTACAAGCGAAAACAGTAACAATATGGTAGTTTTGGATTGGCTGTTGAACGACGTGGACAATTTAAGAGAGTTTATGCTTGGCGGCGCACCTATGCAGGGCAACTATTACAACGCATTGACCGTGCTGTCCGATTTATACAGAAACTATAAAAGCGATTTGGACAACAAAACCCTGTTAAACAACAAATGGGCGCCCGAAAGAACGTACGGCGAGCTGTACAGGACAATGATGTTTGCTGTCGCTTTGACTCACGACGGCGTAGTTGGCTCATGGCTGCAAAAGGAAAGGGTGGAAAATCAATCCGACCCGTTGAGAAGATATGCTATTTTCAGATATCTGCATAATACGGATAGATTTATAGCGACAAGAAATGAGGACGGTACGGCGAAATTTGAAACGGCGTCTCTGTTTGAAAGTCTGACCGTAGAGGAAATGCGTTGGATAATGTTTAACATCATCGACGACGAATCTATAATCTGGCTCAACGATTATGTCCAAACAAAAATAAACGCCAACCCGACGAGCGTAGGGGGACTGCATACGCCTCACTCGTATATAGCGTACACCAATCCGAACTACGGCAACCCCGTCTTCTATGCGGAAGAAAACAGAGATTATTTCAACGAGCTGTTTGCCGTAGACGACAGAAACAATGCGGGGCAGAAGATAGGAATGTGGGATACGAGCTACACTATCCCCGGCGGCGAGGATCACGAGACATACACCTTGGAGATAACACGTGGCACCGAGTCCGATAAGGTTATCAAGGTATGGATGAATTTCAGAAATAAATTCGGCACCGGATCCGTGTGCGGAGGAATATCCAAGAGCGGCACGAATATCAGGACCGCAAGAGGTATCCCGTCAACGGTAATAGGACAGCCGGGACACGCCGCTATACTGTATTACACCAAAAACAGCGAGGGCAAGGGCTACTGGAGCATAGACAACAACGTAGGCGGCTGGACTGTCGCCACCAAGGGCGAAAGGCATTTGCTGGGCTGGGGAAACGAGACGTGGCAAAGGACGCATCCCACCGTCGTCTATTATCATCTTGCGCAGGACGCATTAAACGACTATGACAGCTACGTTCAAGCCGAAGAGAATATAATGCTTGCAAGAGTTTATCAGGGCGACCTTGCAAAGCAGGAAGCGTTGTATGAAAAGGCGTTGTCCATTCAGCCTATAAACATCGACGCTTGGTACGGGCTTATCCAGACGTACAAGGCAAAAAATGTGAATTCGGACAAATTCATAGCTTTGGCAAAGCGAATTGCGGATATTATGGTAGGATATCCTCTGCCGATGTACAACCTGCTCAACGTCATCAAGCCCGAGCTTACCACGGTAGAGGCGGTCTATGAATACACGCTTGTGGAAAACAGAGCGCTTCTCGCCTCGAGCGTGCTTCCCAACACCGCAACGGATAAAACCCTGATACCGTCCGCCGCAAGAGTTGAGGCGCTGTATCTGTTGGGCAACGTCGACACTTCCGTCGCAGAGTTTTCGTTTGACGGGGAAAATGCAGGCAGTATAGTTTGGTCAAGCCGTTTCGATAATACGGGAATACATTGGAAATACTGCCTCGATTACGGCCTCGGCGCCGAGCGCCGCACTTGGAAAGATGTCGTATTCGACGCCGACGAACCGCATATCCTCAAGCTGACGCCCGCCGAGATTGCGAGCATAACCGAGGAAAACGACATCTACATTCATATCTACGGAATAAACGAAAGCGAGGCAAATTATTTCAAAATAGATATTTCGTCAAAGCCGACCGTTCCAAACACTCTGTACAGCAATGACTATGAAAACAAAATTCTCGGGCTTGACGAGAGATTTGAATGGCGATATCAAGGCATTAACGACTGGACTTCTTATGCGGAAGCAGTCCCCGACTGTACGGGAAACAAAACCGTTGAGGTCAGAATAAAAGCGTCGGGCGGCAACCCTCCGAGCGATGTAACGACCTTTACGTTCAATGAGGACGCCGATAATGAAAACAAAAAGTACGTGTCCGTATCTCATTTGACGATAGAGGGATTTTCAAGTGAATCCAAGGACGGCAGAAGACCCAACTATGCCGTAAACGCAATAGACGGAAACGTCAATACCTATTGGCACACGGACTATGCGGAAAATGTTTTGACTTCGGGCAATACGCCGTATCTTATCGTCAAATTGGATACGCCGAAGTATATTTCGGGGGTGGACTTCGCACAGTATCAGTATAACGCCAACATAAACATATTCGCAAAAAACGTGAAGGTTTATGTCAGCGAGGACAATGAAAACTGGACGGAAGCAGGCACTCTCGAGGACCTCGAGGCTATGGACGATATCAAGTCGGTGGACTTTGCAGAAAGCATACTCGGGCAGTATATAAAGATAGAATTTGAAACGTACGGCATCTTTACGACGGTATCTATGCTCAACGTTTATGAGGACGTCACTAAGCTTGATCCTGATGACAACAAGCCCGACAATCCCGTGGAGCCCGTCGATCCCAATAAACCCGACGACGGCACAACGTCAAAGCCTCAAAAGAACAGCGACATTGTCAAAATCGTGGTGCCTATCGTTGTTGTGGTTGTGCTCGCAGCGGCGGGGGCAGCAGTTGCAATAATATTGGTCAAGCGCAAAAAAGCAAACAGTGGCGGCTCGGATAATAATGCTCCCGATGACAACGGTTCGGATAAGACCGAGTTAGATAATGCGGCCTCGGACAAGCCGAGCACGGCGAAGAAAGCCGCTTCGGATAAGCCCACTTCAGACAATCCGAGCACGGCAAAAAAGCCTGCTTCGGAAAAGCCGAGCACGGCGAAGAAGCCTGCTTCGGATAAGCCCGCCTCGGACAAGCCGAGCACGGCAAAGAAGACTGCTTCGGATAAGCCCGCCTCGGACAAGCCGAGCACGGCAAAGAAGACTGCTTCGGATAAGCCCGCTTCGGACAAGCCGAGCACGGCGAAGAAAGCTACTTCGGATAAGCCCGCTTCGGATAAGCCGAGCACGGCGAAGAAGACTGTTTTGGATAAGCCCGCTTCAGACAAGCCGAGCACAACTAAGAAAGCCGCTTCGGATAAGACAGTTTCCAAAAAGAGCAACTCGGATAAAAAATAAACAAATTTCAAAAGCTTTCAAAATTCAAACGCCGTCCTTGTGGACGGCGTTTTGTAATTATTATAAAAACAGTGTACCTAAGCTTATTAAACGGAATTTGTCTTACGGTTTATGCTTTTAGCAGAGCTATATAAAAGGTCGTGCCGTTATGTCCCGTTTCGTACGACAGTTCGCCGTTCATACTTTCAATGATATTTTTGCAGATATACAGACCTAAGCCGCCTGTGTTGTTATCGTTTTCGGAAACGTAAGGTTTGAAGACGTCAAGGCTTACGTCAATGCCCTTGCCGTCGTCGGCAACGCAAAGCACGGCGTTGTTTTTATCCGTTTTTAAGGACAGCGTAATTGTAGAGCAGTTGGCGTGTTCTATGGCGTTTATGATGAGATTTGATATGACGCTTTCAAGCCCCTGCTTTTTGACAAATGCCTTAATACTCTTGTCCGCAAGATTTTTGAGGACTATGCCGTTGGCATTGCAGTCGGGGTGGTGGAAGTCGCCAAGGTCTTTGCATATGTCCGAAAGGTCTACTACCTGCGATGGCTCGGCAATGTAGTTGAATTTTGCATAAAGCGCTATTTCGGACAGGTTGCTCACCACACGCTCGGTGTTCTGCTTGACGATGTGCAGGGCTTTTTGTTGTTCTTCGTCCTTTTCACGGTCTATCAGCGTATCTATCATAGACGCAGACGTGACAAGCGGCTTTTTCATATCGTGGGATACAAATTGCAAGAGGCTGTCACGCTCGGCGATGACGGCTTTTATATCCTTGACCTGCCTTTCGACCTCTTTATGCAGGTTTGCGGTGAGATAAACGTTTGATTTCTTTGTGTTCATAAACACGATGAACACGCTGATAAAGGTAGTCAGCGTAGTTGCGACGCAAAGCCAAAACATAGGATTGAATTGCGCAGGGAAGATTTGCGGCATACACAGCGACGCAATTATTGCAACCGCTATGACGGACGCACTCACAGTCTGCAAAATGCCGTGCTTGTCGTCCTTTTTAAAAATTGCAAAGCCGATAAACGTCAAAAGAGCGGCTGCGCCTATGGCTTTTATGACGGTGCAGACGATCCGCATTGCGCTTGCCGCTTCAAACGGGATAAACGGGCATATAAATGCAAACAGTGCGCCGAGCAGCGAGAGTGCGGGGAAAACGTATTTTGCAGGGAATTTGCCAAAGCTTCTGCCCATAGCGAGCTGTGCGCCACCGAGTATGACAAACGACATAGAAAGCGATAGCGCCGACCACATGAGAGGCACGCCCGTCGCTCCGCTAAGCAAAAAGCGTGAAATCAAAAGCACCGTTATGCCGAATATCCAGACGATAGCGGATATAAATTCCTTTGAGCGTTCGAGCACGGACAGAGTTATAAATATCGCAAGCACCATCGCAGCGACGATGGCAAATATGATAAGCAGATTCTGCGAGGTTTCCTTTATGCTTTTTATCGCACTTTCGGTGCCGATGAGAGGGCAGTCCATTATGCCCGAATATGCCGAGCCTGTAGACTGATAGTGTACGGTGATTATCTGCGCAGCCACGATGGGGTTGGCGAGCGCTATCTGCCTCGTATAGAATGAGAGATCCAAAGATGTGCTTTGCGTCTTAGGCGAGTAGCTGTCCGTCTTTACGTCGTAATTGTCGTTGAACATTGTGAAATCGTAATCTTCGATATCGCCGTTGCGTGTGACGAGATTGCTCCTCAAATACACGTTTGAGGCGCCGAAAATTTTTGGCAAGGACATGGTAAAGCGCCAATTACTGCCTATTTTGTATTGATCGAGTCTTTCGGACTGCTCATAAAAATCGGGCGACATCGGATCGAGATTTAAAATAACAAATATAAGCGTGCCTTTTTCGGCAAATTCAAAGGGCTTTGTGAGGTCTACGATTTGAATGTCGGGGCTTAATAGGTTTGTGGACACAAATTCGTTTGGGACATAATTCACTTTGGTGATTTTGTTGAGCTTGCCGAGGTCCGCTACGTTGACGGCGGTGAAATCCTTGCCTGCGACCGCAGTGACTTTTTCGGCTTTCCAATGTCCTTCCTCGTCTCTTACAGTAAGGTCATATTGGACGGTCCTGTCCGATTGCGGCAAGTCCTGTATGGTCGGCGCACAGAAAACCATAATGACGATAAACACTGCGCACAAAACGGCGCAGGATAGCACGGATAAAATTTTTCTCAGATATCTATTCATTGCTGTCAATAAAGGCATAGCCTTTCCCGAATTCGGTTATGATGAGGCTTGCGCAGCGATTTGAGACGGCAAGCATTTTTTTGCGCAGGTTTGAAAGGTGCGCCTTGATAGTGGTGGTGTTGAGATAGGGCATTTTCCACACTTCCTCGTATATCTCGCTTGCGGTGTAAAAATTGCCTGCGTTTTGCATGAGGAACATCAAAATATTAAACTCGCTCGAGGTGAGGTTGAGGGGAGTTTTTTCATAAGATGCGGTGCGCTTTGCGATATTTAAAATCAGTCCACGTGACGCTATATTTGCTTTTTCGTCGGGCAAAAGCCTTAGCGCCATTCTCGCCTCTATTATCGCAAGTGAGGCAGGCTTGACGATATAGTCGGCAGCTCCTGCGCCCAAGCCGTCGAGGATATAGCTGTCCGCACCGAGGTCGGAAAGTATCACAACAGGGGTTTGACCGACGTATTCCATCAGTTTAAGTCCGTTTTCGTCGGGAAGAATTAGGTCGAGCAGTATTATATCGTACCTGTCCTCCGAAATAGCTTCCAAAGCGCTGTTAAAGTTTGCGCACGGCGTGACGTCGTTCGCCTTTGAAAAGTGCTCGGCGAGCGAATTGCGCAGCTTGTCGCTGTCCTCAACTATCAAAATTTTTTTGAATTCCACTCTGTTCATTAAAATACAGTATATATTAAATAAAAGAAACAATCAATGTTAATTGGTTAAGATTTGTCAAGAATATTTTTGGGCGTAAATTTGCCGCATATGGGGTGTTATTATGTATATAATAATGACTTTTTATGATTTATGCGGTTAAGTCGCAGCAAAAAGCCGCATACGAAAGAGGTGTATTATGTTTTTAAAAAAGAAAAAGCTTTTGATATGGGCGCTTGCCTTTATATGCGCAATGCTCGTCGTGGCGATAGGCGCAACAAGCCTTATGCAGTTTAAAGACGGGGCGCAGGCGTATGATTCCACAAATATGCCGACGGGCGACAAACTGATAGGCAACATCTATGATAGCTCGACGGGCAGTTTTTCAAAGGATAATCTTGATAAGCTTGCGCAAAGTTTGAAAAACAGCGACGGCAGCAGCAAGTATTCGGATATAAACAGTCTGATAGAGTATGCAGAGAGCGGCGGCGTTGTAACTGCGGCGGACTTTGGCGATATCGCCGTATATTTCGGCAAGGCGAACAACGGCACGGGCGATGAGCTTGCGTGGATACCCGCATACGTTTCAAAGGATATAAACGGCAACGCCATACTTACCCTTTGGCTTGCAACGACCGAAAGCTCAAACGACCCGGGAAACCTGCGGGAGCAGGAAGTCAGCAAGTTTTCGGACGGCACGTCAAGCGATCAGCGGACGAGCCCGTGGCCTTCCTCAAACAACTATTCGACAAGCTACATAAGAGCGATGATAAACAACGGCGGCTCATATTACGGCGTTTGGGACGGCACTTATGATCCGCAGAAAAAGTCGTTGGCGGCAAGCAGTTCCAACAAATTTGCAATGTACGCAACGGGCAAGCTGAAAGACTATATAACGGAGCCTGCAAAGGTAAGCTGGCAAAAGGATGCGGGCTATCTGATAGGCGACCCCAAATATATCAACGACAATTATGTTACTTCACATGACCGTTCAGACCCGTGGTCGTCGGCGGATTGGCTGAACGACAAGCTTTGGCTGCCGAGCGTTTATGAATTGTATAAAAAGGAAATACCCACAACAGATATAAACAACGGTATATTTGATAATCCTCGAGGCGGAGACGGCGGCTTGTGGGCAACTAACACGGATAAAAAGGAAGCTGCAGAAAATAGCTACGGAACGTGGCTACGCACGGGTTTTCTTGAACAAACTACCGACGCTATCACACATGACACTATGTTTATACTTGCAGAGGCAGGCAGTGTAGCAGCATGTGCGGTTACGAGTACAATTTCGGTGCGCCCTGCGCTTCATTTAAATTTGTCCGCTGTTTTAGATACGTTGACGCCAAAGGTCAGCGTAAAGATAGGTGGCGGCGGCAGTGCGGATCCTTCGCCCACGGAGTATACCAGCATAGAAGCCGCATGGAATGCGATGGCGGCGGCTTCTTCCGCTACGGTCACGCTTTTGGCAGACGTGACCACTTCTCAGAGTTTTACCGTGGCGCAATCCAAAAACATAACGCTCGACCTCAACGGACACTCTCTTACAGGCTCGTTTGACAATTCCCTCATATTAGTAAAGGGCAATTTTACGCTCAAGGACAGCAATAAGACAAGCAAACATAAATACAACATTGACGATACAACGGGCAAATGGATTTTCGGCGAAGACGGCATATATACGCTTGAAGGCGGATATATCACAAATTTGGGAAAGCCGCAGGACGGCGGCGGTGTGAAAGTATGGGGCGGAACGTTTACAATGAAGGGCGGCACTATCGCCGGTTGTGAAGCGAGCCTCAATGGCGGCGGTGTGTGGGGCGGTGACTATACGGTCGCTCCTGCTGCATACTGCAAATTTGTTTTGGAGGGCGGGACGATTGCAGGAAACGTTGCGCCAAATGGCGGCGGCTTGTACGTTATAAGCAACTCAAAGACAAATGGAGGTAGAATTACCTTTGAAATGAAGGGCGGCGGGATAAAAGACAATTTTGCCTATACCGCCACGGGAAACGGCACAGGCGGCGGCATTTTCGTTGCCAGCGCCAAGATAAGTATGCAAGACGGCATAATATCGGGCAACGTTTCAAAAAGTAACAGTACCGCCAACGGCGGCGGCGTATATATCAGCTTTGGCACGTTTACAATGACAGGCGGCAAAATCTCGGGCAATACTGCTCAAGGTGCTACCAACGGTAATGGCGGTGGCGTAATTATCAGCTCCGGCACGTTTACAATGGAAAACGGCACAATAGACCGCAATACTGCAAAAAATGACGGCGGCGGCGTGTGCGTAAGCAGTGGAACGTTTACAATGAATAGCGGCACTATATCCGACAACACTTCCAAAATCGACGGCGGCGGCGTGAGCGTAAGCGGTGGAACGTTTACAATGGAAAACGGCACTATATCCGACAATAATGCCAAAGGCTATGGCGGCGGCGTATATATCAGCTCCGGCACATTTGAAATGAATGGCGGCTCGATATATGGCAACAAAGCCTGCGACGGAGGCGGTGTGGGCATCATTGGGATAGGCACGTTTACGATGACAGCCGGAACTATAGGCGGCAGCTCGGAGCATGCAAACGTCGCAACAGATCACGGCGGCGCCGTTTATATTGATTCTGCCCGTGGTAATTTCAATATGAAAGGCGGCGAACTCAGTCATAACAGTGCCGAGTACGGCGTCGGCGGCGTGTATATAACCGAAGGTACGTTCAAAATGGAGGGCGGCAAGATATCGGGCAATTCGGACGGCGGAGTGTATATGATACCGACTGATGTAAGCCATAATAGGACCACTAATATGAGCGTGTCGGGAGCGGTGAACATCACGGGCAATGGCGCAAACAACGTTTGTTTGCCATTGGGGCAACAAATCACGATAGACGGTGCACTGTCGGATAAAGCGAAAATAGGCATAACGCTTGCCGAAGGTTATACAGACGCATTTACAAGCGGCTACTATGACAATAACAAATACGGCGAAAGCCCCCTTACGCCGATGTACTTTGTCTCTGACAATAAAGCCTTGCCGTGCGTCTATCTTGACGGGGCAAACGAGGTTTGTCTTGGCGTACATACGTACGGCAGCGACGGCAAATGCACGCAATGCCAAAAACAGATGACCGCAGAGGTCGAAATAGGCGGCAAAAAGTCGTACGGCACATTGGAGGAAGTGTGGGCGGTCGCAAACGGCGACGGAGTGTCTCAGTCAAATCCCGCAACCGTGACGATGTTTACCGACGCTACGATACAGGAAACGCTTGTCGTAAAAAGCGGCAAACAAATAACGCTTGTACTCAATGGACACAAGCTCGAGTTTGCAGGCGCAAGCGGCTCGGTCATACGGGTTGAAGGCATGTTTAAAGCGCAACATTCGCCTGACGGTAGTTATGTCACAGCAACGCAAAATACTGTCAAAAATCCCAACGACAATTATAAAGAAGTCACCATAAGCGGCTCGGTCATAACCGGCGGTAAGGGCACCGAGCAGCAGCAAAGCGACGGCAAAACAGTTACGCTCGGCGGCGGTGTATTTGTTGTGGAATACGGCAGCTTTACTCTCGATAATAATGTTGCGGTTGCAGGCAATACTGCGGACTTTGGCGGCGGCGTGCGTGTAGACAAAGATGCAACGTTTACTATGCAGGATGCTGAAATAAGCTACAACCGTGCCAACATTGACGGCGGCGGACTGTGCGTATGTAATGCGCAAAGTATTTCACTTGCAGGCGTTATTCAATCTAATGCGGCGGCTGCGGGCGGCGGAATTTACTTTGAGGGCAGCAATTCGCAAGGCATTGCGAGCGACTATAAGACGCAAGGTGTGTTGGTGGTAACACAAAATAAAGTAACGGTCAAAGACAAAGTAGACTACAGCGGCAGAGGCGGCGGCATCTATATTGACGACTGCACGGTAGAAATCGGCGGAACGGGTGTGACGAGCGTCGGTTATAATACATCTACAAAGGAAGGCGGCGGTGTGTACGTCACAGCGAACGGCACACTCAAGGCTTTTGGCAAGGTAGATATTGTCAACAACAAAAAAGAGGGCAAGAAAAATAACGTCTTCCTTAACGGTACTGATAATAAAATTGTCGTATCGGGTGAAGTAATCTCAGATTATTTCTTTATCTACGTCAACAATACGGGCGCAGTCGTCACGGGCTTGACGAGTACAACCAATGTGCAGAATAGTGTGCCGGCTGTCTTTTTCTATGCCGACGACGAGGCTAACGACTGCGTGTGGATAAGCAATGCGGATAGCGGCGAGGTGACGATAGGGCACGAGGGCGGCACGGCTACGTGCCAGCAGCTTGCGACCTGCGAGCACTGCGGCAGCACTTACGGCGAAAAGGGCGAGCATACATTTGAACAGTATGACAATGACGTCCACTGCTCGGCATGCGGTGTAAAAGCCGTTGCGGCTATCATTTACATCAATGGCAACGATTGCGTCTATTATGCGACGTTTGACGCTGCGTGGGAAGCTGCCGTGAGCGGCGATACAAAATATTTAGTGCTGCTCTCAAATGCGTATATAGAAAATACGGTCATGTTAACTTCAGGTCAAACACTTTATCTTTGCCTCAACGGCTACAAGTTAGAGCTGACGGGTGACAGCGGCTCTGTCATAAAATCGTATGGCGTTCTGAATGTGTTTGACAGTATTCAAACATCAGGCGGATCTGTCATGCCGGAGGAGGTCAGGAATCTCGTAAAATATTATAACAAAGGTTATCATACCGTATTCGATCCGGTCAAATCACAAAACGTCAGTCTTAGCGGCGGACTTATAACGGGCGGCAAGGGTACTTTGTATGACGTAAGCAAGGTCGGCGGCGGCATTTTCCAGTCCGGCGGGTCGTTGAGTATATACGGCGGATATATTGCAGGAAATACTGCGGACTTGGGCGGCGGTGTGTACATAAACGGTGGCAGATTAAGCATCAGCAGATGCACTGTATCGTACAATCGGGCTACAGACGGCGGCGGTGTTTATGCCTATAATCTTTCAAGCTTTGACTTGTCGTCAAAAGTATCGTACAACCTCGCTACACGTGGCGGCGGCATTTTCTTTGATAACAGTGCGCTTAACGTTTCTACTTATCACATCAGTGGCGAAGTACAGAGTAACAGTGCCACTGCGGCAAAAACAGGCGTCAGCAATGACGGTGGCGGAATATATGTCAAAACAAGCCGAGTGGAAATTTTAAACGGTGCGGTTATCAGCAATAACATAGCGTCGTCAAACGGCGGCGGCATATATCTGCAAAGCGGCTTCATCACAATGGAAGGCAGTATAAGCGAAAATCACTCCGTAAACGGCGGCGGCGTGTACGTAGAGCTTGGCGAGTTTACAATGACAGGCGGCAATATGTTTAATAACAATGCCACGGCGGACGGCGGCGGAGTATATATAAAAAACGGCGCATTTGAAATGTCCGACGGCGAAATATATCGCAATCAGGCTGCAAACGGCGGCGGTATATATTCCTTAGCGGCACGCAACTTCACAATTTCGGGCACCGCAAAGATAGGCAAGCCATACATTCAGAAGAGCAGCTCGTCATATGAATGGGGCAACACAGCCGAATACGGCGGCGGTGTGTTTTTGAGAGGCGGTACCCTCACGATGAACGGCGGAAAAATACAGTACAACTGCGCAACAAATGACGGTGGCGGTTTATATGTAGACAACGGCAACGGCAGCACGTTTGATATGTCGGGCGGCGAAATATCAGGTAACGATGCGGCTCGAAACGGCGGAGGCGTCTATTATAGCGGCACTCGGTTTAATGTTTCGGGTAACGCAGTTATTGCGGACAATACAAAAGGCGCTGCAAACAATAATGTTTTCCTTTGTGACTCCAGAAAAATATCGGTTGTCGGTACATTGGATACGGCTTTCAGTATCTACATCAACAGCGTCGGCAAGGTCGTTATAGGCTGTACAGAAAGTGTGTGTGCAGGTGGAAGCCTGTTACCGTCCGACTTCTTCGCTGCCGACAGCGAGGAAAATGGTTGCATTTGGAGAAGCGATGAAGGCACCGGCGAAATAACTATAGGTCACAATTACAACGCAGACGGCGTATGTACCGAATGCGGCTCAATAAAGCAAATCTATTGGGGAATTTCAGAGGACGGGACGCTTATTTTAAGCGGCAGTGTGAGCAATATCACAAGCGATGAAGTAAACAGCTTCGATTTTAACGAAAGCTTCGCTTCTTCTTCCGCACCTTGGTTCAGTCAAGCCGCTTCGATAAAGCGAATCGTAATAAAGGACGGCGTTGCCCCGACAAAAATGACGTTCTGGTTCCGCTATCTGAGCAATGTGGAAGCTATAGATATGTCGGGCTTGGACGCCTCAAATGTGACGGATATGGCAAGCCTGTTCAACGGTTGCTCTAAGCTTACGGAAATCATATTCCCCGAAGTGTTCGACACCTCAAAGCTTACGGACATGAACGCTATGTTCTACGGCTGCTCGTCGCTTACCTATGTCGATGTGACGAAGTTTGATACGTCGCATGTTAGCAATATGTACGGCTTGTTTGCAAATTGCTCGTCGTTGACCTCAATAGACTTATCGTCGTTTGATATTTCAAGATGTTCAGACCTCAATGATATGTTTAAGGGCTGCACGGCGCTCATGACTGTCAAGGCGCCTTCGACCGTCGGTACAAAGGAAGCGCCCCTGCCCGCAGCGTTTGCGGATAGCGAGGGCAACGTATTCACATCTCTCACAAGTGCGGCGGAGGGCAAAACTCTGACTAAGATAACAAAGCAATATTGGGGCGTTTTTGACGACGGAAAGAGGCTTATTATAAGCGGGTTTGAAAGCGACGTGCAAGGCGCACAGTCAAAGGGCAGCTTCGATATCGATGCACAGTTCAGCCCGTCGGACAGCGCACCGTGGAACGACTTTAAAGACAGCATAGTTGAAGTGACAATAACAAAAGGCGTTGCGCCCAAATCTACGGCATATTGGTTTTATGGCTTCGATAAGCTTACAGATATCGATATGACAGGCTTGCATTTGACAAAAGGCACCGATACAAACGCTATGCTTGACGGCTGTACGGCGCTTATGACAGTAGGTGCGCCTCTGCATATCGAAGTCATCATTGCTTTGCCTGCAGCATTTGTGGACGTCGATAGAGTTGAATTTTCCGCTATAACTGCTACGGTAGCAGGTAAAACCTTGACAAAGGCGATAAAGATATATTGGGGCGTTTTTGACGAGGGCAAAACGCTTATTATAAGCGGACTTGAAAGCGACGTGCAAAACGCAACCGAAAATGGCAACTTCTACTTTGACTTTGAATTTGACCCGTCGCAATACGGTCATCATGAGCCGTGGGCTCACTACGCATTGAATATAGAGCAAGTGAGAATTATAAACGGCGTTGCGCCCAAATATATGGCACGTTGGTTTATGGATTTCAACAAGCTTGTAGATATCGATTTCTCGGGCTTGGATACCTCAAACGTCGTCAGTATGGAATCTTTGTTTTACAACTGTACGTCGTTGACCTCGCTTGACCTGTCTAACTTCAATACCGAAAAAGTGACCGATATGAGAAATATGTTCTGTGGCTGCGCTAAGCTGACCTCGCTCGATATATCCTCATTCGATACGTCTAATCTGACTGCAGCTTCAATAGAGGGCGAGGGCGGCAATCCAAATATGGTCTTAATGTTTGAGCATTGCGACAAATTAAATACTATAAAAGCGCCAAAAAAGATGAACGATATGTTTGCGCTTATGCCTGCAAAACATTTGGACGAGTTTACGCTCGTTTCCGTAAATTTCTGGAACGGTACAAATGACGTAACGGTACTGTCAAAGACAAGCGTAGGCAAAACCCTCACAAGGCACGACGGACATTCGTACAGTTGGGTATCCGTGTCGGATGCGACCTGCACGCAGGCGGGAAGCAAAAAACAGGTGTGCTCGGTCTGCGGTGCGGAGGGCAGTACGCAAACGGTAGCCGCACTCGGTCATAGCTGGGGCGAGCCTGTTTGGACTTGGTCTGCCGACGGCAAGACCGCAAGCGCAAAATTTACGTGCTCGCACGACGGTACGCACGTAAACACCTTGAACGCCACAATAACAAGCGCCGTAAAAACGGCGGCGACCTGCAATGATATGGGTACTACGACCTATACGGCAAAGGTCACGCTTGACGGCAGGGAATATACGTCCACCAAAGACGTGACGGATATCGCTAAGCTTGCGCACTCCTTTGACGAGTGGCATGAGATGATTGCGCCGACCTGCGTGGCAACAGGAACGAAAGGCTA
>CAJTYG010000008.1:14379-17361 GCA_910584155.1 uncultured Christensenella sp. | reverse complement strand
ACGAGTGGCATGAGATGATTGCGCCGACCTGCGTGGCAACAGGAACGAAAGGCTACAAGGACTGCCTGCTGTGCCACAAGCATTTTGACGCCGACGGCGAGGAAATAGCCGAGCTTACTATAGCTATAGATGAAAACGCACACTCATACGGCGAGTGGCATGAGACGATTGCGCCGACCTGCGTGGCAACAGGAACGAAAGGCTATAAGGATTGCCTGCTGTGCCATAAGCATTTTGACGCCGACGGCGAGGAAATAACCGAGCTTACTATAGCTATAGACGAAAATGCGCACTTATACGGCGAGTGGATAATCACAAAGGAATCCACTCTCGATGAATTCGGCGAGAAAAAGCGCATATGCGCACACAATGAAGCGCACGTAGAAACTGTGCAAATTCCAAAGCGTGTTGCTCAGCTTGTCAAGCCCGACGAAAACGGCGGAGCTTCGGATGAAGTCATTATAACTATTCCCGATGGCTTTGCGCCCGATATCGAGCTTGTCGTCACTGAAATATCGCAGGATAACTTTGACCGCTATCAGGACTTAGCCAAAGCCGCAAACGGCGTAATCGGGCTTGTGTACGACGTCACGCTCAAATCCAACGGCGTAAGCGTTCAGCCCGACGGCACGCTTACTATAAAGCTGCGCATACCTCAAAACCTCAAGGGCAAGACGTTTAAGCTGTTCCACCTGCACGACGGCGAGGCTGCGGATATGGAATATACGGTCGAGGGCGACTATGCGGTTATCAGCACGGATAAGCTTGCGGAATTTGTCTTCGTAGGCGAAGCGGAAACGCATAGCGCATCAAATACCGTTTGGATAGTGCTTATTTCCATTTTGGCGGTCATCGTGGCTGCGGAAATAGGCTATATCGTGTATCAAGAGGTGCGTAAGAAAAAGGCAACGGAGGGTAGAATATGATAGCGGGATTTGTAGTATTACTCATTATAGCTCTCGGACTGGGCGGATATATCGCATATGCGGAGGTCAGCAAAAAAATGAAAGCCGCTTGCGCCGCCGAGGACGAAGCGTTTGAGCGTGCAAGAAATTACATAGCTTTGCGTGCGACGGAAAATGCAGAGAGAGTTTGCGTATCGGATACAGAAAATGCGCAGGCGGTTGCTGCCGACAATATAGCTGATATTTCGGGCGGCGAGGTAGCGCAAAACGGCACGGAGCTCGAGCCGAGCGAGATACGCAGCAGCGTAACTGCGCAGGAGGTCGACAGCCTCATTTCGGACGAGGTCGCAGCAACGCTGATAGAAAGCTCGGACAATACGTCGGACAAAACAAAAGTGAGCATTGTCAACATCGATACGCTGTCGCAGCATTTTGAGAGCGGCGAAACGGTGACGCTTGACGAAATCAAAAAGCGCATAAAAGGCTTTAATAAACAGACAACGTATTTAAAGGTGCTTGCAAGGGGAACGCTCGACAAAGCGCTTACGGTCGAAGCCGACAGCTTTTCACCTCAAGCGGTCAAGATGATCGTGCTGACAGGCGGTACAGCCGTCGAAAAGCGATAACAAAAACTTATGCTAAATTAGTCAGCAGACGTGTGATAGCGTCTGCTGCTTTTTTAATAAATGAGCGCCGAGGGCTAAAAGAACCACCTGTGAAACATAAAAAGCGTCCTGTCCAAATTTTGGAGCGTACATCTAAACGATTGATTATTTTCATAGGCTTATTTTTTTGATAATTGCAGTTGAAATATTGTATAAAAGCGTACGGATTGCGCTCTCGATTTTATTGCAAATCATTTCATATTGACAACCGTCTATCTGATGTGTATAATATAGATAGATATGAATATGAGGTGCGTTATGGACACATTAGAATGTATTGAAATCTTAAAATCATTAAGCGATAATACTCGAATGAAAATATTTGAGCTTTTACGTAGCGGAAAATTATGCGGATGTAAAATTCTCGAAAGTTTGAGTATTACGCAGCCAACTTTATCTCATCATATGAAAGTGCTTTGCGAGTGTGGGATAGTTATTCCCGAAAAAGATTGGAAATGGACTTACTATTCTATAAATCGTGAAAAATTGAACGACCTGATTGACTTTTTGAGTTATGCGGAATGCCACAAATAAAAAGGAGGTAATATGGAATACACACTTGAAAACAAATATCAATTCATTAAAAATGAGATAGTTAAAAATAAATCTAAAAATCCAATTGAAATCGTACGAGATATTATGCACAAAGACTTTATAAGCATTCACGGACCGGAGCATCATTTTCTTGACGGAGCGGCGTTCTTGGTTGCATATAATAATGCAGGTGGAAGTATTGACGTTGACCATTGTTTGGACGAATTGGCAAAACGCACTATTAAAATGCCGGGAGCAATGTGTGGATATTGGGGAATATGCGGCTCATTGGCTTCTGTAGGAGCGGCGTTATCTATTCTTCATAGCACAGGACCGTTAAGCACGGATGAGTTTTATAAACACAATATGGAATATACTTCAACGGTTTTAACGAAGATGAGCAAAATAGGTGGAGCACGTTGTTGTAAACGAAATGCGTTTCTGTCATTATTGCAAGCAGTGAACTTTGTTAAAGAAAAATATGGAATAGAGATGGAATTAAATAAAATCGAATGTGAATTCTCTTCGTTAAATAAACAATGTCTGCATAATAAATGTCCGTTTTATAAAAATTAAATTTTATATAGACAAAAAGACACACGCAATAGAATTTTTAAGATTCTTTTGCGTGTGTTTTGGTGGCGTTCCCGGCGGGAATCGTAGCGAACGACAGAGAGCGTAATAGCGGAGTGAAACATAGCGTCAGCCACAGGTGAGATGAGCGCCGAGGGTCAAAAGAACCACCCGTTTTCACGGGTGGTGCGTTGGCGTTCCCGGCGGGAATCGTAGCGAACGACAGAGAGCGTAATAGCGAAGTGAAACGTAGCGTCAGCCACAGGTGAGATGAGCGCCGAGGGTCAAAAGAACCACCCGTTTTC
>CAJTYG010000008.1:0-14279 GCA_910584155.1 uncultured Christensenella sp. | reverse complement strand
TCAAAAGAACCACCCGTTTTCACGGGTGGTGCGTTGGCGTTCCCGGCGGGAATCGAACCCACAGCCTATCGCTTAGGAGTGTTGATATAGTTTTATAAATGGTAAAATCATCTTCATTTTGCCGTAAAAAATGCAAAATTCGTAATAATTTGCTGTGCAAAACTCAAAATCTCGTGGTTTTTGAGCAGTTTTATTTAGTAAATTTAGAATTTTGAATAAAATATAAAATCAATATTATACTTTTTTTATACTCGGGATTTTAGATAAATTATCCTAAAAATTTATAAGCCGAGATTAAATCCCAGCTTATTTCAATCTATAATACTATTGATAGCGGATACCGCTTTTTCTTGAGTGTCGGGAATAAAATGGGAATATACTTGCAACGTAATAGTTGAGTCACTATGTCCCATGTATTTGCTTACAGTTTGAATAGGCACATTTTGCGCAAGCAATATACTGCAATATGTATGTCTTAACCCGTGAGCCGATACGTTTTTGAAGCCCATTTCATTTTCGATTTTCTTTAACCATTTACTTACGGCTTGATAGTACAAAGGCTCTCTCCTTAAATTAGAAGCGATGTAAAAATCCTCCGGATGCTCATCAAAATCTGGAATGGCTAACCTGAACCAATTTTTATATGCTTGCAATTCATTTATTAAATCCGCAGGCATAGGAACTTCCCGTTTTGAGGTTTTGGTTTTGGGCTCTTTTTCATAATATCCTACGCTCGGATCATAAAGCCTATTGCGTCTTATCTTAACTACCTTGTTTTCAAAATCTATATCGTCCCATTTTAGCCCGTATATTTCAGCAGAACGCAGTCCGCAAAGCAAGGCTAATTTAATGCAGACTCGTTTGTTTTGGTCGTAATCCGGTATAGCGTTTATCGCTTGTAAAAATTGTTTAGCTTCCGCAATGGAAAATACTTCTTTTTCTCCGACAGGAATTAAGCAAGAATTATTATTGCCAGCCCCTATTTTAGTTGCGCATACGGGATTTTTGGTTATCCATTCATAACGTACTGCTTCGTTGAAAAGCGTGCGTAACATTCTACGTTTTCCTTTTATAGTCTCATATGAATAAGGCTTTGTTTGGGTAACATCTTCAAAATAATCGTTATAGTTAAGATTGTAGTATTCACAAATTTTAATAGCGGTTTCTTTTAAGATATTGCACCCTTGCGCATTCATTCTATACGATGAACACCTTGTAATTATTTTTTGCCTGTCTAACTCTCGAAAACTTACTTTTTCTGGCAGTGGCTTTATTATTTTTGCAGTAGGTATTGCGTAACCGTATCCTGTAAATGAATTTAGATACATTTGTATGTCTCTAACTGTAATCTCGGAAATAGGCTTGTTTACCAGTTTGCGTTGCTCTAAAAACAGCATAAAACTCTTTTCTAAGTCGCATATGCGAGAATAGTAATTAATAGAGTAATTTGCCTTTACAGAGGCTTTCCATTCTTGCATAAGCTCCGGAAATGTCAAGACCTTGGTCCTTAATACTTCGGTGTGATCTTTGTATGCTTGTTTGACGTCCTCTTCAAAGGCAATACTCTCTTTCTCAACAAACTTTCTGAACTTCGCTTCAGTCAGATTGTTTACATTTTTGACGGTTTTTACAAACAGTCTATTTTTGCCTGTGTTAATATCCTTACCGCTGACTTGAATACGTGCTTGTAACTTTCCGTCTTTGTTCGGCGTTATTTTGAAATATGCCATAATATCTCCTTATTTATTTTGCCCGATATAAGCGAGCAGACTTTCCAAATCAACAAGAGTCCTTTTGCCAGCCATCAAGAATTTGATTTTGTGTTCTTGACACCAAACACGGATGGTGTGGACAGTTATCGACGTATCTGGATCTTGTGCCTTGATTTCTTCAAAGGCTTTGTTAATACTTCTCAACATTAGCTATATCCTCCTTTTTTTATTTCAGAAAGTAATTTTCATTTTCTTGATTAACTTTCTGCAAGCACACTAACATAAATGTGGTGTAATATGCGAGTAGGTGAAAATCCGTTTTTTGAGGTAAATCAAAGTATTTTTGCCGTTGGCGGAAGTATTATGTAGGTTTACTGAAAGCAAATTGATATTCTTTGTCCATTGTTCACCTCTGTTTTTTATTTGTCTTTCGACAAGGACGAAATAATCGGCAAGGCAGGGCGAACAAGGAAAAAGGGAAACGACGAGAAAATATGTGTGTAGCATAAAAATCAAATAGGTCATATTTTCGAGCCTTGTGAAGAAATGAATTGCCGATTATGCTACGGCCGAGAAAGACAAATAAACTGTTCAAGTAAGAAATATCAAGTAAATTTCAAAAAAACTTGACATTTATTAATTTTTTTGCGCATAATAATAGTGATTATGAAACAGACAGAGGAACTAAAAAAAATAATAAGCGAATATCTCGTTAATCAACTCATTGATATCGGTGAATTATATGAATCACGATTTGCCGAGAATATGAGCTTTTCTGCATTTACTAAAAATATAGAGCGATATGTCGTTAACGGATATCTTATCAGAGTGGCAAAAGGTACGTATTGTCGCCCGAACACAACAAAGTATGGCATTGTTTTCCCTTCGGAACAGGAGATGCTTAAAGAGTTTGTCGGTGAAAACAAGGGGGTTGTTATCGGATATTACTTGTACAATGAATTGAATATAAGCACTCAAATTGCGAAACGTGTTGAGGTCTATTCAAATATGATAAAGCAGTTCAGCAGAACAATTGCCAATATAAGCATAGAAAAATGCAATTTACAATTTACTGATGAAGAAATAACGACTGTAAGAATGCTAGAAATATTAAAGAATTTCTATAATATACAGGACTTGAATTACAAAGCGTTTGTATTGTTTTGTAATCAGTTTGCAGAACAATACAATGAAATGATCGTAAATAAAGTGATAGAGCAAATGAGATATTCAAAAAGCACAATAGCGTTTATGCAACATATCTTATCAAGTATCGGCGTTAAGAATAATCTCAAAAAGTATTTATCCGAATCGTCGACATATAAATATCCGACAATGGAGCAAATATATGATCTTGCACAATTATAATGAAGATTTTGAAGCACTGTCCATTTTGACGGCACAATGGATACATTTACCTATTGCAGCGATAAAACGGGATTACTATATAGTTTTAATGTTGAAGCGACTTTCCCAAAGTGACTATAACAATAGATGTGTTTTTAAAGGCGGAACTTCGCTAAGTAAATGTTATCCCGGTTCCATCGAGAGATTTTCCGAGGATATAGATTTAACATACCTTGGTATGGACGAAGATGATAAAACCTGTGAAAAAGAGATTAAGCAACTTATTTCGATAATGACTGTCGGCGCAAATATTGAGAAAATCAAGGGCGAGGGCAATGCACGCAATAAAAGCAGAAAAGTTTGGTTCGATACGCAGGAGCACTCGGTAAAACTGGAAATAGGAAGTAGCGTTCGCCCAGATCCTTATGGCAAAAGGATATTAAAAAGTTATATACATTCATATTTGCAATATCGCAACATGGAAGAAGTTATAAAGAAATTTGAGTTGACCGATGTGGAAGTAAATACATTGGCAATAGAGCGTACTTTTGTTGATAAGATAATGTCAGTAAAACGCCATGCCCTTTGCGGTACTCTCGGTAACAAAGTGCGTCATATCTATGATGTGGTGCGACTCTTTGATATGTCCGAAATCCACTCATTTATAAGTAATAAAGAAGACTTAAAACGTATAGTCCGATTAACGAAAGATACGGATTCGATATATCTTGAAAAGCGCAATATAAATCCTGCATACAATCCTACAGGTTTATATGATTTTAACGGTTGGCGAACTCAATTTGAGGATAGATCTATTAAAGAAGTATATGAGAAACTCCATATTAATTTGTTATATACAGATGAACGACAAAATTTTGATAAAGCAATAAGTACGTTTGAGCAAATAAATTCAATATTGGCAGAAATAGGCGAATAAGGTTTTTTAAGTCTTAAAATACAAAATGTGTGTTTGAAGTACCGTTATTGTCACATGGTACAAATTTTCATAAATTTCCTATAATATTTCTTTGACTTCTTTTTTTGTATGTGTATAATGAATATAACAATATGAAACACGAATTTCATTTTGACAAAAGGATACGGTTGTTATGCAAGTGAAAAATGAGAAAACAATCAACGCTATTCTCGATATTATTAACGACTACTATATGCAATATAGAGAGTCTCCTACAATGGATAAGATTGCGGAAAAACTTGGTATCAGTAAAGCAACTGCATGTAGATATGTGAATGTGCTAATGGAAAGAGGGCTTTTGGAGCGTACAAGTAGATACGGTGCTTTTAAGACAGAAATTACAAATAAGTACGACCGAGAGATGTCCGAATATCCCGTTGTTGGTGATATTGCTTGCGGCACTCCTATTTTGGCGGAGCAAAACATTGAATACTACGTAACGATGTCTGCTAACCTTTTAGGCAACGGAAACTTCTTCATTTTACGGGCGAAAGGCGATAGTATGATAAATGCCGGCATAAAGGATGGAGATTTGGTTGTAGTACGTCAACAGGACACTGCCGAGGAAGGACAGATAGTCGTTGCGTTGGTAGACGGTAGCGAAGCGACATTAAAGCGATACTATTTAGATCGCAAGCATAAGCGTATCCGTCTGCACCCTGAAAATGACGAAATGCAAGATATGTTTTATAAGGAAATAGATATACAAGGAATAGCGGTTAAGGTATTTAAGAACCTTTTATAACCCCGCTCTTACTTACTATATATAAGGATACGAATGATAACCGCTCTCGCTCGGGATTTCCCAACCTGACAATGGCAGCAAGTTAAATATAAAGATTTCGTATCTATGGGAAAAGGAGGTAGAAAGACTATGGATTTTTCTAATCTTGCGCCTGTGCAACTGTACTGTCCGAACTGCGGACATAAAGTTGTAGGTTACAAAGATGCAGACGGAAGCGTGAGAATAATGTGCAAAAAATGCGGATCGATTATTTTCAGCAAACGTCGCAACCCAAAAGAAACAACCATAAAGTTGTATGCAAATGCCAACTGAATAATTTACGTCTATAAAGCACGGTACGGTTGAACTGAAATAATGTTCGGGTAAATCCTTGCCCTATACGATATAGATAAGTGTTCGTGAAACACCTTCGGGTGTCAGAGCAAGACATAAACGTCTTGGCGAGCAGTAAATCCTAAATGGATTTCTGTGAGTCAAGGCGTTTTTTCTATCAAAAAATTTCGAATTTTATTTTTAATTCGTGCAAAACCTGCACGGATTAGCAGAAAAAATAAAGCCAACAAAGGCAAAGGAGGTGATTAAGTGAAAGCGTCGGAACGTCGGCAAGCAATACTTGAAGCATTGTGTACACGTCGCAGTGACAAGATTGAAAACTTGGCTTTTGAATTTAACGTCAACGAAAGCACTATACGCCGTGACATTCTCGAGCTTTCACTTAATTACCCCATTTATACACAGACGGGCAGATACGGCGGTGGCGTGTATGTCGCAAACGATTACTTTATTGGCAAACAGTACCTAAGTGCCGAGCAACAAAGTTTGTTGGAAGAAATGATAAGCACCGTCAGTGACGACCGTAAAGAGATATTGCAACAGATAATAGCAAAATTCGGAAAGAGGAGCAGAACATGACAACGGACAACCAAATACGAGAGGATTTGAAAGACATCAGATATTACTATTCGCTACAAAAGGTGTTTGAGCAAGGTGCTAAATACGTCAAGCCTATTGGCGTTTTGCAAATGGTAGACCGCTATAACAACGCTATGCAGAATGCTCCGGCACAACTTTATGCCCTTTATGTTTCTCTTTATATCCAAAATAACTCGCAAACTGCGCTGGCAGAAGAATGGGGTTATGCAAGACCTTATATCAGAGACCTCAATGACAAGCTGGTTAGCTATTTGCAAAATAATTTAGATTAGTTTTGAAAGGGTGATAGCATTATCGCTATCACCCGAGTATTATTTATTTTTTTGTTGTTCTACAAATCCTAATAAATATAAGAATGCAGGAGCAGGTATTCTATATATGCGTTTTGTTCCATATTTGCATTCTCCAAAATCATTCGCCCTTTTTGTTATAACAAGATTTGGATAATTTTCGTTTGCTAATTCAACTATTGCATCTGTTTCATTTATTTTTGCTTGATCCCGATATTTGACTTCTATTAGAATGGGTCTGAACCGTTCTGATTGTACAACTATATCTATTTCTTTATTTTTGTTGCCTCCCCGATAATATCCGATATTTGTTGCGTCGTCATAATAAAATGCTTTTATGTGTTTGTATACTGCTGTTTCGGCAACGATGCCCAACTCATCTGGTTGATCTGTGATATCGTCTTTCATAAGTACGGCATTGCGCATTGCGGCGTCGGCGATATATATTTTGTTTTGTGCTTTAAGAATCTGTTTAGTTCCAACATTAAGTAAAGGACTAATATAAATCAAATTTGCACTTTCGAGATAATCGATATATTTTTCAACGGTATTTCTGCTAACGCCTTCCATTTCTTTTGTGATGGTTTGCACATTTATTATATTTGATGAGTTATAGCATAAATAGAGGAATATTTTCTCTATATCATTTATATTTCGTATGCCATAAATTGCGGGCAAGTCTCTTTTTAATGCTTTATCCACGATATCTTCACGTAGCGTCCTTTGCGCATAAATATCATCTGAGCTCAAAGCGAGTTCTGGGAATCCGCCAACTTGCAGATAACGAATGAAATGCACTTGTAACATAGATAATTTGTTGAATATATCGGTTTGTTCTTGCAAAGAACGCAGATACATTTGCGTGGGTTTTATATTAGAGGGCAATCCGTTGACATTAATACCAAGTAATTCGCAATATTCAAAAAACGACAAAGTAGGCACATGAATGATTCTCCATCTGCCAAGACCGCTCTCCGAAACCTTATCAGTAATTACGGGACTTGCCGAGCCAGTAGCAACGATATGCATATTTGGGTTTGTGTCATACAATATTTTAAGCCAATTATTCCAATCTGTAGCATATTGTATTTCATCGAAAAAGCAGAATATGTTTTCATCGGAAGAAACATTAGTGCGATAGATTTCCATAACAGCCTCAATAGTGCATAACTTTAGCAAAGGATGATCAAAGGAAATGAATAGTATATTTTTTTGTGGAACGCCACTATTAAGTAAACTGTTAATAAGTTGATACATAACAGTCGTTTTACCTGTGCGACGTGCTCCGCAAAGAATAACTGTTCTTCTTATATCTGGATGCATCAGCGTATGTTCGGCTTCATAATATGCAAATCTTCGCATTGGCTTATCAAACTCTTTTTTAATAATTCCAGTTTGCCACCAAGGATTATAGGAGAAGAGTAAATTTAATATGTTTTCGGTATTTACTATGCTCATTGATAAACTCCTTAATAAGTTTAATTAATAATAATCTATCACACAAATTTCAATAAATCAAGCCAAATTGAAATGTTTACAGCAAAAGATTGTCAGTATATTGATAATAATTGATATAAAAGATTTCAATTCCCGTGCATTTTATGAAATTTACTATTCTCTCTCTTTAATTAAACATCATAATTATAATCATCGTCAAGAAAGCATGCCGAAATTTTCAAAACAATTTCTAAATTAGTGCAAAATCTGCACGGATAAGCAAAAAGAATATAAGCACAATCACAAGCGAGCCGTGAAAATATCGGCAGTAATTGCGGACTGAATTCAGTATGGTGGCCACCTTCCGTAACAGTCGCAAGAAACGGGATGTTTCATATATCGGCAGTTTGAGATTGCAAAAGTACAACTTAATAAAAAAACTCAAACGCTTAGCTAACGGCAGAACGGGCAACCACAAATATACACGCTGCGCTATCGGTAACACGGGCAAAGGAATTAAAAATTTATGGCAAAAGAAACAAAAAAAGAAACGCTTGGTGAGAGAATCCGTAAGTGGTTTTCTCCGAGAAAGCGTGCCGCAAGCTATGCGGCAGAACGCAAAAACTCCGTGCATATGGGCGGTCCAAAAGTAGGACAGGAACTCACGGAATATGAAAAAGGTCTCCGCTCCGGATATCTGCTTTGTCAGTCGGATCACGCAGGACAGTTCAAGTATCAGAAAGCGAGAAACGAAGGCAAAACCAAAGAGGAAGCCGCAAAGATTTCCCGTACTATCGGGAAGAAAAATTAAGGAGGAATAGGCTATGGGAAAAATGTTTGTAGAACGTGAGCTCGTAACAAAAAAGGACAAGTCTTTTTACTCGTATTTCGTAAAAGGCACGTTGCGTGGACGTGAGGTAAAGGTCGCAATTTCCGTGCCGGACTTCGGAGGTTACACCGTCTTGGACATAGTGTTCGGGGACGAAATGCAGGCTGAACTTGTCGTGACTCCATTCGAGATGAAGGACGAGAAAACGGGCAAGGTAACGTATTCCGGCAATCGCTACGGCGTGCGCAGTACGGACGAGGACGGCAAGGTATATGAGTGCCAGATAAAGCCGTTCAGACAGTCTGATAAAGCGCTACTCGATATGTTGCTTGGATAACTCAATCAACAGATAAAGTGCGGTTTTAGATTAAATAAAGCCGCACTTTAATGAAAAATACAATTATAGGAGAATTAAAACTATGGAACAAAATTTACATAATCATATCAAAAAAGACACGGCAAAATGGATAGTTGTGTTTATTGCAATTATACTCATTTTTGCCACGTCAACCGCATCATTCGTGATGTGTATCGGTCAAAGAAATTCTGCAGAACCCGACAGAGAAACTGTTCAACCTACCGAACCTGTACTCGGCGTAGAAACGGTTGAAGAGAACGGCATTATGCTCACTATGGGTGAAGCTGTTGCGGTGACTGCTGCGGATAACACCAACTATGTTTCGCAGTATGTCACTGCTACAATTCTGCCCGAAAGCGTGACGGATAAATATGTCACTTGGACATTGAAATGGGCGGATAATGCGGCGCTTAAAGCGAAAAGTATTTCAGACTATTTGCTCGTAGACGAGAGTACGCAAAACGCATTAACGGTAAAGATAAACTGCTATAAATCATTTAGAGGCAGTAATGCAATATTGGAATGTACAACCCGTCAAGGCAACAAAAAAGCAACGTGCACTATCACCTATGACGGCAAACCTACCTCGATGACGATTGCAAGTCCGAGCGGAGTAACCAAATACAATCTTGGTAAAGACAGCGTGGATACTCTCTACACGGGGCAGTCTTATACTTGCAAGCTCAACTTGGATAATATCTTTCACGATGTCGGGACTTCGTTTAATGATTATACAATCACGGTGCAAGGTATAGGCAATATCACTACGGGGACATTTGTGCAGTCAGGAAGAGGACAGGGGTGGAACAATCACGACACTACCGTATCTTTGGATAGCATAAAAGCTAAGTTGATAACCGCAACGTGTACAAACGGAAACCTTGTTATTACCGCAAAGGCATCATATATGTCCTACTTTGAGTCAAGTGAGATATCTCATCCAGAAGGACTTGGAGAAACCACAACTTGGAAGAACAAGTATTATGAGTCGCAGGTGGATAGCGCAGGAAATAAACCCTATTTTCTCATAACGGTATCTCATAGAACGCTCGGCTTTTCGGCGCAATACAAGTGTTTCATTGCGGATAATGTAAGCTCTGTTTCTTTAACCCAAACGACTATCACTTTTTGACGAGGATACCGCTATGGGCAAGGTTAAACAAAGTAACGGAGTGATAAAAGTCATAGTAGGCATAGTGCTACTGTTGGGCGTTGTCGCTGCCATAGGCTGTATAGCGTTCTTTATCAACAACTTTACGGAAGATTTTAGTACCTTCTACGTTGAAGTGAACGGCGAGAAGGTTGCTTCCTCCGCAGGCGGATATATCGTAGGCGGCAAAGAAAATATCGTTATCAACGTGAAGGACGCTAACCCTAACAAGCAGGACAAGGGATATATCGTTTCCGTCATTCCCAAAGCAGGCATAGACTTTGAATTTACTGTAGACAACGAAACAAAATCGTTTGCGGACGAACAGGACCTAACTAATGCTTTTGAGATAGTGAGAGACGGAAATACCGTAACGCTAAATGCCAAAGGCAATCTGGAATACATTCTCAAAGCGCAGTATCCGGATAAAACTATCCGCTATGACGTAAACGCAATAAACAGCGAGGAAGATATGTTGTCGCTCGTTATCAAAAATTACGACGAAGCCACCGTCACTATTAACTTCCGTGTTCCGAATACGGTGTACGGAGTAACGCTTGATCCGGAGGAAATAGTGTTTTGAAAACGCTCCAAAGGAAAAGCATAGTGGTACTTGCTCTGTTCCTCGCACTCTGCACATTCATTATGAGTGTGCAGAGTGTTGCAAATGTGGCTTTTGCAGCGAGTGGAGCAGAATATTCGGACATTCTCGCAGATCTCAAAAAAGACAGCATGTTTGATGTCAAAAACTATCCCGTAGTAGCAACAGATTATTCCCTAAAAATCATACAACTTGCCGAGAGCTCGGATAAGGAATTGTTCGTTTATGTATATCAGCCGTGCGGAAAGAAAGACATGCGTGCAAGTTCTATAAACGTGTCTACAAATCCTCAAGCAGATATAAGACCGATTAACTATAAATTGAAGTACATAAATTCAAGCGGAGTTTTCTTCAAGTACGTCGTAGATGGGATAACGGTATCTAATGCAGAAGCGAGATATTACGGTGTTACGTCCATTTACAGACCGTTTAACAAAGAGTACGGGGATAAGGACGCCGAACACGGAAATACCGTGTCGGAAGTGCCGTTCAATGTTAGCAAAGAATATCGTTTTTCAACTATCAACGGCAATCCTGTTACGGCAACTGTGGACATTGAAACTATTGAGATTACGGATAAGTTCGTAGGGTTAGTGCGGTATCCGGACGGATTTGCGTTTTGGTCTAAGGGCGCTTGTGACAGCCATTTCGTCGCATTCGATACCAACAAGCCTATAGACAAACTTGTAGAAGCGGATGTCGCTTGGGTGCAGCAGACTTATTGGAACGATATGGAAGGCGCACTGCACCCCGGTATAACTTGGGGTGACAAAGAGCAAAAGACGAAGACGCTTTCGGAAAGCGACGATACCGTGCATTATACGGGCGGTGGATTATTCGCAGGTAGTTACAGCTGGGACAGAATACAAAGCATAGACGAGTTTGTTGCAAGTGTGGACTTGGAACAGACCGTTTATTCGGGTGCGGTATTAGACGTAAAAGTTGCTTCAAAATTAACGGACGAAGGCAAGCAGGCTCTTAAAAACAAGAAGTGGGTTTTACGTTTTGCGGAAACAGAGTATGAGTACACTCGAGTCAATGACTACATCGGACAAACGTGTGTGGCAAGGTATGACAGAGAACGCTGCACGTTTGTCGGGGACGTGACGATACTACGCTTGAAATTCATTACAGACGGAGTAACGTACAATCTCGGAGTCATAGACAACAAGCAAACGGGAAGCAATAAACCCATAAACGATACGGAAACAAACGTCGAGCTGAACGACAGAGGCAAAGGGCTTCTAATAGCGTTAGCCGTAATACTGCTCATCGTTTTGTTGTGCGTGCTTTCACCGCTTTTATCAACGATATTACAGTTTGTTGGAACAGTCATTTCTGTGCCGTTTAAGGCAGCAGGAAAAGGCATTAAAAGAGCGAAAAACAGTAAACGAAAAAAGGAGGAAAATGACTATGAAGAAAACGATAATCAAATTTATTAAGATGTCCATTATTACCGTATCCATAATAGCTGTTGTACTCCTTATTTCCTACGTGATTTACACTGCACAAATGTTGGAGGCGGCGTTATGACGAGGAAGAAAAAAGTATTGTTTTTATTCCTCGGAATAGCGATAACGGCGGGCTTTATTTTGCTCGGCGTGTTCTGCTTCCGAAACTCATATCTGCGCATATACGAGAGTTTAACAGATTGTTTCAACTCAATAAAATACTATTTCTGCAAACTGTTCAATATCTCGGCGGACTTAAATGCAAGCGTTATAAACAAGTCTCCCATATACAATTCAGACGTAGGCTCTTTACCTACGACGGGAGAAATAGGCACGAACGTAGTGTCGTTTTGGTCTGTGTTTTTCAGTATGGATAACTTCCTGAATTGGTGCAGATATACGGTGTTAAGTTTGGAGAAAATCTGCAAGATACTGATACTTATTCTTCCATTTATCTTATGCGTTGTAATAGTCGTAAAACGTATGTATATGCGCAGTAACAAAAGACACAATAAGGACACGCTTCCGCTACTGGTTTTCAAGGAAATAAGCAAGTGGACGTATCAACCTACAAAGCATTTTATACGGGACTTTACGGCGTTTCTCAAAGACAATAAATGGCTCATAATTCTTTGGTTGTTTATCTGGCTTATGAGCTTCAATCTGTTCACGGTGCTTTTAGAGTTTATAGCGTACTACCTGTACTTTGCCGTGTCCTACGACTTTGCTAATATCCCTACGCAGATCGTGAAGCTGTGGTTAGACGTTAAAGGGTTTATCAAAACAATGTGGTGGACGGTTTTCCCTGTTCTTTTCATTGCGTGGGACAGGTGGAGGAAACGGGTTGGAAAAGACAGGCTCGAACATATGGAGCGCATGAATTGCGGGTTTATAAACGAGTTACCTATAGTTTCAATGTCCTGCGGAAGTATGGGCAAGAAAAAGACTACGGCTATCACGGATATGGCGTTATCTCAAGAGGTAATGTTCCGCCGTGAAGCATATGAGCGCCTCTATAAACAAGATCTTAAATTTCCGCACTTTCCGTGGATAGCGTTCGAGATGGAAATGCGCAAGTGTATGGAGTACGGAGTTGTGTACAATCTTGCAAGTACAAAGAAATGGGTACGCAAGAAGCGAGCGAGGTTCGAGAAAACGCATAACGGCGGGCAACTCTATGGCTATGACTATGAGCGTTACGGATATACATACTCGGATAAGCTGAAGGTTGAGAACATCTGGGACGTTATGGAAACGTATGCCCAACTGTATTTCATCTACGTTATAGAAAGCAGTCTTATAGTTAGCAATTACGCTATCCGTGTTGACGATGAGCTGATGGACAAAGGCAATTTCCCGCTGTGGTACGCAGATTTCTTCGGTGACGACCTTACGGCACTAAGCAGGCATTCTCATATATTGGACTTTGATGTATTAAGACTCGGCAAGAAACTTATCGAGAACAACAAGAACAGCGGTTCGTTTGAGTTCGGCGTTGTAGTCATAACAGAGGTAGGTAAGGAGCGTGGAAATAACCTTGAGCTTAAAGAGGTAAAGAAAAATAGAGATGAGACCAATCAAAAGAATGACCTATTCAACTCGTGGCTCAAGATGTGCAGGCATAGCGCAACAGTAGACAATTTCCCGTTCATTAAGGTGTTCACGGACGAGCAAAGACCGGAGAGCTGGGGAGCGGATGCAAGAGACCTTGCGGATATACTCACGATAGTGTCCAGCAGTGAAATGAAACTTGCGCTGCCGTGCTATAAGTTAGAAAACAAAGTCTGCGAATGGGCGTTTAACAAGTTCAGAGGAATGTACTACGATATGCGATTCAGACGTGGGGATAATACGCTCATTGTACATATTCTCAAAACCATAGTGGCGAAACTCTTTGCGTACAACATGCGGATATACAATGAGTACGGATATAGCGAGCTGGGCATAGAAAAAGAGCGTGGCACAATGGACAGCAAAGCGGATCTGAAAGTGTACTACCTTATGAGCGGAAAGATATACCGTTCCCGTTTCTCTACGGATTGTTTTTCAGACTATTTCAATGAAATGGCATTGCGTACCGACGTGGGTTTGAACGATTACCGAGAGTAAGCGACGGAGCGTGCAACTGTTGAAGAATTGAAACTGCAAAACAGTTATTTCGTAAATGCGCTGTACGAGCAGACGAAGGCGGTGGGCTGATGTATCCGAATGCCAAAATTTATTATGACGGTTCTCACTACATAGCGATACCGTATACAGAGAGACCGACAGGGAAAAGGCATAAGGAAAAGGACGAGGAGTTCGTTGTTGAAACTACTACGGACTCCTCCGTTTCCGTGCGTTCTATAAAAGAAAGCGTAGACGGAATGATACCTGTGCCACAACCGGAAGTCTGGCCGTTTGAAGTTGAAGATAGTGAGCCGCCCAAAACCGTAACACGCAAGTCCGAG
>CAJTYG010000007.1 GCA_910584155.1 uncultured Christensenella sp. | reverse complement strand
TAAGGGGAGCTGGCTGCGTAGCAGACTGAGGGGATGTGACACACTTCGTGTGCTTATCTTTACCTCGCAAGACGGACGGTGTAATGATTATTGCAATTATACTTTGCTCATAGTAATGCCGATATAATGAATATAATATTGTCCTTGTAAAAACAATCCCCTCACCGCTCCGCTTACGCTATGCAGAGCTCCCCTTACTAAGGGGAGCCATAGATTGGTTTGCTTTACACATTGTGCCTTGCTAAGGGCAGCCATAGTGTGTTAGCTTTTTGAGAAAAATCACAATGATGTGTAAAAATAAAATATATAAGTATCAAGATTTATTAGTGCATTAAAATGACTCAACAATAAGCGGCAAGCAAAATTGATAAATGATGAATTGTCAAATGAAGCGCAACACTTTTGCTCTTGCTCAATGCAAATTGAAAAGGCAACGCAATGCGTTGCCTTTTTGTGATTGTCAATTAGATTGTACTAATTATGCTCAAAAAGTAAGTTGTGTACCGATTGCTTTGCCATCAGCACCCACTGTAGGAACTGTGCTTGCTTGATCTGCTCCGCCAAAGTTTATGCTTATAGTTGCGCCTCTACCTGTTGCAGCATTGCAGCAGTCGGTATCATAACCAGACACGAAGAATCTGATAGAGAATTGCGTAATAGTACCAGCATCACCATAACCCAAAGCAGTTGCTTGAGCGGGATCTATCATAAAGAAATACTTATAGGGTTCAGCGGGAGTTGCTGTGTCAAATTTTACGTCCTTAAGCAAATCGCCTGACCAAGTCTTTGCTGTATCACCAGTGCCGACTGTGATTTCAAAATGAAGAGCAGCTGCCATACCGACAAATTCACTGTCGGGAGTTACAACGATTTGGCAATATGTGCCGAATACGTCAGCCTGTGCAGGTCTGATACCCATTTGGAGGAAGACAACGTCCGTCTTACCAACATTTGTATCAGTTTGACCTTCAGCATTAACGATAGCAGGTGTAATACCAGTAAGCTTATCTGTATTATCGCCATTCGGGAAGTCGCCGGAACCTTTATATAATGTGTGTGTTGCATCATAGGTTGCATCCATCAAATAAGGCTTGTCAGCTTTAGTTGCTTCATCGGTATTTTCCGTACCGGAACCAACACCTGCTGTGATATCCATAGACAAACCTGTGTTGATGCTGATACCAAGACCTGTGTTAGCTGCAGTCCAACCACCGTCTTTTGTATAAGAGGCATTGTCACCGTAGTGATAACCTGTTGCAGCAGTACCTGTGCCAAGACCGATTTGTACGGACGTTGCAGCGCCGACATTCATTGTGATGTTTGACACGGTTGCCGTTGCAGAGGATGAGAACCATGCATACGTTGCTGTTGTCAGTGACGCAATCAGCACAACGACCATGACGACTGTTGATATAATCAACCCTTTCTTTTTCATAATCTTCTCCTTTTATAAATACCTCTTTTGAGGTAGTTTTTCAAACTAACGCATATGCGACAGAAAGCCATCTGCCGTTTGTGGGCCAATAAAACGTTTACCACAGATACTATACACATTGTATAGCTTATTGTATGCAGTGTCAAGATACAATTTTGCAAATATGTCGATTATTTTGCAAAATATTTCTATTATCGTACAAGTGTTTTACAAAATTTATGTTTTAGTATATACACTTATCCACACGCTTCGAAAATCAGCGTCTTTAGCACAACAACGCTTGTAAGCAAGCATTGTCTAAGCCCTGACTTGATTTTCTCGCTACTACCGCACAAACTAAAACTGCGCTACACATTTCCCCGTAAATTGTTATAGGTCATCTCGCTCAATCTTCATTCGCTTGTTTTACCTTGTTTGGTGGCAATCCCCTCACCGCTCCGCTTACGCTTTGCGGAGCTCCCCTTACTAAGGGGAGCCATAATATGGTATGCTTTACACATTATACTTTCTAAGGGCAGTAACATAGTGTGGTTTTGCGCTCGCCGTTGCGAGCGCTGTTCTAAGCTTCGCAACAGCTTTCTCTATATGCTTTTGCACCTTACGTCGCATACTGCGACAGGCGGTTGCGCTTACAGCAAAACTCGCATTTATGCGATTTTGCGTACCGAGCAAGGCGAGGTGTAACATTCGGCGCAATTTTAATATGCTACAAAGTTTATGCCCATTTTGACATAGCCGCCAAGGGCTGTATCCTTACAGTCGAAGTCACTGCCCTCAACCCATATGCAGACATAGCAGTACATTATCTCGCCAACGGGCAGCACACTGTGACGTTGGAAGACAAAGTTGTCGTTTAAAAACGGTTGCGTTGCAAAGTAGCCGTTTTCAACTGCTTTATCATATACGGCAGGGTTGTCAAAGGTGCTTTCAAAATCAGTAAGCAGATATGCTTCGTCATTTGACTGCGACGGATATGCGACATACTCGAGATATCCGTCCTCGGCAGAGTTGCCGATATTTATGTTTGTGCCCGCAAGACGTGGATTGTTGGAGCGTGCGGCATAGACGTCGACGGTTGTATTTACAGCGTCCTCTGCGAGCTCGTCGCTCTTGTAGCTCTCGCCCCACATCACTCTCACCGAATTTTGCAAGCCGTGTTTATCATATTCGAGCGTCATCTCGTAGGACAGGTTGGAATCGTACTTGCCCGAGTTTTTGACCATAAACACAAATCGGATGAAATTTTGACCGTTCTTTTCGCCCACAGATACAGAAGCCGCATTAAGCATATTACGCACGTCGTCAACGGTGTCTATCTTTTCCATATTATACTCGGGGCTGTAGCTCACGTTCCAGATATCGCTCGGACCGCTTGCATTGAGATAAGGCGTCCACATTTTGTTGTCCATAGAAAGAGCGATGGATGCGTCCTGCCCTCTGTTGCTGGCGGTGATACGCACGTTGTTTTCCTGCATAAACAGCAACATCACGTAAACGACGGACGTCACGACAAGCGCAAACACAAGCAGCACTACCGTAGCACGCTTGACCTTGCGGCGTATCTCCTCACGCTTGACACGCTTTGAAGCGACGATAGAGTCTTCCCATTCCTTTTTGAGCTTTGCCTTCTGCTTCTTTTTGGCGCTTGCCTCTTTTTTATCCGCCTTTGACGGCTTTTTAGGCTTGCCGTCTGCGGGTTTGTCCGCAGGCTTTGAGCCGTCTGCAGGTTTATCAGCAGGCTTCTCGGCAGGTTTTTCCGCCTCGGGCTTCTTGACAGGCTCGGGCTTTTTAGTTGGCTCAGGCTTTGCCGCCTCGGTCGGCTTTTCTGAATGTGTTTCAGAAGAGGTTTCCTCCGTAGGCGCAGGCTGTTCCGCTGCGGGCTCGGGCTGCTCGTTATGTTCCTCCTGCTCGGTCTCTTCGTCGGCTTGAGCTTCGTTTGTTTCGGGCTCCTCAGACATAGACGAAACTGCGTCCGCATTCTCCGCAGACGCCTCGGCGCTGTCCTCTGTTTGAGGCAGGTCCTCTATTTTGATTTCGTCTAAATCATCGCTCATAAAGTTGTCCTATATATTGATATAATATATGCTTTTATATTCTTAAAAACGGTGGTATGCGCCTTTGCCGTCAAAGTAGCCAAACGCCACCCATTTGCCTATCTTCGTATCAAAGTATCCGTTGTCGACGGTTTCGCCGTTTTGGTCGGCAAAGGTGTAGTCTATCCACTTGCCTTCCTCGTCAAAATAACCGTCATAGACAACGCCCTCTGCGTCCACCCACTGACCGTATTCGTTGTAGTGTCCCTCTGTCGCAAGATCGAGCTTCTCATATTCGATCCACTTGCCGTTCTCGTCAAAGTAGCCGTCAAAAACGTTGCCGTCGCTGTCTACCCACTGTCCGTTTTCGTTGTAACTGCCTACAAGCGGCGGTGCGTCGTCCTCATCGGTCTCAATGTGCATAGACACGCCAAAGCCTCTGAAGCCCTCGCCGCTGCCAAGCTCGTCAAATAAGCCGTCCGTACGGTATTCGTCAAGCAACCTTGCCTCTGCATTTAAATCTGCAGTGACCGTCTTCTTTTGGGTATTCTGCGGCTTCGCCGGTGCAGGCACGCCGCTCTCGCCCTTTGTAACGTAAGCGTTTCCGTTGACGTCGGTGCGTATGACGGGCTGCTGTTCGGGTTGCTCCGCTTCGGCGGCTTCGTTTATGTCCGCATTTTCGTGCTCGTTTATTTTATAAAGTAATTCTTCCTCGTCGTCGCCTCGCTCCTCGGCAAGCATTTTAATTGCCTTCAGCCTTGCGATCGCACATTCGCTCGCAAGCTGCTTTTGCCTTTCAAGCCTTATCCGATACGGCGATTTTTCAAGCTGCGGACGTGGATTTGACGGCATTATCTGCTCAACGGCGGTCGTCTTTGCCTTGTCAAGCGCAAGCTTGCGGAGCTTTTCAAATTCCGCATTTTCGGCACGCTCGTTTGCGTCAAGCTCCTTTTGCAGCTTTGCCATATAAGCAATCTTCTTTTCCTTGTCAAGCTCTGGCAAACCTAAAAAGCTGTTTGTCACCCACTGCGACAGCTTCGACACCGCATTGCCCGTCACGATTTTTACGCCCGCACGCTTAAAACGTGCATACTGCGCAGGGCTGTCAACGCCGTCCATAACAAGACCTATCTTGTTTGCATTGCAAAAGCGCACAAGCATAGCAAGCAGTTTCTTTTTGCCCGCTGTAGCGTCAAAATAGCTCGCCTCGCAACGCAGATAGTCAAACGCAACGCCTGCAAATATATCTATCGAATTGTAGTCCTCGCCAAACTGTGAAACCGCAGTCTTATAGCCCGCTCTGCGTAAACGGGTATAACGCTTTTGCGCATCGGCGGAAAGCCTGTCAAAGCTTACGCCGAAAAAGGACAGTATTATGCTGCCCTTTTTGTAATCGTTGTCCTTTAATGTCGAAAGCAAAAGCTTGAAATCGTCCTCATCATCCAAAAAACGGGTGGATACGGGCATGCAGTAAACGGTCTTTTCGGGAATGTAAAAATTTTCACGCATAACGAGATGATAGTTTTTAAGCTCCTCGATCGCAACGAGGATAAGTTCGTTTATGCGCACGGTATTTTCGGCAACGGCAAAATAGTTTGACGCATACATGCGCCCAAGATATCTGTCGTTTAAAACCTCGACCGCATCGACAAAAACTACCTTCCCTGTTTTGGACTTTGCGTCCACCGCACCACGAAAAAGTATGTCAATAGGTTTGTATTCTGTCCTTTTTGCATATGTAACAGATCTCATAGTTCCCCTATTTCCTATTTACATTTACACATTTATCATTATATCAAACAATGTGTCGCTTTGCAATAGCTTTTTTCGCTGCATATGGTTAAACTGTGTCAAGATTGAAATTGTGACTAAAACGATACTTTATTATATAAAAAGCGCATTGTAAAATGCTTGTTAAAGCATATATGTTCTTAAAGCAGTTGTAAGCAGCTGCAAAAAGTGGCAAATATTTTGCAATTCACACTTGCTTTTGCCCTCTGCAAGCAGCTGCGCAGTGAGCATTGCCGCAATATTGCTGTCAAGCGCACACATGCTTTCAACATTTTTTGCAAATTCGTTTGCAATGTAAACTTTTTCATCCTTGCTCATAACTATAAAATATGTCAAATTTTTGCGCAGTGACATTTTATTGACAAAATTACATTATTGTTATTAAAATTTCTTGACAATGTCGGCTGAAAATCATATAATGTCACTACTGTCAAGCGGTCATGGCGGAACTGGCAGACGCGTACGTTTGAGGGGCGTATGTCCATGACATCCGGGTTCAAGTCCCGGTGACCGCACCAAAGCACCGATTTATCGGTGCTTTTCTTTCATCATCGGGCTTGAACCTGTTTGTTGCAAGCAACAAACGCAAGATAAATCTTGCTCGGATGCGACATCTTACACAAAACGGAATTGCAAATGCAATTCCGTTTAAACCTCGCTGAAATTTCATCATGCTAAATGCAATTTCATTGCGGTCATCAGTCGTTTACAAGCTTATTTTTACGGTCGTTTATCTGCTTGAGCACACTGCGCATAGTCTTTTCTACGTCGTTGAGCAAATCAAAGGCGAGCACACGTGCGTCGTAGTCCATTTTTTGATAGTGCCCTGCCGCTTCCTGCTGCATTTCCTGTGCGGATTCCTGCGCACGGCGGACAATCTCGTTTTGTTCCACAAGCTTTTTTGCGTCTTCCTCCGCCTTGTCCATAATATCCTGCGCATATTTGCTCGCTTCCGCAGTGTAGGCGTTTGCCTGTGCGATTATCTCGTCACGCTTCTGACAAATTCCGTTTGCCTCTTTGATGGAATTTGGCAAGCTGTCTCTTATGCGTGACAGTAGGTCCAACATAACGGCTCTGTTCACCACAACGTCGGTGGTGCTGAACGTAGCTCTTTTTGCCTTTAGTATTTCACTTTCAAGCTCGCCGATGAGCATTTCGATATTTTCCATAGTATTTATCTCCCTTTGGTACAATTATATTTCATTTTTCTGCGTATATCAAGACATTTTTTAGCGTGCTAAACTTTACTGCTGACCATTACGCCCCGCAAAGCCGTTTTTGATATTCCTCCGACGACATTAAAGCCACCGTTATTGGCGGAATTGACGAAAAATCGCCGCTCTTTAGCTGCTCTTTGACCTTTGTCGAGCTTATTTCGCCGTAAAAATCGGGCTGAATGAATACGGTGTCATAGCCGTGCTCTTTGTTGTATTTTGCCATTTCGTTTTCATACTCGACGTCATCATTGTCTCTTATCCCTCTTACGAGCGCACATGCGCCCACCTCTTTTGCAACTTCCACGGCAAACTTGTCCGAAAATACAGCTCTTGCGCCCTTTTTTGTTCTGCACACAGCCTCGACAAGCGCAAGCCGTTGAGCGTTTGTAAACGTATATTTTTTATCCTCGTTTATAAGGCATGCGACCACCACCTCGTCAAAGCGGCAAAGCGCCTCGTCAAGCACGGCTTCGTGCCCTCTCGTAAACGGATCGAAGCTGCCCGTCATAAGCGCAATATGCTTGCGTGTAATAAACTCGGCGGTGACGGTGCCCATCCTTTTGGTGCGCTGCTTATATCCGTCTGCGGTGAGCGTATAAGTCTTTTCGCTGCCGTGTTCAAACACGATTATGCCGTATTGCGAAAGCAAATCAAACTCAAAGATTTTGTCAATGGCAAGCTCGGCGAGTCCACTCGCATACGGCGGATCCAAAAAGATGAGGTCGTATTTTATGCCGTTGTATGCCGCCCCGTTAAGCGCAGCCATGAAATCGCTGTTTATCACGGAATAATAGCCGTCAATGCCCTTTAAATTTTCACGTATGAGCGCAATGCTGTCTCTGCTTTTGTCGACAAAGGTGACGTGCTCCGCCCCTCTCGATATGCACTCTATGCCAAGCGAGCCGCTGCCTGCAAACAGGTCGAGCACCCTTGCGGACGGCACGTCGCACTGAAGGATGTTAAACAGCGTTTCCTTTATACGTGTAGTTGTAGGGCGCACGTCCTCGCCCTTTGGCGAAATGAGGTTTTTGCCCTTGTATCTTCCCGCTACAATTCTCATAGCTTTTCTCCGAAAACGTTGGATACTTCACCGCTGCGTGTAATTATCCGCTTTTCGGTGATGAGGATATCCATAGGTATGTCAAAATCATCTGCACAAAGCCCCTCTACGCTTTGGCAGTCAAACGCAACGCCTATCTTGATACAGTCGTGAGCGGACAAAAATCTGTCGTAATAGCCGCCGCCGTGCCCAACTCTTTTCAGTCCGTCAAAGGCGACGAGAGGTATTATCGCAACGTCGATATCGTCCGTTTTATGTCCCCCGACAGGCTCTAAGATATTCCACCTGTTGCGCTTGAAATTTGTATAAGGCGAAATGACTATCGCATCCATATCCCTGCCGTGCACCCTCGGCACGCTGACGGTGCGCTCGAGCATAAGCGCAAGCCCTACGGTTTCTTCGGTGTCAGGCTCGCTATCTGTGCCCAAAAACACAAATATGCTGTGCGCCCTGCAAAACTCGCTCAAGCCGCTCAAAGCGTCGCAAATTGCGCCGCTTGCCCACTCCTTATCCTCGCTTGACAGCTTAGCTATCGCCTTTTTTGAGGCTAACCTCGCTTCTTCCTTTGTCATACTCATATATCCTTTCTATGCGCCCATGCCAACAGGTCATCGCAGTGTATTCCACACTTCGGCGCATTTTTGAAACTCTCTTTATCTTTTCTGCGTCCGAAAGCACAACTTTTTCGCCTATATCGGGCAAAAAATCGCCGCAATCCACAACGCACATATCCATACAGACTTTGCCGAGCACCCTACATTCACGCCCACGTATATACACCGCCGACGGATTCTCTCTTTGAACGCCGTCCGCATAGCCGCCGAAAACGACCGCAGTGTTCGTATCACGGCTAAGCTTAAAGCTGCCGTAGCTCACATATTCGCCTGCCGCAACACGTCTTACGGCAATGACCTTGCTTTCTATGCGCATTGCGCCCTCATAAGCATACAGCCCCACTCGGACGGCATCGTATCTGAGCGTTTTACAGCCTGCCGAATGACTTGACGCTATGTGCCGCAAAGCATTTGGACAGTATGCTCTTACGATGTCGCAGGCCCTGTCAAAGGCTTTTATCTGCTTTTGGGATCGCACCCGCAAATGCGAATACACGCCCTCTGCGCTTATGCCGATTTTGCAAAGTCGTTTAAGCACAACATCCATTGCGTCGACGTCAAAGCCGAGGCGGTGCATCCCCGTATCCACGGCAATATGTATTTTTGCTTGGTCTGCGGATATTATTCCGTCCAACACGGCGTTTTCAAGCGCAGCAAGCTGCGTTTCGTTCCCTATGCAAACGCTGAGGTCGTGATTTATTGCCTCTATAAGCTCGTCGGGCGGACATATCAGAAGCAAAACGGGCTTTTTTATGCCGCAGGCTCTAAGAGATAAACCTTCCTCGAGCACAGCCACGCCGTAGCCGTCCACAATGTCCTCCACAGCCTGAGCTACCTCGCACAGTCCGTGCCCGTAGGCGTCCGCCTTGACCATAAAAAACGTCTTGACGCCCACGCTGCGCTTTATACGAAGCAAATTGCAGCGTATCTTTTCTAAGTTGACATACACTTTAAGCTTAATAACCCACCTCGCTCGGCACAGAATATGCCGACGGGTGACTTAAAGTGCAATTTAACTGCGTTTATAATAGTTTATCAGGCAGCCGTCAAGCAAAATTTGTCTTTCGCTGTCCGTAAGCGAGCCTATCGATAAGTGCAAAATCTGATGCTTATTTTCTCTTATCAGTATAGCTTCGATTTTGTCCTTGTATATTGCCTCTCGTACGTTTTTGATGACGACAACGTCGCCGAGCTCGTATTCGGTGCTATCGTCAACAAGAGGCAGCATTCCCCAATTTATCAGGTTTGAGCGATAGCGCTTTGTTGCGTATTCTCTTGCGATATTTGCCGAGCCGCCCAAAAACCTCTGGCAGCTTGCCGCCTGCTCTCTTGCGGAGCCGTCCCCCGGTTTAACTGCAAATATGCAGGTGCCTACAGATGTGTTTTCGACATTCAAACCCACTGAATTCAACGCTTCGTCAAGATTATCCTTGCCGTCACGCACGGCTTTGCTGCGTGCGACGTACAAGGGATCCTTGCGGGATAGCGCAAACTCGGCAAGGCGCAAAGGATTGCTTCTGTATGACGACGTTTCGCCCGACGGAATGAGCTCGTCCGTAGTGGTAACGCTGTCGTTTATCACACTGCACACCTTTATTGCAAGATTATCTTTAAGAGGCGACAGCGCAGGAATATCAGTGATATTAGGTCCATAGACGAGTTCCGCACTCTTGTCGGCTTTTCCGTATCCGTCATAAATGCGTGCGTCGTACACGGACGGCACAAATTCAAACGCATCGAAGCCGTCGTCATAATCATAGCCGAGCGCACTTGTTAGCACCCCGCCGTTTGCGGCAGTTGCGGCGATAGAGCGTGCGTCCATAAGCGCAACAGACGCTATCTGTCCATCGGACGGCTTTGAGCCCTCACGTCTTTCAAAATTGCGGGTAGTATGGCGTATACTCAACCCGTTGTTACATGGCACGTCGCCTGCTCCGAAGCAAGGACCGCAAAAACATGGCTTTATCACGGCTCCGCTTGCGAGCAGACTTGCAAGCGCACCGTTTTTTGCAAGGGCGATATTGGTAGCTTGAGATGCAGGATATATGCTGAGGCTAAACGCACCGTTGCCCACAGATTTACCCTTGAGAATATTTGCCGCACACATAATATTGTCGTAAATTCCGCCTGCGCAGCCTGCGATAATGCCCTGTGACACGCATATTTTTCCGTCCTTTATCTTATCCGTAAGCTTAAAATTATCCGTGCCAAGCAGCTCGTTGCCCGCTTTTTCCGCCTCAGACAGTATCTCGTATGGATTTGCGATGACATCTGCAAGCTTATAAACGTTTGACGGGTGAAACGGCAGCGCTATCATAGGCTCGACCTTGTTTAAATCAATAAATATTGCGCCGTCGTATTTTGCGCCGTTTTGCGGTGACAGCGGCATATAATCGTCCTCTCTTCCGTAGCTTGCAAGATACTCTTTTACCTTGCCGTCCGTGCACCATACGGAGCTTAAACAAGCGCTTTCGGTAGTCATAACGTCTATGCCGTTGCGATATTCCACAGAAAGCCCGTCTATGCCGTCGCCTACAAATTCAAGCACGGCGTTTTTTACAAAGCCGCTTTTGAACACTGCGCCTATCAGCGCAAGCGCAACGTCCTGCGGACCTACGCCCTTGCGCACGCTGCCCGAAAGATGTACGGCGATGATACGTGGATAATCGATGTCATAAGTGCGTTTGAGCAGTTGTTTTACAAGCTCCGGTCCGCCCTCGCCTATCGCAAGAGTGCCGAGTGCGCCGTATCTCGTATGGCTGTCGCTGCCAAGCAGCATTTTTTTGCAGCCCGCAAACCTCTCTCTCATATAGCTGTGTATGACGGCCACGTTTGCAGGCACGTATATTCCGCCGTACTTTTTTGCGGCGGACAAGCCGAATACGTGGTCGTCCTCGTTTATCGTGCCGCCCACTGCGCACAGCGAATTGTGGCAATTTGTAAGCACGTATGGCAAAGGAAATTCCTCAAGCCCGCTTGCCCTTGCCGACTGTATTATTCCAACATACGTGATGTCGTGCGACGCCATAGCGTCAAATCTGATTTTGAGCTTTTGGGGATTTCCCAACGTATTGTGCGCAAGCAATATTTCGCCTGCAACAGTGCCGTCGTTTGCGGCGACATTAAGCGAGGCAAGCTCGTTAGAATCTATCAGCCTGCCGTCATAATAATACATTTCTTTATCAACGATTTTTACCATACGACCTCTTATTACTATTTTTAAAAAGGAGCCGATTTGTTTATTCTAAACGCCTCAACTCCGTTTTTGCTATCAAACAACGTCTACGTTTAGTCCTGCTTCTTTTTCTTTTTTGGCTTTGTAAAAAGCTCCACCGTCACAGACGGAATATGCGCTCTCAGCTCCTTAAGAAACGCCGCCGTTTTATTTGCGGATATATTGATTTTGAGAGCTATCTGCGAGTCCTGCACGCCCTTGGTCACGTCGTTGACAATGAGGTACAGCTCGCTTGTGACAATATCCTGCTTCACAAGCAAAATATCCTCATATCTGATCTTGTCGCCGAATATGCCAAGCATCATCACAAACGCATTTTCCTTAAAGGAATAATAGCTGTTTGTCAAAAGCAGCACGCAGCCTATGCCGACTATCAGCCCTGCGACCATAGACACGGCGGGAATCGCAGGCGAATTATTTGTCATACCGTCGGCGCCCGCAAGTATGGCTATATCCAAGCCGAACACCGCAAGCACGCCTGCAAGTATGACTGCCAGAATGACGGTCTTCACAACGCCGAAATTCATTCTGATTTTTCCGCCCGACTTGACGGGTTTGGTTTGCTCTTCCTCTAAAGGCTTGTCATTTTTGTCTAAATCGCTCATAACTCACTCCGCTATTTCCGTATTGTCCGCTTCCGTATTTTCCGTTTCTTTTACGTCTTCGTCCTTTGTACCGGCATCGACTGGACAGCCGTCGCAGTTGGGTTTTTCGCAGGTATTACATTCCTCTTGATTAGGCGCACGGTAGCCGTATTCCACTGTATTTACGACCGTGGAGCCGTCAAGATAAAAGCTGTAGCCCTTTGTCTTGTAATAGCCCACAAGCTCCACCGCTCTGAGCAGGAAATAGTATATCGACGGCATCACCAAAAGTATAAGTCCGCCCGTAGGCACTGTGAGCACCGACGCAAGCAGATACACACAACTGAACGTGACAAAATACGCCTTGAAAAGTCCGCCGAGATTTGTCCTCACAAAGGTAAAGGCACGGCTGAAGCTCGTATACATACGCTCCTCCGGATGATAAAGCGTCCTCGGAAGCCAGCCGCTGAAGAGCAACGCCCTTAGCGAGCAGAAAAGTATCACGAGAATCAGCATTATCGGGAATGTAAACAATCCCGCCACACTGAACAGTCCGTATGCGATAAATATACCTATTACAAAGCAACCGAGATCTATCGGAAGTGTGATAAGCAGGCGGCAGAAGGAATACTTGCAGCACTTTTTGAAGTTCATCGCCATATTGCTTGCAAAGCCGAAGCGCAGATTTGACGCCATAAGCTTGTTGATGATGTCCGCTATGGTGTAATAGGAAAGCCCCATAACGAAGCTGTACAGCGAATATAGAAAAATCAGCGCAAACACGAGCCCCGTAAATGCGCCCGCATTTGTCGTAAGCGTCTTTACAAAGCTGACGGCAGTCGGCACAAGATCGAACACCGCAACCCGCATATTGACGGTGCCGTTCCACACGGAGGTCAATATGTCTTTCAGCTCGCCCGCCCACATAACTGCGTCCGTAGACGTCGCAAGCACCTTCCAAAGAGGAATGAGTATCGCAGCGCCCACCGCCGCCGTGATGATAAGCGATATGATGATCCACACCATTATCTTAAGCACGTAGCCGATGTGTGAAAAGAGGATAGTAAGTGAGTTTCTAAATTCCATTTTACTCTCCGATATACTACAAATTACTTCTTAGCCCAAATATTTTTCTTTTTTGCCTCGATGTCCATACGCTCGGTGCCCGTAATGTCATAAAAGGTGTTGTACATCAGCGTGATATAGTAAGGCACGATTATTGCATACGATATTGCGTCAAGCACGGTGCGGCATATGTCGCCGAGATTGCACGCAGCGGTAATTATCATCACTATCTGCAGCGGCACGACGATGACGAGGATTGCAAACACAGTTCTGAACAGCCTGCCCGACATACTGCTCCACGCAGTTTTGAACGCCGCCGACGTTTTCATACCCGTATGCAGCATAAACGGAGGCCACAGTATAAACCACGACATCGTGAATATCATACACAATTCCATTATGACAAGAGTGCAGCACGAAAACACCATTTTGGCGGCATAGTCCGCAAAAACGTTTGCCCACAGGTAATACAGCAGCGTTGCCACTATATTGAAAAACTCCAAGCTTGCAATGGCAACTATGACAAATTTTATAGCCGTAAGTATGTTGTAATTGAGCCTTGATTTAACTCTGTTAGGGCTTATCGTAAACTCGCCCACACGCATATGTCTGTCTATCACGCCAAAGGTGATTGCTGCGCTAAACACCAGAAGCACCGCACCTATTATGCCTATATACCAAAACGAGTACGGCATTGACCACATATACGAAAACAGCGCCGAGATGCTTGAGGTATCTATCGTTTTCATATCAAACAGATAGTACATCGTCACCGACGGCGACAGCACAAACGGCAGAAGCAACGTAGGCAACAGATTGATGAGCACAAGATAAATGCCCTTGTCGCCGAAATAACGCCACGTAGCCTTAAAGCAATTCAGATTTTTTGTACTGTCTACAACTCTCATTTTTGCCTCTTTGCGACCGTCAGTCAAACATAACGAGCTTGTCTTTTAGTTTTTCAAGCTTTTCGACAGCGTTTTGCAGCTTTGCCCTTTCGCCGTCAACGAGCTTTTGCGGAGCACGTGAAACAAAGCTTTCGTTTGCGAGCAAGGCGTTGGTCTTGTCTATGATAGCCTGCGTCTGCACGATTTCCGCATTTATGCGTTCCTTTTCCTTTTGCGTATCCACAAGGTCGCCCAAAGGAATGAGCACCTCGGCGTCACGTGCGACCGCAACGCTCACTCTGCCCTCGACCTCGCTCTTGTCCGACACAAAGGTGATATCGCTTACGCCTGCAAGACGCTGAATAAATCCCTTTGCTTGACTGTAGAATTTTTCATTTTTGGCGATGATAAATGCGTGTATCTTTTTGGACGGCGGCACGCTCATTTCATTGCGGATATTGCGCACCGCAACTATCACGTCTCTCAGCCCCTCGAAGCTGCTTTCCTCCGCCCTGTACACCCTGTGCTTGTTAAAGGACGGCCACTGCTGCATCATAAGTATCTCGCCCTTTGGCGCAAACTTGCCGTATATCTCTTCTGTGACAAAGGGGATAAACGGGTGAAGAAGCTTCAATATTTCGCCCAACACATAAGTGAGCATAGCTATTGCATGCGCACGTTCCTTTTCGTCGCCGCCGTACAGGGGCGCCTTGCTCATCTCTATAAACCAATCACAGAACTCGCTCCACACAAAGTCGTAAAGCCTCGAGGCAGCCTGTCCTATTTCATACTTATTGAGGTTTATAGTCACTTCCTTTACGACGTCGTTAAGGCGTGTAAGTATCCACTTGTCAAGCCCGTTCAAGCGGCTCGGCATAGTGAGGCTGTCGCCCTCTTTTATGTTCATAATGACAAAGCGTGACGCATTCCACAGCTTGTTTACGAAGTTGCGGCAGCTTTCTATCTTGCCCTCGGAAAATCTCATATCCGAGCCGGGAGCTATGCCCGACGCAAGCGAAAAGCGCAGTGCGTCCGCACCGTATTTTTCGATGACCTTAAGCGGATCTATGCCGTTGCCGAGGCTTTTTGACATCTTTCTGCCCTGCTCGTCACGCACTATGCCGTGTATAAGCACCTCGCTGAAGGGCACGTCGCCCATAAACTCGATGCCGCTGAATATCATTCTCGCCACCCAGAAGAATATGATGTCGTATGCGGTCACAAGCACGCTGCCCGGATAAAAATAGCTCAGCGCCTTTGTCTTTCTCGGATATCCGAGCGTGCTGAACGGCCACAGCGCAGAGCTGAACCACGTATCGAGCACGTCCTCGTCCTGACGCATTTTGCCGCCGCACTTCGGGCAGACGTCGACGGGAGTTTTGGATACTACCGTTTCGCCGCAATCATCGCAGTAATATGCGGGTATCCTGTGCCCCCACCAAAGCTGACGGGATATACACCAATCCTTGATGTTTTCCATCCAGTTGAAATAGGTCTTTTCAAAGCGCTTGGGGATAAACTCCGTCTTATTGTCCTTCACTGCCTTTATAGCGGGCTCGGCAAGCGGCTTCATTTTGACAAACCACTGCTTTGAAATGAGCGATTCCACCGTCTCGCCGCATCTGTAGCAGGTGCCTACGTTGTGCGCATAGGGCTGAATTTTGACCATAAGCCCGAGCTTTGTCAGGTCCTCTACGATAGCCTTTCTTGCGGTGAGCCTGTCCATACCCTTATACTTGCCTGCGTTTTCGTTCATCAATCCGTCCTCGCCTATGCAGGATATCACGGGCAGATTGTGGCGCAAACCGAGCTCGAAATCGTTGGGATCGTGCGCAGGCGTTATCTTCACTGCGCCAGTGCCGAAGCCTATCTCGCAGTAGTCGTCGCCGACAACGGGGATAACCCTGTCGGTAAGCGGAAGCTGAACCTGCTTGCCTATGTATTTGGACATCTTCTCGTCGTTTGGGTTTACTGCGACTGCGGTATCGCCGAGCATAGTTTCGGGACGTGTGGTCGCTATGACGATAGCGTCGTCCTCGCCGACGATAGGATACTTATAATACCACAGATTTGACTGCTGCTCCTCGTATTCCACCTCGGCGTCGCTAAGCGCAGTATGGCAATGCGGACACCAGTTTATGAGGCGGTCGCCTCTGTATATAAGCCCCTTTTTGTAGTATCTTACAAACGCCTCGAGCACTGCGTTGGAGCAGTTTTCGTCCATAGTGAAAGCAAGCCTTGACCAATCGCAGGAAACGCCGAGCCCTTTTAACTGCTCTATTATCCTGCCGCCGTACTGCTCGTTCCACTCCCACGCACGCTTAAGGAAGCCTTCTCTGCCAAGCTCGTTTTTGCTTATTCCTTCCTCACGCAGCTTTTCCACTATCTTGACCTCGGTCGCAAGTGCGGCGTGATCGGTGCCGGGAAGCCATAGCGTTTCGTATCCGCTCATACGCTTAAAGCGAATGATGATATCCTGCGTGGTGTCGTCAAGCGCATGCCCCATATGCAACTGTCCCGTAATGTTGGGCGGAGGCATCATTATTGTAAAAGGCTCCTTGTCGGGATCGACGTGAGCCTCAAAGCATTTGTTTTTTATCCACTTTTGATAGATACTCTTTTCAAAAGCGGGATCGTAGGTTTTTTCCATTTGTTCCATAAATCTCTCCTGACGCAGACTGTTATTCCTCTGCGCCGTCATTTAAATCCTTTTCAACAGCCTGATCCGCCACGTTCTGGGCGAGGATATCGCCGTCCTCTGAGAATATGCCGCCCGTTGCGCCGCTCTTTCTCTTTTCCGCCGCCTTGATATCGTTTTCCTTAGCGGTCTCTGAGGATATCGCCTTTTGCTCGCCTCTCTCGATGCGCTTGACCTGCTTTATGGAATCCACAAGATATGCGCCTGCCGCAGCATAGGACAGCGCAATGCCCCAAGCAAGTATGCCCCAGTCGGCATATTGCACAAAGTTGTGGAAGAAGCCCAGTATAACGCCCACCGAAATCGTAAACGACGAAACCTTGCCAAGCCAGTTTGCTTTGACCGTGACGCCCTTTTTGACAAACACAAAGCCGATAAGCCCCTGTATGATCTCTTTTGCGAGAATGAGTATCACAAATGCGTAATGCACGAACCACGGATTTGACAGCGTGCCGTCTGCGACAAGATTTTTGCCGAGAGGCGTGAGCCCCGTGCAGAATGACAGACAGGCAAGCACCGCAATGTGCATGAGCTTGTCCGCAATGGGATCGAAAACCATACCTATTCCGCTTTGCATATTGAAGCGTCTTGCGATCCAGCCGTCGATGAGGTCGCTGCCTGCGGCAATGAGGAAAACGCCCAAAGCCACATAAAACAGGACGAAATCAGAACGCATTCCGCCCACCGCCATCAAAGCGACAAATGCGGGAACGCACAAAATACGGAAATACGTAATGATGTTGGGGATAGTAAACAGCTCTTTAGAGTCTATCTGACCGAATTTGATTGCCATATTTGCTCCTTTACTCTCACGCACGCATACGTGAATACAGTAATTATAGCTATTATAACAGATAAAAACACTTATGTAAACGCATTTGCCCGTATAAATTTGATTTTTGCACATAATAAGCCAAAGCAAAGTATATTAAACTGACAGGTAAACGACAAAATGAAAAAATGTCTTATTATCATCAACAAAGCGGCAGGCGGAAGCAAAAGGATATCCTTTGAAAAGGTGGAGCAATGCTTAGGCGACGTATACGAATATACACGCCGTTCCATTCCCGACGGACCCGAGCCCGACTTAAACGGCTATGACGCAGTAGCCGTATGCGGCGGAGACGGCACGCTCGGCTCGATACTGAGCAAGGTTTACGACAAGCCCGTGGACGTATGGTATTTCCCCGTAGGCACGCTAAACGACAAAGCCAAGGCGGAAAGATACGAGGGCACAAAAACCGTCTGCCCGTCCTGCGGCGGCGAAATCAAAAACAAGCAGGTTGTGCTCGGTCGGTGCGACGGCAAAAACGACCGCATATTCGCATACGTGTTTGCCGCAGGCGCATTTACGCCCATAGGCTACACCGCAAGCGTAGCCGTCAAAAAAAAGATAGGCGTTTTGGCGTATATCGGCAGAGTGCTTGAGGAATACAAGGTGCACCGCATAATGGCGGAAATAGACTGCGACGGCACCCGCTATGGCGGCGAATTTGCGCTGATAATGTTTGTAAAATCGCCACGCTGCTTCGGCTTCAGCTTCAACAAGGCGTTTGACAGCGAAAGCTTAAGCGGGCATCTTGTCGCAATACGCTCGCCAAAACACGACGGACTGCTTGGCAAAATAGAGATGTTTTTCCCGTTTTTCCGCACCTTTTTTATCGGACTTAAGCGTGAGAGAGAAGGCAAAATCATCTTCAAAAAAGTGTACAGAGCAAGCGTCACGCACGCCGAGCCTACCGTTTACTGCCGAGACGGCGAAAAGCACACTGTCGATAAAGGACAGCACAAAATTGCGTTTACAAGGTCTGTCTGCAACTTCAACGTAATTGAAAAGTTTTAAACAAAAGCCCTGCTTTATCAGCACAAAACGCAATGATAAACAGGGTTTTTGATTTTATTTACCTAATACGAGCTTTACGATATCCTGCGGAGCTTGCAGGATATATTCCGCTTTATACTCTTTAAATTCCTGCTCGCTGCCGTATCCCCACAAAACTGCGGCGCAGTCCAAGCCGACCTTATGCGCCCCCTCGATGTCAAACAGCCTGTCACCGACCATAAGCACCCTGCTTTTGTCGCTTACGCCGAGATTGTCAAGCACAAGGTTTATCACATCCGCCTTAGTTTCCTTGCTTGCGTCGCAGGATGCGCCGCCGACAAAATCGAAATACTGCATAAGGTCCAAGCCTTTTATCATTATGTCGGTGAATTTCCACGGTTTAGATGTAGCGATGGCAAGCTTTTTGCCTGCCGCCTTAAGGGTTTTTAAGACGTCCACCATTCCGTCATATATGTTGCAGTCGCACCAGCCGTCCACCTCGTATTTGCCACGATAAAGGGCGATAAGCTGCTCTATCATAGGCATATCGAGCCCTAAAAATTCCTTCATCGAATAGCGAAAGGGCGGTCCCACCATCTTGTCGAAAACGCTCTCTTCGGGGAAGTCTATCCCCTTGCATCTGAGCGCATATTTGATGCAGGTGATAATGCCTCGCTTGCTGTCGGTCACAGTTCCGTCTAAATCAAACAAAATATAATCGTAAGTTTTCATATCCCGTTTATTTTAGCGTATACAAATGCCTATGGCAAGCAAATTTTCGTCAAATAAATCTTATTATTTCCGCCCTGCCGTCAAAAAGTGCGCTTACGGGAATATCCAAAACCGTCCTTACTCCGCACTCGCCTTTGCTTGCGAGCCTTGCGTTCGCCCTTGTGTATGCAGCCATCACCGCCGCAGTAAAGTCGGGGTTGCTGTCAAGCTTCAGCGAAAATTCAAGCCTGCTCGTATTGCCGTTTACACTGCCCGTGCACAGCACAAAGCCTGCGTGCGGCATTGCGCTGTGCTCTACCCTCATCTGCTCGGCGTCAATGAATGTCACGGACGTATCGTACGGCGCAAAATAGTTTGGCATTTCCACTATACTCTTTCTTATCCTATCTCTGTCTGCGCCGTCCGCTGCCACAACGTAGCACTCTCTGAAATGCTTATCCCTGTCGCTAAGCGTTGCTACGCCCTCTCTTGCAATGCGCAACGCCTCGGCCTTAGGCACGGTATACTGCCTTGCGTCAAGCACTCCCTCTATGCGGCGTATAGCCTCGCTGTGCCCTTGCGATACGCCTCTGCCCCAAAACGTATGGCTGCCGCCGTTTGGCAAAACGCCCTCAAACAGAGCACGCATAAGCGAAAACAGACCGGGGTCCCAACCTGCGCCTATTATGGATAGCTTGTTTGCATTTGTCGCAGCCTTGTCCATTGCCGCAAAATAGTCGGACATCTTTGCGTGCGTATCGAAGCTGTCAACGGTGTTTACTACCGCCGCAAGCCGCACCCCCAAAGCCGTAACGTCGTTTGCGGAGCCTGTGCATATGCACGCAACGTCTATGTCCTGCGCCATATCAAAAATATCGTCCTGCTTAAAAAAAGCGGTGCCGAATGGCGAAGTCATTTGCTTCGGGTCACGTCTTGTGAATATGCCCGCAACATTTAAATCGTCGCTTGCATATGCAATGCGTTCCAAAGCCTTGCCGAGATTTCCATAACCGATTATAGCAATTTTTGTCATAGTAAATATTATTGCGACAGCTTTAAAAACGTGCGGATTTTTTTGAAGTTTAAAAATTTTATAATACGCGCACTCTGCACTATTTATATTTTTAAACTCATAGTATGCAGAGGGATAAAATCAAACAAAGTTGACAATAATTTGCGGTATGGATATGGTAAAGAGAGGCGATTTGTATTATGCGGACTTAAGTCCGGTCGTGGGAAGCGAGCAAGGCGGCGTGCGCCCTGTGCTGATAGTGCAAAACAACGTCGGCAACAAATACAGCCCCACAATAATCGCCGCCGCAATAACCTCGCAAATGGACAAGGCAAAGCTGCCCACCCATATCGCACTGCCCGCAAGCCAAAGCGGACTGCCAAAGGACTCGGTGGTTTTGCTCGAGCAGATACGCACGCTTGACAAACGCAGGCTAAAAGAAAAGATAGGCGAGCTGCCTATCAATATGATGTCAAGGGTGAACGAAGCCCTGCTCGTATCCCTCGGATTTTTTGAAACTTGACTTTATCCGATTATTTTGCAGGATAAACTACGCATTTTGTCAACAATCTTCAATATCGCAATCATCGAAAATAGCTTCCACAACGGTGTTTATTATGTGCCAGTCAAAGCCCTTCTGATATAAAAACGCCGTGAGCTTTCGTATATCCTTTTTGTCGGTCAGCTTTTTTTGTTTTACGTATTTTACCGCAAATTGCGTGCAGACTTCCACTTCAAAGCCGTCGTCGAGGGTGTCGGCTATCATATTTTCTACGAGCTCTTTGTCAACGCCCTTTTCGGTTATAAGCTTATAGGACAGCTTTTTTGCGCCGTATTTCGTCTTGTTGAAAAGCAAAAAATTGCGGACATATTCTTCGTCGTCTATATATCTGTAGCCCTTTGCCTTGTCTATCGCAAACTCTACCTCGTCTTTGTGGAAGCCCTTTGAATATAGCTTTTCTCTGCATTCCTTTTCGGAGCGCTGACATACCGCAAGATATTTTACAAGCGCCTCGTATGCCTCGCCCGCACGCTTTTGGTCAAGAGTATATTCCACCTGACACCTCAGTTTATGCCGTGCACCCAGCCGAAGTCGTCGGCATATTTGCCTCTCTGTATGCCGGTTATCCTGTCATACAGCCACTCGGTGATCTTGCCCATCTTTCCGTCGTTTATCACAATATCCTTGCCTTTGTATGTGATTGTGCCGACAGGCGAAATGACAGCCGCCGTACCTGTGCCGAAAGCCTCCTGCAGTCTGCCTGCGGCGGAGGCTTCTACAAGCTCTTCTATGCTTATTTTGCGCTCTTCCACCTCTATGCCGTGTGCACGCAGCACCTTTATTGCGCTGTCTCTCGTGATGCCGTGAAGTATGGAGCCGTCAAGCATAGGCGTGACCACCTTGCCGTCGATGACAAACGCCATATTCATCGAACCGACCTCCGTGACGTATTTCTTTTCCTCGCCGTCAAGCCAAAGCACCTGATCGTAGCCCTTTTTCTTTGCTTCCTCGCCTGCAAGCAGCGAAGCGGCATAATTGCCCATACACTTCGCCTCGCCCGTGCCGCCTATAGACGCACGTGTATATTTGTCCTCTACTATGAGCTTTGTAGGCTCGAGCCCGTGCGCATAATAGCTTCCGACGGGTGAAAGAATTATCGTAAACAAAAATCTCTTGCTCGGGTGCACGCCCAAAAACGGCTCGGTGCCAAACATAAACGGACGGATATAAAGCGAAGTACCCTCTGCAGTAGGTATCCACTCCTGCTCTATTTTGATGAGCTCGTCAAGTCCGCTTAAAGCCTCGTCCACGTCAAAATTTGCCATACAAAGACGTGTAGCGCTCTTGTTCATACGCTCAAAATTGTCTCTCGGGCGGAATGTAGTCACCTTTCCGTCCGCCGTCTTATACGCCTTTAAGCCCTCGAAAATACCCTGTCCGTAATGCAGCGAGCAGCAGGCGGGATCAAGTGCAAAGTCCTCGTAAGGCATAATGCACTGCTCCTGCCAACCGCCCTTGTCGGCGTCATATTCCCATACGAGCATATGGTCTGTAAAATACTTTCCGAAACCGAGTTTGGAAAAATCGGGCTTTTGCTTTCTTTGGGCTACAAGTTTGATTTTCATATATTTCTCCTTAAAGGCGCTCAAATCGCCCTTCCTTTATGACAGTCGCCGCCCTCGCACCGCTAAGCTCCTTTATGCTCAGCTCAAAGTCGGGTGCGCTGTCAAGCGGCACAAATATGCGTGCCGTCACATTATCACCGTATTCAACCTCGCTCAAGCTGCAAACGCTTTTGCGAATATATTTTTCAAGCACGGCGTAATCGGAATAGCTTGCCGTGACCTCTACAAGAGCGCACTCTACCTTTTGGGATATCTTTGCAACTTTCACAGCCTCGGAAGCCGTGCCGGAATATGCGCCGACAAGTCCGCCAGCCCCGAGCTTTATTCCGCCGAAATAGCGTGTCACGACTATTGCGGATCTTACTATCCCCTGCTTCTTGAGCACGTCCAAAATGGGTTGACCGGCAGTCCCGCCGGGCTCGCCGTCGTCGCTGAAGCGTGTCGCATTGCCAAGCTCGTCGGATACGTACGCATAGCAGTTGTGCGTTGCGTCGGGATATCGCTTGCGCACGCTTTTTACAAATTCGTCGGCAGTATCTGCGTCCACCTCGCCCTTGACGGTCGCAATAAAGAGCGAGCGTTTTATCTCGCACCTATATTCATATTCGCCATCTATAAAGCGATAGGATTTCACTCTACGCTCACCTTATAAAAATTCTTTTTGCCCTTTTGCAAAACAAATCCGTTTGCTAACTGGCTGTCCGTCACACAGGCGAGCATGTCCGTCACCTTCTGCCCGTCAACGGATATGCCTCCGCCTGCGATAAGCCGCTTTGCCTCGCCCTTAGAGGGCACCTTTGCAACAGCTACGAGTATGTCGGCTATCTGCGTCATTCCCGCAGGAATGGTCGCAGTGGGCATATTTGCGCTGTCGCCCGAAAATGCGCCTCTCGCCTTTGTGAGCGCATCGTTTGCCGCCGCCTCGCCGTGCACCATAAGAGTGAGCTCGTATGCAAGCCTTTCCTTTGCCTTGTTCATACGCTCGTCCTTATACTTGGTGAGTTCCTCTATCTCTTCAAGAGGCAAAAACGTGAGGTATCTGAACACCTTTTCCACGTCCTCGTCGGCGATATTGCGCCAGTATTGGAAGAAATCGTAAGGGGCTGTCTTTTCTGCGTCGAGCCATACTGCGCCCTTCGCCGTCTTGCCCATCTTTATGCCCTCGGCAGTAGTGAGCAACGCAAATGTCATTGCATATGCGTCCTTCTGCTCCTTGCGGCGAATGAGGTCTGCGCCCGCAAGCATATTTGACCACTGATCGTCACCGCCGCACTGCAATACGCAACCGTATTTTTCGTGCAGCACCAAAAAGTCGTATGCCTGCATCAGCATATAGTTGAATTCAAGGAAGGTCAAGCCCTTTTCAAGGCGCTGCTTGTAGCACTCGGCTGTAAGCATACGGTTGACGGAAAAGCTTGAGCCGACCTCTCGCAAAAACTCGATATAATTGAGGTCAAGCAGCCAGTCTGCATTGTCGACAAGTATCGCTGCGTTTTCGCCCTCAAAGCGCACAAAGCGTTGCATCTGCTTTTTGAAGCACTCGACGTTATGGCGTATGGTTTCCTTTGTCATCATAGAGCGCATATCCGTGCGTCCGCTCGGGTCGCCCACCATCGCCGTGCCACCGCCTATCAGTATGATGGGACGGTGTCCTGCGTCCTGCAGGCGTTTTGCCACTATCATTTGCATAAAATGCCCTACGTGCAGGCTGTCCGCCGTCGGATCAAAGCCTATATAAAAGGATTGCGGACCGCTTTCAAGCAGTTTTTTCAGATCCTCTTCAAAAACGACCTGCTTGATAAGCCCTCTTTCTTTAAGTTTGTCGATTACGTTTTGCTGTGCCATATCTCAACTCCGAAAAGTAATTTTAACAATTATAGCACCAAACACCGCATATATCAACTTTTATTTGTGCAAATTGCACTATAAAGTTACTATCTTCCGCTTTTAGTCGGGCGCAGACCAAAATTGAAACGTATCTTTGCAAAGCTCAAAATATGCGGTGCAAAAAGTTGCGGTTTTCGGCGGCAAATTTGCCCTTTTTTTATTGATAAAATATTTTATATATGATATTATACTTTAAGATATTTTTTAAGGAGGTTTTCCGATTTGCATTCAAAACGTCTGCATTGAGGAAATAATGACTATGCAATATTCAAGAGAAATCGACGAAATGTGTTGCGTTGCAAAAGGTCCTAACCACGGTCCTGCCCCCATACCCGAAGAAGGTAAATGGGTTCAGGCAAAAGAGATAAAGGACATCAGCGGTTTTTCACACGGCATCGGCTGGTGCGCTCCTCAACAGGGTGCGTGCAAGCTCAGCCTCAACGTCAAAAACGGCATCATTCAAGAGGCTTTGGTTGAGACTATCGGCTGCTCGGGTATGACTCACTCCGCAGCTATGGCGGCAGAGATACTCACGGGCAAAACCATTCTCGAAGCCCTCAATACCGACCTCGTTTGCGACGCTATCAACACCGCTATGAGAGAGCTTTTCCTGCAAATCGTCTACGGAAGGACGCAATCCGCATTCTCCGAGGACGGTCTTGTCATCGGCGCAGGTCTCGAGGACCTCGGCAAAGGTCACAGAAGCCAAGTCGGCACAATGTACTCCACCCTTGAAAAAGGACCCCGTTATCTCGAAATGGCAGAGGGCTATGTCACTCGCCTCGCTCTTGACAAAAACAACGAGATCATCGGCTACGAGTTCTGCCGCCTCGGTCAGTTTATGGACGCTATCAAAAAGGGCGTGGACGCAAACGAAGCTCTTAAGGAAAATACAAAGACCTACGGCAGATTTAAAGCCGAGGACGGTGCGGTCAAATGGATCGACCCCCGCAAAAACTGATTGGAGGTGCTAAGATGAGCGTATCATTTGAAGGTTATGAAAGAAGAATAGATAAGATTAACAAAGCCTTGAAAGCCAACGGCATCAAGAACCTCGAAGAGGCAAAACAAATCTGCCTCGACAACGGCATCGACTGCGAAGCTATCGTAAAGGGCGTGCAGCCCATCGCTTTTGAAAACGCAGTTTGGGCATACACCGTAGGCTGCGCTATCGCAATCAAAAAGGGCTGCGCAAATGCGGCTGATGCAGCCGAGGCTATCGGCGAAGGCTTGCAGTCATTCTGTATCCCCGGCTCTGTTGCAGAACAGCGTCAAGTCGGCATAGGCCACGGCAATCTCGCCGCAATGCTGCTTAGAGAAAGCACAAAGTGCTTCGCTTTCCTCGCAGGTCACGAATCATTTGCAGCGGCAGAGGGCGCAATCGGCATCGCAAGAACGGCAAACAAGGTCAGAAAAACTCCCCTTAAGGTTATCCTCAACGGTCTCGGCAAGGACGCAGCGTTTATCATCTCACGTATAAACGGCTTCACCTACGTGCAAACCAAAATGGATTACTTCACAGGCGAAGTAAAGGTCATCAAGGAAACGCCCTACAGCACAGGCGAGCGCTCGGCTGTCAGAGTGTACGGCGCAGACGACGTAACCGAGGGTGTGGCAATTATGCGCCTCGAGGACGTGGACGTTTCTATCACAGGCAACTCCACCAACCCCACCCGCTTCCAGCACCCCGTTGCAGGCACATACAAAAAATGGTGCTGGGACAACGGCAAAAAATACTTCTCTGTCGCATCGGGCGGCGGCACGGGACGTACCCTCCACCCCGACAATATGGCAGCAGGTCCTGCGTCCTACGGTATGACGGATACGATGGGCAGAATGCACTCCGACGCACAGTTTGCAGGCAGCTCGTCAGTCCCTGCACACGTTGAAATGATGGGACTTATCGGTATGGGCAATAATCCTATGGTTGGTGCAAGTGTGGCTTGCGCAGTTGCCGTTCAAGAAGCTTTGACAAAATAAATACCATAAATTTCTAAGCCTAAAAGCATCTCGTCAGAGGTGCTTTTTTGTTGCACAAAAACAAATTTGGTGATATGCTATTGCATATATCTTACTTTATAGGCAAACTGCAATATGTTTTGCCCTGCTGTCAAAATGAAAAACACTGCCGACAAAAGGAAAAAGATAATAATTCTCGGCGCCGGATTGGGCGGTCTGTATGTGGCTAAGTCACTTGGCGACATTGGTTATTCCATCATCATTTATGAAAAAAGGCAGCGCAGCGAGTTGGGCTATCCGTGGCACGACTCGATCGACAAGGATACATTTAAAAAATCAGAAATAGACATTCCTCAACACTTCTTTTTGCAAAAGCAAATACTCAACTTCTACAGTCCGTCGGGCGACGGATATATCCGTCAAGGCACACGGGCAAGCAAAAACTTCGATATTGACAGAAAAAAGCTCATCGAGCACCTTATAACCTTGACGGAGGAATGTGCCGAGATACATTACGGCACAAATGTAGAAGGCCTCATCGTTGAAGATGGCATTGTCAAGGGCGTGTATGTCAACGGCAAAAGACAAAACTGTGATCTCGTCATAGATTCGTCGGGTGTATTTTCCAAATATCGCTTTCAACTGCCAAAAAAATTTTTTATGGACGACACCCTGCTTCACGAAGATTATCTTATGGCATACAGAGGCTTTTACAAAAAGAAAGAGTTTGCCATAAACCCGTCAAACGTATATCTTATGCCCGAGGGCTTTTCAGTCCTATGGTGCAAGGATGCGCCCGATGCGCATTTCAGCGATATACTTATAAGCAACTTTGAGTCGCTCACACAAAAGCAAATAGATGATGCGATAGCATATATACGCACCCGCAATCCGTATATATCAAATGAATGTATGACAAGCGTCACCGACGCTATCCCCGTGCGCTACCCTCTTGCAACAATAGTCGCAAACGGATATGCGCTCATAGGCAACTCGGCGTTTATGACAAAGCCAACGTCAGGTTCGGGCATAGAAAACACGCTGAGAGCGGCAGTTATACTTGCAGACGTCATCAAACATGCATCCGACTTCAGCGTACAAACGCTGTGGAAATATGCCGTACGTTCAAACGCAAGCTTTGGTGCGAATTGCTATATGGCATATATTGCACGCTCACGCTTTCAACGCCTTGACAAAAACGACATCGTATGGCTGTTTACATCCGACGTTTTAAACGAAAACCTGCTTGCGCTTGTACGTCGTGATTTAAAAAGCGTATCGGATTTCAAAATAGAATCCATCGCCACAAGCGTACAGTTGGCAAGGACACGTCCCGAGTTTATGCACCAAATAGAGGACATAATAAAGCTGTGCTTGCGTGCGAGAATACTCGCCCACCGTATGCCCCGCATATACAATGAAGCGGCTATCGCAAAATGGAAAGCCGAATATGATGCCTTTGCAAGAGATATTTATTAGCAATTTTAAACCGCTCAGAAAACAGAGCGGTTTAATCAATTTTCAATATATCTTCAAAATTTACATTTAGAATTTGTTTTAACAAAATTATCTCATCAGGATATATATGCCTTTGACCGACTTCGATTTTTGCTATAGCACTGCGTGTAATATCACAACCGGCTATTTGCAATTTAATAGCAACATAATCCTGCGTAAAGCCGGCCTTTTCTCTCAAATCTTTGATATTTTTACCTATGCGTCTTTCTATATCCGTATTCATTTTAATAATATTGCACCTGTTTTGGAACAAATTCTTGACACAATTATATTTTGTTGATACAATAATTTTGCACTTATATAAGTGCAAAATAAAAAAACATATTAACAAAAGAAAAAAGTTATATGGAGATGTAAAATGACAAATTTGGAAATAGTCAAGCAAGTTGCAAAAAATTTATCCCGTTATATACATTCTTCAAACGGTGGAGGACGGATGACAATAAGTTGGGATATTTCAAATGAAATAGTGATAGACGAAATTCAAAGAGTTGCGCCTAATTTAACTGAAAATGAAATTTTGGAATGTTTTAAACTATTTCTTGAAAATCAAGATTCATACTTTAACAAATATTGTTGGATCCAAAAATTTAAATATATTGGCGGTGCCGTATTACCCCTTTTTGTAATAGCAGGCATTGTTATGATATTTTGGGCTATATTCAATTAGAATATTAAAAAAAACGAATATGTAAACAAAGTAGATTTTTTGTACAATGTAAAATTTATGATTAGGATTTTACTTTCTAATGTATATATTATGAGTAAGCACTTTTCTTAAATAATATTATACTTCTGTTTTGTATAGGCTTATAAATTATATTTTTAACTCTGCATTTTTACTTTCATCATAAGTGTATTTTTCTATGCGATGCTGCACTTTTATTTGCCAATCCACATCGCCAAATAATAATCGGCCTATTAAAATAAACTTTGCTTTTAAGGATCGAACAAACCTGCCATTTTTATAGTAAAGCATATTGCCGTTTAAAAGATTGTTTATAGAGCTTCTGAGCTCATCATAGGTCAAAAGCAAATGATCGAGCGCATCTATCTCAGATATCCAACTGTAAACATTAGGTTTGCCCTTTACGACACACAGAACTAAGCCATCAATATTTGTATAGTTTTTCATATCTTATCTTTTTAAAAAGCCACCGAAATGATCGGTGGCTTTAAAATCATTGCTCTCTTATGATATCTGTCTGAGCGTAGCTCTTCACTTGATTTATCAGTGCATTTGCCTCGTCAAACGTAGCGCATTCCAAGCCCTTGTGAACATACGTTTTACGTCTCAGCACAAAGAAGTATTTGCCGTCCTGCACGTCGATAGAATACTCGCCCACAAGCACGTGCGTTTGGAAACGTGTGATAGCACGCTTGCAATATGGTAATGCAGAATAGTTGCTGCTTTCGTAAAGTACGTTATCCTTTGGACCGTACAGAGTGTAGAAATACTCTTCCTTACCGTCCTCTTTGGCGACGTGTTCGATGACATATTTGCCGTAAATGACGGACAAATCAAAGCCTTCCTCTTTCTTTGGAGCCTTGCGCTCGTTCTTGGGTGTTTTGAGGGCAAGGAACGGAGGCGTGACCTTTTTGACGATGACCTCTTTCTTTTTCCGCTTTGACTTTGCGGCAAGCTCGGCTTGATATTCCTCAAGGCGCTTTGCAAGCTCGGGAGACGGAGTGCCCTCATAGTAGCAGCCGTCCTCGGGATCATAATACACGCCCTCGTATTCGCCGTCATAGTTTTTCCAATTCTCTTCCTTTTTGACGGGGACAAGTTCCTCCGGCTTAACAGGTGCGGGACCTTGCTCGACAGGCTGAGGCGCAGGCTGCTCGGCGGGTGCTTCGACAGGAACTTCCTTGACGACTTCCACAGGAACCTCTTTTATGACCTCAACTTCCTTGATGACCTCAACGGGGACTTCCTTTATGACCTCGACAGGCACCTCTTTGACGACCTCTTTTACGACCTCGACAGGTTTTTCTACAGATTCACGCACGACAACGATATGCTGTTCGTCCAGCATTTGTTTTTTGATACGCTTTTGCGAAATGAGCTGCGAGCGCATATCCGAAAGCTGCTGATTGAGGCGCAATTCCTCACCGGTGACGCCGTATTCGGCAAAAAACTCGTCTTCTGCCCTGTCTTCCTCTGCGTCCTTGCGCTCCTTTACAGCTTTGATGCTGCAAATTATTATCACTGTCAATACGGCGATCGCCGCAACGATTATAGCGATAAGGATCAGCAAAGCCGACACGCCTTCGATGGCGCCTATTTTAAAATTGTCTAAGTTTCCCATTAGTTTCACCCCATAAAACCGCATAAGGTTATTATAATATTAGCACAATAAGGCAAATAGCGCAATACTATTTTTATATATTATATATCAGTATATTTCCAAAAATACTTATTGTGCCCATCTTTAAAGGCTATATGAGCGCAAAAAGCAGGCACACAGCCACAGATGCGGAGCCGCCGACGAGCGCACCGACAGCTTTTGTACGCTTTTTTACAAAGTTAAATTTTGACAGCCAGAGCATCAAAATCGCAAAACAGACTACCATTGCTACGTTTGCCGCTACGGGAATTGACGTGAAAGGCAGCGAGCCTACCGCCGCAACGTATGCCTTAAACGGATAAAGCAGATATTTCATTATCCATATAAAGCCGCCGAAGCCCGTGATAAGCGACAGAATACACAAAATGATAGCAAGCACGAAAAACGCTATCATATACGGCAAAACGATGAAGTTTGAAAGCACAAACAAGGTGGGCACTCTGCCGAAATAATATGCCACAAGTCCAAGCGTAGCCAGATTTGTGGCAAACGACAGTGCGCACACCTTTGCGAAGCGTGTGCCTATCTTGCGTTTCGGACTTATTTTATTCACTATCTTCAGCGCCGTCTTTTCAAACGGCTTATAGAATGCGAATATGCCGAACACCGATGCGAATGACAGCAAAAAGCCCACGTCCATGAAGGCGGTAGGTCTGAAAAGCAATATCAGAATTGCCGCAAACGCAAGCGAGGACATACCGTCCTGCTTCAGTCCGAACGCAGACGAAAAGGATAATACTGCGCTCATTATGACCGCACGCAGCGACGACGCTGTAAAGCCGCACAGCATAGAGTATAAAAACGTGAGTACGGTGACGATGACAAACGATATTTTTGGATTGACCTTAAGCTTTTTAAGTACAAAATAGAGTGCGCCCGCAAGCGTTGTGATATGCAAGCCGCTCACCGCAAGCACATGCGCAAGTCCGCTCACTGCGATGTCGTCGTATGCCCCGCTGTTGAAGCCACGCTTGCTGCCAAGCAGCAACGCCTGACAGACGGATGCAGTATACTCGTCGGTGTTTTCATACAGCATACGCTTTATTTTCATCTGCAGATTTGCGGGGAATTTCAACGTGCCATCGCTGACTTTGTTTATAGCATTTACCGACGCAAAATATCCTTGCTTGCTGTCATATGAATTAAACCTGATGTGTCTGTTGCTCATTACGGTGCCGCTGAGCTTTACGACATCGCCTGCGCCGAAATCGGGAACGAACTCAAACGGGATATAGACGTTAGCGTCGGACTTGAGCTTTTTGCCGTCTATCCATATGTCCGTGACGGTGAAAACCGTCCTACCCTCGTCAACGATTATCTCGCTTGAAACGGTCGCAGTAAACGTGCCCTTATAGTCGTTGATCATACGGCTGTCGTACACTGCGTTTGCAGAGGTTATCGCTACCATTCCGACAAGCAGCGCTATCGGAATATAGGTAAAACGCCTCACTTTTTTGATACATAAAAACGGGATCACGGCAATAAACGCCGCTATACACATAAAAATAATTATACCTATCGGGCGTGCGTAAACAGCCTCGCCCAAAATTATTCCAAGCAAAAGCGATAATACAAAAACAACCAGCGGACGGTAATTGAAGATGCGCTTGCCCTTTACAGTCATTTAGTACCCAATTTGCCAAAAACGGCACTTATACTGCACGTTTTTGGCAAATAAACTTTATCTTTTGTAAATTTAGCTACTTAAACAGTATAATTTATTTTCGTCCCGTCACAACCACGTCTACGCCGAGCGACAGTATATCCGTTGCGATGATGTCGCCTATCTGCACACCGTCGTCGGCGACAAGAGTGCCTATAAACTTTACAACGTCAAATATGCGCTCCTTCGGCACGGCGTCGGAGGTCTTGACTGACGCTACACCGCCGTTTTGAAGCTTTACGAGCGTGGTTATTGCACGCTTTGGGTGCTGAAATTCATCCTTACCGTATTTTTCGCCACGCTTGCAGGTATTGCCCGAAACGATTATTTCGTCGCCCTGCTTTTCTATAGTCAGCGGGCACCCCATAGGACACATTATGCAAATGGTATTCATACTTCCAACCTCACTGTCACATCGCCGTCTATGCGGGATCTGTCTATCTCAAAGCTGCCCATTTCACCGGGCGCAAGCACCATAAACTTTTTGGATACAAGCTGCTCTGAAGCGGTTTCCGCAATGAGCTTGCAGTTTTTGTAAACGTCGCCCACACGGAAGAATATGCGCACCTTGCCCTCGCCCTTGCTTATGCGCTGAGGCAAAGAGTATCTCACGCCGTCCTTTGCGGTCACGCTCACAAAGCCGTCACCGATTAGCGCAGCGCCGAGCGTATACGTTGCGGCGGATCTGCCTGCTATCTCGGCTTCCTCGGACACGTTGTCCACAAGGTCGTGCACGTGCAATACGTTTCCGCAAGAGAAAATCCCCTCAACGGACGTCATTCTGTTTTCGTCAACGACGGCGCCCTGCGTGACGGGACTCATCTCAACGTCAAGTCCGTTTAGCAAGTCGTTTTCAGGAATAAGCCCGACGGACAGCAAAAGCGTGTCGCAGGATATGTATTGCTCCTGCTCGAGCACGGGCTTTCTGTCCTTTCCTACGGGCGCATAATACAGCCCCGTAAGGCGTGGACTGCCCACAACTCTCGTAATGGTGTGCGAATATTTTATAGGTATGCCGTAGTCGTCAAGACACTGCACGATATTTCTTTTAAGTCCGCTCGAATAAGGCATAAGCTCAAGCACAAGCTTAACCTTTGCGCCCTCTGTAGTCATGCGGCGAGCCATGATAAGTCCGATATCGCCGCTGCCCAAAATGACGACCTCTTTGCCGACGAGATATCCGTCTATATTGCATATCTTTTGCGCCATTCCCGCAGTATAAATGCCTGCGGGGCGTGTACCTGCAAGCGCAATGGCTCCTGCGGTACGCTCTCTGCAGCCCATTGCAAGCACGACCGCTTTGGCGTGTATTTTGCAAAGTCCCTGCGTTGGCGAAAGCGCTGTGACCGTCTTATCCTTTGTGAGCGCAAGCACCATACACTCGAGCATTACGGTGATATCCTCACTCTCGACCGCTTTGCGGAATCTGTCCGCATATTCCGGTCCCGTCATTTCCTCGCCGAAGTAGTGCAAGCCGAAGCCCTGATGTATGCACTGATTCAGTATACCGCCCAAACGCACGTCTCGCTCGAGAATGACGACGCTCGCACCCGTCTTACGTGCGGACAAAGCCGCCGCCATTCCCGCAGGACCGCCGCCGATTATAGCTACGTCAAAATAGAGATCTCTCATCATTCCACCTCCTTGACCTTAAAGCGTGCTATGGACGCTCCGCCGCCTTTCTTCACCTCATTTAGAGGTATATTCAGCTCACGGGATATAATTTCCATCACCTTAGGTCCGCAAAAGCCGCCCTGACATCTGCCCATACCTGCACGTGTGCGGCGCTTTACTGCGTCCACAGTGGTGGCAGGTAGCGGCGAATGGATAGCTCTTACGATTTCCGCCTCGGTGACCTTTTCGCAACGGCATACTATTCTGCCCCAAGCGGAGTCCTTTGCGATGAGCTCGTCAAGCTGCTCGGAGCTAAGCTCCGCAAGTCTGCCGCAGCGAGGCATTTGCTTTACGATATTGTCCTTTTTGACAAGCGAAAGCTTATCAACAACGATTTGCTCGATATATTCCGCAATGGCGGGCGCAGACGAAAGTCCGGGTGAGCAAATGCCTATCGCCATAATAAAGTCGGGCACCGCTTCGGACTGCTTTATGACAAAATCGTGACCGATGAGCGTCCTCAAGCCGCCGTATACTCTTATGCACTTGTTGAATGCGGGGGTTTTGTATGACAAAGGCACGTTTTTACGCACCTCGTCAAGGCTTGCAAGCGACGTGGCCGTGTCTGTTTTATCAGTAGTATCAACGGCAGTCGGACCGTAAATGACGTTGCCGTCTGCAGTCGGAGCGACCAAAATGCCCTTGCCTGCCTCTGTCGGCAGAGGGAATATGACAGTATGCACGTTTTTACGTTCGGTGTTGTCAAGTACAAAATAATCGCCTCGGCGATAGGTCGTTTCAAAATGCTCCGCACCCGCAAGGTCGTTTATTTCCGCACCGTTTGCACCTGCGCAGTTTATAAGACACTTGCACTCGAAATCACCTGCCGACGTAGTCACGACAAAGCCGCCGTCCGTGCGTTTAATAGCGGTCACTTCGGCATTGAGCTGTATTTTGCCGCCGTTGAGTATTGCCCTGTCCGCATAGGCAATGGCAAGCTGATAGGGCGACACGATACCTGCCGTAGGCGCATACAGCGAATATACTATCTCGTCCGCTACGTTAGGCTCTATCACTCTCGTCTGCCCCGCATTTAAAATGCGCACGGGCACGCCGTTTTTATCCGCCTTTTCCTTTAGCGCCTCGAGACGGTCAAGCTGATCGTCTCTTGCGACAACGATAGAGGCACATTTGAGATGCGGCACGTCAAGCTCGCATACGTCCTGCCACATAAGCTCGTTGCCCCTCACGTTGAAACGTGCCTTGAGCGTATTCGGTTCGCAGTCATAGCCTGCGTGTACTATTCCGCTGTTTGCACGTGTGGTAAAGGAAGCAACGTCGTCTTCCTTTTCGACGAGCAGCGCATTGACAGAGTATTTAGACAGCCTGTCAAGCACGGCAGTGCCTATCACGCCGCCACCGATAACAATGCAATCATATTTCATATATCACTCCGTAAAAATCTTTCCGCCTAAGACGGAAAGACTTGATTTTGTGGATAAAATACCAAACCCTGCCGCTTGGCAGGGTCATCTATTTTATTTTTTAAACTTTTTGTTGTATTCCTGTATGTTTTCCTTGATGATAAGCTCGGCATGCTCACGTCCCTTGACTTGGAACACCGTCGTCTGCTTGCCCTCAAGCTGCTTGTATACTCTGAAAAAGTGCGACATCTCTTCCATGATATGGCTTGGCAGTTCTTCGATTTCCTTATAAACATTCCACGTAGGATCTTTAAACGGAATTGCAATGATTTTATAGTCCATCTCATTGCTGTCCTGCATCATCATCACGCCGATTGGATAGCACCTGACAAGCGTAAGAGGTACGATAGGCTCCGAGCAAAGCACCAACACGTCAAGCGGGTCGTTGTCCTCAGAGTAAGTAAGCGGAATAAAACCGTAGTTTGCAGGATAGTGCGTAGATGTGTACAAAACTCTGTCTAAGATGAGAGTGCCCGTTTCCTTGTCAAGCTCATATTTGTTTTTACTGCCCTTTGAAATCTCGATACACGCCAAAAAATCAGTCGTAGTGATGCGAGCAGGGTCAACGTCATGCCAAATGCAACCCATAAAAATCTCCTCTCCCTTTAGGGATACTTATTATATAGATATATTATAAATATGTAATCATCAATTTGTCAATAACGATAACAATAAGTTTGTCAAAACTTTTATTATTTTGCGGATGGATAGATATTAGATATCAAAAATTTGACACTGCCCCGCTAATATGTTAAAATATTTGCACCACAAATTCCGAATATAAGCAGTATCCATTTGTTTCCTAAATAGGTAACAAGTGCGTTTTTCGCATAACAAATGGGTGCTGGTAAAGTGACGCATTTCGGGATTTGTGGTGAATCTGGCGGAGCGCACTTGTTATACAAAAGAGACAGTGGCGATCCGACAGGTCGCCACTTTTTTGTATAGTCAAAAACGATATAACGACTATAAGGAGGATATCATATGGCAAAATGCCCTAACTGCGGCACCGAGCTTGAACGCTGCGATGACAAAAAATTTTATTGCCCGAATTGCAATAAATACTATGCGACAAAAAAGCAAGAAACTGCTCAGCCCGCAGAGCAACAACAGACAGAAGACGCAACATTGCAGCCCACAACGGCGAACCAAGCCGAAGCAACGCAGGACGTAAACAGCGAGCTTGAAGCTTTAAAAGCACGTCTTGCCGCTTTGGAAGCGGAAAAACAGCAGGCACAACAAAACCCTGCCCCAAAAGCGAAATCGCCTGCAAAAGAAAAGATGTCGGCGGCAATATCCAAAGTATCAGCCTCGCCTGCTTGGGCTTGGTTTAAAAAGCATTGGTTTATTGTCTGTCCCATCGTGCTTGTTGTGATAATTTTTATCACACTTATGTCAACCCTCGTTGGTATACGAGGAATTTACGTCAACGTAAACAACCCCAACGAGTTTTACAGCTTCACCGCAACTAAATATGAATATCACTATACCTCGATGTATACAGGACAGGAAGGCGTTGACAAAGGAAGTTGGAAAAAGTCCGGCAGTAAGCTGTCGCTGACGTATAAAGATGAGGACTTCGGCAAAATAACCGAAGATGTCAAAATATTAAAAAACTAGGGCAACAAAACGCTTGTGCTTGAGGATGAGCTTGGAATGCAAGCCACCTACAAGCGTGTAAATCTTGTCAATTACTCAGCAGTTGCTACCAAAGTAAAAATCACCTTTGACCCGTGCAATGGAGATAAACCTACTGTAAAAAAAGTAAAAATTGGTTATATAATGCCTACTGTTTCTAACCCAACAAAATTCGGTAGTAATTTCTGTGGTTGGTATACAGAAAAAGACGGAGAAGGCAGTAGCTTCAACACAAAATATCGTGTTTGGGAAAATATTACTTATTATGCCGATTGGGATATTGAATGGGATATATCAAGCGATGGAACATTAAAAGGCATAGATGGCAATAAAGATAAATTACCTGCTAATCTTGTAATTCCCGACGGAATAACAAAAATAGGAGACGGTGCATTAAGAGCATGTACTAGTATTCAAAGCGTTAAAATTCCCGATACTGTCACAACAATAGATAAAAACGCTTTTTATGGATGTAAAAATCTCAACAATTTAACTCTTGGATTAGGAATTACAGAAATCAATGAAGACGCATTTACTCAATGCTCAAATATAACAAATGTATATATATCGGATTTAAATGCTTGGCTTTCTATTGATATGCATTCAAACCCTTTGAGAACAAATTCTACCTTATATTTGAATAATTCTAAAATAAGTGGTGACATTATTATTGCCGACGGTATTAAAACAATACATAGCTACACTTTTTATAATTGTGATATAACAAGTGTAACTATTCCCGACAGCGTAATAAGCGTCGGATACAATGCATTTAATGGCGATTCTTGGTATAGCAATCAGCCTAATGGTGTTATTTATGCGGGTAAAATTGCTTATACATATAAAGGTAATATGGCTGATAACACTTCACTTGAACTAAAAGAAGGCACAACTCAAATATACAATGATGCGTTCAAAAATTGTAGCAGTCTTACAAGCATAGTCATACCCGACAGTGTAACAACCATTGGCGAAGGTGCATTTTCCGGATGTACTGAGCTTACAAATATAACCATACCAAACGGCGTTACAATTATTAGTAATTATGCGTTCAAAAATTGTAGCAGTTTTACGAGCATAATCATACCCGACAGTGTAACAACCATTGGCGAAGGTGCATTTTCCGGATGTACTGAGCTTACAAATATAACCATACCAAACGGCGTTACAATTATTAGTAATTATGCGTTCAAAAATTGTAGCAGTTTTACGAGCATAATCATACCCGACAGTGTAACAACCATTGGCGAAGGTGCATTTTCCGGATGTACTGAGCTTACAAGCATTTCTATTCCAAGCAGCGTTACTAGCATTGGCTTTTATGCATTCGCTTATTTGAATAGCACAATAAAAATAGCTTATGATGGAATAGAGGAACAATGGAATAGTATTAAGAAAGAGCAACTGGTTGATGATTTGACATTTCTTTTAGTCATTTACTCAAATTATAACAGCAATCCAAATGATTTTTCAAATTTAAATGATATTTTTGTAGCTTTATACACCAATAAAATCAATGCATTTTCAATAACTATTGCTGATAATATGAGCTATTTTATATCTCATGAATTAATATATGCTCAAGACATTAATGATATAGGTAACAGTCAAGCGTTTCTAATTATTGATAATGACTGTTGTTATTATATATCATATTATGATAATTTTAATCAATTATCAATTCAAAAGTTGAGTACTTCCTACTTTGATGAAAATCTAAATCTATTAATTAGTAAAATAGGAAATAGTATTATTAGTAATTTTATCAAGCTGTCAGAAAATAAATATAAAACAATAATAACTGACGAATTTTTTGATGTTAAATATGAAACAATAATTGAAATTAATACAAATCCCCCACAAATACCGGAAGAACTAATTAATTATAAAGATTTGTCAACGGAATACTAATTTTAATAAAATATGCATTATCTACGCAAAAACGGCACCTAAAGTGCCGTTTTTGATTTATCTTTCGTGCTTTTTGATTTTAACTTTTGTAAAAATTTTTATTTATACATCGTTATAAAATTTTTGAAGAATTGCACTGTTTCGCCTATCGAAGATATATCCACATTTTCGTTTGAGGCGTGCATTCCGCCAAGCTGTGCCATGCTGAGCTTGCAGGGCGTGCAACGTATTGCAGTAGTTGCAATTTCCTGCATAATGCGGCAGTCCGTGCCGCCAAACATCAGATAAGGCACGACGGCAATGTCGGGATAGGTCTTTTTCACTGCGTTTGCAAAAATCTTATATCCGTCGCTTGAGAGGTCTACCATTGGAGATGCTTCCCTGCACTTTGTCACAACCATTTCGCAATCGAATTTCTTTGCGATTTTGCGGAGCTTTTTGAAGCAATCTTCACTCTTATCCGTCGGCGAAAAACGCAGGTTTGCATTCACCCAAGCCTCTTGAGGAATGACGTTTGGCGCAGTTGCACCGTCGCACATAGTAAACACCATTGTGGTCGCATACATAGGTCTGCCATAGGACGGAACAACCTTCGGTGCTATTTTAGGCAGAAGACAGCTGCCGCCAAATGCTTTTGCAATACCTTTGAGAGGTGGGGCAACTACATCACCCAAACCCTTCACCATTGCCTTTGCCGCTTTGGACATCTTAGGCTTAAATATTGTGTGCTTTTCGCAATAGTTGATGAGTGCGCCAAGTCTTGCAATAGGTGTATTCTTAGGCGGTTGAGAGCTGTGTCCGCCCTTGCCCTTTGCAACAAATTTTACATCGGCATATCCTTTTTCAAGTATACCGACCATGCAGGCGTCCTTTGTCATCTTTTTCATAAACTTGCGCATTATAGCGCCGCCCTCGTCTACGACAACGCACGGAGTGATGCCCTGCGATTTGAACCAATCTCTTGCCATTTCCGCACCGGGACCGGACGTTTCCTCGCAATCGCTGTATGAAAGATATATGTCCTGCTCGGGCACAAAGCCCTCTGCAATAAGCTCGTCCACAGCCTGTATGGTGCCAAACAGCGTATTTTTGCAGTCCATTGTGCCTCTGCCGTAAATTTTGCCGTCCTCAACGGTTGCGCTAAACGGCTCATATTTCCAGTCGCCGCCGACCGCAGGCACAACGTCCTGATGCGCCATAAGCACTACGGGACGTGCACTATCCTTGCCCGTCCACTTGTAAAGCAGTACGTCACGACCGAGCTTTATCTTCTCACAGGTCGCAGCAACGTGAGGAAATTCCTCGTCAAGCACCCTGTGGAATGCCTCAAAATATTCATGTCCGCTATCCGTAACCGTCGGACACTGTATGAGCTTTCTGAAACTCTCTACATAGCCGTTTTGATCTTTCATATCACACCTCTATTGCATAATTATTCAAATATTATACGCCGCAAACCGCCAAAAGTCAACCCATCTGCCGCCCAATATGCCAAATTATCACCTCTAAATATATTTAAACCTTTAATTCTTTTCGCAATACACTTAATATAAAGAAATCACATTTATGGCAAAAATCAGTTGCGCACAACTCTCAAATATGATATAGTAGATTTTGCGCCGGTGTGGTGAAACTGGCAGACGCGCTGGACTCAAAATCCTGTGGACTAATCATCCGTGTCGGTTCGAGTCCGACCACCGGCACCAAACCCAACCTAATCGATATTCGAATAAGGTTGGGTTTTCAGTTTAAAACTAAAATAAAAATCCGAATGACAATTCGGATTTTTATTTATCCCACCAGTGTTCGGATAGGAACAGTATGGTGGAGGCAACAGGACTCGAACCTGTGACCTCACGGATGTGAACCGTGTGCTCTAACCAACTGAGCCATGCCTCCGTATGCCACAGATGTGGCAATTTAGCTGTTTATGATTTGTACATTCTCTTACGAGCAGCCTCGGCTTTTTTCTTACGCTTTACGCTGGGTTTTTCGTATGCTTCCTTTTTACGGAGGTCGCCTATGATGCCGTCACGTGCGCATTTTCTCTTGAAACGGCGGATAGCATTGTCAAGGCTTTCGTTTTCACCGACTTTAACTGTAGACATCTTTATCACCTCCTTGAAGCAAATTCAGTATTATTCATTATACATTATTTTCCACTAATGTCAATAAATTTGCAGTCAAAATGAAGATTTTATTTATATGATATTTCTATATTCTGCATATAAATGCGTTTGAATTTATTGTTTTTGCAAAATTGCGCCGCCGATATATACTTGCGCTTGCAAAAATCAACCGCTTAAATTATAATATTTGATAGCTAAATTATCGTTTTGGAGATAATGATGAATTTTACACTGCTGATCATCATATTGGCGTTGATATTGTCTGCCGCCCTTGCCGTCGGCATAACTGTTTTATGCGTCGTACTTAAAAAATCAAAAGGCGACGAGGGAGAACATATAGTTGCAAAAATTTTGGGCGACACGATAGACGGCGTACAATATGTGATAAATGATTTGATATTCGGCTCCGACGACAGACATTCCTGTCAGATAGATCACGTATTTATAAACAGATTTGGCATTTGGGTGATAGAAACCAAAAATTATTCCGGAACGATTTTCGGCGTTGAAAACGCCCGTGAGTGGACGCAGTGTCTTGCGGACGGCAAAATTATCAACAAATTTTACAATCCCATAAAACAAAACGTCACGCATATTTATCGCTTGGCAGAGCAGTTGAAAATAAAGGACAAGAGCATATTTCAAAACGTCGTTGTGTTTTTGCAGAATGCGGATATTTCAAAAATAAACTCCCCTTATGTCATTTCAGTGAGTGAACTTGAAGCGATAAAGACCGCCTACACCGGTGTGAAGCTGTCCGACGAGCAAATGCAGACCTATTATAACGCACTCTTAGATTTAAAAGCTAAATCACATATAAGCAAAAAAGAACATATCAAGAATATACATAAAATGCAAAAAGCGATAGAAAAAGGGATATGCCCGAGGTGCGGAGCAAGACTTGTATTACGCACAGGCGAATACGGCGAGTTTTTTGGCTGTTCCAACTACCCTGCCTGCAAATTTGCAAAGAATCAAGAATTGGAATTATAGAGATACTTGAAAAATTTGGTGGGAAATACTTAAGAAATTAGATAAAATATTTAAGAAGTAGGAGATCATTATGAATGAAAGTGATTGGCGGTTAATGGGACAAGATGAATATCTAAAAGGTGTTCATTTAAACAAAATAAATCCTACTAATTATTCTAAACAATTAGAACAACCTGAATTATGGCATGAACACTGTGAGTTTTGTATGGAAAAAATAGATGGGAATTGTGATGGTATATGTTATATCACAGATGATAAATACAGATTCATATGTAAACAGTGTTATGAGGATTTTAAAGATGATTTTAAATGGACGGTTGACTAAAAATTGTAAAATCCACAAGTTTAACTGAAATGCGCCCGAAAGTTAGACAAAACTTACGAAAGTGCATTTTTATGATAAAACAGGAACAAATACAAAAAATGATATAACTCGGAGTTTAAGATATCTGTTATACTTGATATGCGTGAACACGAATTTAGATTGTAAAAGTAAAATATACTGTTATGGTTTATCGCAAGCCGCCGTCTATGTATGTAGCTACACTTTAAATACCGCACTGCTCAGAGTGTATTTTGTTAAAGCAAATTGCAACTGATATACAGACGGCGGCGATTGCTCACTGTTTTTTATCCGTATTTAAAAATTCCTTTGTACGCTCGTTTTGAGGGTGATCGAAAATATCCTCGGGCGAGCCTTCTTCGACGATATATCCGTCGTCCATAAACACCACCTTATGAGCGACGTCCTTGGCAAACGACATCTCGTGCGTGACGACTATCATCGTAAGTCCGCTTTTGGCGAGCTTTTGCATGACTGCAAGCACCTCGCCCGTCATCTCGGGATCGAGCGCACTCGTAGGTTCGTCAAACAATATGACTTCGGGCTGCATACACAGCGCTCTTGCGATTGCGACACGTTGCTTCTGACCGCCGCTCAACTGCTTTGGTCGAGCCTTGATATATGCAGCCATACCTACGCTTGCAAGATAATCCATTGCTACCTTTTCCGCTTCCGCTTTTTTCATATGCAGTATCTTACGCAAGCCTATCGTACAGTTGCCGAGTACCGAATAGTTGTTGAACAGATTGAAGGACTGAAACACCATTCCCACCTTACGGCGATACTGCGACACCTTTTTTGTGAGCATGATGTCTTCACCGTGAAAGAGAATACGTCCTCCCGTAGGCTCCTCAAACAGATTGATACATCTGAGCAACGTACTTTTGCCGCTGCCGGACGGACCGATTATGCAGGTGACGTCGCCCTGCCTTACGGTGAAATCTATGTTTTTTAAAACCTCGTGATCGCCGAAGCATTTTTCAAGGTGCTCTATACTTATTATGTCATTGCCGCCTTCTAATGTGACAGTTTCGCCGCCTTGCTCTGAGTTTACAACATCGCATTCGGAGGTCACGCCCGTGCTGTCTATAAGGTCTTTGTTTAAATTTTCATTCATTTGAGCCACCTCCGCTGTTTTGTGCAACTACGCTTGCCCTGTCGCTTTGCGAGCCGAGTATAGTAAAGTGCTTTTTGCCGTCCATCTTTCTCTCGATAAAGCGAAGCAGCAGGCTTATTGAAAACGTAAGCACAAAATACACTATCGCCACAAGCAGATACGTCGCAAAGGTCTGATAGTTTATGCTGACAATGGTTTTCGCCTGAAAGAACAGCTCTGTAAACCCGATGACGTTGAGCACCGACGTATCCTTTATGTTTATGATAAACTCATTGCTCACGCTTGGCAAAATATTGCGCAGCGCCTGCGGAATTACGATATAGAACATAGTTTTTCCGTGTCCCATGCCTATTGCCTGAGCACCCTCGAACTGTCCCTTGTCTATGGATATTATTCCACCTCGCACGATTTCCGCCATATATGCGCCCGTATTTATGGACACGATAAGCAGCGCACTGAAGGTCACGTTTAAGGTCTGACCGCCGTTTAACAGCGCAAAGCCCCAAAAGATAACGAGCGCCTGCACCATCATAGGAGTGCCTCTGAAAACCTCTATATATGCGGACAGAATAAAATCGCCTATCTTTTTCAAAATCCTAAGCGCTTTATTGCGAGGCGTAGGAATGGTGCGATACACACCGATGAGCAAGCCTATTAGCAAGCCTATAATAGTGCCTGCTATGGCTATCAACATCGTATATCCCACGCCCTTGAATATAAGCGGATAATACTCTTTTAAAATATCTATTATCATTTGACCGAATTCCTTGTTTATAGACACAAAACAAACGGTTTAAGTGCCTGTCGTGAAATTATTATTCCACTATGTTTCCGCCCGACGCAAGCGCTATTGCCTGCTCCATCATCTGATTACGTTCGCTTTGAATTATAGCAGCCAAAGCTTCGTTTACGGCGTCCTTGATACTGCTGCCCTTTTTCATACCGACTGCGATCGCCGTATTTTCGTCCGTTGCGGCAAAGCCTGTCTGATTGTTTACAAGGTGTACGTATGTGAAATCGGAATTTGAAGCACAGTTTTCAATAGCGCCCGGTTCCTCTGCAATATATCCGTCAACGGCACGTGCGTTGAGAGCGTTTATCATTGCGGGGAAGTCTGCCATAGGCGTATATCTTGTGATACCGTAGGTAGCTCCCTGCTCCCTCAAAGCGTCGTCGTGGAAGGTTCCGCTTTGCGCCACGATAGTTGTGCCCGCAAAGTCGGCAAGAGATGTAGCGTTGCTGAGTGCCGCATTGTCCTTGCGCACGACTATAACGAGATTGCTTTGATAATACGGGTCCGAAAAATCTATCGCTTCAAGCCTCTTAGCGGTCGGGCTCATACCTGCGATGACAAAATCGAGCGCACCGGATACGACAGCGGGCACAAGTGCGTCCCACTCGTATTTGCAGATGACAAGCTCTTTGCCAAGAGCCTGCGCAATGCGCTTTGCTATCATAATGTCATAGCCGTTTGCATAGCCGTCCGCATTTGAAATTTTCACTGCCCCGTTGCTGTCGTCAAGCTGCGTATAGTTGAATGGCGAATATGCGCACTCAAGCCCCACGTAAAGCTTGCCGTCGTCTCTTGTCCTGTCGCATGCGGCAAGAGATACGCAAAACGCAGTTGCCAAACAAAGCATAAGCACCAAACAGATTGCTCTTTTAAAGGTTGTTTTCATTTTGATCGCTCCAAAAAAATTATTTAATCGGAGTTAGAAGCTTGCTTTGCCTGCTGCAAATAAAAAATCCGCAACAAGCGAGATGCAATATTGCGGAAAAAACAACAATATCGATAGCTCTCCACTTGCGTGACAGTCCGACACATATTTTATGCCGTCCCAGCACAATCTTTCCTCAGACAGATCGATTGCACTTCGGTGATTTTCCCTTTACCGTAAACGTGTTGTCTGACCACGTAAACTTGTCATGAAAACCACGACCTCTATCCAATTATGTGGACATCATATCACGGGATCGATGTCCTGTCAAACATTATATGCAAAAGATTTCAAAAAAAATTCACCGATTTTATATATTTTAGCCGCATAACCGAGCTATTTAAATATAAATATTTAAATAAAAACTCTGCCGTTTCAGACAGAGTTTAAATGATTTTTAATGCTTAAACAAATTATCAGCACATTCTGTCGTCAAGCTGCTGACCGCCCAAAATGTGTATATGCAGGTGCTCAACCGATTGACAGGCGTGCGCACCCTTGTTTGACACAAGGCGGAAGCCGTCCTGCAAGCCGAGCTCGTCAACCATATTTGACAACTTCTTTATACACCTCGCAAGCGTTTGCGCCTGAGCGTCGGTCATCTCGACGATGTTTGCAAAGTGCTGCTTAGGCAAAAGCAGATAGTGTATCTTTGCTTGCGGATTTACGTCCTTTATGATGAGCATATCCTCATCCTCATAGATTTTGGCGGAAGGTATCTCACCCTTGATTATTTTGCAAAAGATGCAGTTTTCCATATAATTCTCCTTTGTGCCGTATTTGCGGCGAAATAAATTTTATTCGTCTATGAGTCCGTCCTCATATCTGCGCTTTGGCGTAATGGTGCGCACTACGTTGTGCTTGCCCGAGCGTGAATACACCTTGACGTAGTTTGGCGTATGCCCTACCCACAGTCCGTCCGTTTCCGTTTCAAACAAAACCTGCTGCGGCATACCTATACAGGTGTTGAGATAATTGCCCACAAGCTCACGCTTGACTGCGCTCAGCCTGCACTGTCTGTCGGCGACCGTACTTGCGGGAAGCACGGGCATTCTGCCTGCGACGGTGCCACGACGTGACGAGTACGAAAACACGTGTATGTCCGAAAAGCCCACCTTTCTTGCAAACGCCATGCTGTTTTCAAACATCTCTTCCGTCTCTGTGGGATAGCCCACTATGATATCCGTAGTTATTGACGCCGACGGATAATAGCGGCGTATCATATTCACTGCCGCAAGATACTCGGCGGTGTTATAGTGTCTGTTCATAGCAAGCAAAACGCTGTCGTCGCCGCTCTGCAGGGACAGATGAAAGTGCGGACAAAAATGCTTTAGCTGCTTTGTAGCCTGCAAAAATTCTTCAGTTATAACGCCCACCTCAAGCGAGCCCAAGCGTATGCGCAGGCTCGGATACCTTTTGAGCTTTAAAATTAGCTCTGTCAGGCTGCTGCCTGAGTCAAGCCCGTAAGCGGAAAGATTTATGCCCGTAACAACGACTTCTTTCACGACGCTTTTTACGCTGTCAAGCTCACGCAGAATACTGTCGATAGAGCGTGACCTGCTGTGTCCTCTAAGATACGGAATGAGGCAGTAATTGCAATAGTTGTCGCAACCGTCCTGCACCTTTATGAAATGGCGTGTGCGCAGGTTGTATACGCCGTCGTTATCCTCAAATTCGTTTGATATTTTAAATCGGCTTTCCTCTGCGACGCAGGCAATAAAGTCTTTATCGCTTGTATATTTTGCGACTATCTCTCTTGCAAGCCTCGTCTTGCCGTCCGTGCCCGATATAAACTGCACTCCGCTTTTGGCAAACTGCAAAAAGTTGTTTTGCGATGCGCAACCGCATACGTATACGCTCGCCGACGGATTGAGCTTAAGCAGTCTCGACACAGCCTGCCGTGACTTTTTTTCCGCCTCGGCGGTTACGGCGCAGGTGTTTAGCACATATATATCCGCTGCCTCAAACCCTTCGGCGACCTCGAAACCCGCTTCGTTGAAAATGGCAAGCATAGCGTCGCCGTCGTATTGATTGACCTTACACCCAAGCGTGACCACCGCAATTTTGGGCAACTTGTTTTGTGACATAATATCCCCTTATCTTATAAACTGCTTTTCAGCAGTTGAGCTCGCCGAGTCCGTACAGAATGAGCGCACTCAAAATAATAGATGCTGTTTCCGCTCTGAGTATGCGTCGCCCGAGCGACACGGTCTTTGCGCCAACATCCTTTATACGTTTTGCCTCGTCGGGCTGAAAGCCGCCCTCGGGGCCTACTATCAAGGCTATTTTCTTTCCCTTTGGCAGGCACTGATTGACAGAATGTTCCTTTTCAAACTCATAGGCAAAGATAACGTCGTCAAAGTCCTTAAGCCTTTTTATAAGGCTGTCAAAATCTATAAGCTCGCCAACCTCGCTGATATATGCCGAGCCGCATTGCTTGCCTGCCTCGAGAGCGATTTTATTTGCCCTATCCTGCGAAAATTTATTTTCCGCACAGTTTGCGGACGTAAACGGAATAATTCTGTCCACGCCAAGCTCCACCGCCTTTTGCACGGCAAAATCAAGCTTATTGTTTTTAAGCAGACCTGCAAAGAGCGTTATTTCCACAGATTTTCTATCTACTACTTTGCTTTCGTCGATATTCAGCTTGGCAAAATCTTTGCCTATTTCGCTGACCGTGCAGATATGTTCTATCCCGTCGTTTGCGCAAACGATAGCCTTGTAACCTACTTTATATCTAAGCACCTTTGTCATATGGACAAACTCGTCGCCGCAAAGCGTGACGACGCTGCCTGCAATATCCTGTTTAGCTACAAAAAATCTGCGTATTTCCATATTCTAATCGCTTATTCTTTTTAAAACGAGCGCTCGCCAGTCGTCCTGCGCACGTTTTTCAAGCACCATGTAACCCGCCTTTTCATAGCAAGCGATAACTTCGTCAAGCCTGCTGTCAATTATGCCGCTTAGCACAATACGTCCGCCCTCTCTCAAATGCTTGCCGATGTCGTTTGACAGCCGCATAAGTATATCCGCCGTGATATTTGCGATCACCACGTCGGCGGTGCGCTTGCCTACAAGCAGGTCTGCGCACTCGATTGTAGCGTTCACCTCGTTAAGTGCCGCATTGCGCCTTGCGAACTCGACGGCTTGCCCGTCAATATCGCACATATATACGCTTTTTGCGCCGCAAAGCGCCGCCGCTATGCCAAGTATTCCGCTGCCGCAGCCCACGTCTATGACGTCCTTGCCCTCAACGTCAAGCAAATCGAGGCACATACGTGTAGTTGCGTGCGAGCCCGTGCCAAACGCCATTCCGGGATCGAGGCGCATTATCCTTTCGCCCTCGCTCGGCGCATATTTTATCCAAGTGGGCACAATAGTCACGTGCTTTGTAACTATGGGCTTATAGTATTTTTTCCACTCGTTTTCATAGTCGGCGGCGTCGATTTCGTCTGTTATTATCTCGCCGTAACATATTCCGCCGTCCTCTTTCATCTGCTGCAATCGATCTATGAGCCTTGCCGCAAATTCGTTGTCGTCAATATCCGTCACGGTGGACACCTTTACGTCGTCGCCTGCAAGCAGAACGTCCTCGTCAACGTAGTCCCATATCACGTCCGACTTGATAAGATCCAAAAAGTCCTGCTTGTCAAGAATGGAAACGCCGCCTGCGCCTACGTCAAACATAGCTGACGAGACGAGGTCGGCGTCCTGATGGCTTGTAAAAACCGTGATAGTTTTATATTTCATTATGTATCCTTTATGCCCGCTCACGCCAAGGCATAGACGTCCGCCGTCTGTTATTTTTTAGCGTTGTATGCCTTTTGTATGGGGAACTGCTTATCCTCAAACGTATCCGAAAGCTTTTTGAGCAATTCCTTTTGCTCACGGGTGACGGACTTTGGCACTTCCACCACTATTTTGACAAACATATCGCCCTTGTCGGCGCCTCTCAAATGCTTTATGCCGGCATTTTTCACCTTGAGAACTGTGCCGCTCTGCGTTGTTTCGGGTATCTTGAGGTCGTGCGTGCCGTAAAGCGTAGGAATGGTCACCGTACAGCCGAGCGTTGCGTCCACCACGTTGATAGGTAAATCCATATAGATGTCAAAGCCCTTGCGTGTGTAAAGCTTGTGCGGTGCGATATTCACCTCAACTACAAGGCTTCCCTTTTCGCCGCCGTTTATGCCGCCGTGTCCCTCGCCTCTGTAGGTTATGCGCTGCCCTGCGTCAATGCCTGCGGGGATATTCACCTTTATTTCACGAGTCTGCTCCTGACGTCCCTGACCGCCGCAATGCGGACATTTTTCGGTGATTATCTTGCCCGTACCTTTGCAGGTGGGGCATACGCTTTCGGTGTTTATCACGCCAAAGGGCGTGCGCTGCGACATAGTGACACGGCCACGGCCGTTGCACTGCGTACACACCTTAAATGCCTTGCCGTCCTTTGCGCCAGTGCCGCTACAATGCGAGCAGTTTTCCACACGCTTTACCGTGACCGTCTTTTGCACACCGAACACAGCTTCCTCAAACGTAAGCGTGATATTTTTAAGGATATCCTGTCCTCTTCTCGGCGCATTCTCGTTACGGGAGCGGGAGCCTCCGCCAAAGCCGCTGAAGATAGTTGAAAAGATATCGTCCACGTCAAAGCCGAAACCGCCTGCGCTGCTGAAGCCTCCAAAGCCGCCTGCGCCTGCCTGCGGACCGTTTTCGTCGCCGTAAGCGTCATACATCTTGCGCTTTTGATCGTCGGACAGCACCTCGTATGCGTGGTTTACTTCCTTAAACTTTTCCTCAGCGTTTTTCTTTTCCGCCTCGCTTGCGCTTGTGTACAGGTCGGGATGATATTTTTTTGCCAGCTTGCGGTAGGCGGACTTTATTTCGTCCGCCGTCGCCGTCTTGCCGACGCCTAAAATTTCATAATAATTACTTGCCATAGTCTATTTTATTTACGCCTTAGCGCAACGGGTGTCCGTTGCGCTAAATACTACAATTTTGCACTTTAATTGTTCATTTTTATGCGATAAAGTACGTTATCAGTCAACTGTGCCGTCCATTCCGTCCTTGTCGCCGTTTGGCATATCCTCGGGGTTTATGCCTGCGTTTTTCATAGCCTCCTGCATTGCCTCGGGGTTGGACTGATAAAATTTGGTGATGATAGGATCGCTGACCTTTGTCATCTTTTCGATAAGCTCCTTGACCTGCTCTTCCGTCTCTGCCGTTTCAAGCTCGACACGTGCGGTCTTTACTGCTTCCTCGATAGCGGTCTTATCCGCTTCCTCGATCTTATCGCCGTTTTCGCTTACAAACTTGTCCATAGCAAGGATGAGCTGTTCCGCATTGTTTTTGGCGTCCACGATAGCCTTGCGCTTCTTATCTTCCTCTGCGTACATTTCTGCGTCCTTGACTGCTTTGTTTATATCGTCCTCGGTGAGGTTTGACGAAGCAGTGATAGTGATTGACTGCGACTTGTTAGTTGCCTTATCCATAGCCTTGACGGACACGATACCGTTTGCGTCGATGTCGAACGTGACTTCTATCTGCGGTATTCCTCTCGGTGCGGGAGCAATACCGACAAGCTCGAATCTGCCAAGAGTTTTATTGTCTCTTGCAAACTGTCTCTCGCCCTGCAAGACGTGGATATCGACAGCGGTCTGATTGTCCGCAGCGGTGCTGAACACCTGCGACTTGCTTGTAGGAATAGTCGTGTTTCTCTCTATAAGCTTTGTGCAGATTCCGCCAAGCGTCTCGATACCGAGCGACAGAGGCGTGACGTCCAAAAGCAGCATATCCTTTACTTCGCCTGCGAGCACGCCGCCCTGAATTGCAGCGCCGAGCGCAACGCATTCGTCGGGGTTGATTCCCTTATAGGGCTCTTTGCCCGTGACCTTCTTCACAGTGTCGTACACTGCGGGGATACGTGTGGAGCCGCCGACCATTATGACCTTTGACACTGCGCTGTAGTCAAGCCCTGCGTCGCTCAAAGCCTGTTGCATAGGCTTGATAGTTGCGTTAACAAGGTCTTGCGTGAGCGAGTCGAATTTTGCACGTGTAAGATCCATATCGAGGTGCATAGGCACGCCGTTGTTCATTGCGATGAACGGCAGCGAAATCTTTGCTTTTGTCACGCCCGAAAGGTCTATCTTTGCCTTTTCTGCAGCTTCCTTTATACGCTGCATAGCCATCTTATCCTTTGACAGGTCGACGCCGTTGGTCGCCTTAAACTCGGAAACCACCCAATCCATTATGCGCTTGTCGAAGTCGTCGCCGCCGAGACGGTTGTTACCTGCCGTTGCAAGCACCTCGAATACTCCGTCGCCAAGCTCAAGCAGGGATACGTCGAACGTGCCGCCGCCGAGGTCGAATATGAGCACCTTTTGAGATTTGTTTTCGTCCTTATCAATGCCGTATGCAAGCGACGCTGCCGTAGGCTCGTTGATGATACGCTTTACGTCAAGACCTGCGATCTTACCTGCGTCCTTTGTTGCCTGACGCTGTGCGTCTGTAAAATATGCAGGCACTGTGATGACTGCCTCGGTCACCTTTTCGCCAAGATACTTTTCAGCGTCGTTCTTCAGCTTTGTAAGTATCATTGCGGATATTTCCTGCGGAGTGAAGTTTTTGTCGTCGATCTTCACCTTATAATCGGAGCCCATTTCTCTCTTGATAGAGCTTACGGTGTGTTCAGGGTTTGCAACTGCCTGACGCTTTGCGATCTCGCCGACAAGCCTTTCGCCGTCTTTTGTGAACGCTACTACAGACGGAGTTGTTCTGCTGCCCTCTGCGTTTGGAATTACGACAGCCTCGCCGCCTTCCATAACCGCCACACATGAGTTGGTTGTACCTAAGTCAATGCCGATGATTTTTCCCATTTTTATTCTCCTTTTCCCGATTTCGGGAAGCACATTTTATTTATTTTTTACGCCGAAGCGTATTATTCGCTGTATCCTACCTTAACGCTTGCGGGACGCAAAAGCTTTCCGTTCAGCATATAGCCCTTTGCAAGCGTTTCCATGACCTTGCCGTTTTTGCCCTCGCACTTTACACGCTCAACTGCGCTCATAAGCTTTGCGTCAAAGTCGGCATCCTCGGTCTTTACCGCCTCGAGTCCAAAGCCCTCGAGAGCGCTGAGTATCTGCGTTTCCATCATATTGAAGCCCGTGAGCGACGCTTCGTCCTGCAAAAACTTTCTTGCGAGATCGCAGTTGTCAAGCACGCTCAGCAGCTTTTCTATCACTATCGTCTGACCGAGCTGTTTCATATCCTCCGCAAGCGATGCGTTGCGCTTGCGATAGTTGTCAAAGTCCGCCTGCAAACGCTGCATAAGCGCCGTGCAGGAGCTGAGCTCTGCGATGGTCTTTCCAAGCTTTTCCTCGAGAGCGGATATATAATCCTCATCGGACATACCCTCTCTCATAATGCCGAGGTCAACTTCTTCGGCTTCCTCAACTTCTGCTTCCGCAGCGGTTTCGACCTCTTGCTCATTATTCAGTTTTTCTTCTTCGTTTTTTTTCATCTCAGTCCTCGTCGTTATCGTCGTTGTTTTCTATTACGGCAGTAAGAGTCTTTTTCATATAGTCCAGCACTCCGATGACCTTTTTGTAGTCCATTCGTTCGGGACCTATGACCCCCGCCTGCCCCATCACGTCGTCCCCAACCTTGTAGGATGCCGTGATGATAGCGCATTTGTCCACGCCGCTGTCTTCCTTGCCTATTCGCACCGAAAACTCTATGCTCGTATCGTCGTCGATAAACAGCTCCGACATACTGTCCCTGTCGGATATGACCGACAAAAAGTTTTTGGCGTCCTCGACGTTGTTGTACTCGGGATAGTCAAGCATTTTGAGCGCACCCTCGACGAATACGTTGTTGTCGCTGTGCTCGTTGATGTATATGCGCAGTATTCCAAGCACCTCGTCCAAAATATCCTGAAAGCCTTGAATTTCCAAGTCTATTTCGCTAAGGTCAAATTTATCCATATCCTCGACGTGCCTGCCCGCAAACACCTTGTTGAGGATATTGCTTGCGGTGTCGATATACTCGTCCTTTACGCCGTCCTTCATATCGATAGCCTTGTTTGCTATCACGCCCTTGTTTGTGATGATGAGCACAAGCGCTTTATTTCCCTTTAGCGGCACAAGCTTTATCTCGTCTATTTCCACATTGACAACGGACTTTTCGATGAAAAACGAGGTATAATTCGTCATATCGCTGATGACCTTTGCCGCCTCTTTGGACAGGTCCTCAACGTGCCCGAGCTTTTGCATAAATCTCTGTCTGATGAGCTCGGTTTCACGGTCGGTGAGCATAGTTTCCGCATCGGCGTCTATGCTTTCCACATAAAACCTGTATGCAGGCTTGAGCGGAACTCTGCCCGCCGAAGTATGCGGCTGATCGATATATCCGAGAGCCTCGAGTGCACTAAGCTCAGAGCGAACCGTTGCGGAGCTGACCTCGGGCAAATACTTGCTTTGAATGTCAGAGCTCGACACAGGCTGACCTGTCGTGATGTACAGATCCACCAATGCGTGCAGAATTCTCTTTTTTCTTTCGGACAATTCCTTTGACATAATCGCTCCTTTATTTTTAGCACTCTTTTATATCGACTGCTAACAGTATATTGTTTCTTTTGCCAAAAGTCAATAGATTAGGACTAAATTTTTTATATAATTTTTATATTTTTTAGTATTTCCAAATACATCGACATTTATTGTGTAGATATCAATATAAAACTTTACACTATTTAACTAATAAGCACAGCGACACCAATATGCTTCCCGCCACATTGCCGTATTTTAATGACATTCTGCGGATAAATAAAAACAATGTCCGCTTTATCTGCGAACATTGTCATTGCTACGGTTGTTTATTTGTTGTTACTTGATTTGCTTTGTCGCTATCTCAAGCAGACACTTAGAAACAAAGTCGGGCACCGACATCGTGCCGAGATCGCCCTCGCTGCGGTGACGTACCGCAACTACGTTCTGTTCCGCTTCCTTATCGCCTACGACAAGGATATAAGGCACTTTTTCAAGCTGAGCTTCACGAATCTTTTTGCCGAGCTTTTCGCTGCGGACGTCCGCCTCTGCACGCAGACCTGCCGAACGGAGCATCTCGGTGATTTCGTTTACGATATCCACCGTGCGGTCGGTAAGGGACAGCACACGCACCTGCTCGGGAGCAAGCCACATCGGGAATGCGCCGTTGTATTTTTCTATCAGCATTCCGAGCGTGCGCTCATAGCAGCCGATAGAGCTTCTGTGAATGATATAAGGCACAGCCTTTTCGCCGTTTTCGTCTATATAAATCATATCGAAGCGCTTTGCAAGCGAGAAGTCTATCTGCACCGTGAACAGCGTATCCTCTTTGCCGTGAACATTTCTGCCCTGCACGTCGAGCTTTGGTCCGTAGAAGGCGGCTTCGCCCCACGCCTCTTCGTATTTTATACCGAGGTCGTCGAGGATATTTTTCATAGTGTTTTCAACTCTTTCCCATTCCTCTGCGGTGCCGACGTACTTATCGCTGTTTTTGGGATCCCAACGTGAGAAGCGATACCAAATATCATCTGCAATGCCAAACACGCCCGCAAGATACTTGATGAGGTCTACGCAACCCTGAAATTCCTTTTCAAGCTGATCGGGAGTGCAGACAATGTGTCCGTCCGCAAGCGTAAACTGACGTATTCTCGTAAGTCCGTGCATTTCGCCGCTTGCTTCCTTGCGGAATTCCGTTGCGGTTTCCGCATAGCGTACAGGCAGATCACGGTAGCTCTTAAGACCGTTTTTGTAAATTGTAAACTGCAAGGGACAGGTCATAGGACGCAGACACAAAATTTCATCGTCAACGTCTTCCTCGCCTATATAGAACATCTTGTCCTTGTAGTGATCCCAGTGTCCCGAAGTGATAAACAGATTGTTTTTTGTCATTATAGGCGTTTTGGTGAGCAGATAGCCTCTCTTTTGCTCCTCATCCTCGACAAAACGCTGCATAAGCTGTATCACTCTTGCGCCCTTAGGCATAATAAGCGGCAAGCCCTGACCGATATTTTCATCCGTCATAAAGAAACCAAGCTCTCTGCCTACCTTGTTATGGTCACGCATTTTGGCTTCCTCAAGCTTTGTGAGATACTCGTCAAGATCCGCTTTCTTCTCAAACGCAGTGCCGTAAATACGGGTGAGCATCTTGTTCTTTTCGTTGCCTCTCCAATATGCGCCCGTAAGCGAAGTCAGCTTAAACGCCTTTATTTTGCCCGTTGAGGTGAGATGCGGTCCGCTGCACAAATCTATGAAATCGCCCTGCTGATAAAAGCTTATTTCCTCGCCTTCGGGGATATCCGCAAGCAACTCAACCTTGTACGGCTGCTTCATTTTGGCGATGATCTTTTCTGCCTCGGCACGTGTAACGACCATTCGCTTTATGGGCAGATTTGCCTTGATAATGCTCTTCATTTCCGCTTCGATCTTGTCAAAATCAGCCTGTGTGATGGGCGTCTTAAAATCAAAATCATAATAGAAGCCGTTGTCAACCGCCGGTCCTATTGCAAAATGTACGGTAGGATATACAGTCTTGACCGCCTGTGCAAGAATGTGTGCGCAGGTGTGGCGATATACACGCTTGCCTTCTTCGCTGTCAAAGGTGAAAACCTCAAACTTGCAGTCCCCGTCGACCACCGTATCCATTGATGCGAGCTGTCCGTCAATCTTGCATACGATTGCCGCTCTTGCCAGACCCTCGCTGATGTGTTTTGCCACCTCGTAAGCGCTCATAGCGCCGTCAAGTGACAGTTTGCTGCCGTCTTTCAATTCGATTTCCATAAAACCTCCGCGCAATCAACCTCACAAAGGGTTGTACGCAATTTAATATTTGCTCTTTACGAGCACTAATCATTATAGTTTTGTGTATAAATAAAGTCAATCAAAATTGCACATTCAAATAGTTGACTGACTGCGTGCGCTGTGCTATATTATGGATGAAATCGAACTTAACTGCCACCGGGTAGTGTAATGCACAGCATTCGTCGATACGTCATTAGGTCTTAGAAGTCGTATCATATCGGATGCTTATTTTTTTGGACGGAGCAAATGAAAAAGCTTGTGATAGCAAATCCTTTTAAATCGCTAAAGGCGAGAGACTACATTTTGTGGGCGGTGTCCATAGCCGTCAATATTGTCGCATTTGGACTCACGGGTTGGAAGGATCCCCTCACCTTCGTATCCGCAGTGGTCGGCGTGACCTCGCTCATACTGCACGCAAACGGTCAGGTGGTCGGCGAAATCATAATGGTGATTTTTGCAGTGTTTTACAGCATAGTTTCCTATCTTTTCAGATATTACAGCGAGTTTATCACCTATGCCTTTATGTCGGGACCTATAGCGCTTATGTCCGTGTTTTCATGGCTTAAAAATCCATACGGAAAAAGCGGACAAGTGAAAGTTGCCTCACTCACAAAAAAGAAAATCGCCGTTATGCTTACCTGCACCGCCGCAGTGACCGTCGCATTTTATTTTATTCTGCGTGCGCTAAACACTCCAAACCTTGCAGTGAGCACGCTGTCGGTTACAACAAGCTTTCTTGCATGTTATCTCACCTTTTTGCGTTCGCCGTGGTATGCGATAGCATATTCGGCAAACGACATAATACTGATAGTGCTTTGGGTGCTTGCCACCCTCGAGGATATCTCATATCTGCCAATGGTCACCTGCTTTGCGATGTTTCTTGTAAACGACATCTATGGCTTTATCAGTTGGTGCAAAATGAAAAAAGCGCAGTCGCAAAACACCGAAGAACCCGCCTGCAATACGGAAAAGCCCACTGGCAATACGGAAGAAACCGCTTGCGATACAGAAGAACCCACTTTCGATGATGATATATCGGAAGACGAAAACCAAATTCCAAACGAATGAAAAACGTGGCTATTGCCACGCTTTTCAGTCATCTAAACAATTTAAATTCAAATTTAATTATTTTATGATAAATTCAAACTCGTGCGTTTTGTTGGGCGCTATCTTGTACGGCTTTTTGATACACGCCATTGCAGGCACGTCGCCGCCGACTCCTCTTTGCTTGCCGTCTATAAACAGCTCGATGACGTCGCCGTGCTTGAGCTCGTGGGCGTGAGTTGCCTCGTCAAGTGCTTCCTGCGTATAGTCGTGTACGCTGAACTCAAAGGGCTTTGACAGCGCCTCGAACACAAGTCCGTTTTCGCCTACAGTCACAAAGCGTGTATCGCAGTGGTTGCCGTTTTCCTGCGGGACAAGATAGTCGTGCTCAAAATCCGCTATGCTACCCTCATAAACGCCAAGCTTTGCGGCGGTCTTTCTGTCGCAGTAATTTTCATGCGGTCCTCTGCCGAAAAATTTGACCTTATCCTCAGTATCGAGCCCCATTCTGAAGCCAAAGCGAGGCAGCGTAAACGTGGTGTTGCGCACTCTCATCGAAATTTTAAGTCCGTCCTCGCCCGCCTCGTAAACGGTCTTTAAAAACGCAAACTGCGGGAAGCACGTCCAATCTATTTCGACACGTCTGTCGCTTATCACCATATTTGATTTGACAAGCTTCGAGTCGCACGCCTTAAAGAACTTTTTGCCGAGAAGCGTCTGTGCGATTTCGGGAAGCTGCGGCGACTTATCATTGTCTATACGAGCACGCCAAAAATTCGGACGCAAAGGCGTTGTGAGCTGTTCTACCCCATTTTTGACGATAGATGTGATATATCCGCTGTTTTTGTTGACAGTAACGACCATATTTGCACATTCAAGCAAAATCTTATCGTCCTCAAAGAAGGCGGTTTTACCCTGAGCCTCGTTGAACTTTTTAGCCATAAACGGCGTTATCTCTATCTGACACTCGGCGATGATGTCGTCCTTTTTAAACACTCCGCCGTCTTCCTTTACGACCGCATAGCAGTTGAGCGCAAGCTCGCCGTCGCCCTCGATTTCAAACGGCAACACCATTTCACCCTTTGAAAGAGGCGCAACGTGCGGCATATCGCACACGGCTGTTTTTACGGGCCTACCGTCTGAAAGAAGCTCGAATTTGGCGGCGTATTTATCCAAAGACGTAAACATAAATTCATTTGTCAACAGAATTTTTCCGTCCTTAAAGTCAAACCACACCTGCTGATAAACCTTTTTCACTTCATAGAAAGCGGGATTTGGGCTTCTGTCCGCTCTTACTATTCCGTTAAACGCAAACGTACCGTCGTTGGGCTTATCCCCCCAGTCGCCGCCGTAGGTATATTCCACCGTACCGTCGGGCGCAACACGCTTTATAGACTGATCCGCAAAATCCCAAATATATCCGCCGCAAAGCCTGTCGTGCGCTCTAAAATGCTTCCAATAGTCGTCAAAGTTGCCGAGGCTGTTGCCCATACAGTGGGCGTATTCGCACTGAATATATGGCTTATCCCTGTACATTGCGGGAGTGAGCAGATGTCCGAGCGGTGCCCACAACGTCGCAAGACAGTGAACGTGGGTTTTATTGTTGGCAATGGCTTCCATACTTTCCTCTTTGCCGTACATTTCGCTCATAATGTCGGTCACACGCATATGTGCGTCGGGCTCGTAATGTATCGGGCGTGTATCGTCAAATTTAAGTGCTGTTTTTTTCATCGCCATAAACGCTTTGCCGTTGCCGCTTTCGTTGCCAAGCGACCAGAACAGTATGCAGGTGTGATTGCGATATGTCTTCACCATGCTTTTCATACGATGGCAGCACTGCTTTATCCAACGCTTGTTTGAGTGAGGCACACGGCTCGCAAGCCCGTGCGTTTCGAGGTTGTTTTCGCACATTACCATTATGCCGTATTTGTCGCATAGCTTATAAAAATCTCTGCTGTTGGGATAGTGCGACGTTCTTATACTGTTGACGTTGTTGCGCTTCAGCAAAATTATATCCGCCTCGGTGTATTCCTTTGGCACAGCGTGGCCAAAATCGGGATGGAACTCGTGACGGTTGACGCCTCTTATCTTAAGCTTTTTGCCGTTAAGTGCGATATACGGCTCTTTTCCGTTTATCATCGGCACAATCTGCACGCTCCTGAAGCCGAAATCGAGTATGCGTCCGTCAAGATATTGTTCCTCGCCGCCCTTTTGCTCGACAAGCGCAAAGCGCAGCTTATAAAGATACGGGTCCTCCGCACTCCAAAGCTTGGGAGATTCTATGCTCTGCACAAGTCTCACCTTTGCGGTGTCGCCTGCATCTATCTCTACAAGAGCAAAGTCCATATCGGCGACGACGTTTCCGTCTGCGTCGATAAGCTCCGCCTTGAAGTTGCCGTCCTCTATGCACTGCCCGTCATCGTCCGCCTTGCAGAATACCTTTGCGTCTATCTGAAGCTGAGCGCTGCTGAAGGTCTTGTCAAAGCGTGCTCTAACAAACACATCCTCTATTCTGCGCTTGGGCAGATAAATAAGAGTTACATCTCTGAAAAGTCCCGACAAACGCCACATATCCTGATCCTCGAGATAGCTGCCCGTCGTATAGCGATACACAACTATTTTCACCTCGTTTTCGCCCACGTGGACAAACGGCGTAATATCGTATTCCTGATAATCGAACGTGTCCTCGCTGTATCCGACAAACGTACCGTTTATATAAAGCTCGGCGCCGCTGTTTGCGCAAAAGTTTATATGTATATCGTCGTCAAGATTTTTTATGTCAAACTTCCTCATATAAAGTCCGCAAGGATTTTCGCTTGCGTTTATTCTCGGGTGTCCGCTCGTGGCAATGGGTTTTGGATATCTTATATTGCTGTATATAGGTCTGTCAAAGCCCTTGAGCTGCCAGTTTGACGGCACGGAAATCTTGTCCCACGCATCGGGGTTGAGCTGTAAAAAGTCTACGGAACCGAAAAATCTGAAATTCCACTCGCCGTTTAGCAATTCTGTTTTTTCCTGACCGTGTTTATCGACAGGAAAGCCTGCGCCGTGTTTTTCACATACGTTGACACTGTACACATCGGGATTGTTAAAATACTCTTTCATTTTTCTCTCTTATGCTTTGATATTTTTTATAATGCCGTTTTATCCCGTCAAAATGACAGGATAAAGCGTCGGTTTAGTTTTCTGCTACATAAAGTATGCGGCGGCAATTCGGGCACTCGGCATAATCGCCGGGGGCTTTGAGCTTTGCGCATACGTCGTTTGAAACCTCGGTGCGGCAACGTCCGCACACCTTGTGTTCTGCGTCGAATTTGACGTAAATCGGCAGCTTCTGCGACCTTTTGAGCCTATTGTATTCGCTCATTATATCGTCCGGAATTTCCTTTGCAAGCGCAATGAGCTGCTTTTGCATTTCGTCAAATCTGTCCTTGAAGGCGGCTGCATATTTGCCGTATTCCGCCTTTGCGTTTTTGCATGCCTGCGTTGCCCTTACGCCCTGCTCCCACGTCTTGCTGTATGCGCTGTTGATTTGGTCTATCCTGCTCGCAACGCCGTTTGCCTCTTTTTCAAGAGCGGTAAGCTTTTCGGATATTGCGCTTATCAGCTTCAGATAATAGTCCGCCTCGGTCACATCCTGTACGCCCTCGAGAATGCCGTCAAAATCGGCAAGCTCGCTCTTTATAGCGTCTATCCTGCTTCTCATTTTCTCATAGTTTTTGAGCAGCTCGTTTGCCTCGTTTGTAAGCTTGCCTATGCTTGCCGTAGCTGCCTCAAGCTTTGACTGAGCGTCCTGAAATCTCTGCCACGCCTCGCTTTTTGCCATTTCCGCCTTGAGTGACAAAGCCTCTTGTTCTATCTTTTGGTACTGCAAAATCTTGTCAAATTTCATATTTCCTCCAACAGTCTGAAAGGACTGCTCTGTTTTGCCTTTATTATTTTTATATTTGTTTCCTTTAAAATACCCTCAAGCACGTCCTGCGCAATTATTTCGCTTGCGAAGTGCGAATATTCAACAAGCGCAAAGCCGTCCTCTATTGCGTCTATATAGTTGTGGTGCTTCAGGTCGCCAGTGAGCAGCACGTCCGCACACTTCATAGCAGCGCTATATTCGCTTCCGCCGCTGCCGCTCACTACGTACACACGCTCTACCGTCCTGTCGGGGTCGCCTATCATACGCACACTTTTGTCGCCGAGCAAGCTTGCGGTGCGCTTTGCAAAATCGGCAAGAGTGGTTTTATCCACGGTAAATATTGCCCCTACGCCGTCCATAGCAAACGATTTTGCCTTAAACAGTCTGCATAGCGCAGCGTTGAGCCCACGCTCGGACTTGTCAAGGTTTGTATGCGCAGAATACACACTTATCCCATTTTGTATCAGCAGCTTTATCGTTGCGCCCTTCGCCTCGCCAAAATCGATACGCTTCAGCGGACGGAATATAAACGGGTGGTGCGTAACTATCAGCTCGCACCCTTGCTCTATCGCCTGCTTTACAACGTCTGCCGTGAGGTCGAGCGCAAGCATAACACCCGTACACTCGCCGTTTAAGTCGCCCACCATAAGTCCGACGTTGTCCCATTCCTCCGCAAGCGAGAGCGGCGCCGCATTTTCTATGACGTCAACGATTTGTTTTATCTTCATTTTGGCTCTCCTTTGCGTTTTGTATTGCTTTTTCCAAAAGCGCCACACGGTCGGCAAGCTCGTCGGAAGCGTTTGATGCGAGTATGCTTTTTTTGTATGCAAGCTCTTCTGCGGCATATTTTAAGAAGCTTCCGCTTGACTTGTAAAACGTGCCGAACATAATTTGAAGCTCGTCGAGCGTCTGTTCGCCCTGCTCGGTTTTGATGAGCGTATATCGCTTGCCTGCGCACTCGACGATGTCGTCGAGGTTTATTCTGTGTCCGCTTATATTCAGCTCTCTGCGCACCTTTTCGGGATGCGTATTAGGCGACAGTACAAAGTGCTTAAATCGCTTTTTATCCGCACGTGCGCCCGCAAGTATTTTTGAAATGACGTCGCCGCCGAGCCCCGCTATTACGACCGTATCCGCCTCGCCGTCCGCAACGGGCGTAAGCCCGTCGCCAAGCCTTGTCTGCATATCTACGTCGTTGTCAAAGGCAAGCTGCTGCGCTTTTTTCAAGCTTTCTGCGCTGATATCGGTCGCTATGACCTTGCTTGCCCTGTCGGTGCTTAGCAGATAAAAGCCAAGCTTGCCGTGGTCGCAGCCCACGTCCGCCACGCAGCCGTAGTCTATAAGGCTTGCGATAGCGGTCAGTCTTTCGTCAAGTCGTATGGGCATCAGTCAAAATCCTTAAGCTTTTTGAGCCTGTTGGGGTGACGGAGCTTTCTCAGCGCCTTTGCCTCTATCTGACGGATACGCTCACGGGTGACGTTAAATTCCTTGCCGACTTCCTCGAGGGTGCGGGGATGGCTGTCGTCAAGACCGTAACGCAGGCGCAGCACCTTTTCCTCACGTGGCGTGAGAGTATTGAGCACCTGTATGAGCTGTTCTTTGAGCATATTGCTCTCTGCAACGTCGCTCGGAGACGGCGCAGTGCCGTCCTCGATAAAGTCGCCGAGGTGACTGTCCTCTTCCTCGCCGATAGGCGTTTCAAGCGAAACGGGGTCCTGCGCAATCTTTTGTATCTCACGCACACGCTCTTCCGAGCAGCCGAGATACTCTGCGATTTCCTCGGGCGACGGCTCTCTGCCCAATCTTTGAAGAAGCTGTCTTGTCGCACGCACCTGCTTGTTTATGGTTTCCACCATATGGACAGGAATACGGATAGTCCTTGCCTGATCGGCGATAGCTCTTGTGATAGCCTGTCTTATCCACCACGTCGCATATGTGGAAAACTTGAAGCCCTTTGTATAATCAAATTTCTCCACCGCTTTCATAAGTCCGAGGTTACCTTCCTGTATGAGGTCGAGAAACTGCATTCCCCTTCCCACATATCGCTTTGCAATGGAAACGACAAGGCGCAGGTTTGCTTCGCTCAAAGTACGCTTTGCTTCCTCGTCGCCGTTTTCCATACGCTTTGCAAGCTCGATTTCCTGCTCGGCGCTCAAAAGCGGCACCTTGCCTATCTCTTTAAGATAGATTTTCACCGAGTCGTCCACGGAGCTGTCTATCATCTTGTCGATGTCTGTCGTATCCTCCTCGGGTGCTTCCTCCACCTTGATATTTTCAGCCTGCAACGCATTGAACACCGTCTCCATATCTTCGGCGGTGGCGTTTAAATGCTCAAGCTTTGCCATTATCTCGTCCTCGGCAACTCTACCCTTTTCCTTGCCGATGGCGATGATCTTGTCAATTTCCAGCTTTAATAGTTGTTCTCTGTCCACAATGCTCCTCCTAAGTAGCTAAGTGTTTATCCGCTAAGGATTTAGATTTCAATTTTTTTTGCAGCACGTTTATCTCTGCAACGGCTTTGCGCTTTTCGTCGGCGTTGCCCGACGTGTTGTACAGCGTCTTTAGCGTATCCAATCTGTTTAAAATGCTTTCGTTTGCAAGCGTGACCAAGCAGTCGTAAAAGTATTCTTCCTCTTTGATTTTTTTTGCAAATATCTGCTTTTCAAACTCCGCCTGCAGGTCAATCACAGCGTTTATCTCGCCGTCGTCCGCAACTGCGCTGTACATTTTGCCTACGTTGAACGCCTCGCCCTGCAAGCCTCTCGCATAAGCGACGACTTCCTTATGCACGGGGTGCAATATCCAATCGTCGTCGATATCGTCGATGTTGACAAACTTTTTGTTCTGCATTATGCAGCTTAACACAAAGCGTGACGCAGCAAGCCCCCTCGCTATTTTTTCCTGCGATACGGGTTCCTGCTTTTGTGCTCCGTCAGCACCCGCCATCTCTCTCAGCTTGCCCATTGACACGCCGCTCTTTAAGGATATAAGCTCAAGATACACCTCACGCTCGGAGCTATCCTTAAGCGCCGCAAGCACCGTCAAGGCTGATTTTACGTATTTTGTACGCCCGTCGTATGTGGACATATCGCAAGCGTCCTCGCAAAGCTTCAGCTTATAATCTGTGACGGGCACGGCTTCCTCAAGCTTTTTTACAAACCCGTCTACTCCGTCCATACGCACGGTTTCGTCGGGATCCTTTCCGTCGTCAAGAGATACTACACGCACCTCGAGCCCGCTGTTTAAAAGTATATCCACATTGCGTAGCGTCGCCTTTTTGCCTGCGCCGTCGCCGTCGTAGCAGACATATACCTTTGGTGCAAGACGCTTCAGCTCGTGCGCCTGCCCCTCGGTGAGCGCAGTGCCCATTCCCGCAACGGCGTTTCGCACGCCCGCCGCCCCGAGAGATATGACGTCCATATAGCCCTCTACCAAAATTATGTCGTGGATAACTGCGCCTGCGTGTCTGTCACGCTTTAAAAAGTTTACGCCGTATATCGTCCTACCCTTGTCAAACAACTGCGTGTTTGTGGAGTTTTTGTATTTTGCTATATTTTCCTCACCGTGATATATGCGCCCGCCAAATGCCACCACTTCGCTTTTGGAGTTTATTATAGGCACGATTATACGGTTTGCAAATGCGTCGGACGGCTTGTCCACGTTGGCGATAAGCCCGCAATCGAAAAGATCCTTCAGCTTATATTCCTTTCGCCTCAAATAGCCCACAAGGCTGTCGTAGTCAAGCGAAAGCCCAAGTCCGTATCTCTTTGAGGTTTCCTCGCCTATGCCTCGCTTTTCGAGATACTCTCTTGCAGCCTTGCCCTTAACGGGGTCGATAAGGTTGTTGCGATAGTACACCGCCGCATCCCTCATAAGCTGTTTTAAGACCTCGCTGCGCTCCTTTTTCTCTTTAAACTGCGGATCAAGCTTCATTTCTGGCATTTGCATTCCCACCTTGTCGGCGAGATACCGCACGGTATCGAAGAAACTCATCGATTCCATTTCCATAACAAATTTTATCACGTCGCCGCTTACTCCGCAGCCAAAGCAGTGATAATATCCGTCGTTGGGCATAACGCAAAACGAGGCGGTTTTTTCCTTATGAAAGGGACAGCAGCCCTTATATCTGCTTCCGTTTTTTTGCAATGGAACATACTGCGATATGATTTCCACGATATCGCATTTGTACTTCAATTCATCCAAAAATTCGGGTGTAAAACCTTGGCTCATTTCTTATCCCAATTAAGTTACTATTTATATATACTAAATTTATATCCCGATTTCCTAAATAAAACGGAAAAAATTTTTAAAAATTTTAAAATATCCGCTAATTTGCAAAAAAACTTTAAAATCCAAGCCTAAATCAAGGCATATCAGCCTCAAAGCAAAGCGCCGAGGCTGATTTATTCGTCCCCGTCACCGTCGCTGTCTATATCGTCGATATCATCGATATCATCGGTATCATCGATATCATCGAAAAAATCGTCATCGACGTCAATATCTTCATCATCGATTTCATCCAAGCCGTCGAAATCATCAATATCATCCAAGCCGTCAAACTGTTCAAACATCTGGTCATACAGTGCTTCGGCGTCATCGACATTGAACTGCTTAAGGAAGCTTATCATATCGGCTCTGACTTTATCTTCACTTTCAGCCTCGTTTTCGCCGTCGCCGCTATCATTCTCGCCGTCATCTGCGTTTTTGCCGTCGGCGGCTTCGCCGTCGGTAGTTTCGCTGTCGGTAGTTTCGCTGTCGGTAGTTTCGCTGTCGTCGTTATCCTCGCTGTAATCATCAACAGGGAAGAAAAATTCATCGTAAAGCTTTCCGTCCTTCTCATAAAGACCGTCCGCTATTTTATGATATCCAAAACAATCATCTTCCCCGCCTTTTTCATCTTCCTCGTCGCTGTCATCATCGTCGTATAAATATGTGTCGTCATCGTCCTCGTAGCCGAAATCATACTCTAAGTCGCCATCAGCAACAAGCTCGCCCATAGCGATAGCATTTCTGATAAGCTCTCCCTTTCTTAATAGCTGTGCGGTAAGATTGTTTATTTCATCTATGCGCTTTTTCTTGAGCGCAGGAGTATCGAAGTCGCAGCGGTCTTTATTTATCATTGCAAGCTCGAAGCTCAAAATGTCCAACGCCATAAGTATAAGCTTCAAAAGGTTTTCGGGGCTTATTTTGCCTATATAACTGCCCTCGTCATAAGATATCAAGCCCTCGCCTCGCAAAACTTCCAAATGCCTTGTAAAGTCACCTTTAAACGCCTCGCAAAGCTCAATCAGGCTATATCCCGTTTCGCTTTGACTGATATGCGCCAAAACGAGAATTGCGCTAAGGTCGATGTCGTCGGCGATTCTTTTTAGCTCGTCATCGGAAAAATCTTTGTATTCGCATTTTTCCGCTCGCATTATTTTTCTGACCTCCTGCTCGGGTACGCAAAGCAAAAAATTGCCGTCGCCGCTGTCCTTGACAAATCCGAGCGCAAGCAGCTTTTTAATAAACTCAAAAGCGAATTTCATATCGTATCCGCCCTTTACAAGGCTTTTCAACGACACACTTTTTTCGTCCAATAGTATGGCATATGCTTTCAGTTGTTTTTCCACGTTTACTCCTTGTTTCCGATATCGTCCGCTTTTATAGCGGCGGCTATACGCAACATTTTTTCCAATACCTCGCCAAGCATAACGTCGGTCATTTCCGTTGCGCCGTTTTCGTCGTCGGGATATCTATAAACCTTATTAAGATCCAGCTTTGCAAAATTGCGTGCCGAAACAGAGTACGTCACGCCCTCTATAAGATCGTCAAACAGGTGCCTGTCGCCCCAGTCCAAATGCGCTACGTCTTCCTCTTTGTAATCGAGATAATCTAAATCCAAGTCGGGGAATATTCCGTAAAACTCACAGTTTTCTCTGAAAAACGCCTTGCGTTTGTCCTTATCTTCCTTAAACCTGATCACTTCCCTCACGCTTGCAAAGATATAGGTCAAAAACCTGCAAAGCTTTTCGTCGGCAAAACAGACCAATTTGCGCACCGCAAACAAAGGAATATTGCACAAAAATGTTTTCTCGCTCGTTTTACTGAATATGCCCTGCTCGACAGATTTTTCAAGAACAAGTAGCTTATCGTCGGAAATATCCCCGTCAAGTTGAAAAACGCCGTCGTTTTTTATCGCCTCTTTCAGCCAAAAAACCTGCGTGAGCGACAGCGTGTCGGCACGCTTTTTAAGCTCAAGATAATCTTCGCTGTCCTCTATCCAAAGATTTTTTGAGTGCATAAATGCGTTGAGCTCGCCGTATTTGACCTCAAGCACGCCCCTGTCTGCCGTTTCAACCAATGCGCCGCAGGATACGAGCATTTGCATAAGCTCAAATGCGGTCTTGCCGTCAAAACCGCTTTTCATTACGCCTTTAAAAGTGACGTATTTGTTTTCATTTAAAAGCTCATATAGCTTAAACAGCAAATTTCCACTCATAGTTTTTTATCCGTATCGATTATTTCAGACACCGCCCATATTGCGTTCAAAAAGTCGTAGATGAGCGTCGTAAGTTCAATATGTCTGACGTCCTTTAAGCACGCATGCTGCTTGTTGTCCTCATTCTTTATGCTGCGATAAACCCAGCCGTCCGAAATATACAGCCTTGTCCACCTGTCGTGCTCGACTGCAAAAACCCGTTTTGCATACTCAACCGTGTCTCTTAAAGCGACCTCATAAAACGCCATATACATTTTCTTAAAGGCGACAACGCTCTTATTAGATTCCTTCTTCCACAAATCGAGCGCATAATAATCCGCAAGACTGTCCGCAAGCTCCTGCCCTGCGTCTTTAGGCTGCGATTTTAACGTCATTCTTTTGGCGTTGCCTGCGAATGCCATAATGTCGTCCATAAACATCTTTCCATCGCAGCCCCTGCCCGAAGCAAACAAAAATCTGTTTACGGTATTGGGATCGTGAGTTATATGGTCGTTGCTTTTATTGTATATATAGTTTTGCCAGCTTGCCGCAGTTTTTAAGTCCGTCAAGCCCTCGTAGTTGTATGTGTCCTCATAGTTGCCGACTATGATAAGGTCAACGGAGCCGCTGCCTATCATAACAGACAGTTTATTCTCTTCCCACTTCCCGCCGAAAGTTCCTATCAAATCGTTGTTCTGCCTGTTGAAAATATTTATGACGATATATTGACGGCTGCCGTCCTTTTTATGATTGACGGCATATTGAAGCAGAGTATTTGCAATGCGGACGTTTTGATAGTCGTCGCCCGTCGCAATCACAATAACGTCTGGCGTATCGAATTTGACGTTATCAAGCCTATTGGACGGCTTGTCCGTCACCTCCGCAAATCTTTCGTAAAAGCCTCTCGACAGACAGTCATAAGCGTTAAATCGGAATATGGGGTGCGGGAAATTCAGCTCCGCAACACTCAAAATATATTCGCTTATTACCTCTTCGATAAACGCTTTGTCGGCAGGCAATTTTGCAAGCTCATCTGCAACGAGCTTTAAAAATTTTTCATCATTGATGACTGATTTTTTATTTAGCATATCTTTGGATAACTGCTGCAATTTATTTAAAACATCATCTATCCACTTGTCATCAACTTTTACGGAATTGCCGTTTAACCTATCCGAAACGGCGTCTTTAACTATGCTTTCAAGCTGGTTTTTATAAATATCCGCAAAAAATGCCTCTATCATATCACGGTAGCGTTCGGCAGCTTTTAACTGATTTTCTATTCTTTTAGCTTCCTCTTTTGCCTCATCACACGCATCAACCTTGCTTTGAATGCAGTCTTCCAACATTGCAGGCAAATCAAAATTACAGTTCAAAATCTTATCGACGTTTTCAACCGCACGTCTTTCGTATTCCGCTTTGATTTCGTCGTCACTATTTGCAAAAATATAGTCTGGATGAGAAAATCTGAATATTCCGTCCAAGCTCGCCTGCGCCGCATTGTCTGCGCCGCTTATCAGCTTGTCAAAGACGTCAACGGTGTAGGCTCGGCTATATCCGTTTTTGTCGATATTTGCCGTCTGCACAAACAGCGTGTTTGCAATAGCTTCCGCCGTGCCGCCGAAGCCAAGCGACCATACGGACACTTTCCTTGCGCCGTTTTCTGCAAGCTGCTGTCTGAGACCTGCTTCAAGCACGTCGGACACGGCACGCTCGGCAACGGTTTTTGCCTCGTTCCATATCTCGAGCACAAATCGCTTGCTGAATTCCTTTTTGATTTGCTTATCGCTCAAGTCTTTTAAACTGTCGTCCGAAGCTTTAAAAGACTTTATAAGCTCTTTCTTTTTGCTTTCGTATGCCTGATAATTTATATTGCGCTTTGTGAGGATATAATACTCTATGCGCAGTCCATCGTCGCCCTGAGCAATACGCCTTTCTATATCCGAAAATACGGCGTCCATATTGTTTTCCTCTTCGGGGATATGCTCGTTTGCTTCGAAGGCGAAGACTGTGTAGCTCTTTGTATAGTCGTTCAGATTGCGGTTGTCCAAATGCAGTATATCTGCAATCGATCTGTTTTTATCCGAATACGACCAATACAAAAAGCCGTTTGCCATAGCCTCTCTGCACAGCTCGTCGTGCCTGTCAAAGGGCTGCAGCGCACTGCCCGCAAAGACTATAGTCGCCTTTTTGCCGTACGTGCTTTTTACAGACTTAGCAAGCTCGAGCGTTTCATCGATAAGCGCCGTAAAGACGTAGATATTGTTTTTTGTGTAGCCTTTAAAGCACATCCGCATATACGAATAGCCCTCGTAGCTCGCCTTTGCGGATATGATGATAAGATACATAAGACCTGCATACAGCGAAGCGCCATAGTACGCAATGCTTGCCCAGATGTGTTGTAGCGGCGTAATACCCTCGTATGCGAGCTTGCCCACACCCTCGTAAAATGAGGAAAATATTATCATAAATCCCTCGTGGACGGAGTTATCCTTATCTGTAAATTCGGGATTGCCCTGCAAATAAAGCACAAGTCCTGCGACAAATTTTATCAATACACAGACCAAAAAAATACCTGCTACCGTCCAGACTTCAACGGAATACTTTTTATGAGCGCCCTTTTTCCTCGCCCCAAAATAAGCCGCAAGCGTAGCTATCGACATCAAAATCACAGCCGCTGCGCCCGCAAACACACCGAGCGAAAGTCCCAAGCCCTTATTTCCCGTATCCTTCGTGCAGAAATACGCAATGCAAAGCGCAATAGCTACTGCAAAAAACAGCGCTAACAGGCTCCAAAGACAAAGCTTTGGAAATACTACTTTAAATTTATGCTTTAGGTTTTGCCGCTTCATTTTTATATCCCGATTTATCTGCCCGATATTTTGTCTATTATGCCGTAAGCCACTGCCTCGTCTGCGCTCATCCAGTTGTCTCTTTCGCAGTCGGCGTGTATCTGCTCTATCGACTTGCCTATGTTTTTAGCAAGTATTTCTTCAAGCTGCTCTCTTGACTGCAAAATACTGTCCGCCATCTTTTGCATTGCGCTCTGAGATTTTATCATTCCGTGCTGCGCATAGATAAGCGGCTGATGAATGAGTATCCTGCTGTGCGGTAGCGCAAAACGCCTGCCCTTGACGCCGCAGGACAGCAAAAACGCACCCATAGACGCCGCCATACCGCAGCACACCGTTGACACGGGCGCCTTGATGTGCTGTATAGTGTCGTAAATGGCAAGCCCGTATGTGATTATGCCGCCGGGCGAATTGATATATAGGCTTATTTCCTTATTTTCGTCATCGTCGTTGTAGTGCAAAAGCTGCAGAATGACGCTCATTGCGCTTGCTTCGTCCACACTTCCGTTTAAAGTGATAATCCTTTGTTTTTCCATAATTTTATCCTCAGTATCCTCCTAATCGAGCACGGTATCGATGATTCCGTAAGCCTTTGCCTCGTCCGCCGTAAGCTCCACACCCTTTTCGCAGTCCTCGTGTATCCTCTCAAGCGGCTGTCCAGTGACCTCGGCAAGCGCCTTTTCAAAGACCTCTCTTTCAAGACGGGCTTCCTTTGACGCTATTGCGATTTCGGTTTGCTGATTTGCGCCTGTGCCCAATGAGCCGTATGGCTGCTCAAATTCAATCGTACTGTGCTTTAGCGCACTGCGCATTCCCTTTGTACATGCCGCAAGCAAAAGCGTGGAATAGTTGCTTGTCATACCCACGCAAACGCCTACAAGCGGATTTGGCAGCATTTTGAGCGTATCGTAAATTGCCATCATATCGAGGTAGCCGCCGCCCTCCGAGCCTATGAAAAGCTGAATTTCCTTTCTTTCGTCGTCTGCGCTGAATTCGAGCAGGCGGGAAATGATATTTGAAGCCGTCTGACTGTCTATCATACCGCTTAAGACCACAACTCTGCTGTCATACAGCTTCTTTTTAAAATCGTCGCTGAACATTGTTTCCTCCTCATCTCAAAACAATTTTGTATCCGTTGCGCCGCACCAGCCACACAACGTAGTCCATAATTTGATAATCGTATTTTATAACGTCCGCCTCGCTCTCGCTTATGCCCTTAAGTGCGGCGGCAATTTTTTTATACTTGAGCAAGCCGCCATATGTGGTGAGATTGCCGTGCTTATGTTCCTCAAACAGTTGCTCCTTGCTTTTTGTCTTTATCTCTTCCACAGTGGCAGGCAGCATGCCGCAGCAAATCTCATAGGCATTCCACCTCAAATGCTCCTGCTTGGCAAAGTTGTTGCGCACGGTGTTTTCCTTAAACTCGCAATCGCCGTAGCTTACTACCCTTCTTCTGCCTGTCGGGTCGTCGCAATAAAGTATTTCGTCGCCCGCCTGATATTTTGCCAAAAATTCCTCAGATACGTCAACGGCGGCTTCATCGTTGGTTATATCATATCCAAGCAAATTCAGCTTTGGGCGTATGCTAAGGCAGGAATACAGATTTGACTGTCTTTTAGACGGCGACATCTCAAACCATTTTCTTTTTGCAAGCTCGCTTACCGTGTCTAAATTCGCCTCGGGCATATATTCGGATATATACGCCATATGCCTGTCATAAGCCATATCACCAAAAGCGCCGCCTTCCGCAAGACCGAGATTGTATACTATGGACGTGTTATTGCCGTACACCGTGCAACGCACGTGAGGTCTTATATCGTTGCCCGAAAGGGTTTCGCCAACCTTGACAAAAATTTTGATATTGCTATCAAGGCTGTCGGCAAGCATATTTGCTATCTGCACGTTTTTCTTATCGTCCTCAAAATCTATTATGACGACGTTTGCGCTATCTCTGTCGGACATCACTGCTTTAAGCTGATTTACTATGCTGTTTTTATCATACAGATAGAGCTTTTCGTTTGCGGGTATGTGCGGCAGCGGCAAATAGTCATTTCCCTTTACCTTGAGCCACGCATAGTGTCTGAGATATCTGAAATAGTCAAACACCTCGTCGTCGAGCTCGTCGGCATTTTCCGTGTATAAAAAGTAATTTACGGGCTTTGGCTCCAACCTGCCCTCACGCAGTGCCGTAAACTGATTTGTGCTAACTAAGGCGTTGAACAGCCCTCTGTTGCATGCGCCGAAGCCGAGCATCGCCACGTTTATCTGCACGTCCGGCTTGACGGTCGCCGTATCGAAATCGATATGACGTTTGTCAAGCGCAAGCGTAAGCGGATATTTTGCGACGAAGTCGAATACAGGCACCTTTGTGATATCTACAAATCTTATCAGCCCGAGGCTTTCTCTTTCAAGCGGATAAAAAGCGGTCCCGTCGTCGCCGTACACGTAGCACTGAAAATCTTTTGTAATGCCGTATTTTTTTATAAAATCTTTTACGTCTTTGGCATACAGCTCGTTCTGTTGCGGATCGGTGTCGTTTATTATCACTGTGAGCTTTGCGTATTTTTCTTCCTCCGCCCACATATTGAGATTGCTCAGCAGCTCGCCCTCGTCGTCGCAAAACAGAACGTAATTGCCCGAGCTGTAGTATTCGTCATATTTGCAGTCCACAAAATCGCCGCATTCAAATTCGGGTACGACAGAGTGGATAATATCGTAATTTAAAATATTGTAGTTTATTATCAGATACTTGTTATCCATATTTTAAATCACCTTTTGTTTGGGTAAGCGGTTTATCCAAAAAATTTGTTAGGATAACCCACGTTTTTGATTTTTACCACCTGCTGCGACGGCGGACGCTCGGCTTTTTCGTCTTTGCATAGGTGTGCTTTTCGTCCTTGAACGAAGCCTTATTGAGCGGCGCAAAGTCGTGATATGCACGGGGGTCTCTGAAGTCCTCGAAGCTGCCCTGCTCGGCGCACTTATAGCTGCGGATAAACTGCGACAGTATCACAGGCATATAAAGCCGCTTGATATAAACCTCGCCTTCCTCTATCAGATCGAGGTCGCTCACGGGGATAACTGCAACCTCCGACAGCGATTTGTCCGTCGGATCGAATTGCGAGGATATGGACGGCACCCACGTCTTGCCGCATTCCTTTGAAAACATTTCCTTTGTGGCTCTGCTTTGCGAGCCGAGGAATATCTGCGCATTGCAGTTGTCCTTTATGACCGACGCACGGTCGGGCTTGTAGACAAGATCGAGCTGCTCATACGACTGTATAAACAGGTGGAACCATATATCCCTCGAGCGTGACGTTGCGATTTTGTTTTCAAAATCGGTGATGGGCGGGATGTTGCAAAACTCGTCCAACAGAAAATGCATTGTCCTCGTAGTAGGCTTGTTGTCCACGGTCTTCACGCTGTTTTCCGCCTTCATAAGCATCTTTCTGTACACCCAATCGACAAAAAGCCCTGCGATATAATAGTCGCTCTTGTCGTAGTCTCTTGTTGCGATAAATATGGCAAAGGGCTGCGTATCGTCGTCTATTTCCACCGTAGTGTCGGACGTAAGCGCAAAGATGTGCCCTTGCATGATAGAGTTTGTCGCACCCTCGTAAACGCCGCAATAGCTGCGTGACGTGTTGGGAGCGTTTGCAAGCGCAGTCCTCATATAGCCCGTAGCCTCGCTCGGCATATTCTGCAGCAGCTCTACGTCCTCTATATCGGCACGGTCGTCGCTGTCCACGCAATCGCCTCTGAGCTTGTTATAATAGTCTGTGACGGTCTTAAACGTCATCATTTCCTTTGTGAAGCCCGTCTTTTCTTTGTTGACCGCTTCCTCGAGCATACACAGTAAAATGCCTTTTAACAAGCCCTGTGCGCCCAGCTCCCACGATTTATCCGTTTGGCTCTGCACTATGATGACCTGATTGACAAACTGATTTACAAGCGACGAAACCTCTGCGTCGAGCATATCCTTTTGTATTGCGACGTATTCCTGATAGGTGTCGTAATTAGGGAAAGCCTTTCCGTCATATTCGAGATATGCTTCGCCGTCAAAGTCCTCGTCGGTGCCGTATTTCATAAGCTCGTCGGACACGGTGCCTGTACGCATTATGACGTCCTCGCCCATCGTGACGAGCTGCATCTTTTTTTCGTACATTTCAAGCAGCGGATTCCATCTGTCCGACTTTGTTATGTCCTTAAAATTCAGCACGAACGTCTTGTAGCCCTGCTTTTGCAGATGTCTTGCGTTGTGCTCAAACAGCTCGCCCTTAGGATCGGTGATAAACAAATTCGGCTTGTTTTTTTGCGATGATACGGCACGGAGCTGCGGTTCCATACATCCCGTAGTTTTGCCGCTGCCCGTTGTGCCAACATAAAGCTCGTGATACTTCGGCAAAAAATAAAACCTAAGGCTTAGCTTTGCACGTTCCTTTTCGCCGAGTGCGTCAAATTCCTTTGCGGAATACGCCTTGCCCGTAGCCTCGTCCACATAGTCGCTTGCAACGGGAAATCCCTTGACTTCGGTGTTAGGCAGATCCTTGTATAGCACCTTTTCAAGCTTATCGTTGTCGCCGAGCTCTCTGTAGGTTATCCTTTTGGAATTTTCCAGATATCTGTCTATATATTGCGATATGGTTTCTTCTGTAAACGAATAGTTCATTATGTCTTATCCTCCCTCTTTTAGTTGAAGCCGATACGTTTCGACGGACGCAAAGACGAATTTGTGATTTCCTTCCACTCCTGCTTTGCGTAGTTGTTGATATAATTCATTCTCTTGTAATAGTCAAGCTCCGACGACATTATCGCCTCTATAAACGAAAAATCTATGTTATATTTTTCGTGCGCCTGCACAACGTCCTGCTTTATGGACGAAATGTACGCATAATATGTGCGTGCGTCCTCCGAATAGGCTTTCTTATCGCTTTCGCTCAGCACCGTGCAGCCCGAATACAGATACTTTGACGCAAGCTCTGACACCTCATAGTAAAGCTGCGCCTTTTTGTCCGCACCCGTAAGCTCGTACACATACGCAAGATAGTGCATTGCGGCTATATCGCCCCAAAGTGCGCACTGCGTAAGGCGCAGTATCGCCCTGTCAAAGTCCTGCTCGCAGCCTATGCCGAGCGCAAGCAGCAGTCCCACCTGCCGTGTTGCGATGATGTTGCCCGATGCGCTTGTGATGTTTATTTTTGCAAATCTGATATCCGCCTGATAGGTCTTGTAGTGCTTATAATCAAACCAACCCTCGCTGATATTGCCGTCCCTGCTTACGCCTATATTCTGGATAGTTGCAAGCACGTCGCCCTTGATGTCAAAAAGCGAGTCCATATCGTTGTACACGTCGCCGAACTGACGGCGGCTGTATACGACCTGCTGATCCGTCGTTTTGCTTAGCTTTACAAGCTCGTCAAGTATTATGCTCGAGCAAAATGCCGTAAACTCATCCGAAAACCTATAAGCCTTGCCTATAAAGTCGATTATCTTTTTTGCGTCTGAAACAAACTCGTCCGTACGTGTGTTGGACATAATTGTGGTCGATAGGACCATGTTGTAAAATGCTTCGTAATTTTTAAAAATGTCTTTTATCATCTTACCCTCCTCAAAACCCATATATTTAAATATACAACTTAGCCGCTGCGATGTCAATAAGCTTGTCGAATTATGCCGCCGTTTAATATTCCTTTGACTATTGCAAAAAGCTATGCTAATCTAAACTCGGAGGATGTATGAAAGACCTTAAAATATTTGCAAACACGCTCGATCCTGCAGCGCAAAATCAAATTTACGACCTTATGGCGCAGTCCTCGTTTGATGGCGCAAGGGTGCGCATAATGCCCGACGTACACTGTGGCATAGGCTGCGTAGTCGGCTTTACTTCCACTATGACGGACAAGGCTATCCCCAACGTCATAGGCGTCGATATCGGCTGCGGAATGCTCACCGTCGAGCTCGGGAAAATAGATATAGATTTAAAAGCTCTTGACGGTTTTATAAGAGATAACATTCCCTCGGGTATGAGCATATGCAAAACCGCCCACCCCCATTCAAAAATTATCAACGACCTTTACTGCTATAACGAGCTTCGCAAAATGGACAGGCTCGTATGCTCTATGGGCTCGCTCGGCGGCGGCAATCATTTTATAGAGGTCGACGGGGACGAGGACGGAAACAAATATCTTATCATACACTCGGGCTCGAGAAACTTAGGTATGCAGGTAGCGTCAATCTATCAGAATCTTGCGGTAGAACGTTGCAAATCCGCATCTTTTTCGGAGCGTGAGGAGCTTATCGCTACCCTCAAGGCGGAGGGCAGGACGGACGAGATACCCGAGAAGCTCACGGAGCTCACAAAAAAATTTGCCTATAAGACCAAAATACCCGCAGACATCTGCTATCTTGACGGGATTGACCTCGACAAATATCTGCACGATATGCGCATTTGCATAAAATTTGCGCAATTCAATAGGCAGGCAATGGCAGACAAAATAATAAAGCATTTGGGCATTTTGCGCACGTCGTCGTTTGAAACCATACACAACTTCATCGACGAAAACAACGTCATAAGAAAGGGCGCAGTGCCCGCCCACAGCGGACAGCGGATATTGATACCTATGAATATGCGTGACGGTTGCCTCATCGCAATAGGACTCGGCAACGAGGACTGGAACTGCTCCGCCCCGCACGGCGCAGGCAGGCTTTACAGCCGCAGCGCAGTAAAGGAGCTGTTTACAGTGGACGAATACAGACAGTCGATGGAGGGCATATACACGACGTCTGTCTGCGACGGCACTCTTGACGAATCGCCTATGGCTTACAAGCCCATGGACGAAATTTTGAGCATAATAGGCGATACAGTAAAGATAGAAAAGATAATAAAGCCCATTTACAACTTTAAAGCCAGTTGAGGCACAAAACAACTCATAAACGTAAAATCACCGCACAAAGCGGTGATTTTACGTTTAATTTTATACAATTTTTACAAGCTTGTCACAATTCTGAATTCTGGTGCGCTACCCATAAACTGATTGCCGCTTGCCGTTATAGCCGCACCGCTTGCGTCAACAAGCTGTCTGCCGTTTGTGGATACCGTGACAAGGCTTGCGCACATCATAAACGCATAGTCCTCTATCACGCACGGCTCGGTTTGCTCGCTGTCCACACCAAACACCACTCTTGTGAGGCTTGGCAGATTTGCAAAGGTCGCTGCGCATATGCGTGTCACCGTAGGCGGAATATAGATTGTCACAGGAAGCTGTTTTAAGGTGTTGTCCGCAAACGCCTGACTGCGTATTTCCACCACCTTGCACGGTACGCCGTCGACAGTCACGTCGGTGGGAATGATGACGGTTTCCAGATTTAAGCCGTAGCCGTCGGTGTGGAATGCAGTGACGGCGGCAGTATGGCTCACGTCGTTTATCACCACACCGTCAAAATACTTCGCCCACATATTCCAGTCCATAGAGCTGTCCGTTGCAGGCGCTACGGTATTGTTGTCAAGCCCTGCCCCCGTGGACGTCCAGATTGCGAGAGTCATGCCAATGCTTGCCGCAAAAATCATTATCATCACGACAGACAACAAAATCAACACTGTTTTAATGCGTTTTGTCATATCAGGCAGCCTCCCTGTATCCATGCGTCCTTATCAGCTCGCCGTCCACAAGGATATTGAGCTTAAAGTTGAATTTTATGACGGTGTTTAAAAGCTCGGGATTGCACTCCTCATCCACCTTATTGAAGTAGATTTCCGCCTTTACGTAATAAGTCAGTCCGGGCTGAATGAGCATATACGTCTCATAGCCAACGCACTCATAAAACACGTTTCCGCCCGTCAGCGGCGCATAATTTGCGGCAGTGGGAATGACGCTCTTTTCGCTTTCAAAAACGCCGTTTTCGTTGAGGTTTGCCTCAACAAGGCAAATATCGATGTTAAACTCGTCCTTATAATCTATAAGCTGCACGGTATATTCTGCGCCGCTCGTAAACGTAAGCGTATCCTTTTCATTGTCGACAGAGTATATAAACGCCGTTCCGTCAAGCTTGCCGCTGCCCTTTCCGTCAAACTCTATGACGGGGTTATTTAGCGACACCCAACGTCCTGCGTATCTGTCAAGCTTGTCCTCGCCCGCCTCGACCTCGTTAGCTCTGAAATACTCTGAAGTTTCGCCGCCTGCGGTGACGCACATTCTGCCTATGTTTGCAGACAGCATCTGAAGCTGCAGCGACTTGCGGTTTTCCGCCTCATAGCCCTTGTCGGACAAGCCTATAAACTGTATGGGGAAATACACCGTTGCGACCTCTGCCGCCTCCGCTACGCCCGTTGGCAAGGGAGTTTGCTTAAGCACTGCGCCGGTGGGCAGAATTCCGCCCTTGCTCAATACGCCGAGCTGCGCCACGGCAGGATATAAATTTTCGCCCGACATTCCCTTTGACGAATTGATGTCAATGGAAGCGACGTCCTGCAAAGTATCGGAATGTATGATAAAGCCGTCTCGGCTTGCCGATTTCATATCGCCGAACCAAGCCGCCGTAACGCCCACAATGGCAACGACAAATGCCAATGCCATAATGAATGAAGAAATTATAAGTGTGCGTTTTGTTTTGCTCATATTTCTACTTCCGTTTAATATACCCTGCTTACATACAGCGTCGCACCGAATTCGAATGTTGCGCCGAAGTAACTTATGCTCGAATAATACATTTGCTTATCCGTATTTCTGCCGAATATCTTTTGTATTTCCTGCCCGTCATAGATATCGTTGACGGTATTGTTTATATCCGCAAGGAAAAACTGCGACCAAAACAGCTTTTGCGGCGCAAATACGATATAAAAATCAAATTCCGTCATACTTGCGTTTAGCTTGACATCCTGCAGCCCCTCATTCAGTGCAGAATATCCTGCCGCAGAATTGTCTATATCCGTACCGTTTACGGATGCGACCATTCCGTTTGCGTCAAAGACGAGCTTTCCGTAAGGCGTATACCACACGTCGCCGTCCTTTGGCATGCGGTTATCCATAACACGTCTGTCGTCATCGCCGACGATATTGCCCTTGAAGTTGACCGTATCGCCGTTGTGCTCCGTAAAATACCACGTGAACGCATACGGCACGTCGAGAGGCGTAAGCTTGCCCTCTGTGTTGCCGACCTCGCCGCTGTAGGAGTTTAATACGCTGCCGCCGCTGACAATCTTTACGGCGTCGAGCGCCATATTCATATCCACGTCCTTGCCCTCGGTGTCAAGCGTTATGGTGGTGATGAAGTAGTACGGAGCGTCCAGCATATATTGCTCGAGCCCCGCACCGCCCAAAGAGGAATGCGTCCTGCCGTTATGGTCGGTGACAAGCCTGTAGTTGCCGTCTATGGCAGTCTGTCCCTTGTAGTTGATGTTGCGAAGGTCTACTTCGCTCTCGTCGGAGTTGAACAGTATCGTAAACGACTTGCCCACCGTCAGATTTATCGTGGACACGGCAGGAGTGACATCGTTTGAAAACCACGCAAAGGACACGCTCACCATAATTATGGTGATGACGATGACAAGCGCAGGCACCGCAATGCCCATAATGCGCTTGATAAATTTAGCCTTTGGCGTAGTATTTTTTGACGTATTGTCCTTCATTGCCTGCCTCATTTGCCGTTTGTGAGTATGGACGTAGGCGTATTTGTGCCCGCTTCATACTCAAACATCTTTTGCACACCGTCCCACGATGCGATATATACAGCCTTGCCGCCGCCTGCTATGACCTTTCCGAAGAAAGCGCCTCTTGCGGTCTGAAGCGTATAAGTGAGATACATATTTACGCTGTTTTCAAGCGAGAAGGTTGCAAAGCGCAGTTCTCTAAGCAGTGCAACGCCCTGTTGATTGACTATCTTTACGGGTGCGCTGTCCGTGCCCTTTGCGGTGCCTACGAGCCAACTGTCGGAAGTCTTGCCGAACACCTCTACGTTTACGCCCTCAACCTCAAACATCTGCTCCGTCTTTGCGTACATCAACAGATAGATGTCGATGATATCCGCAAGACGCATACTCTCGTGGCGGTTGGTTTTTGACAGCTCCTCGCCGTCCATTCTCGTAAGTCTGACGTCTGCAAGCACGTCGTAGTCGCCCTTTGCATTTGCGTCGTCGCCCACATAATAGTATGCCGTCGCCACACTGTAGCCGCTCACCGACTTTGCATATATGTCGCTGTATGCAGTGCCGCCCGAGATAGCGGAGCCGTTCAGATATACGGAATTTGCCATAAACACGTTTATGCCCGTGGGCTTGTCTATTGTCTCGTTTCCGACGATGCCGCCGATGTTTGTATTTGCGCTTGCATTAGCCCAAATGTACGTCAACGAAACAGTATTGTCCGTCACGGTGCCTGCGCCTCTGTTTTCGCCCACAGCGCCGCCTACGTACGCTCTCGAAGCAGTCAAATCTATGCTGCCGAGCACGATAGATGCGTTTATCCTTGTGCGGGATACGCCGAACAAACCGCCAACATATGTCTCGCCTATGGTATTTACGGTGATATTTGCGTGTGCGCTGATGTTTTCAAACGCTTCCGTCTGTTCGCTTACGCCTGCAAGCGAGCCTACAAACACCTGCGTCGCTTCGCCGTACACGTTAACGCTGAAGTTGCGCAGATGTACGTTTTGCACAACGCCCGAGGCTCCGCCGTTACGTGCGCCTATGCGCTCGAACATACCGAACGAGTTATCCGAGCCCGACGCTATGCCCACTATATTCACGCCGTCTATGGTGTAGCCGTTGCCGTCATATACGCCGTCGAAAACGCCATTGAACACTGCGCCGATAGCGGTCACGACGTTGCCCTCGCTCGCCTTGACGAAGTTGGTGAGGAAGTCACCACCCACGCCCCAAGTGTAGCTCTTATCGGGCACGATATTGCCGTCCGCATCCATTGTGACCTTGTTGAACATTCCGTTGAGAATGGCAAGGTCCTGCGCAGTGAATACGCCCGAAATGTTTGCTATCTGCTTAAATCTGTCGTACTTGCGTGACGTGCTTCCCTCTTCCGCACGGTAGTAGCCCCAGCCGCTGTTTTCGCCCTCGTATTCGTTTAGGAACACGTTTATGTTGCCACCTGCGTCCGTTGTGAGCCATGCAAAGTAGTCGTCCCAACTCGTAATTTCGTTGCCGTCTTTATCGATAATGCCACTCGGCAGTTTGTCCGTATTGCCGCTTGCGTAGTCGCTTGCCGAAACGACAAGCTCCCACACCGCCTGCGAAATGATTTCGCCAAACTCGCTGTCGTCATACTCGCCTCTGCTCACCTTAAAGTAGTATGTTGCGATCATAAGGCTTGCAAGCGAGCCTACCTCAAACTCGTCCTTTTCGACAAAGTAGCCTATTGTAAGTATGGGTTGATTGCTCAGGCGGTAGTTGACCTGTGCGCCGTCCGCCGTATTTGACAGTCTTGCCGAAAGCACCTTGCTGTTTAATGCGCCCCTTATGACCGTATGCGACTTGAACGTCGCAGGCATTGCGGTCGCAGGATTGTTGTTTTGATACTTCCAGTTGTTGACCACGCTCACGGGCAATATCTGACCGCCCACGCCCGATGCGCTTCCCGTTACGTCCACCCAATCCTCGTTGTAGGTGTTGTCGGGTGTAGCATAGCTTTGGGCAGTGTTTTCATACTTTGCTCGCACGATGTAAGGCGTAATTTCTATCACAACTTTTGACGCTGCGCTGAGCGTAAGCGGATTAGTAGCCGTACCCGCTGCGTCGCCGTCGCAGATGTTGTCGCCTATGCCTGATATATTCACCACAAACTTATAGTTTGCCGCCGAATCGCCGCTCAGGGTAAAGACTATGTTTTTATAGAAGTAGCCTTCCTCGCCGTATGCGGCATTGCCGATAGCCATGCTTGCGCCGCTTCCGACAACGTTGTTTACGTATGCGTCATAGTCGCTTCTGTTTGCGTCGGCTTCCAGATAATTTGCCTTGACAATGACTGCGCCGTTGTTATTTTCCGCCTCGGCGACGCCGTATACAGTGAAGCCCTCGCCCGAACGGTGTGTTGCGCTCTGTGCGCTCGTCATTCCAGCCGTGCTCGAAGCACCCGACGAGCCGCCGTACCATGTGGTTCCGTCATATGTTCTCGTCGCATATCCGTTACGCAGGATATCGAGGCGTATCGTCAGTTGACGGGGCTCAATCACGCAGCCGTCCTTTGTAAAGGTCTTCGTATTTGTACCGTTGCTAAACTGATAGTTGTTGTCCAACACCGTGACAGTATAGGTGATACGCTTGTTTGTGCCTACGCTTGCGCTGTCATACACGCCCGTCACCCTTACGTTTGTGCTTGACGGAATGACAGAGCTGTCTCTGAACACCGCATCGCCGACCTTGTTGCTTGTATTTTCTTTGACAGCGACAGTCGCATCGTAGGTCTTTGTAGTCACGGCATTGCTTATGCTCGAGATATCGAGCGTGCGCTTGTTGATGGTATAATCGCCGTTTGCGGCATTTGCAAAGGTGATAATGTAGTTTGTAAGCTTTGCGTCGCCTGCGCCGTTTTTGCCGCTTATGGTTATCTTGCTTAAGTCTACGCTTGCGGTGTAGCTGCCTGCGTTTACCGCCGAGCGGGTGCCGCCAACAGGTATAGTGAGCGTTTCTGCGCTGTTATTGAATGCGTTTGTAAGCCTCAGACTTGCGCTTGTGCTCACCTGCGGATTGTATCCCACAGTGCCCGCAGTAAGTCCGTCGCCTTTCTTTGTAAGGTTGCCCGACAAGCCTCTGCCCTGCGCCTGCTTGTTGTAGGTGAACGTCCTCGTGCTGTTCCACTGCAGGGTGATTTCCGCTGCGATGATAGTCAGCGAGCCCTGTCCGTTTGCCGTAACGTTGAAGTTTGCGTTTGCGGACACGGGACGTATGGTGTTTTCTGAAATAACGGCAGTATAGCTACCCACATTGACTGCCGCAACGCCGCCGTCGTAGGACAGTGCAAATTTGATCTGATTGTCTGCGGCGTCGTTTTCTATATTCGTGCCGAACATCTGCAAAATATACTCGCCCGTATTTTGGTTGTATGACGCTATGGTCGGCTTTGCGGCGGGATTGACCGTACACGACGGCGCTATGCCGCTTGCACGGTGATATCCGCCGTTGTAAACATACTCGTCGTTGCCCGACAAGCCCACGGTTATATCGAGCTTGTTTATGGTATATTCGCCCGCTTTTACGTTTGTTATCTTACAGTTGTCGGTGTGAGCGTTGCTCTCGTCGGGCAGTGTGACCGTATGCTTGCCGGAGTTTGGACCGACTCTGAATTTTACTCTCACAAGACTGTCGGACACCTGCTCGACCACCGCTTCGGCATTGCCGTCGGGGAACAGCGTCCTCATCTCGTCCGCAAGCGCTGCCGCAGAGCCGAACGGCTGCGGCTGATTGTTTGACGGATCGAGAGGACTGAAGCTTGCCACAAGATAGTGATACTGTGCGTCATAGGTTGCGGTATTGTCCGAAGACCATGACAACAGCAGCTCGGTAGGCGTAATTTGATATAGCGATTTTTCTAAGTCCTCAACTAAGAAATAATAGTTTCCGTCATCGGTGAACAACTTGCCGTCAACAGGCGTCTTGCCAAAGCCTATGGTGTAATCGCCTTCGTGTATCATTTTTGACAGTATGAACTGTATAGCGTTCTGTTGCCATTCCGCTGCGAAATAACTATTCTGATTATTTATGCCTCCTCCAAAAGGCTTCCACTCTATTTTTTCCGTCTTGCCTGCGTTGCTCTGACCCGAACCCGTATACAGTATATATGGCTCAAGTCCTTGAATGAGCGTCGTTGCATTTGCCTTGTCTTTTTCTACCCAACCTTCATTGCCATTATTTTTACCGAAATAATATACCGTCCTATGTTCGGCATTGTTAAAGCCGCCCATGCTCGCATTATTTCCGGTCGTGTTCAATGTAAATCTCAGTCTTCTCGGCTCAATCTTAAATGGCTTGGATTCAACGTCTGCCTTATAGTTTTTGCCTGTATCGGTCTTGATTAGCTCAACTTTGAATGTATCCTCTACAGTCTGCACAAAATCAAACACAACCAATAACTTATATGTCGGTTTCGGGTCATCGCCATTTTTGCTTTCATCAAAATCTTTGTCGATAATACAACTGCAATATCTGTTCCAAGCGCTCAATCTGTCCGTATCGCTTGTATTTGACAGCGTGACGCTTGACAGATAAATTTTATCGCTTGCAAAGGACATAAGATTTCTCGAGTCAGTCATTTGCGCTGCAGTAAATGTCAAATTAGTTCTATTTTTCGTTGACATTTCAGCCATAATCTTGCCGAGGTCGAGAGTGCCGTCGATGATATTTGTCGTCTTTTCGCCGCTTATCTTAAACTTGACCGAGCGTGTTTTATTGTTGAGCACATTTACGCCGTCGTCGAGCGGAGCAATGCCGTCCACCGTAAATTTGATAGAGCCCTTAGTGTTGTCGCCGTTATAAGTATTGCCGCTGCTTGTGTCAAATTGAAGGTCGGTGTAAAGAGGCAGTTCCTCTATGCGCAGCTCGCCGTAGGTATCATATTTGTCGGCGAGTCCTATGCCGCCTATCTTGCCTATCTTGCCGAGCGAGTCGTAGAAGTAGATAGTTACCTTTGTGAGATAAGTGCCCGCCTCTACGATCGCTTCTTTGCTCAAATCCAGCACACGACTGTTGTAGATGACCTTATCCATTGTATACACATACCGTCCGACCTTCTCTTCGCTGTCGACAAGATCATCTGTTGAGGATACGTATGTGATAGTGTCTTTGTTGCTGTTGCCTATCTCGTCCGTTATCGGGACGTAACGCTTGTAGCCGTTGTATGTCAACGTGCCGCCTATACCGACCGAGCGGTAGTAGATAGCCACGTTTTGTGCATTTTGGTCGGTAGCATTTGCAAGCGAAGTCTTTGCTGTGAGATAGAACGGACGGATATTGTGCTCTTTATCGTTCCAAGTGGTGGGCTCGCCGTAATAGATTTCGGGCTTTAAGCCCGTGGCGTCCATATACAGATAATAGCCGCTCAACTGACTTTCTCTCGCCGCCGCATAGATATAGCCCTGCGTAAGTTCGCCGCCGCCTGTAACCGTGTCGCCGTTTATCTGACCGACGATAGGCGAAGTCAGCGTATCGTTTGCAATAGTATTGCGCTCCTCTGCGGTGTATGCGTTTGCAATGCGCTTCCAGTACAGCAGCTCTGCGTCACGCTCGCCTGCAGGAAGTATGCTCGGCTTTTCGTTGTCGCTTGCGCTGACGTGCGTAGTATCGAGACCGGAGCGGTCGTTGGCGTATACATAATACCAACCGGTATGCGCCTTGCCCGTCGTATAGCCATCCGTATTGCCCGTAGCATACGCCCAAACCCCGTTATGCTCTGTGACTTCCTTGCCTTTAGCATGGAAGGTGCTGATATATCCCGCCCAATCGTCGTTTGAGGTCATCGAAGCCGCATTTTTGGGATCGTACTTTGACGGGCTTTCGTATGCGTCTGTCAGTTCCTTAGTGAAGACGTTGTTACGCTGCTCGTCCGACACCGCAATGTACATACCGAGAGTTTCAACAACCTCTGTGAGGTCAAGCGCCATAAGCTCGGCGTTTACATAGCCCTTAACCCAATAGGATGTATCTGCAAGCGTCTGTCCTTCGACAGCATAGCCCACTATGCCGCCTGACGTATTGCCTATGACCGTACCCTCGATGTTGAAGGAGTCCTTTATGGTTATATTGTTTCCCGTCGCAGCGCCCACAATGCCGCCGACGTTTTTACTGCCCTCTATAGACGTGTAGAAAGCAAGCATATTGCTAATATTGATATAGTTTGCCTTGATAAGACCTATAGCGCCGCCGACGTTGTAGATATGCGGTGCGCTTATGCCGCTTGCGGTATACAGCGTGACTTTCTGCCACTTAGTGCTGTCTTTATCATTGACAAATGCGTTGTTATCGCCGCCTATGACGCCTATTGCGCCGCCGACGCCGCCCCACTCAAACTCTGTATCCTGCACGGCTGCGCCGCTTACGGACATATTGTTGTCGCCGACAAACTCAAAGTGAGTGTTGAGTATGGATATATCCTGATGTTGATAGACATTTGCAGCGATATCCGACCTCAAAATTCCCACAAAGCCGACCGAGCCGCCTATCGCATTCGAGCCGCTTGCATTTATCTGACCGCTGTTTGTAAACTGCGCATAGTCAAAGCTGCCTGCAAGCAAGCCTATATTGCCGCCCATAAAGTCGACGGCGTTGACTGTACCTGCGTTGATAAAGCGCACGTTATGCTCATTGCTGCCACGCACTGCGCCGAATATGCCGCCTATAGAGCCGCCGACGTATCTTTCGCCCGTCACCTTGCCGTTTGTGGTTTCGGCAACCGTAACTGCCTCGCCTGTAACTTCTGCAACATATTCGTTGCCGTTGTAGAAATATGTATCGGCATTTGCCGTTGACATCAAAACAGCATCATTATCCACACGCCCGATAGAGCCGCCAACAAACATTTTGCCCGTGACGCTTCCGGTATTTCCAAAGCGACCTGCAATAGAGCCTCTTTGCAGATAGCCTATGACTCCGCCGATATTGTTTTCGCCGACGACGCTGCCTGCGTTTTGTATATCAAGCTTGGCACCCTCAACAGTGCTTCCGCCCATAGTTATGTTGCCCTCGTTGTTGCCGATAAGACCGCCGACGTTATCTATTCCCGTAACAGTGCCGAGGTTTTTGATAGTGCCCTTTCTGATGACAAGCCCGTTATCAGTGCCGCTTGCAATATTTGCGCCGATAAGACCGCCTGCATCGTTGCCGCTTGCGGTGATGTTTGCGGTTATTTCTATTTTGACGGCTCCGTCATATCTGACGCCGAGATAGGTATCTGCGCCTATCTGCAATCTGCCCGCCACAGTGCCGTCGGCATAGCGGTAGCCGTTCATTCCTACAAGTCCGCCTATCTGCGACAGACCGGTGATGTTTGCGTCTATAGTTACATTTGTGCCGTTTGTGCTTGCAAGTATGTTTGCAACGCCGAAGTTACGCCCTATAAAGCCGCCTACGTTTGTGGCATATTGCGCATTTACCGTCGGGCTTACGTTAAACGTGCCGTCAAATGCACCGTCAATTGTTGCGCCCGCAACGCCGCCGATATTGCGGATAAACTGTGCCTGAGTAAGATTACTTTCAATAGTGCCCGTCACGTCCACCACGCAGCCGCTGAGGAAGCGTGTGCCGCTGCCCATTGCGCCTATTATTCCGCCGATGTTTGCGGTAGGATTGCTGTCGGACGGGCTTGCGTTTGCAACCTTTACCTCGATATTGCCGGCAAATACTATTGAATTTTGCAAGCTGTTTGTCGTGTTTGACATTGCCCTGCCGACTACGCCGCCCATTGCTGTGCGGTATAAGCCCTCGGCATTTGTCACGCTGTTGTAAGCTCTACGTCTGATATAAGCATATTTTGTTACTTCGACATTTCCTATTGCGGTGTTGCCGTTTGCGGTGCCAATGACGCCGCCGATAGCCTTTTCGCCGTAGATATTTGTTGTGCCCGAGGCGCTGCCCGTATCGTTGGGGTGCAGCTTACCTATATATGCGCCGTCTATTGTAAGATTTGTATCGCCGTCGTTTGTACCCAAAACGCCGCCGATATCCGTACCTACAGCTTCGGCATTAACTCCGTCAAGTGCCATAATATTTGTATTGTGCACATAAACGTTTGATATTTTTACGACATTGCCTCTGCCTGTCGAAGCGCTTGCACTCTTCCACGGATTGCCTACATATCCAACAATGCCGCCGATGTTGTTGCTTATCGAGTTCACCGCAGCGTTTGCCGCTCGGCTACCCACTATTTCAAGCGTCTTGAATTCCGCAGAAAGCCTGCTCGGCATCGACGGACCTGCCGCACCTACTATTGCGCCTGCATACACCTTTGAAACCGTACCTGCGGCAACGCTTGTCGATGTAGAATATGCCGAAACGCTCATAGCGTTGGTTGCGCCATACATACCCGCCTGACAATCTCTGAGCACACTGTTGCCGCCCGCATAGCCCGCTATACCGCCCGCAAACACACTGTAATTTGAGCTGTTTGACGTAGTATATCCGTTTACGCTTCCGCAAACCGTGACGTTTGCGACCGTAGCGTCGTATATTGCACCGAACATACCCGCATAGGTATTTGCTCCGTCACGCAAGGATATCTTAAGATTTGTGACGACCGTGTTGCCCGTCTCGCCCTGCAAGCCGCTTATATTACCCGCAAACGGAGTTGTGCCGTCGCCTATGGGATACAGGTTGACGTTGCTTGCATATGAGCCGCCCGTCATCGTAGTAGTGCCGTTAAAGTAGTTGTTTTTGCCGTACCAGTTGCTGCGAAGCGTTTCTGCCGACGTAGGCGATGAACCGTAGCTGACAGTAGTCTTTCCGCTTGCCGCACCGAGCTGCCACAGGAAGTAGTTTTTGCCCGACTGCCCGTAGCTGCCGTCTGATGTGCCGCTCTTTAGAGCATTGTCAGCCGTCGACATATTCATATTGACATAGCTTGCCTTCATGCTCTCTATGTTGTTGGTGCCGTCGGCAAACTCGATATACTTGCCTGCAAAGTCATAATAAGCAGTGCCGCCGCCGTTTGTACTTCTTGCGCCGTTGAGTGCGGACATAGCAAGCAAGCCTACGCCGTCCTTGACGACATACGGGCTTTCCTTGCTGCCTGCCTGATTGCCCACGTAATTGTCGTAGTCGTCCTTACCGTAGGAAATAGACAGCATTGACAAGCCCTCTTTTGTATCGAGCGCAAACACAGCAAGCTGCGGCAGACAGCCGTACGGATAGATATATCCGTATGCGGTGCCGTTGTTGAACGCATCGTTGTTGTATACGTTTGTCTTGCCGTTGAAGGTCGCCACCGACTGCCCCGAGCCCGTGATGAGCGATGCAGCTTGATTGTTACTTGCCGCATTGCTATATCCGCCTATAGGTCTGTCTATCGTAAGATTGCCGTTGCTCGCCACATAAGCCGTAAAGTTTGCAACTGTCAAATCAACTCCGTTCAGTGTAGAAACGCCGGGAATGTAACGGGTTACCTCGTCGGAAGCAGTCATTCTACCCGAAGTCCACTTGCCGTATTTGGAGCTTTGCTCAACACCGTCTTTGTTGAGATACTGCACATGGAAATAATTTGCTACCGTATAACAAGATGTATAGCTAAGGCGGTCTTCGAGCTCGTTTGTATCAAGATAACCCAAAATAGCACCGCCCCAGTTTATCTTTGTGCTGAAACCAAGATATGTATCTTCCATGCCGACCACGTTCTCTGTACGTGCCACAACATGCACAATACCTAAATTATAGCAGTTGTTGAAGCTAACTGTATATCCAGTTCCGCTTGGCTGAACCTGTCCTGCAATGCCGCCGATACGTGCCTGCCAGGAAGCGGCATAACCTATAAGTCTGAAAGTAGTTATTTTTCCTGTATTGTAGCAATAATTTATGTCGCCCCATGCGATAAAACCTACAATACCGCCGACAAGCGAGCCGCTTAATTGCTCACGTGCAACACCCACGATTTCGCCGATACCTGCGCCGACCGAGCGGTGATTATAACTACTGTTTTCACCCGCAGAAAAAACGTCACCGCTGTTGTAGCAGTACGCTATGACCGATTGGGCACCTGCCTTACCAGTATCTTTCTTGTTACCGGAATCTGCAAGTATCAAGCTACCGACGCTACCTGCAAGTCCACCCACGATAGAGCCGTAGCCGACTATTCTGCCGCTGTTGTATGAAGCATACATTTTAAGCGAGCCGCTTTCACCCACCTGACCGATGATGCCGCCGACGTAAACCTTTCTGAAAGTGCCCTCACCCTTGCTGTTTGCATATTCCGACTCGCTTGACCAGTGTGCGTCAGCAAATATTTCGCCGTTGTTTGCACAGTTATAAATTGCGGTCGTGCTACTTGTTTTGCCTACTATGCCGCCAACGTTGTAGCCGCCCGTTATATTGCCCTCGTTTTTACAGCTCTCGATAGTGATAGCATTGCTTGAAAAGCCTATTATGCCACCCGTGCCGTACGCATATTCAGCATAATCGGCTATATCCAGATCGTTACACTCTATCCTGCCGAGGTTTTGCCCACGTCTGCCATTTACGCAACCGATAAGAGTTATTGAATGGCCGTTTGTAAAGCCCACTATGCCGCCTGCGGTACGGTTTGCGGTTATATTTGCAAGGTTCGTGCAATTTTCAAACGTAAGATTGCCAAGAGGTTTGCCGACAAAGCTCGCAATATTTTCTGCCGTAGTCGAATTGAATGCGTCGCCCGTTGCGGTGATATTGCCATCTATCGTGAGGTTTTTAAACGTAGCTCCCGCAGCTCCGGGGAACACGCTCATACCCGAAAGCGCCGAAGCGTCCGAGCTTGAAACCGAAATCTTTATACTGAAGCCGTTGCCGTCAAACGTGCCCTTAAACACGTTTGTTGCGCTGCTCGTATTGCGTATGCCTGCCAGATTTGAAGCGGTTACGGTGATATCTTCACCTTCCTTAAGGTCGAGCTTGATAAACTGATTTGCATAGCCGTTTACAGGTACCTCGCCGGGTTGCAGCTCACCCCTCACCTTGCGTGCGAAATCGTTCCACTCCCCCCTTGTGGATATGACGATAGCCATTGCCTCTGAAGAGCCCAACTCAAACTTTGTGCAGAGCGTACCCAAAACGACTATCTCTCTCGTCTTGCGATCGGGATTGAGCGGATCCACTCCGTAGCCCTCATAGGTTGCAACGCCCGTCACCCACGTGTTGCCGAGGTTGTCGTAAGCAGGTGCAGACAAAATGTCCATATCGTATCTTGCGTCGTTGGATGCAGGTCTGCGATATGCCTTTTTGATAGCCGCCTTTGCCTCTGCGGTGTTGTTGCCGCTGTATTTTTGGATACTGTTAAATTCTATGTCTATCACGCAGATAGAGAAGCTTTGCGTCGCCGCCATATCGAAGCGGAAATACACCTTATCGTTTGCGCCTGTAAGTGAGTCCCAATTTATTGCGCTCGAATAGTTGATATTGTCGCCCATCTGATCGAACTCGTTGTTTGTGCTCTTGTCTAAACCGCTCACGTTGTAAAACACAAGCTGTCTATCCTTTTTGATGTTTGTGCTTACGGATGACGACGGATTATAGCTTGATTTCGGTATAAATGCGCTTATGGACAGGAAGCCCGACTTTATCGGATTGTACGTTTCGTCGCTTGCCTTCACTGCGCCTATAGCGCCGTCAAACAGACCTACAGACCTTGCAAGTTCCTCGAAGTAAGGCGTGAGCGTAGATATCGCAACGGTGTCAATGAGCACATAATTTCCGTTTGTATTTGCGCTTACGCTTGCATATTTTCTGCTCTGCTCGTCGGAGGACAGCGTTGAAAAGTCCTTTACGTAAATAGTCCAACTGCTGAAGATATTAGAGCCTGCGTTGATTGAGCCGGCAATGCCGCCCTTAGTCGCCGACGTCTTATTGACATTGAAGCCTCTTGTTACGCTGCCGCTGATAGTGCCGCCTGCAAGCATACCTGTGATTCCGCCTACGTAGTCCTTGCCTCTGAAGGCGTCGCTTGTTGCGGATTCCAGATTAAGACCGCTGTATGCAATGCAGTTTATGACCGAGCCGCCGCCCATATAGCCGAATATGCCGCCTACATAGTCGCCGTTTTCCGTCGAGCCGTTGCTGCTGCCAAGCACGTTCATACGGTTCACTACGTGGTTAAGCTCGTGCGACATAGCCGACACATAGCCCGCAATGCCGCCCACGTAGCCTGCGCCGTATATAGTGGCGGTACTGCCCGATGTCGGATCGATACCCGCCCCGTTGTATACGCTAAGATAGGTGCTTGCGTCCTTAAGCGTAATGCTCGCCGCAGACACGGTTTCGTTTTTGAAAGCCAACAGAGCGCCGTCGCCGACGTATCCGACAATGCCGCCCACGTAGCTGCCCGAGCCCTCTATCGCCTGCAGATTGAACAGCTTGCCCAAGCCCCCGTCGTCCGAGGGTGCATAACGCAAGGTCTTATTAGGACCGTTTGCGGTAAGACCGTATCTGCCGTATCTGACAAGATTTTGCAAGGAAATATCCGAGCTTGCAAACGTATTTATCTTGCCGAATGCGCCAAACAGACCGCCTACATAAGATTTTGCGCTTATGATGTTTTCATTGAAAAATTGAATATGGTTGCCCATCAGCGTGGTATCAGACGAGATATACACGCCTGCCGACGAGGCGACGTAGCCCGCAATGGAGCCCACAAAATCGCCGTTTACGTTGAGTTCTACGTCGCCGCTGCCGTTGCGGTAGCGCACAGAGTGCGTTTCCAAGCCGACCTCAACGCCGTTATCGAGCTGCTTTGCGCTCTCGATAGTTGCGTTTTCGCCGAGCACGCCGACTATGCTGCCAAAGAAGCTCGCCGTGCCGTTAAACGTAAAGGGAGTGTGCGCCGAGCCTACATAATCGTCAAGGAAGAGAATTCCCACGCCGCTCGCATAGCCTATCAGACCGCCCACTACCTGACCGCCACTCTTTATGGTCATATTGACACGTATGTACGGGTTGCCCGAGCCCGTCGCAAAGTTGCCCGGGTTTATGAGCAGCTTTGTATCGTCCTTTGACACCGTGAGGGACGAACGCCTGTAGCCGTATCCCTCAAAGCCGCCGTAAAGTGCGCCGACATACGACTGTCCCGACACTGTGATGTTGTTGGAGCTGCTGTTGTTTGAAATAAACGGGGTGAGCGTAAGCCCCGCTGCATTGCTTGCGTCAAGCCAGCCGATAAGTCCGCCGACGTACGAATAGCCGTCTATCCTTATTGCGCTTCGAACTGTGCGCTGACCGGGCATCTGCTCCGCATTTGTCACTATCCACTTGCCCGCAATGCCGCCGACGTATTGCGATGCGGTGCCTGCGCCCGTCACGTTTCCGTTGACAACGCTGTCGCTACCTATGGTCACGTTGTAGCCGTAGCCGACAATACCGCCGACATAGCTCAAGCCCGTGACGTTCATCTCGTTTAAGATAGACGTAGTTGTTTTAGACGAGTTGTCGTAGCCTATATATGCGCCGCCATTTTCAACATAAACAACGCCGACTATGCCGCCTACACCTCTTGCACCGTTTGCGGTTACGGTTGAAGTCTCGCCCGTGTTGGTACAGCTTGAAATATGCACGCCGTTTGAGTTGATAAAGCCGACAAGTCCGCCGATAGCGTTAAAATGTACGCCGTTTTTCAAAAACAGCTCGTCGTCATAAGTGCTTGTATCCGATCTGAAGGATACCGAGCCTGTATTCTGAGAGGACGTCAGCGAAGCCTCGCCGCTCAAGTGTCCTACAATGCCGCCGACCGCTCTCGTGCCGCTGACTGCGCCCTTGTTGACGGCACCCGTCAATGCCGACGAAACACGTCCGCCTATGCCTCCGACAAAGTTTCTGCCTGTGATTGAAGCTCTGTTTTCAATCTTGCCCTCAAATTGAGTGCCGTCCGCTCTGCCCACGATACCGCCGACAAAATCTACGCCCGTGACGCTGCCCTCGACAGTGATATTCTTTATTCTTGCCTCAAACGTATATCCGAATAAGCCCGTATAATCGCCCGTACCGCTGATTGCGAGGTTTATAACGATAGTTTCGTCCGTTCCCTCGAAGCTTCCCGAGAAAGGATTGTCAAAGCTTGTTCCTACGATAGTAAAGCCGTTTTCCGTCTTTGCGGATACGTTTGCCGTAACCTTAAATTCGGCGTTTTTATACGTCCTCGACGTGATATTGTGCGCCACCTTGTTGCTGCTCGTAGGCGTCACGCACTCTGCGTTGTTGTAAATGCTGTTCCACGCCATTCCGCCGTTGACGATTTGGCTTAAACGCACAAGATGAGCGGAAGTCTTTATAAGGAAAGGATTGCTCTCGCTGCCCCAGTTTGCGTCGTTGTAGTTTCCGCCAAAATCGCTTTTCATAACGGTGAAGCGAACAATTCTGCTATCCACATAGTTGCCGTTCGGCGTAGCGGTGAGCGTCATCACCACCTCTACGGGGTCGTTTGTACTGTTAAAGTTGAATGTGAGAGCGTTGCCGCTAAGCTGACCGCCCGTTATGCTCACCGTATAATCGGTGCCGTTTACAAGCTTGCCGAAATTACTTTGATCTATGGGACTGATATATAAATTATAGTTATTTATATTTGAATATACATTATTACTGTCCGCAAACACCAACGAATACGGCGAATTTGCCTCTGCAAAGAACACGCCGAGCGCCTTCATATCCAGCGCAAACATATCCACGCCGTCGACAGTAAAGGTATATGAGCCTGCCGCAACCGCATTGCCGCCGTATCCAAACCATACACGGCTGTCGCCTTTTAAGAAATCTTCAGACTTTAAAGATTTTTTATTTATCGTCCACGACCAGCTTTGAGATGTCGTGGCAACGGCAATATCCTTGCCGTCCACGGTGAGACTGTAATTATGATTTTTCTTTGTAAAGCTAAAGCCGTAGCTGCCTGCGGCTACCGAATCGGGCAATGTGATAGTCACCGTGTGCCCGTTCGTCGTACTGCTGCCCTCGTTTATCGTCGGCGAAATCGACGCAGCCGTATTCGTATACGTAAAGTCAAACTGATTTGCAAACGTTTCGTTTGCAAGCAAGCCGAGCGGCGTGCCTATGGTAATTTTTTTAAGTCCCTGCGCCATTGAGTTGTAGGTGTACGCAGTATTCTTTTGGTTGTTCCACGTCGTAGTAACGGTAAGCTGACGCTGCGTTATCGTAAACTTTGCTGCGGACGGACAGTATACGCCCAGCAAATGCTTTGTGCTGTCCGACACCTTGTTATAAAGCAAAATCTTCACTTTATAAGGTTGCACTGCGCCGCTTGCAAAATAGACGTCTTTCACCGTTTCCGACCACGATGAGCCCGTAGTTGAGTAATGCACCTCAACGTGATTTGCAAATTGATTTGAAGACGAGCCTGCCGTCGCCCACGCCGTTGCCGCAGGACTTTCGTTGCCGTACATAACGCTCTTATCCATCGACGTAGACGTGGTGACTATATCCTTCTTTTCAACCGCCACTTCCTTTGCAGCGGTATTTGCGTCTATGATGACGTTCTGCGCATAGGTATTTGGCGTAGCCACCGTCGTGCTCGTCTGACGGTTGTACGTATATGTGGGTGTTATAGTATTGTTTGCGCTGTCTCTTACTACAAGATACTGTCCGTTGGGTATCGACGTAGCGGACGGGAAAAGCAAAATTCTGTTGAATTCCACCGCAGTATTTGTGATACTCTTCCAAGTATATGTCGTAGTATTGCTTGCGTCCGACGGACGGGTATATCCGCCCGACGGCTCTGCGCTGCTTATAGCTATGACAAGCATTGAAGTCTTGTCAGCGGCGCCTATACGCACGCCGAAGTTTGCCGCAGCGGAATTCTGCACATAAATAGCCCAGCCGTGCTTGACGGTATTTGTGCCCGCTCCGACTATCTCGCCCCTCGTCGTGCCCGTGATATTAGCCGTATTGTTATAGCAGTAGCTAAGCTTGACGTTTTGAGCCTTGCCGCCGCCGTCTGTTTTGACGGTCGCATTGCCCGCAATGCCGCCTGCGCTTTGACCGCCCGACTTGACTGCGCCCTGATTGTAGCAATATCTCATCAGCAACACGACGTTTGTAGTGGAAGCGCCGCTATAATAGAAATATCCCGCAATGCCGCCGACCGTAAATGTGGATGAAATTGCCTCAACGCTCGCCTCGTTGTAATGGTGGCTGAACAGTATCGAGTTGGTGTCTGTATAATTTGTTTCTACTCTGCCCGCAATGCCGCCGACGTTGCAGGTGCCCAGTATCTTACCGCTTGACGAGCAGCCCTCAACGGTGAGCGTATTAGCACCCGATTTCATATAACCTACAATGCCGCCTACGCCGTTGCCGCCTATGATGTTGCTGCTCGTAATAGATTTTGCAGTGGTGCCGTCAAGCCAGGTATACGACAAAAGCGAGCTCCCGCCCCTATACTCGCAGCCGCTTATCTTCAGATTTTTTGTACCCGCATTGACATATCCCAATATGCCGCCTGCGCCGTCTTTAAAACCGTTTATCTGTCCCTGCGTGTTGAGAGTGAAGCTCTTTATATTTACAGTTGATGTGCAGTTGTTTATTTCTTTTGCATAGGTCGAGCTTGCCGTACCTACAATGCCGCCCACCTTGCCCGTCGTGGACGAAATATTGCCCGCAACGGTCAGGTATTCTATTTTTGTTACGTTTGTTGCAGAATTGCCCACAAGGTTTCCGAAAAGTCCCGTGCCTCTGTTAGCGTCGTCGGTATAATCGGTATCTATATTTACAATAAGCGTGCGGTTGACCTTTGCGTTTACGCCGCTGCCGCCGTATATCTTGCCTTGGAAATTGTGCGACGTATATGATATACCGTTATCCTTGCCCACAGGCTCTATGTCGCCAAGCTCTATATCTGCCGTGACTACAAAATAGCAGTTGTAAAACGAAGTATACGACGCCTGCACGTCGTTTGAGCTTATCGTATTGCCGTAATACGTGCCCGCTACGCTGTTTACGGGTTTTCGGTTGCCGTTGACAATGTCCACAAGGCTCAGCCAATGGTCTCGCTCAGATATCACGTATGGATTTGTTTCACTTCCCCACTTGCCCGAAGTGCCGCTACTGAGCTTCCCGAAGTCGCTTTCATACCATACGGCATATAGATTGACTGTTGCCCCAGGTTTATTCGTAAGTTCGTTGCCCCAAGAGGTGTATAACTCACCTGTAGTCGTAACGGATGTCGTACCGTTTTTTGCACCGTCTGATGAGTCAAAGCCGTTCGTATATACAACTGAACCACCTTGCACCGTAGACCAACCGACAAAAGTGTGATCCGTTCTTGTGAAAGTATTGCTTTTGAGAGTTTCCGTCGAATCTTTAACGCCAAATTGCAATGTTTGTTGGCTCATTGTACCAGAAGTACTACCATTTCCGTTAAACGAAACATAATATGCACCGTACATTTTAATTTTTAAATTACCAATCAACGCAAATGCATTGCCGTTATCGTCATAATCGAACGCAGTTCTATCATTCTCATGGTTAGCCCATAATCTTAGTCTAACTGTCAATTCTGTTGTAGAAGTTGACGGACTTGAGTTAATTATACAATTAGTCCATTCAATATTTTCACTCTTAGTATGCGGAGTCTTATAATCATCGGTTTTTCTACCTGTATCCGCCGTGATAGTTTTAATCAACGTCGTTCCTTTTAGCAGTTCAAGCGTCGCCTTTGCCTGATCCGGCTTGCGAGGACTATCCGATGAAGAAGCTGCAAAAAGTTTACCTGAAAAATCAATTCGCGTTACACCTTTTGGTAATGTAATTTTAAATTCAGCATAACCATCAACAGTAGGCTCATCGCCATCACCTAAACCTGCAAATAAACCGGAAGACGCATATCCAAGTTTACCAAAATCGACAATATCATCTTTAAAATCAGAACCTGTATATTTAACAGTTGTATTTGCATCATAAGCAACTCTGTTAAATACTCGCATATCTCCGTCCCATGTTTCTTTTACAGGAGTAGACCAATTGCTCGTAGTCGTTGCTTGTATATTATAGTTTTCACCATATAAACCGTCTGTCAAATCAAATGTAGAAGTATTTGAAGCTATCGTATCCTTAGGCTTGACGTAAATTGTGAGGTTTAAATTTTTAAAACCGCCATGCAAATCGCCGTCGCCGATGACTGCAAAGATAAGACGTATGCCTGTTGTCGATGCCTTTGACGCATACGTTGTGTTATATTTTCCGTCACCGAGAGAGTGTGTTGTCGAGCCGTTTGACCACCCCGAGTATGAATTAAACAATGAAGTCGAAGCCCAGCTTGCGTCATTGCCGCTTCTCGAGCTGCTTACCACAGCCTCCGTAGGCGCATTGCTTGTGCCGATATATGACACCGCCATTGCGTTTTCATCGTTTTTTTCAAACGTATCACCGCTGAAAGTAGCTTTTGCAGAAGCATAATAGCTTACACGCCCTTCCTGTGCGGCGGTAAGCAAATCGCCCGAAAACGTAAACTCAAGCCAATATACTGCGGCATAGTCTTCAAAAGCATAATTTTGGAAGCCGTAACCTCTGTCCCACCATTTAAAGTTGTTTTTGGTATTGTCCTTTTCAGAGTCTATATAAAAATCGCCAAGTCGGCTTGCCTGACTCCCATTGTATTTACTTGCAATATTTGTGCCAGAAGTGGTTGATGAAATCGCAGTCGGATTGCCTGTCCATGAAGCTGCGTCGGCAGACTGCGCACCGCTCAATGCGGATACTAAAACGCTTGTAAAAATCAAAGAAAAAAGCAAAACAAACAAAATCGCCTTAAATATAGACTTGTTTGCCGTCTTGCTCGAGTAATTATTTTTAGCGTATGTATGTTTAGCTCTCATCATTTTCCCTTATTTTCGCACACATTGCACAAGCATTTCCAAAACCAAACCTCTTACTCAAGCCTTGTCTCTCGATGTCCCGTCGCCACGCAGTCAGTTATCTCGCTTTCGGTTTTGTTTTCTTACGCACTCGTATCACACGTGTATACGCACGTTGCGCATAAATATGTGCTTTAATATTTTATAATATAAATACAAAGTTTTCAATAGAAATATTTGACAATTTGTTAAAAATCGCATTTATTGATACATTTGTTTAAAACTTGTCTAAAAAATCACCCCAAACTGGAGTTATTCTTCACAAATTTTGATACTAACCACACTACTATGGTTCCCTTTTACAAATCCCCATTATGGCTCCCCTTAGTAAGGGGAGCTCCGCAAAGCTTAAGCGGAGCGGTGAGGGGATTGTCACCAAACAAGATAAAACAAGCGAATGTAAATTGACCGAGATGACAAAAAGCCATTTACGAGAAAGTGTGTAGCGCAGTTTTAGCTTGTGCGGTAGCAGCGAGAAAATCAAGTCAAGGCGAACGATTGCTTGCAAAATGAGGCTTGTTACAATACCCTCAGTCTGCTACGCAGCCAGCTCCCCTTATTAAAGGGAGCCTAAGCGATTGCAAGCAATCGCAAGCTAAGAACGCCGATTTTCTCGCACGTCATTGCGAGGCACCCGCCGAAGCAATCCAGACATTTCACTCTATTATGGCACCCACCCCTATTATGGCTCCCCTTAGTAAGGGGAGCTCCGTCGAATTCGCACTCCGTGCGATGAGACGGTGAGGGGATTGTCACCAAACAAAGCATTTTGCGGAACAAGGCAAGAGTTTACAACGACAACCAAGAGATGATAGCAAACAATGCTTTGTGCGGTAGCAGCGAGAAAATCAAGTTAAAGCAACAACCCTGCCCGAAATTCGGACGGGGTTGCGCTAAGAACGCCGATTTTCGAGCGTGAGGGGATTGTCCACCACCTACACCCTTTGCAAAGCTTAACTTTTCCTACCCCATTTGAAAACTTTTCAAAATTTTCTCACGTAAAACGCTTTACAAAACTAAAGTGATAAAGTATAATAGTCTCAAATCACTTCAATGGACTAAATCGATAAAGCAAAATCAAAGGAGTTAAGCTTATGAAAACAAAAAAAATCGCACTGTTTGCAACCGCACTTATATCTCTCATTGCACTCAGCTTTGGTCTGATCGCATGCAACAAAACCACGGCAGGCTATGTCGGCGTCGGAGCTCAGGCGGATATTTTCACCGAGCTCAACTCAATGACAGCCGATGCGGGCATTTTGGACTATACTATGGCGTCCTATCTGCTTTCGCAAAACACGTCTCTTACAAGAGACCTAAAAATCGTTGACGGTATCGAGTTTGAAACCGAGCAATACGGCATTGCCTTCCGCAAAGGCAGCACAGGGCTTGCCGACAAGGTGAACCGTGCGCTATCTGCGCTTAAGGACACCAAAATTGCGGAAATTGCGCAAAGATACGGCTTGACGGACAACGTACTCAGCCTTGAGTACACCCCTCAAACGGACGTAAACGACGATGATTGGAACGCAATAGTCGCACGTGGCAAGTTTAAGGTGGGCTACACGCTCAATCCGCCTATGGCTATCAAAAACGGCAACGTGCTAAGCGGCTTCGACATCGACCTGCCCCGTGAAATAGTAAACTATCTCAATCAGACGTACGGCACAAATATCCAAATCGAATTTGTGCTGATAAATTGGAATTTGAAAGAAACCGAGCTTCAAAACGGCTCGATCGACTGCGTGTGGAACGGAATGACCATTAATGCCGACCGTCTTGAGGCAATGCAAATAAGCATACCCTATCTGCTCAACAGACAGTGCGTAGTCATTCGCAAAGCGGACGAGCAAAAATACACCGACGCTGAAAGCTTAAAGCAAGCCCGTATCGTAGCAGAACGTGGCAGCGCAGGCGAGGATATCGGCAAAGCAATTTTCGAGTAACCTAAATACACATACGTCCTCGCCATTCGTACAAAGCGCAGGCGGGGACATCGGCAAGTCATATTCGAGTAATTTACTCGATTAGATGACATAAAACCAAAGCTATAAAACAAGGCAACCATTATGACAGCAGCAAACATTTTGTCCTCCATTTCTTTTTTACAGGTGACGGCAGAGCTACTACAAGGCTTTGGCGTCACTTGCCTGCTGTTCATTCTGACGTTGGTGCTCGCCCTACCTCTCGGACTGCTGATATGCTTAGGCTCGATGTCCAAAATAAAGCCGCTCAAATGGTTGCTTCGCACTATCATCTGGATAATAAGAGGCACGCCGCTTATGCTGCAGATCATAGTCGTATTTTTTGTACCGGGGCTGCTGTTTCACTACCCTATGTCCTCACGTTTTACGGCGGTGACGGTAGCGTTTGTCATCAACTATGCGTGCTACTTTTCGGAAATCTATCGGGGTGGAATTGAAAGTATATCCAAAGGACAGTACGAAGCGGGACAGGTGCTCGGAATGAGCAAATCTCAAATATTTTTCCGCATAATACTGCCGCAGGTGTTTAAACGTATACTTGCGCCTATGAGCAACGAGGTCATCACGCTCGTAAAGGACACGTCGCTTGCAAGAGTTATTTCCGTTGCGGAAATCACCCTACTCTCGCAGGATATAGTAAACGCACACGCAATCATATGGCCGCTTTTCTATGCGGGCGTATTCTATCTTATCTTCAACGGACTGCTCACCCTGCTGTTCCGCTTTGCGGAAAAAAAGCTTGACTATTACAAGGTGTAATTATGGCATTACTCACAGTATCGGATATAAAAAAGAGCTTCGGCGCAAGCGAGGTTTTAAAAGGTATCAGCTTCACTCTCGAAAAGGGCGAAGTGCTTTCGATAATAGGCAGCAGCGGCAGCGGCAAAACGACTTTGCTTCGCTGCCTCAACTTTCTCGAAACCGCCGACAGTGGCAAAATATGCGTAAACGACGAAGTGCTTTTTGATGCCGAAGCATTGCAAAACAAGCGTTCTAATCGTGTAAAATCAAACGACCTGCGCAAAAAGAGGTTGCATTTCGGGTTGGTATTTCAAGGCTTCAATCTGTTTCCGCACTACAACGTGCTTACAAACGTTACGCTTGCCGCACGGCTTTTGGCAAAGGAAAGCTTCAAGCAGGAATGTGCCTCAATAAAAAGCAGCTACAAAGGCGATCGCAAACAGATAAAACGCCAAATACAGCTTGCAAAAGAAAGGATATTAAACGGCATTGACAGCAATGCAAAAGCTTTGCTTGAAAAGGTCGGGCTTGCCGACCGCTGCGACGCTTATCCCTGTCAGTTGAGCGGCGGACAGTGCCAAAGAGTGGCTATCGCCCGTGCGCTTGCGCTGTCGCCCGACATACTGTGCTTTGACGAGCCCACCTCCGCCCTCGATCCCGAGCTTACGGGCGAGGTATTAAACGTAATAAAAGGTTTAAAATCCTCCGACCGCACGATGATAATTGTCACTCACGAAATGGATTTTGCAAAAAACGTATCCGACAAAGTGATATTTATGGCGGACGGAATTATAGAGGAAGCAGGCACGCCCCGACAAATTTTCGATGAACCGAAAAGCCCTAAGCTTCAAGCCTTTTTACAGCATGAAAGTTGATTTTCAATTTGACATATAGCCCATTTTTCATATTTTAGGCAATCTAAACGGGCAAATTCAGCTCTTTTATCACACGCATATCAAGGTGAAAGACAAAGCTTTTGTCCTCGTCGCCGTGGTAATCGCTGCCGCCCGTCGGCAGCAGACCGTATTTGCGGCACAGCTGACGGAGCGCATTTTTATCGCTGTCAAAATGCGTTGGATAATTCACCTCAAGCCCCTTAAGTCCGCAGGGCACGAGCGCACACAGCAGCTTTTCCAACCGTTTGTCAAGCAGATAGTGCTTTGGGTGCGCTATGCTTGCAAAGCCGCCTGCGTCGTTTATCAGTTGCACTGCCTGCTCGGGCGTTATGCGCACAGACGAGCAATAAGCCTTGCCCTTTGTCCCGAGGTAGACGTCAAACGCCTCGTTTACATCCTTTACAAAGCCCTGCGCCACCATTGCCCTTGCCATATTCATACGCCCTATGCCGAAAGCCTCAAAATCGAAATCGAGCTTGACGCCGCAGTCTGCAAGTCGCCTGCCGATTTTGATATTTCTGTCTATCCTCAACCGCTTTATTTTTTCGAGTGCGCTTAAAAACGCCTCGTTGTGGCTGTCTATGCCGTATCCGAGTATATGCACGTCGCAAAATGACTGAGTTGACAGTTCAATTCCCCTAACAAAGTGCAAGCCCTGCTCACGTGCGGCCTGCTCACCCTCGTCGAGTCCGCCTACGGTATCGTGGTCGGTTATCGCAACTATCTCAACGCCGTTGCTCTTTGCCCACTCGACGGCTTGACTCGGAGTCAGCTTTCCGTCCGAAGCGGTGGTATGTATATGCAAATCAGCAAGCATTATCCTTCCCTCACTCGTCGTCTATGTCCGATGCGACCTCGCTATCGAGCAGCAATCCGTCGTCGGCAGGCAACCCGTCGTCCTCGACAAAGCCGCTCACCTTATCAAGCTTTTTCTGTATGATTTCTGTACGCTTCTCGGCGTTTGCAAGCGTGCTTTGCACTGCCGACAGCTTATCGCCCGTCTGCTGCAGCAGCTTGCTGAATTTGCCGAAGTCCACGATAAAGCTTTGCAGCAGCTTGCTTATCTCGGTGCTGCGCTTTTCTATTGCCACGCTCTTGAAACCCATTTGCAGGCTGTTTAACAAAGCGGCGATAGTAGTAGGTCCGCACACGACTATCCTATGTTTATTTTGCAGTTCCGCTATCAGCCCGTCACGCTTTATCATCTCGGCGTAAAGCCCCTCGGTAGGTAGATACATTATTGCAAAATCGGTGGTTTTGGGCGGTTTGATATACTTATCTCTTATGCTCATAGCCTCCTGCTTTATGCGGCTTGCAAGAGCCTTGCCTGCCGCCTCGACTGCGACGGGATCTGCGTTCTGCGACGCCGTGACAAGCCTTTCGTAGTCCTCGACGGGGAATTTTGCGTCAATAGGCAGCAGCACCTCGCCGTCGCCCTTGCCGGGCATCTTTATTGCAAAGTCCACCGCATCGTCGCTGCCACGTGTGATACGCACCTGCCTGTCATACTGCGTCGGCGCAAGTATCTGCGACAGCAGGCTGTCAAGCGCAACCTCGCCCCACGTACCTCTCGTCTTGACGTTTTTAAAAATATTGTTTAAATCACGCACGCCCGTTTGCAGGTTTTGCAGCTCCGAAAAAGTGCGGTTTATTTCCTCAAGTCTGTCGTTTACTATCTTAAACGAATTATTAAAGCGCTGCTCGAGCGTACTGCTCAGCTTTTCGTCAACGGTTTCCCTCATTTTATCAAGTTGCTTGGCGTTGTCCTCACGCACCTCTTTCATGCTTTGCGCCATAGCCGTACGCACGTCGGCAAGGCTGCGAGCTATGTCGTCCTTCAGCTTATCGAGCTGTGCGTTGACCGACGTCATAAAAGTAGCAAACTGCGCCTGCAGTCCCTTGCTGTTTTCGTTTTGATTGTTTATTGCGCCCACAAGCATGGAGTGGCTCATACGCACGGTGTTGTCAATAGCCTCTTTAAGGCGGTAATTTTCTTCTCGGATATCTTCAACGGATAAATTCGCACTCTTTTTATCCGCACTGCGTTTAAGCGCAAGCACGCCCAGCACAACTGCAGCCAAGCCGAGCGCAATACAAATTGCAAGCAATATATATAAAGTTTCCATTATTTACTCCTTAATTTTGTTTGTTAGCCTTGCGCTCAATATATTTCAGCGCATTTTTTCTGTTATTTAAGGACGGATTTAATATCGTATCTTCCCAAAGCTCGTTGAGTATACATCCGACGTCCTCTCCGCTTGCTCCGAGCTGCAGCACGTCGTTTCCGTCCACCTTAAGCTGCTTCAGCGTCAGCGGCGTTCCGTCGGCAAGTACGGACTGCCACGCTTCCCGCACTCTGTTCTGAGCGGGCGCATATCCCGTCGTAGCCTCGCCGTCCACGTCCTTCATCGTGCATATATCCTCTATTACGTCGCTGTTCATCACGGCGAATCTGCGCAGTTTGTTAAAGGACATATCGCCCTTTATATCTATCATATGCAGGCGCACTATCTTCACCGTCCAAGCGATATCAGCGTTTGAAAATCGCAGTCTGTTCAGTATTTTCCTTGCGATATCCGCCCCTATTTCGTCGTGCCCGTGCATATTTGCGCCGTCGTTTTTCTTTAGAGCGGCAGGCTTGCCCACGTCGTGCAGGAGCGCCGCCCACCTGAGCTTTGGCGGAGCCAGCTCAAACGCCTTGACCGTATGCCCGTACACGTCGTATATGTGATATTTTTTATTTTGTTGCACGCCCTTCAATGCGCCTATTTCGGGCAGGAGCAAATCTATCAGTCCAAATTTGTCAAGCAACAAAAAGCCCTTCAGATGTGCGCCGACAGTATTCAGCCCCTTTTGCGAAGCGTCGGCAGTAAATATTTTGCAAAGCTCGTCACGCACACGCTCGGCGGCAATATCCTTCACCCTCCAAGCGTTTTTGATTGCGGCTTTTTCGGTAGCTTTGTCTATATCGAAGCCAAGCTCGCAGGCAAATCGGATAAGCCTCAAAATACGCAGTCCGTCCGCCTCGAACACGGTATCGGCGTCGTCGGCAGCCGTAAGCACCCTGTTTTTTATATCCTCTGCGCCGCCAGAAATATCCACTATTTTATCCTGCAGGATATCATAATAGACGGCGTTGCATTTAAAATCTCTGCGCCTTGCGTCGGCTGCGATATCGTCGGTAAAGCGCACCTGCTGCGGACTATGGTTTCCGCTTTCCGTATTATAGCTATCCGTCCTGAACGTGGTATATTCAACGGTAAAGCCGTCGCAGGATATATGCACCGTGCCCATTCTCAGGCTCTTGTCGGACACAAAAAAGTCGGTACCTGCAAGTATGCGCTTGACCTCGTCCACTTTAAGCTTTGAGCATACATCGATATCGCCCGTCTTACAGCCGAACAACCTATCACGCACGTATCCGCCCACCGCATACAGAGTCGCATACGGCGCAAACGCTATAGCAAGCTTTTTGAGATAAAGCTCAGCCTTCATAAACCTCCGGTGACAGCACGCATACGTCGGGATAGTGGCGCATTTGCTGATCGAAATCCAGCCCGTAGCCCACGACGTATTCGTTTTCTATTTCAAAGCCCACGTAGTCGCCCTCGAATGTGACCTTTCTGCGAGACGGCTTGTCAAGCAGCGTGCATATCTTAAGCGACTTCGGCTCACGTGCAAGCAGCAGCTTCTTGAGATAAGACAGAGTGACGCCCGTATCTATGATGTCCTCAACGACTATGACGTTTTTGCCCTTTATGGGTTCCGACAGGTCCTTTACCATCTTCACCTCGCCGCTCGTCTTCGTATCTGCGCCGTAGCTCGAAACGGCGATAAAATCTATCTCGACGTCGCCGTGTATCGCCCTCATAAGGTCGGCAAAAAATACGCAGGCGCCTCTAAGCGTGCAAACGAGCGTAATTTTTTGGTTTGCGTAGTCGTTTGAAATTTGCTCGCCCATCTCGGCGACTCTCTTTGCGATAGCCTCTTTGCTCACGAGTATCTTTTTGATTTCCTTTCCGTACATCTCTGTTTCCTCTGTAAACTATAATATATCATTATATGGTGCGTTTTCGGTACGCCGCACTCTATTTTATTATTTTTAATGCGACCGCTCTTTTAGTATTTCCGTCAATCTTGACGTCGGCGGAAATTTCCACGCCGAACACGGCAAGTATGCGGCTGCCGTCCGCAATGACCTTTAGGCTGTCTCTTGTGCGCAGCGGAACTTTTTTATCCGTAAGAAAGTCGCCGAGGCTCTTTGTCCCGCCGCCGAATTTGCATATAAAGTCGCCGTCTCTGCGAGTGCGTATCACCGCACCTTCGGGTATCTTATCTAAATCGGCAAACAACGCCTCGCCCGTGCCGAAAGATATGCCGTCCAAATCGACTTTCTCCACGCAAATTCCGTCGAAGCTGCCCATAGCAAACGGAATTTCGCCGACACCGCCCTGCGCCTTTTTGCGGCTGAAAACCAACGTATCCCTGTCCTTATGCACGCTTATGCCGTGCGTAAAATCGAGCTTCTTTCCGTTTTCCGCACACAGCAAACCGAGCGCCGCAGCATAGTGCTTCTCCTCTATATCCTGACTTACGCCAAGTGCCTTGCACGCCTTCAAAATCAACCGTTTAGCAATAGCTTTATTTGCACAATCGGCGGTTTTTATAACCGCTTCGTCACCGTAAACCTCAATTTGCGGCAAAACGCTCTCAAAGTATTCCTCGTTTTCGACTGCGCTGTCAACAAGCCTTTGCACTGCGCCGCCCATCTCGGGGAAACGTCGCTTTATAACGCCGAGCTGCTGCCTCAAAAAGTTGCGTGTATAGGCTGTATCGAGGTTGCTTTCGTCGTCCACGTATTTCAGTCCGTTTGCGGCAATATAGTCCTCTATGTCCTCTCGGCTATATTTCAAAAGCGGTCTAATATATCTGCCGTTTGTCACGCTCATTGCGCAAAGACCACGTATGCCCGTGCCCCTCAAAATGCGCATAAACACCGTCTCTATCTGGTCGTCGAGATGGTGCGCAAGCGCAATCACGTCGCACTTGCCGCTATCTGTCATTCCGTCAAAAATTTCATAGCGCAACGCCCTGCCTGCCTGCTCTAAGGTGTAGCCCTTTTGCTTTGCAAACGCAGGAACATCCACCGAAAATGAGTACAGCGGCACGTCAAGCTCGGCGCAGAGCTCACGCACAAATTCGCTGTCTTTTACGCTCGCCTCGCCTCTGATACCGTGTTCGATATTCACAGCAACTATCTTCACGTCCTGCGCCTCACAGGCAAGCTCGAGCCTCTTCAAGCAATGCAGAAGTGCGACGGAGTCCCTTCCGCCGCTCACCGCAACGCCCACCGTCAGAGGAAGAGTTTTTACAGGCGAGATATCAAGCAGCTCTTTATACGAAATTTCAATAGCTTTTGCCATATTGAGATTATACAGCAAAAAATATAAATTGACAAGTCACATACTGAAAATGCGCATTACAAGTACGGTGCAATCGTCCTCTGCGCCGTTCTTTTTGGCACGTGACAGTAGCTCGTCGGCAAGGGTTTGCGGATTGACGGTATCCAGAGCGTCGATTATCTCGGTTATTCCCCTGTTTTCGAGTGCGTCGTACACGCCGTCTGAAGCCATAATCAGCATATCGCCGTCAAACAGTTGGTATCTGCAGGTAAGCGGCTGCACTCCGTCTAATATGCCCGCAGGCGGAAGCACGCAGGACAGCACCTCAACGTTGTCACGCCGCACAATAAAGCTGCTTGCCGAACCGAGCTTTATGACGTCAAGCCCGCCCGTTCGAGTGTCTATGACGGATATATCCAGCGTAGTGAAGCCGTCGTCAAGGCTCAGCTTCAGCAGCTTATTCACAAGGCTAAGTATGATATTGTCGTCAAAGCCCGCACGGTAAAAGCCCTCTATCATATTTACGGCGTCCCTGCTTGCCTTTGAGGCTTTTACGCCGCTGCCCATTCCGTCGCAAATGGCAAACAGCCGCCTGCTGCGTGACGGACACAGTATGCTGTGGCTGTCACCCGAAACAGCTTCCCCCTCCCGTCTGCATTCGGCAATGCCGTATGCCACTTCAAATATAGGTGCGCCGTCAAGGTGCAGCAGCTTCTGTGCGCCCCTGTCGTCCACCCTGCTTATCTCAAGACGGGTTTTCATCAGCCTTGAAACTATCTTGCAGATTATAGCCTTGTTTGCGTCCTGCGCCCGCACGAGCATAGCCACCGACGTATCCGTGCCGCTGCCCATAACTATTATCTCGCTTGCAACGACGTTGTGCTTTAAAAGCTCGGATTTTATAACGTCGACGTCCTCGTCGGCAAAGCCCACCTGCTCGGCGCACTTTTCGGCAAGAGAATCGAGCGCAAGCGCCACGCCCGCAAACTGTTCGGACATCATACGCTTGCCGACCACGGCCGCCTCGTTAAGCTCCTGCTTGCGTTTATAGGATTCCGCCGTACTGTTTATCACCGACGCAAGCGAGTGCGTTTTGCTGCACCTGCTCGTGATAAAGGGAGGCATATCGAGTATAGTCACCTTGCCCCTGTTCATCGCAGAGTCCGCCATAGGTCGCACGACGGTATAAGTATCCTCACCGAGTGCGGAAAAACATTCCTCTCTGTCGGGGCACTTTCCGCAGTAGTTTTGAGCTATATCGTGCGCAAGCCTTTCGGCAGTATATGCGCTGTCCGCCCCAGCCAACGTCTGCAAATTTTCGGACAAATCATAAAACACGTCGCTTGCGGAGTACAGCCGTGAAGCAAGCTCACGGCCACGCCTGTTCACAACGCCCGTGTACGCCTTGCTGTCGTCGCCCTTGCTCAAGCCCTTTATGCGTGTAAGAGCCGACTTAGGTATGCAAAGACAAGCTATCACCCCCACCGCCGTCATCACCATAGTCTGCCAGCCTGCGCCGAGATATGCGCCCAACAGCCACGATATAGCGGCTATAGCTATTATCGCAAGCGCAGACGCCCACTTTGTAAACGGAGACAGCGCAACCGCAGCCCCGCCTATCATCGCAAGCGATGCGAGCACGCCGAGATTGCCGCTCTCAAGCGATCCACCCACGCCGAGCAGCAGCGCAATAAAAAGCGTAGTCTGCGACTTGAAGCAAATTGAGGAAAAAAGTATCGCAAAAGCGCTCACCGTATACAGCAGACTGAAGTCATACACCCTCACTCCCGACAACGCATAGCCCGCAAGCACCGCAAGCAAGCCTGCGCAAATGTGCTCGTCCACGGTCGCCCTGTGCATATATCCCCTTACAAAAACGGCGTATGCGGTTATCGAGCAGCAAAACGTCATCACAAGCGTGATGAGAGCGCTCACCGCAACCGTAAAATATGCGCTGTCAAAAACGCAGCCGCACACTATGTAAGGTATCATTCCAATCACAGTGCACACCGCAACCGCCCACATAGGCACGTTTCGCCTCAGCTTAAAAAATACCGCATACAGCGCAAACAGCACCGCCACGGGAGTTACGGCATAAAGCAGAGTCCACCAACTCAAATCGAACACGCAACAGGCAAGCACGTATGCAGGCGCAATGGCAACGATGTTTTGACGGGCGTATACAAACCCGCAAAAAAGTGCGAGCGCAAGCGCAAAGCCAAATTCGTTTACCGATGCGACCAAAAATAAGACAAGACATTCCGCCACAAACTTTATTGCGGTTTTAGGCGACAGCTTTAAATCAAAGGACGGAAAAAATTTTCTTTCCGCACGTACGGTTTTAGTTTTCATAACTACATATTACAACCAAAACAGCATAAAAAAATTTCGCTATATAGCTACTTTTGTCAAAAACGCAAATTTGATGTCAATTACCCTAATTGCGCCGAATTCTCGCAAACCGTCGTGTTTGGCTGCGATAGCTTGCAATGTCTTAGGCTACCCTTAATAAGGGGAGCTGTCTGCGCAGCAGACTGAGGGGATTGTCCACCCACCCGTCATTGTTGCGAGGCATTTAATATCAATTATCATTCGGCATCATATTTTTCAGCACGTCCGAATATCCACCGGAGCCGTGTCTTATGCACCTCGACACCCTGCTTAGCGTAGCTGAAGATACGTCAGTCTGCTCAATCACCTGATTATAGGTCTCGCCCGACAGCAAAAGCTGAGCGCACTCTATCCTCTGCTCCATATTTTCAATTTCCTGATATGTGCACAAATCTTCAAACAGCCTTGCAAAATCTTCTTTATTGGTTATATTTGCCAAAACGTCGTACAGCTTCATATCCGCCTCGCTAAATAAATTACAATAAGATTTTACATCACTGCACTAAATAAGTAAAGCAAAATATTGCAAACTTTGGTCAAACAAATTTGTCAAACAGTTGACAAAGTGTCCCGCAACCACTATACTATCTATGCTAAAACAATTTGCACCGTTAGCCCAACTGGATAGAGCATTCGGCTACGGACCGAAAGGTTAGGGATTCGAATTCCTTACGGTGCACCAAACAAAAAAATGTGTGCCTTTGGGTGCACATTTTATTTTTATAAAATGTGTGACCTGTTTGGCAGCATTTTTTTGTTACTACCGCACAAAGCATTGTCTGCTATCATTTCAAATTTCATCAAGCAACTACCTCGTTCCGCACAATGCTTTGTTTGGTTTTACGCTTTGCGCATTTTTGCTTAGTAAGGAATTCAAGACAAAATAAAATTTTGTCTGCACACTTTGTGTGCGAATCCCTGCGGGTTGACGCACGCTTACGTATGCAAGCATACACGCTTTGCTATTACGGGCGTCCAAGGCGCCCTACGAATTCCTTACGGTGCACCAAAAGGCACTCAGTTGAATATCAACTGAGTGCCTTTTACTTAAAAAATAAAAAAATTTATTGTTTTCACCAACAATCCGTGTGTTTGCATTGTTGTATATGGTGAAAGGGGCAAAAAGCTCTTAATCATACCCAAGGAGGCAAAAAGATGAAAAAAAAATTGATATTTGTTGGATTGTGCCTGTGCTTAACTATAGCAATGGCTCTGTCATTGGCGGCATGCGGAAATTACGAGAGCGAGAGTAAGACAGCCGCATTATCGTCGCCAAACGACGTTTACGGAATGGGAGCAGTATCGAGCGTAAGATTATTGGGAAGCGCCATGCCTGCAAGCGCAGTCAAAACTTTTTCTGCGGTTCGCAACGCAACGCAAACGCCAAACATAACGTTAGTGCCGCCTGCCGACAGCTCAGAAGCAAAAGAACAGTCCGAAAGGTTCAACGAGTATTTTACGGCGCTGGACAGCTTCCTCGGCGATGACGTAGTATCCACTGTCATCGAAAATAATACGGACAGCAGATATGATTATGTCACAAAGATGACAGTAAACGGAAAAGATTTCAACGGTGAAACGGTACAATACACTATGTATTACACCGAAACCCTGTATGCTCCAGAAGACGTAGATATAGAAGAAGACGAGGACGGCGAAGAAGCCGAAAGCAAATATCGGCTCATAGGCGTAATGGTCATAGACGGCGTGGACTATCACCTCGAAGGCGAACGCTCCGAAGAAACTGAAACTGATGAAACCGAAACGGAGCTTAAAATCCGTGCCTACGCAGACATAAACGACAAAACCTCTTTCGTCCAGATGGAGCAGGAATACTCTGTAGAGGATGGCGAAACGGAAACCGAATATGTATATTCCATCTATGTAAACGGCGTATTAATAGAACAAACTGCAGTTGAGTTTGAAAATGAAATCAAAAACAATAAAGTTGAAACCGAATATGAGCTTGAATTCAGAAGCGGCACGTCCAAGGGCAAATACATTGTGGAGCGTGAGGTAAAGGACAGCAAAACATCGATAAAGGTCCACTACAACATCGACGGAACGACAGGAGTGTTCCACATACGTGAAATCAGGGATCAGGACGGCAACAAAAAATACGAGTATTCTTACAACGACGGAAGCAAACAGATATTTGAATAAGATTTCCGTTTGACGAAATGTTTGGGAATTTGGTATGATGCTACTGAATATTCGGAGATAAAAAGTGGCGCTTGACAAATTTATAAAAAAATTTATAAACGGAGACACTTCTGCGTTTGATGATATCTACAATCTAACGCAGAAGTCCGTTTATTATGTGGCGCTATCCATTTTGCGTGACAAAGCACTTGCAGAAGACGTAATGCAAACTACATATATGCGCATGCTAAAAAGCATACGCAGTTATACCCTTGGCACAAACGCTTCCGCATGGATATATACGATTGCAAGAAACGAAGCGCTAAATATAAAAAAAGCCCGTATGCGGGAACAAAGCGTTGACGAATATGAAAATAAAACCCTTTTCGGTATGAGTGAACCCGATAAATACGGCGACTTGATAGATTTAGCAAAACGGATTTTAGCCGACGATGAGTTTTCCATTTTAATGCTTGTGACTGCCTGTAGCTATAAAAGAAAAGAAATCGGAAAAATGCTCGGTATACCTATATCAACAGTTACTTGGAAATATCAAAACGCACTTTTGAAAATGCGTAACGCTTTGGAAAAAGAGGGTCGTTGAAATGAAACAAAAAGATATTGAAAAAAAAATAAAAAATGAATCCGATCGATATACGCCCAATCTGCTCGACAAAATCAAAACGGCTGCACGGTCGGAAAATTTGTTGCCATATGATAGCGACTTAAATTTGAAAGTCGCCGAGCAAGGCAACACGGCAGTCATTGCAAAAAACAAGCGTAAAGCCGTCTGGATGTTCAGCGCATTTGCTTCCTGTATCCTTTGCTTGATTCTGGTATTGACCATTGTGCTTAATTTCGGCAGGGCGGCAGATAGTATTCCCTTGTCCCCTCCCCATACGAATCTTTCTACAAAAGACGTATACGGAATGGGAGCAGTATCGAGCGTAAGATTATTGGGAAGCGCCATGCCTGCAGAGGCAATTAAAGCTTTTTCTACAGTCAATACTATCGTTTATGCAGCTGAAAACAACACATTGACCACCGCATCCGACGACGAAGTCAAAGGACAAGCTAAACGTTTCAACGAGTATTTTACGGCGCTGGACAGCTTCCTCGGCGATGACATAGTATCCACTGTCACCGAAAACAATACGGACAGCAGATACGATTATGCCACAAAAATGACGGTAAGCGGAAAAGATATCAACGGCAAAACGGTACAGTACACTATGTATTACACCGAAACTCTTTACACTCACGCAGACGCAGATGTAGACGAGGAGGACGAAGAAGACGACGAGGACGACAAAGAAGCCGAAAGCAAATATCGGCTCGTAGGCGTAATGGTCATAGATGGCGTGGCCTATCACCTCGAAGGCGAACGCTCCGAAGAAACCGAAACTGATGAAACCGAAACGGAGCTTAAAATCCGTGCCTACGCAGACATAAACGACAAAACCTCTTTCGTCCAGATGGAGCAGGAATACTCTGTAGAGGATGGCGAAACGGAAACCGAATATGTATATTCCATCTATGTAAACGGCGTATTAATAGAACAAACTGCAGTTGAGTTTGAAAATGAAATCAAAAACAATAAAGTTGAAACCGAATATGAGCTTGAATTCAGAAGCGGCACGTCCAAGGGCAAATACATTGTGGAGCGTGAGGTAAAGGACAGCAAAACATCGATAAAGGTCCACTACAACATCGACGGAACGACAGGAGTGTTCCACATACGTGAAATCAAAGATCAAAACGGCAATAAAAAATACCAATATATATTTTACGATAACGATATTATGGTTTTCTGATCAAATCAACGCTTTTAATGCGTTGCTTTGTTCAAAATTTTTTCAACTGCGTCATCCAAGCTATCTGCAAAAAACACACTGTGCCCGTTATTGCTCTCATATATAAAGTCTTTAAGCGGTTTGCTTGTATATTTTGAAAAATCGCCGTAAATGGCAACGCAAAAGTTATAATTTACAAACTTCTGCAAAATTTCGCCTGCGAGTCCGCTGCTCAAAACAAAAAACCTATCCGCAAACAGTTCCTTTGCTATGACTATATTTTTAACATCGCTTTGAAATTTGACTGTCATCATCAAATCGACTGCGGCTTGCGCATTGGATATGATGTCGCTTGAGATGATGCTTGCAATTTTGATATTATTCTTTGTGATTATTTCCGTCTTCATTTGCTCACCCTGCAAAATTTTGGTCATTGTATCATAAAATTTTGCTTACGGCAAGCCAAAACTTTTATATTTTGCATAACAAAACGCAAAAATAATATTGTAATTTTTTTGCAAACATATTACTCTATATATAGTTATAAACTATTTTTATGAGGAAGCATATGAAAAATTGCAAAAGATTCGGCATACTTGTCCTTTGCGTAGTGCTTATGATGGTCTGCGTAGCGGTAGGCTTTGCGGGCTGCAACTTTGACGCATCGGCACGTCTCAACGCCATAGCCGACAGCCTTGCCTACTCGCTGTTTATGGGCGACGACGCCTTTGGTTGGAACGTATATTTCAAAGACAAAGGCGAAATGGAAGTGGATACAACTTGGTATTCCTACTCGCCCGTGACGGAAGAGAGCATAGAGGGAGCACGCAGCGCCCTGCAGTATTACAATCAACTGCTAAACACGATAAAGTTTTCAAAGCTTAATAGTGAAAAGGACAAAATCACCTATCGCTCGCTGAGGTACGCCCTTAACACATATCTCGCCTATTATCAGTCGCCTTATGCGGCGACGTTTTCGCTGATAGGCGGCTCGTATATAAGTGCCGACGGCGGATTTGTAGCGGACTTTTCAGACGTAGTGGAAAACTACGCTTTCAGGACCGAGGACGACATAAGAGATCTGCTTTCGATCACCAATTCCACAAAGGACGCCTTTGCGACCTATCTCGACTATGCACGTGACAGAAAAAATGCGGGCTATCACCTTTTCAACTACACCGTGACCGCCATGCAGGACTATCTCAACGACGTTTTGCAAAAGGGACAGAGCTATTATCTTTACTCCTTCATCGACAGCAAATTAGACAAAGCCACATTCCTGTCGCAGACGGCAAAGCAAAGCTACAAAGCGGATTTTGAAACGGCACTCACCACGAAGTTTATGGTCGGCGTAAGAGATTTGGCGCAAGGTCTCGAGGCATACAAAAATCCCGAAGAAAAAACGCAAAAGAGCTATCTTGCAAGCTACGGCGATGCAGGCAAAGCATACTATCAGTGGCTTTTCCAGCAAAAAACGGGCTTGATGTCTGCCGATCTTTGGGACGTTTACGTGGAGCTGTATCAAAAATACACGTCCTACAGAACGGCAATGAACGGCGTGAAAGATACCGTAGACGCCCTGCAGGATACGGAGCCCGCCGTCTATGAGGAGTTTTACAAATACGTCAACGGCGAAAAGATTTTTCTTGACTCGTCCGATCCGCAAGTGCTATTAGACTATCTCAAGACCGCCGCAAAATCTATCGTACCGGATCTGAAAAATCAACCGCAGATAGAATTCAAATATCTCGACAGCACGGTCGAGCAAATCACATCAACCCTCGCCTACTATCTGCGCTCGCCCTTAGACGACGAAAATGCGGTGGAAAGCATCACAATAAACGGCTATCAGATGACGGAGGATCCCTCAAATCTGCTTGCGACTATCGCACACGAGGGCTATCCGGGACACCTCTATGCCTACGTCAACGCAAAGGAAAGCGATTTGAGCCTTATCACACACTGTAACAGCTGCATCACCTTCTCGGAGGGATGGGCGATGTACGTCGAGTTAGCGCTGTTAAATCACATAGCAAGCGGCACGCAAAACAAAGCGCTCAAGCTTTACTGCCAATATAACGCCAACGAGATAATCGCAGGCTACGTATCCTCTTTGCTTATGGATATGAACATCAATTATTTCGGACAGACAGTCGCAGAATATGTCGCCGACGGCTACGATGAGGACACCGCCGTCAGAATAATTGAGGGTTATATGGAAAAACCTTCAATATATGTTTCCTACGGCTACGGAATGTTGGTGATGATAGACGTCCACGACCAAGCAAGACAGCAGCTCGGCAGCGCCTACAATGAGGTGGAATTCAACGGCAAGCTTCTATCCGAGGGTTTCGGTCCCACCGTTGAAAGAGCCTATGAGCTTGCAAACGAATATATCGCCTCAAAAAAGTGATAACGTACAGTAATACTATCTAAAATAACAACTTATTTAAAAGCTATATCAAATTAAGGCTCCCTTGTAATGGGAGCCTTAAAAATTGTAATCAATCGCAAGCCAAAGACGCCGATTTTCGTCCCGTCATTGCGAGGAGCGAAGCGACAAAGCAATCCAGAATGTATGCTCATAAATAGTTGAAGTATCTGGATTGCTTCGGCAGTAAATGCCTCGCAATGACGAACAAAAGCAAACCATATTATGGCTCCCCTTAGCAAGGGGAGCTCTGCCGAATTCACACCCCCGTGTGATGAGGCGGTGAGGGGATTGTCACCCTATTCCTTTATCAAAGCATAAAGCTTCATATCCTCGACAATTCCGTTTTTGACTGCATTTTTGCGCATAATACCCTCAAGTGAAAAGCCGCTTTTTTCAAGCACACGGCAGCTTGCGGCGTTTCGTGCAAACGGCTCGGCATAAATGCGCATAATATCCGAGTTTTCAAACACGTATGCGCAAATTTCTTTCACTGCCGCCGTAGCAAGTCCTCTGCCCCAAAACTCCTGCGCAACGTAATATCCAAGCTCGGCAGTCCTTGAGTGTATGTTGCCCTGCCTGTAAGCTGCGATACTTCCTACAGCCTTGCCGTCCGCAACAATGGCAAAAGCAAAAATGTCGTTTTCGTCTGCATCAAGCATAGCTTTTATAAAATCTTCGCCGTCGCTAACCGTATAAGGATAAGGCAACCCGTCTCTGAGGTTGTCCAAAACACGTTTATTTGACAAAGCGACCGACAGATCATATGCGTCCGTCAGCCGCCATTTTCTTATCACATTTTCCATAAAAATCCTTTCATAAAAATACAGTATATTATTCAGAATATGTTAAATTCAGTCTTTGTCCGCACCTTCCGAATTTGACGTTTCCGCCACCTCGTCATTGCGAGGCTACTGCCGAAGCAATCCAGACCTTTCAACCATTTTACGCCCCTGCCCTACACAGTATTATGGCTCCCCTTAGTAAGGGGAGCTCCGCAAAGCGTAAGCGGAGCGGTGAGGGGATTGTCCCACCCCATCGTCATTGCGAGGCTACTGCCGAAACAATCCAGAACGTACACCCCATATTAAACTTTTATTTTTTTATCAAAGCATAAAGCCTCTTCAAGGCTCCCCTTAGTAAGGGGAGCTGTCTGCGCAGCAGACTGAGGGGATTGTAAAAAGCCTCATTTTGCAAGAAATAAGCTTATTCTTCTTCGACCTCGACGGTAATGCCTCTTTTTTTCATCTTTTTGGCAAGGCGCTTTTGCTTTTTAGCCTCTCTTCTTGCGGATATTTTCGGAAATTTTCCTTTGCTTATCAGCACCTCGAAGACAATTATCAACACGATTATGACAACTATGACGCAGCCTATCACAATGCCTGCGATCTTAAGTGCGCTAAGCCTTGCCTTGACAAGCTCGGGTTCGCTGTAATACTCAACGTAGTCCTCTATGCTTGTGAGCGAATCGTGCACGATTATGCCCTTATCCTGCTTCAGCAGCGCAAGTATTTCATTCTCGTCCCAAAGGTATTCAAACTCATCGACGGGCTTGCCGCTGCCAAGTCCCGCTTCCCTGTCCGAATATGACTTAAACGACTTTGCGTATCCGTTGTCCCACACCTCGAGCACTGCGCTGTAGCTGTTGTAATACTCAAGCACCTGCCCGCCAACAGCCATATCCTCTTTAGGCAACGCAAACCATTCGGCGAGCATATCCCCGTCGGCATCCATATCGACGGAAAATTCCACCGTATAGAAATGCTTTTCGCTGTCATAGGACACAGTTGCGCCGTCCGCAATTATCTCTTTGCGGAATTTCATATTGTTTATCTCGTGCATACTGCTAAGATAGTGCAGCTCGGTTTTGAAGTCGGCTTCGTTATAGACCTTCGGAGCGCCCGTCACGACAAACGTAGCGTAAGGGAAGGTTTCCACCGTACAGTCGCACTCCGACGACGAGCCCTTAATCACAGTATAGTGATATGTGCCGTCGCCCTTCGTATAAGCGATTTTCAAAAGTCCCGCAATTTCGCTCATAAGCGCCTCAAACAGAGGTACCGACGACGTAGCCTGCGTCGCAAGCTGATAGTACCATTTGTCGCCGTATTTGAGGTTAAAGCCGTGCATAATCACGTCGCCGAGCGAAATACCTGCGTTGCTGTTTTGCAGCATAAGCGAGGTATGCGTATTCTGACGGCTGCCGTTTGCGATGTCAAACAACAGCATAACTGCGTCTTTTTTCTGATCCTCCGTAGCAGTGTCGAGCATTGCGGCGTTGACGGTATTTAAGCTGTCCTGAGAAATAATAGAATTCAAATCAGGTCTTCCGCCCGTTTGCAAGGAAACGTCGCTATGTTTTTTGTTGCAAGCGCAAAACGTCACAAGGCAGGATGCCGTTATAATGAGGAGCGTAAGCGCAAGACTAAGTTTTTTTCTCATGTTTTCACCCGACTCTGCTTTGCAAACTGCAATTAAGAGCACACATTCATAGTTTATAATATATATTTTATAATATATAAAAATATAAGTCAATATATAAATCTTGCGCCGAATGCTCGCAAATCGACGTGTTTGGCTTCGATAGCTTGCAATTTCTTAGGCTCCCCTTAGCAAGGGGAGCTGTCTGCGCAGCAGACTAGGGGGGGGGATGTGAAATGCCTAATTCAGCAAGCAATCGTTCGCCTTGACTTGATTTGCTCGCCGCTACCGCACAAAGCCTTGTTTGCTATCAACTCGGATTGACATTGTAAACTCAAACATCATTCCGCACAATGCTTTGTTTGGTGTAACGCACTGCGTGCGCATAAGTGCAAAAGCGGGAAGTCAATTCCCGCTTTTGCAAAATATCTAATAAATGCTGTTGCACTTTTTATTCGTCATTGCGAGGCTTTGCCGAAGCAATCCAGAACGCACACCCCATATTAAACTTTTATCCTTTTATCAAAACATAAAACCTCTTCAAGGCTCCCCTTAGTAAGGGGAGCTCCGCAAAGCGTAAGCGGAGCGGTGAGGGGATTGTAAACTAACGCAAACTCATTGCGAAGCTTAGAACAAGCGCTCGCAACGGCGAGCGCTAAATTGAGTGTCAAGCACGCTCTTAGTACAAGTGAACGGGCAAGTGTTGTTTTTATGCCCGTGAACGAGTGAAATAATGAGAGGGTGTTGGCTGTTTGCGCAGACCGTAAGGAACGTAGTGACGGAATAGCAATTGTTGGCGAAGCCCAATTGCGTCTTGTCGCCCCCACGAACGACGAAAAATATATGTAGAGAAAGAGCGAGCTACCGCACGCATCTAAGTTTGAGTGGGGGAGAACGGGGTCCCCGTCAAACGCCCCTGTTTGATGGGGTTATAGTAACGGCGAGACCGGAAAGAGGGGGCTATTTCATTTAAATTACACGACGTACACTCTTTATACACTCACATTCCCGTCAATTTTTAATAATAAACACCGGTATAGGCGGGTCCTTTTTCCAGTTATAAAAGAAGCTTGCTATGACCTGATATTTTTCATCGTCCAAGCCCTTTAGATAAGGCAGCAGAGCGTCTTTTTCTTCATATCCGCTGTCGCCGCCGTAATAAATGCTGACGCACATCAGCCCGCCCCTTTTAAGCAGCTTCAGCCCTGCCTCTATCGCCTTTTTTGTGCTGTCAAAATGCGTATAAATGGCATGGTTTCCTTTGGGCAGATATCCCAGATTGAAAACTATGCAATCGACAGTTTCCTCGTCTGCATAGTCCGCCATATGTTCGTGCGAGCCGAGCACCAATTCTGCGCAAAGACCTCTTTCATCAAGCAGCTTTCTTGTGCTGTTTATAGCCTCTTCCTGCACGTCAAATGCGATGGTCTTGCCGCTTTTGCCCGCCAGCGAGCAAAGATACGCCGTGTCGTATCCCCTACCTGCCGTAGCGTCGATACATATACTGCCCTCGCCGACAAATTTTTTTATGACCTCATGTACTAAATAAAGTGCGTTCATAATTTTATTATATCACACCCAATCGCAAAAAGCACTCCTTTCGGAGTGCCCTTTATCAATAATATCTTTTTTGCGGCTCGTACTCATCCACCTTTGTAGACTTCAGCGAATTTAGCAGCTTCCCGTAATAATGTCCGAGATAGTATTTCATATTCGGAGAAGCCGCCAAGGCGTCATAGGCTATCTCGGGGTCGAGCGAGCTATAAAATGCGCTTGCGATCTCATATCGTTTTGCGTAATTTTCCTGCTTTTCGCCCTCGTAGCCGTACATTTTTTCGTGCGCATAGGTGCGTTTTTGCTCGTCCTCCTTCTGCTTCTGCACGTCTGCAAGATATTCGTTGATATCCGCCTGCCTGCGCTTTGCGTAGTCCTCGTTCTGCTGCCGCACGGACTGATTGTACTGCTCGTATTTCAGCACAGTCTTATCCCGTTCGGCTTTTAGTTCTGCAATTCGCTCGTCCAGCTCGAGGGCATATTTGATATCGAGCTCGTCAAGAGCGCTCACCCTATCCGCCTCGAGCCCTGCGATACGCCCGTCGATATCGGCAATAGCGTTCGTATATGCAGTCTGCAGCTTGCTTGCGCCTTCCATATGCGATCTGTCAAGGTCGCCGAGCTGCGACGTGGCAACGCTACTTCTTGCAAGTCCCCGTTTGAGCACGTCGTTTTCGGTACGCCTGCGCAGGTCGTCATACACCGCCCCAAGCTTCTCATAGCTCTCTTTAAGAGTTTGCTTTGCGTCCTCTTTTTTATCGCCGTACGCACTCTTCTGCGCCTCGTATTTATCGTTTAGCCTGTCGCTGTCGAGCTGCTTTTTACGCTCGTTTTCAAACTGAGCTCTCTTTGCGATATCCTCGTCGGTCTCTGCGACGTATTCGATTTCCTTCAAGCCAGAGTCGGACGGAAACAACGCCTCGATATCTATTTTTTCCTCTTCGGGTAGGCTGTCCCTGTATTGCTTATCGAGTGCGGCAAGCTCATCGAGAATACTCTTTTCGTCCTCGAGCGCCTTATTGATACCGTCCTGCCTTTCCTGCGCCTTTTGCGATTCCGTCTTAAACAGATCCGCAAATTTATCCCAAACAGATTTTGCCATACGTTACGCCTCCGTGCCGCCCTTATTGACCGTCATTGCCGCAAGCTTGACCTCAAGCGACTTCACCCTGATAGCCAATTCCTCGAGAGTGGATATTATTTCGTTTATGCTCATCAAAATTTGCCTCCTACATTTTCAATTTGTCATACGACACCGTAAGCGGAGTTATATTTGCCTCCGCCTCGCTGCAATCTATCTCAAATCCGACGGTTCTGCCCGCACGTTCCACACGCACGGTTTTCACGCCGTCGCCGCCCGACACGTCATATTTAAACGCCCTGCCGTCCAATTTTACGGTCAGCGTGATGTCGCTTTTAGTCTGAACGTACACGCATCGCACTATCTTCAGCGATGTTGTAAACAAGGTGTTTTCGGGGCTTTCGTAGTGCTTTTGAGTGGGCGTTCCAAGCACGCAGCCGCTCTTTGAAATCTCGCCGAGCGTATCGTTTACGTCGCCGCCCATAACGCACAGAAGCTGCGAGCCGTTGTGCACTCTCACGGCGATAAGGTGCAGTATCGCCACGCCCTGCAGCACTGCAAACGAGTCGTCCTTAAAGCGGTATCTTATAAGAGTATCTTGCTTTTCTTCCCCGCCCGTTTTGCAAGCGATATAATAGCAGTCGTCAAGGTATGCGCCGCTGATGAAATCGCCGCTTTTTACCTCGGGCATTTTGCGTGCGGCACGCTTGACGTCGTAGCCGTCAAACACAAACAAGCCGTCATCAGCGTAGAAGACGATTTTATCGCCGCACAGCTCAATCGAGGTTTTAACTATACGTCCCGTATCTGTAAACACCTTTTTCAGCACAAATTCGCTCTGCTCGCCGTATGCCGTCAGTCTGAATATGCCGTATTCTCTGAATATGTACAGATAGTTTAAAAACGACACCACCTTCAGCACCTCGCCGCCGTCGTCCGAAAAGGTTATAAAGCCCGCCTTGTCCGATGCCACATTCCATTCGGACGGATTGAATTCGTCCGAAAACCACACCTGATTTCCGTTCACGCTGCCGAAAACTCTTTCGTTGTGTATTGCAAGCGATGAAAACTTAGGGGCCTTCGTGCACACCGTCACGTACGAGCCCTTCAGATAATAAAGGTAATCGTTGTCGCAGGATATCAGCAAGGTGTCCTTGCCGTTAAAGTTATAATTGACTGCGCACACGTCGCCGACGATACACAGCCCGTCTATAGCGTGCCACACGTCGTTTTTAAACACTGACGTATATACAAACGTGCCGTCGTCGAGATGTCCCACAAGCCTGTCGTCAAACTTGCCCTCGTCCGTCTTATATCTGTACAGAAACAGCTTTTTCAAAGCTTTGCCTGTCGGTATCGCAGGATAGGCGTGCCTCTCGGTGAACGGAGCGAGATAAAAGCCCCTGCCTGCGTCTATTCCGAGCTCGCCCGTAAGCACGCCTCTGTCAAACGCAAAGTTTTGCGCCGCCCTTGCGTATGCCATATCGGTCACGGATTGGTCGAGGTCGCAGGCTATGCCCTTAAAGCCCACGGCGAGCTTGTTTTTGCTAAACTCGATACTGTTCACGACCACCATCTCCTTTGCTTGAGCAGCAGCGATTTGCCCTTGTTTTTCTGTATTCCTATCTTCGCCCTGAACGAAGTATCGAAGCTTTTTGCGAGGTCGAACACCTTGTTTGCGAAATAGTATTGTGCAAGCGTAGCGTCGCTCAAAACGGAAACTGTAAGGCGCATATCGTTTATATTGCTGCCAAATACCAGCTCTGTATCGGGCACGTATGCGTATTCTATTTCCGCCTTGCCGTAAATATCCGCCTCTATGCGGTTTGGATAAACCTTAAAGCTTTGTGTCTGCCCGTCTGCGGTGAGGCGTATGGGATACAGTATTCTGCGAGACAGCTCGCTTGCGTCAATGTGCCCGTTTGTAAAAAACACTCTGTCCCTCTGCACGAGAGGCAGATACTCGCAGACGATTTCCCTATATGCGACGTTAAGCGCCGCAAGAATATCCGTCAGAAGTCCGCTTTCCCTTTCGGACAGATTTTCCTTCAGCACAAAATCCTTTTCGCCCATCTTCAACAGGCACTCGCTCAACACTTTTTTTACTGTCATAATGCGTCCTCCACCCTTGCAAGCAGCTCATTCCGCCTGCTTATTTGCGATGCTTTTTCAAGCCTTTCGTTGTCCGAATTTATTTGTTCCAAAAGCCGCCCGACGTTTTCCAGCCTCGTACTGCGCACAAGCTCCACCGTACGTGCGTCCAGCCTGTCGAAGGGTACCGCAATTTGCAGTACCCCGTCGGCATAAATTTCAAATCTATTCAGCTTCACGTTTCTACAAACGGTATATCTGCTGTCAATTTCCTTCAGGCGACCTGCTATATCAAACAGATCGCCATTTATCTCTATCAGGTCCATATCACAGCCACTCTGCGGTCAGCGTAATATCGGAGTTTATCGCAGTCTTGCCAAACAGAAACAGCGAACCGTTGTACATCCAGCCGTCAAAGGAGTAGCCCGTCTTAGTAGGGCTCTCGATAGGCTGCACGGCGTATCCGCCGGGCTTAACAATCTGTTCGGGGATAGGCGAGCCGCCGCCCGTATCGAACGTCACCGTATAATACGGCACGTCTGCGCTTGCGCCGCCGCTTTCCTTGCCCGTAAATGTAAGCTTTGCCTGCCCCATAGGACGTTCGCAAAGCAGGTCTGCGTATTTGACGAGCGTTGCGCTGTAGCACGCCTTCCCGGGTATCTGATGCAGCACGCTTCCGCTTTCGCCCTCGAGCCAACGCCAGTCGCAGAGCTGATGCAGCTTGAAGTCGTTGCTGTTTAGCAAATACATATCGCCGTCGCCGACGAATCTATCCGCCACAAACGGAATTCCGGAGTATGAAAGCGCCTTATAACCGCCGTCGAGCGTAAGGTAGTCCACGTTGGTGCGTGTTTGACACAGGTGGTCGACGTATTGCTTGCGCACGTTGTATGAGGCTACGATAAAGTCTATAGAGCCGCCCGACGTTTCCTCAACGGCGTCGATAGCGTCCTGCATTACGCCCACGCTGACTTTTCCGTCGACAGTATTTGTATACGGCGTGAGGAAGGAATAATCGCTTCTCGTCAAGCCGTATATCGTGCTTCCGCCGCCGAATATCGCCTCAAGACCTGTGATTTCGTTGTTTTTGGAGCCCTGCACATAGAGCTTACAGCCTGCGCCGCAGCTGCTTGAAGCGTTGCGGTTGAGCGTAACGACCTTGCTTGCCCTGTCGATAGACAGTATTCTTGCGCCCGAGAGCTCGGTATTTTTCACGCCCGTAGACGAATAGATATCGACGGTCATTCCTTCCATAATGGCCTTTATGCTGTCAACGGTTATCTTGCTCGTATCGGTCGACTCGTTTGCCACCGTAGTTGCGATAAGACCGCTGCCGTCGCCGTAAAGCATACGTCCGAAGTTAAACTTACTTGCCTTAAGCAGACCGTCCATTTCGGCGTTGAGCAAATTTACAAATGCGCCCGCACTGTTCTGCGACGCCCTTATGGCCTTGTCGCTGAGCTCGATCTTGCCGTAAAGGTTTTTGAGTGTAAGGGTAAACTGCGCATAGTTGTTACTGCCGCTGTTTGGCAGATTGTCGCTTTCCTCGCCGGAGCCTATGCCGCCGTTGATGCCGTAGGGCGCAAGCTTTTTCACTTCCTTGCCCCAGACGTCGGCGGAGGTCTGTCCAATCTTTGCAAGCAGCGGATTTACGCCCACGTTGAGCTGATCTGCAAGCACGCCGAGATAAAATGTTTTCAATGCCTTATCGGCATTAGTCAAAGTAACCATAAATTTTTCTCCTGTTATTTATTGTTTTTCAAAAACAAAAAACCTGCTTCTTCCACAGTTTTGGGTTTGATTTGGGGTGCTACGCACTGAAGCCCGCCGCCGTGCAGAGTATAGGGCGGCTCGCCCCTTCTCACGCCGTCGAGGTAGTTTGCTATCACAGCGTCCTTCACCCTTTCGGAGCCCAAAACGTACTCGTCTAAAAATTGTCCGTCGTTCATCAACTGCTCGGGCGTGCGGAACTTGCTCAATAGCACTCGCATAAGCGCAAGATTAAGGCAGTTTGCGTCGTTTCGCAGGTCGGGGTCGTTCACGATTTCGGTAGCGATATCTCTTGCAAACGCCTTTGCGGATGGGATTTCCTTAAAAAACTTATCCACCGTCCCCTTCCAATCGCCGTCGGTTATTCCTGCCTGTTTAGCCGCCTCAAGCTCTTTCAGCTTCTGTGAGCGGCGTGTAAATTCCTTCTCAAGCTCGCCGTACGCCCGCAGCAATTCCTGCGGGTTTTTAAATTTGCCGATTTTTTGATCTTTGACATCCGTATCTTCCGTCGCTTCCTGCTCTGAAGCGGCTTCGCAGGCTTCTTCCGCCTGTTTTTCAAGCTCGCTTTCTATCGTTTCTGCGGCGGTATCCTTTTCAGTTTGGTTGCTCAACCTTCGTATCCTCCTCAAATTTCTTTTCCATCATATCCACGCTTCCGTTGAGTCCCGCAAGCTGCGTATGCAGTGCGATATGTCTTGCCACTCTGTCTCTCAACGCCCTGTCCTTTACGCACTTTGTAGATACGCACGCCTTGATGTGTTCCTCTATGTGCATAGCGTGGTCGTCGTACACGTCGGGAGTTATCTCGCCGTCCTCGAATTCCATATTTTCTCTCATTGCCTTTTTGCGGTGGACCTCGTCCGCACTTCTGCCCGCTTCCCAGTTGCCGAAGCCCAGTATCTCAAACAGCTTCGTCTTTGTAGCTTCCGACATCTTGCCGTCGCCGTCCGTAAAGAGTCCCAGCCTCAGCAGGTCGTAAACCATAGCCCTGCGTGCCGACAGCGTATCGTCTATGTCGCTTATGGTGTCAAAAACAATGTCCTCGCTGTCGATGTTTCTTGCCGAGAACGACGCCAATTCCACCTCGCCGTTCTCGCCCGTTATACGCTTCACTCTCGGCACCTTTGCAAACTGCCTGTAAAGCCTCAGCACCTGCTTGCTTATGCGCTTTACGCTCTCACGCAGGCTGTCTGCGGTGAGCGAAATACGTGTGTCGTCCTGCTCGAGCAGCAGCGATATCGCCACGCCCGACGCCACGTTGGTGGGCACCTGCGAGTACGTAGTCACCTCGCTCACGCCGCTTATCATCACAAACTCGTTGAGCAGCTTTTCTTCCTCTCTTGCAAACTCTGCGGGCACCTGCAGCTGACTTAGCAGCATAGGCGGCGTGCTTCCCTGCCTGTACACCACGATTTTTCCGGGCGGAAGTCCCTCTTCTTCCAGAAGGTCGGTATCCACCGAGCCGTCCTCGACCGCAAGCACGCCTACGGCTATGCGGTTCATAAACTCGTGCTTTCTGTTTTTCACGGCGTTGTAGGCACGCTGCACGGGGATGACTCTTTCCACCACGCAGGAGCCGAAAAAGTTTGACAGATTGTCAATGCACGTCTGCCTTGAAAACGGATACGTGCGTGAGCCGTCCTCGCCGTTGAGGTACGGCAGCTCGCCCATATGCAACAGCTTATCCCCTGCGACGATTATCAGCCTGCCGTTAGGATAATTCGGCGTAGGCGCCTCGTATTTTTCTATAACGGTAACGCTGTTTTCCCTCTTTTCGCTCGCTATTTTAGGGATAGAAGCGCAATATCCGTACGTTCCCGCCGTCTCAAGGGAGTTAAACGAAAACACGTTCACGTCCTCGCCGTTTACGTCAACGCCCCAAAGCCGCTTTACCTCGGATACGGGCAGCACCTTTGCGTGTATTATGGACGACTGCCTGTCTATATCCGTAATAGCTATGTCTTCGGGGAAAATCTCAAACGGCGGACAGAGCGTGATATTTACCTCGCCTTCCTTTACAAGTCCCTCGGAATCAAGAGTTTTGCCCTTGTCTGCGTCCCACGTAATCTTAAAAAAAGCGCTTCCCGTTATCTCGCTCCACGTATTTGCCATCGAAAGCTGCGACGAAAAATCGTTTTCCTTGCACACAGCGTCAATGAGCTTTGTCGCAAGCGAAGCTGAGGCAACGTCGTCATCGTCGGATGTTGCGGGGCGCACGGTGCCCTTCGCCTTCACCCTCGACAGCTTTGCGAGCCTCGTTTCCAGTATGGGCGCAATGTGGTTATAAACCTCTCTCTGCTGCCAGTAGTATTGTTTGTCTGCGTCCACAATGTCGCCCTTCGACGATATCTCGGCAAACTGATTGCCAAGCACAAAATTCATATTGAGCCGCCAGTTCAGCTCAACGGCACGTCGGGCTTCCTGCCTCTTTTTAAAGTCCTCCGTTACCTCGGTTACGATTTGCTTCTCGATTTCAGACATATCCATCTCCTTTCAATCGGACGTATCGTCCGTGTCGTTGTCTTCGTTTGGGTCTTTAAGCAGCGCAAGCAGCCGTTCTCTTTCGGCGATAAGCTCGTCGTCGCTAAGCTCGCTCACGTCCCTCTTATCCCCGTTCAGTTCCATATAAGCCTTAAGTGCGCTGCTGTCGGGCGGACAGTATTTTTTTGTCACCTTCCGTTTTATCAGCTCGGGCTTGCCGTCCTCTTTTACGGAGTATTCCTCCGTCACTTCCTTATACGAATATCCCTTTGCCCGCTTAAGCAAGCCGCTCAGTATTTCTTTGTCCATTGATTGTTTCTCCTCTGCCTTATCAGTCTTTCCTTATCGCTCTGTATGACGGTTTTCTCTGGTACGGGCAGGCTCTTGGGCTTTGGCAGAGTCATCACAAAATAGCGCAGCTCGTCTATGGAGTGGTCGTCCGTTTTTTTAGGTCTGTCGTCTATGCCCCACCAGTAGCTTTTAAGCTCTCTTATCATATTCACGCAGTTTTTAAAGATAAAAATTTTAGGCGGTCTTTGCGCAAATAAGGACTTTAACCGCTGTATTCCGCTGTACATATCCTTGTTTACGTTGGTATTCACCAAAATTCCCTTTTCGCAAAACAGCTCCGCCACGCTCTTCTCGCAGGCCAAGCTGCGTTGCTTTGCGGCGCTGTCTATCAGTGCGCATATCCTGCCCTTCGAGTCCCTCGGCCAGCCCAGCCTGTCGGCTATCTCAAATATCCTTTTCACGTGATAGTCCACGTTCTGCCCCGCCTCAAACGACTCGGCAATGACATATATGTTGCCGTCGTAGTCCAGCGCATAAAAATGTATACTCGTGGGGTTTGCAAGACCGGGGTCTATGGATATGTTCGAGTACCATTCCTTCGGCACGTCAAAGGGCTCTATCACGTGTATCGATTGGTCGAATTCGGGGAACACCAATCCTGCGCCCGTGCTGAATTTGCCGTATCTTCTCGACAGCTGCTCGCTTTCGGGCACTACGGCTTCCATCGCCTTGACCTCGTTTTTATCGAGATAGGGGTTGTCCCGCCATTCCATATATTCGCACCACACCTCGGGGTCGTCGTTTTGGTTTAACTCAATCTCGTCGTACACCCACGTCAGCCCCTTAAGCGGCGTCATCGTGCCAAAGATATCGCCCTTTTTGTCAAACACTCTCATTCGGCACTCGTCGTAAATATCCTTAGGCGGCTCTTCGTCAAACCACACAAAGTCAAGCGACGCCCCCTGAAACTTCTCTCTGCCCTGATCGCAGGATTTAAAGCCTATCCTGCTATATCCGCCAAACACGTTTTTCACTACTATATAGTCGATGACTCCGTATTCGGGCGACGTCCTACGTCCCCCCTGCATCACCACGTCGGCAATATACCGTCTTTGCAGATATTTCAAAATTTTCGCCTGCGCCACGTCTCTTTGCACCTGCTGCGACACGCTTACCACCCACCCCGTTACGTCCCTGCGGTTTTCTCTAAACGGGTGTATCCCTCTTGCAAGCCATACGCATTCCACTGCGCCGCACTCCGTCTTTCCCGAGCGGTTGCCCCCAAACACCCAGCGGTTGCGCTTTGGGCATTTATGAAATGCCATCTGCTTTTCGTGCACCTGTCCCACGTTGTAGCAGGCAAGAGCGTCAAGGCTTCTCGCCTGCAATTCCTTCTCTATTTCCATCAGTTTTAAAAGCGTTTCTTTGTACTTCATACACGGAGCATAAGTCGCAAATCCCGCAAAAATCAAAAATTTGTGCCAAAATTTTTACAACCAAAACAAAAATTCTCTTTAAAAAATGGCTTTAAAGACTTTGCTTTTGACAAGTATTATAGTATTATAATTATTACGATGAAAAATATATCTGCAAAATTTTCATTAGCCCTTGCAATAGCCGTTCTGCTTATTCTCGCAGGCACGGCAATTTTCGGCGTATCCAACGTCGCAAATTCAGCTATAAACGGTTTTGACGGCGTATCGAACGTCGCAAACGCAGCCGAAGCCACTGCCGAAGTCATAAAAGCGCCCGTCAGCAATCTCGAGGGCAACGCAACCGCAGGCAAATCCACGGTCTACATCTACTACGGTTCTCACAAAATATACATTCCTCAAAGCTATTTTCTGCAGGTCGTGCGCATCACACCCCCAAGACCGGACGAGGGCGTGACGGCATACATCTGCGACGTAAAATATTGCGATGAAAACTATTCGCTCTATCTCACCGAGGAGCCTACGGTTTCAAACATCACCCTTTCGGAGGACGAGTCGCTTTATCCCGACGTGCGCCTTACGCTCAAGGAAGGCGCAAACGTCACCGTAAACGGCACTGTTATCACAAACGACTATACAATCAAATTCATAGGCTACGGCGAGGACGAAAATCAAATCTACATCAACGCAACTCTCAACGGCAATACGTATTCAACCTTTGTTTCCGTCAGCGACGTCGAGCCGTTCTCCGTCCCCTACCAAAAAAAGACGCAGGCGGAAAGGGACGCTCTGCTCGCTTCCAAAAACGAGCCTAAGCCCCCCATCGGCGGCGACCTTACGCCAAGCACTTCCGTCGCACTGCGTATCATCATAATAATCGGTATCGCAATTCCTGCGGTCATAATCGTGCTTTTGCTGTTTAAGCCAAACAAGGGCGAAAAACGCTATGCAAGAAATTCCGTCCGCAGCTCACGTGGCAGAGGCGACGTGGACTATGACGATTCCCGCTCATACAGCCGCACCGACGACCGCCGCAACGACCGTGGCTATGACGACCGCTACGACGGACGTAACGACCGACGTGACGACCGTGACTATGACAGAAACGAAAGGCGCAGCTACGACGACCGTGATTACAGACGTGACAGACGGGATTACGACGACCGTGACTACGACAGGCGTGACAGACGTGACGACCGTTGACCGTGACGTACAACACCAAACGCCACTTCTGCTATCCGTGCCCCACAGCAGTGATGAACACCGCACAACCAAACGCAATATTTTCACCTCACCTGTTGCCACAACACAAACACAAATTAAACTACATCACCCGTGACGACCGCTGATAAAAAGCTTATTGATAATCATTATCATTAAGCGACGCCCTTATTGAGAATCATTATCAATAAGCAACAAAATTGCCCAAATTATCATCATAAAACATCAAAATTTTTGAGTTTTATATCCCTAAGCAACAAAAAACCGCTGTCAAAATACAGCGGTTTTTATATAAATTTCATTGTTTTTTCTTGCTTTTTTAAGCTATTTATCTCAGAAATTTCAGCCTTTTTTCGTTTTTAATCACTTATCCTCTATGTTAGGTCGCTATTCGTTCACCACTCTATTTATTTTCAGGTTTTTGGCAGTTATTTGCTTTTTGCCATTTATCCTCAAAAACTCAGCCGTTACTTGTGCGCACCGTTATTTTGAGTATCGTTCGTTTTTGTTTTTTATTTATCCTCGGGGTTTTGGTCGTTGTTTGGCTTTCCGTCCGCAATACCCACAACGTTGTCCACAGGCATAGCAAAGGCAATACCCTGTCCGGGGGTATTAAGTCCCACTTCCTTATAAAGAGCGTGCAAAATCTCGTCACGCAGCGAGTTATGCACAACTATCATCACGATTTCCTTTTGAGGCTGCACGTCTATTCTGAAAAGCTTTTCCGCTTCCTTGTTGGCGGTGCCTCTTGCGCTGAGCACTGTGCCGCCCCTTGCGCCAACCTCTCTTGCGGTATCCATCACCAAATCGGAAAATCCCTCGTTTACTATACACATGATAAGCTCGTGATCAAAGGTTTTCATTGCTTATCCTCCTTGACGGTTTTTTCGTTGTTGCTCAAAAATCCGAATATAGCAACACCTATAACGCTTGTAAGCGGCACGGTATATGCCACGCCCTCGCCGCCTTTTATCGTTTTAAACTTATTTTCAAGCTCGCTCAAGGCGTCCTGCACCTTGCTTTCCTTGATGAAGCTGAATATTGCGGTTTTTGGCAGGCTTTCAAGTCCCAACAGGCTCAAGGTCTGCTGCCTTGCGGTGCCTCTCGCACGCACGGCGAGCTGCATATTCACCTCATAACGCTGCAAAAGGTCCTGATAGAATTCCGCTTTATCCCTGTTTATTATGGTCACAAGCATCTCGAGTCTGTCTGTGCTGACCTTGCTGTTGCCGCTCTTTGCGCCATGCTTAGCTACGCCCTTTCCCGCATTTTGCAAAGCGTCAACCGCCTTTGCGACAGGCTTTACAACGGCTAATTTAGACACCGATTTAACTCTTAAATTGTGTTTATCGTTTGACTTTGGCATAGCGACCTCACATAAACTCTATGATCTGCTCGTCGTCAGCGTCCACAATACGCTTCATACTTATCTTTTCCTTGACCTTTGCAGCAGCTATTGCTCTGAAGCCCAAAATCTGTATGGTGATAAGCGGCGTCATTGCAACCATTGCGACTATGCCGAACGCAAGCTCAAGCACCTCCGAGCCGGACCCCACAAGCACGCTGCAAGCGCCCATTGCAAACGGCAGTATAAAGCTTGCCGTGAGCGGACCTGAGGCAACTCCGCCGGAGTCGAATGCGATTGCCGTATATATCTTCGGCACGAAAAAGGACAGTCCGAGCGAAATTATATAGCCGGGGATGAGATAGTAAAGCAACGAAAAATCAAACACAATTCTTATCACCGACAGCCCTATCGACAGTCCCACGCCAAGCGACAGCGCAAGCAGCATAGACCTCTTTTTCACTGCGCCGTCTGTGATCTGTTCCACCTGATTGTTTAAGACGTGCACCGCAGGCTCGGCAAGCACCACCACAAAGCCCATCACAAAGCTGAACACCACAAGCAACGGCTTGCTGAAGCTTGCAAGCGCCTTTCCAAGCTTAAAGCCGATAGGCATAAAGCCCATATTCACCGACGTGAAGAAGATAAGCAACCCGATAAACGTATAAATTATGCCTATGCCTATCTGCAAAATACGCCGTTTAGGCAGCTTCAGCACCGTAAACTGCAATATGAGGAAAAATGCCACTATCAGCGCAAGCGCAATGATGACGTCCACCGCATTTGAGCCGAGCGTGGAAGCAAGCTGCGCCCCTATGTCATCGGCTATGGAATAAGGCGGTATCTTATAAGTAAGCTCGCCCTTCATAAACAGCGACAGGATAAACACCGCTATCATAGGTCCTATCGAGCAAAGAGCGATAAGACCGAAGCTGTTTTCCTGCGACTTTCGCCCGCCGACAGTTGAAGCAACGCCGACGCCCAACGCCATGATAAACGGTACTGTTATAGGACCTGTCGTCACGCCGCCCGAGTCAAACGCAAGCGGCAAAAACATTCCCTTGCCGTTTTCTATCATAATGGCGCAAAGCGCAAAAAGCACAAGATAGAAAAACATCAAAAGCGTTGACAAATTCTTTTTGAATACGACCTTGATTATTGCAAGCAAGAGGAACAAGCCCACGCCTACGCCCACCACAACTATGAGGACGGTTCTGTTCATAACGGCGCTGACCTGACCTGCAAGCACCGACAAATCGGGCTCCGCAACGGTGATAAGCAAGCCCATAACAAAGCTTACGAGCAGCAGAAGCGGCAGGTTTCTTGATTTGGTCAACCCCGATCCTATATGCTCGCCCATAGGCGTCATAGCAAGGTCCGCACCGAGATTGAAAAGTCCTATGCCCAGCACGAGGAAGATTGCCGACACCAAAAATGTAACTATCTCTCTTGCGGAAGCGTCCACAACGGGCGTAAGACAAAGTATCAAAACGATTATCGCAACGGGCATAACGGATATGACGGATTCCTTAAGCTTTGACAGAAGGCTTTTGCCCACTACTTTTGCATTGAAGGATGCGTCTATCTTCTTCTGCGCTTTTTTAAGCGCCTTTGCCTGCTCCTTTGATAACGGCTGCTCTTCCGATACGTTCAAAACGCTTCCGTCTTCGGGGACGGAAGCTTGCTCCGATACTGCGTCGTCAATGGCACTCACAGCGTCATTGTCTACGGCGTTGCCGTCGGGCTGAGGCGTATTTAAATTGCGGTCATCATCAGCCATATGCGTTTTCTATAAACAATAGTTATCTTATCGTAAAGTATGCCATAAAATGTCAAATTTGTCAAATACGCAATAAATTTAATTATAAAATATCGCTATCTGCATAGATTTATATTATTTTATAAATTACATAATTTTACATCCGAAAATATTTCAAATTCACTTGACTTTTAGGCTGCAAATTTCATATCTTTATCTTGTGCGTTTATGCACCTTATGTACAGGAGAATTATGATGGAAAACCAAACCGATTTTTTGGATGAGACAGCGCCCTGCGACGAGACAAGCGCCACCGAGCTTATCACTGCCGAAGTCCCCGAGCTGCCGCAGAAAAGCGCAGAACAGACTAATGACAAAGCGCCTGCGGACAATATACAAGAGGAAGCGTTTTTTAAGAGAGGCAAAAAACAGGTCCCTATCAAGCACTATAAAATAGGCAAATTTGCTTTTACAAATCAAAATGCAGACAATTTTATTAAATATGCGCTGATGCTCGTTTTTCTTGCAGGATTACGTGCGGTTACGACACACATTTTTATCGTTCCCAACGGCTTTGCCCCCGGCGGCGTAAGCGGCATATCCACGATCATATACAACATAGTCGTCCTGCTAAAGCCAAACGACACCACCCTGCTCACCATATTCGACCCCGGTCTTACAATGTTTATCCTCAATATGCCGTTTATCATCGTTGCGTTTTTCGTGCTCGGCAAAAAATTTGCGATAAACACATTCTTTGTCATATCGATATATTCGGGGCTGTTGTTCTTATTGGGCGCCGTAAAGTGCCCGCAATTTGCAGTGCCCAATCAACCCGGTATGCAGATCCTCGCAGCGCTTGCAGGCGGTGCGACAATGGGCTTCTGCTTGGGGCTTATGCTGCGTTACAATATGAGCATGGCAGGCACGGACATAGTCGGCAAAATCATACATAAGCACAATCCGCAAACGGGTGCGCAATGGTGGATACTCATTTGCGACTGCACCGTAGCAACCTTCTCGGGTATACTGGGCGTAATCAAAATCGACTTCGCAACTGTCACTGCAACCGAAGCGCTTGTAGCCATTCTCTCGCCGATATTCTTCTCGTTCATATCGCTTGTCACAAGCTCGCTTACGGCGGACGTGCTTCAGGCAGGCTTTCAGTCGTCCATCGTGTTCAACATCATCACCGACAAATCGGACGAAATATCCGCCGCTATCAGCGAAAAGCTTCACAGAGGTGTCACCCTCTCTACCGCAATGGGCTACTACACAAAGACTGAGCACAAAATCCTCACCTGCGTGGTCAGCAAGCGTCAGCTCGGCACCGTAAAGGACATCATCAAGGAATGCGATCCGCTTGCATTTACCTACACAATAAAGGCTCACGAGGTCGCAGGCAAGGGCTTCCATTCGGCAGGCTGATTATTACAAAAGCTAATAAAAATCCACCAGTTGAACTGGTGGTTTTTAATTTGAGGGTAAAACCCTCTGTTATTAGCATAGCGAAATCGCTTACCCATAGTCCGTCTTCTGCGTTCGCTAACTCCAATTTTTATAGTAGTTTACTTCGCATTGTTAGCGTGTTTCACCTTATATTTGCTACCGTAATTTTACTGCTTTTTATTTGCAATATCAATTTTATTTGTTAAAATTAGCTTTGTCATTTTCCTTAATGACTATTCCTCCTTGCTAAAGGTGCAATAGTTTTGCGGACTACTTTCACATTCAAGCATAGGAGGAATATTCTTGTTCACCGGTAAACCTCTTCTGAACCACCGGACTATCCGGTGGATTTATTAACATTAAAAAGCATTGCGCAAGGCAATGCTTTTTTTTATACGGAAAATTATACTTTTGAGCTTTTTATTCTCTATCATGCAATAATACAGTCAAATACAAATTATTATCTCTGGCTGCAATCGGCATAAATGCTCTTTGCATAAGCAATATTCTTTATATCTGTAATAATCGTATAAGCTGTTTCATTGCTCAATAACGTTGTTGCATTATCTGCTATAGCATTATCACTTACAATTTCACATTCGCCAACATTCTCTACATTAGTTATTCCACTTTCATCTATAGGCGCACATTCAGCAAACATAAGTTCAGCAGCTTGTGCTGTGTTACATTCGACAAATGCACTTTCGTCGGCGTTTGCCAAAGTTTCAACAGACGAAGTCTGCGCAGAGGGCTGTGCGGTATCTCGCAATGTGAGTCCTGCATAGATGTCAAGGGTGTCCAACGTGTAGGCATTTAATCTTGCTTTATCTGCCGTGCCTACTTCACCGTCGCCATCAAGGTCGCAGGCTAAGAGATATGCGCCCGTAAGCGGCAGATTGTCCAATGTATATGAGTTCAAGCGGGCTTTGTCCGCCGTACCTATGTCGCCGTCACCGTCTATGTCGCCCATAACCGAAATAGTCAGTTGGTTCAAAACTGTTTCGCCGTCCATTATGCGAAGCATCATGCCCGTTGCAAGCATTGTAGTGAGGTCGTCTATCAAGGTATTGTCTGCGGTGTATGCCGTGATGTCCTCGGCATTGGCAAACTGTCTCAATAAATCTGCTACAGTATCAGCATACGCAAGATTGGCTATATACACCACGCTTTCCGCACTGTATACGTACTCGCTTATGTCGTTTTCGTAGGCGTGGAAGTTTTCGTACAGGAATTTGTAGCCGTGGCTTGCAGCTGCCGCTTCAGTAAGGATAAATCTGCCCTTCTGCTCGTCCTCGTATATAACTATCTTCACTGTAACAGGCGTTCTGTTCCAGTCTTCTGCGGTGCCCCATGCGTACAGTGAGCCGCTTACAAAGCCTACCGTCACCTCGTATTCGCCTATTTCCGTACCCTTTAGCACGCCCGTCTTAACTTCCATTTCTATGGGATTGTACCACTCGAGTTCGGTGAGGTCGAAGGTGATTTCCTCGCCCGTGTACTCGTAGCGCAGCTCCGCATTTTCGGGCTTCTCTAAGAAATCGGTAGGATCTATATCAAACGGATCTTCCGTCTGGAATACGTATGGCTCGGTCTCTTCAAGCTCCGTTTCTGTATCCTTATATATCAAAGCTACGTTCCCTGCGTGTCCGTCCTTGAGCTTAAGCGCTATGCTGTACACCGTTGCCATCTCAAGCACGTCGT
>CAJTYG010000006.1 GCA_910584155.1 uncultured Christensenella sp. | reverse complement strand
GCAATTTGCGCCGCTTTTCGTCATTGCGAGGAACGAAGTGACGAAGCAATCCAGACATTTCAGTTGGTTTATGGGTTTACATTCTGGATTGCTTCGGCAACAAGTGCCTCGCAATGACGTCCCTATTAAGGCTCCCTTTAATAAGGGGAGCTGTCACCGCAGGTGACTGAGGGGATGTGAAATAAGAATAAATGATGACAATCCCCTCACCGTGCCGCTTGCGCTCTACGGAGCTCCCCTTGCTAAGGGGAGCCTTAATAGGGTGGTTGCATATGCTCAAAAGGGAAAGGGATTGCCATTTTAAGCATTAAACAGTCCGTCATTGCGAGGAGCAAGGCGACGAAGCAATCCAGACCTTTAGCCATTTTATGGGTTTACATTCTGGATTGCTTCGGCAATAAATGCCTCGCAATGACGAATTTTATTTAAAGGTAATGCGTTTGATTTATTCCGATTAAGGCGCCCCTTAGTAAGGGGAGCTGTCACCACAGGTGACTGAGGGGATTGTCCACCTAATTTCGGTAGGAAATAATTGACATAAAGAATAAGATTGACAAATGTGTGTATTGTGTATAAAATATATACGTATAATTATCGATATAATTCGACAAATATCGACAATACAACAAAGAGCATACTGTATTGCTAATATAATAATATAGGAATAGATATGCGGATATATAATACACACAACAGAAATAGAAAGTTTACTAATATAATGTCGTTACTGGTAGTTATATTAGTGTTTTCTCTTACACTTTGTATGATAACATGGGGGGGTACTTCCCGCTTAAATAATACCGCAGAGGCACTTAATGGCACAAATATGGAGAATGCTATAAAAGTTGGAAACAGTGTGTCATTATGGGATAGCGAAACATCAACAATTAATAAAACAGTATTTTATGATTTGATTGATAAACTTTTTAATGGGGCAGACCCAATAAATTATATAAAAGCAAATGGTACAGCTGATTATAATACATATGGGAAAAACTCGCCGAGTCCAGCGGCGGGTACACCATACTATGTTGTTCCTGCACCGACTATTAATGCTAATGTAGGTCGTCCAAATGATGGAATGGTTGTCAGAATCGGTGCGCAACTGTGGATGGTCACATCTTTAACTATTGCAGTCATAGACGGTAAAGAGAATGTTGTCGCAACTATTTATCAAGGAAATACTCCCGGCGATGGGAGTGTTTTTTGGGCGGATAACTCAAATACAAAGGGGAATAGTTCATATTCTCGAAGTGTGCTTAGAAATACCCTTTTAACATATGAATATTATAAGACTTTTTGGGATACGAGTAGCGCATATGGTTTTGCCAGAAGATTTTTAGTACAGCCCAAGTATATAAAATATCAAGAAACAGAGACAGAAATTGGTCGCCCAAAATCTTTAGGTTCTCAAGTTCATTTACCAAATGATGCTTATGGACAGTTTACAAGCGGGTGGGGATCAGTTGTAAATTATCAGCCGTCAGATGAATTTAAGGATTCAACGGGAAAAACTGTTCGCTATGATGCGTGGAAAGACGATTATATATGGATACCCTCGTTAACTGAAACTGGATTAACCAATGTTATGACAGATTCATCTATATGGAGACTGACTACAAACCAGTTGGTTCATTCTGCGGGTACTGGTTTGTCGTGGTCACGATCAGGGCACGATGTTAATTATAATAGTGCATATGCAATTAGAACAGATGGATCGTTCGGTACTAATATTTTTGGAACTAGAAATATTCGTCCAGCTATGCACTTGAATCTAACTGCATTAGCATCTTCTTTAGGGACGGAATTGGATGATCCCCAAAATGTTCCCACAACCTACAACGGCGACGTGCAAACAGTAAAAAGTGTAGTAGATGCAAAGCCTACTGCATTTTCGTGGTATGATTCGGAATGGTATGAGCATACAGGCAATTATATAAATTTGACGTACCAAGATTCGCAAGGTGCGGATGTTACAAACATAAAGAATGCGGGCGAATACTGGGTAAAAGCGGAAATAACCGACAACTGGATAAATGCCGTAAATGCGGCAGTAGAAGCCGAAGGAGCGAAAAACGGTTGGAATGCTACACAGATAGCGGAAGCCAAGGCAGCCAGAAAACCAAAATTTAAGGGTGATCCCGTCACGGAATCGGGACATACGGAATCGGATACAGTACGGTGGTTTAAGTTTACCGTATCACCAAAAGAGCTCACGGTAAACAAACCGTCTTACAATTCAACTACAGGGGATTACACTGCGCCGAGCTTTGCAAGCGGAAGCAGTCCGTATGGCAGTGATACGGTTACGTTGGCAACGTTGTATACGGGCACTGCGGCAGACGGAACACCGTTTAATCAGATAGATATAGTGCCAAATAAGCGAGGCACGTACACTGCGCAAGCAATACTTGTCAATTCTGCAACGGATAAGACCGAATACACGGGCGGTAACTATACTATAGCCAACGCAAGCAGTATGAACTGCCAAGTGCAGATAAACAGACAAAGGTTGGATATACCCCGTGCTTCAGAGGGAAGCAAGCAATATACGGGCGACAAGATAAAGTTTGTTCTTGCAGGATATAATGAGGAGTGGCGCAAGACCGCAACTCTGATAATACCCGATAACAGCGGTATAGCCCTCGAGGGTGATGATATCAACGGTTGGTATTTGGTTGTAGCCAAGGATGCAGGCACGTATACGGTGAATGCAGCTTTAAACTCGGACAAGAAGAGCGATTGGTGTTGGAACACAGGCAAACCCTCTGAAGAGAGCACGGAAGACAAGGCAATCACTGTAACTGTAACACGCAAAACGCTGTTTGTAGATTTTTTGAGCACAAGCGGCGGTTTCCTTATGCAGAAGGGTGCGGACGTAAAATTCAGTGCGGAGCCGTCCAACGGCATAGAGGGCGACACTATAAAAATAACGCTTGAGTATTACAAGTCGGACAACGCAAGCGTAGGCATACCTGTGCCGAGCGGCATTTTGGACGCAAGCACGCTTGATTCGGGCACATACAGGCTTATGGCAAAGCTTGAGGATGCAGTAGCGGCGGACAACAAAAACTATGAGTTGGACGCAACGGGAGCTTTCCAAGATTTCACGATAAGCGCACAGAGCATAAGCATAGAATCTGTAGGTTGGCAGTACACGCAAAACAACGGACTTGCACAGCCCATAAGCGGTGGCGCAAGCAAGGATGCGCCCGCAATAGTTGTGTACAACGGCACCACGTTTGTGTTTGGGCTTTCGGACAATGTGGCGGGGCTTGCCTCAAAGGGCGTAAAGGTGGACACTACGTTTGGCGTGAACGGCTACGAAAACGGCTTGCAGCTCAATGCAACGTTGGACCCCGTGGCTATAACGGTACGTTTAATACCTTACAATGCGGAATTTGCATTCAATGACGAAAACGGAAAGCCGCTAAAGGAACAGTATAAGGATTTCACTATATACGTGAAAGTAAATCCTGCGGAAATAGACTTTTCACAGCTTAAGTGGAGTGCAGACGAGTTGGAATATACGGCAATGGCGCAGCAGGTTGTTGTGACATCCGGCTTGCCGTCCTTCTTGAGAGTGGGATATGCAGGCAATTCTGCGTGGGATATAGGCGAGTACGAAGCGAAGATAGTAAGTCTTATGATAATAGACTTCGAAGCTGCGGCAAACTACCACGTTCCGTCCGTATTGGACAGCATACCCACACATTCGTGGAAGATAGTTAAGAGAAGAATTCCCATAAAGTGGGTTATAACGGAAGAAACGGGACAGGATGATGAAATCATCTTTGTGCCGTCCCTGTCCGATGACGCAGACGGAGCGATAGAATACATATATTGTCCGTCTATGGAAGACACTCCGTCCGTGCCGGACACCTCAAAAGAGATGACGCTTGAGGAAATATGTCAGAATTATGACCAAACCACGTACAGGACGTATTACGTATATGCGAGGTTAAAGGCGCCGTCCGAGACGGAAGTGCGCTCGTTCAGCAGCAAAAACTGCGTATTGTTGGACGGCGGCGTAGAAAAAACGGAATCATATCAGGGCTTCAGCGTAGGCGGCAATAAGAACCCCGTGCGAGTGAGCCTCAAAAAGGATACTGTAGTATACAACGGCAAGGAACAGCCTGCCGAAGTGGAAGTAGACGCAGGCGGACTTAAGGTAGACTACAGGCTATCTTATATGGTGAAAAACGAAGCAGGCGAATACGAGAAATTCAGCGGAGTGCCCAACGACGCAGGCGAATACCAAGTTGTGGTTGAGATAAGCAAGGCGCAGTCCGGTGATTTCGCAGTAGCGGGCGGACGTTATATAGACTACGTTATAGAAAAGGCGACCTTTGACCTCTCGAGCTTCAAGTGGGTGGACTCGCTGCATGAAGACGCAGAATATACGGGACCGTATATCTACAACCCGAATACGCCGCATAAGCTCGAATATAAGGGCGACGGCATAGAGGGCATAATTGTGACGTGCGAGCCTGCAGACGGAACGAGCGGCGAATATACTGCCGCAGGCGAGTATACTGTGAACGTGACGTTTGCTTTTGCGGACACCTTTATAGACAAAATGAACTATAAAACGCCCGATAATTTTGAATTCACGTGGGAAATAGAGAAGTGCGCACCGGACCTCAGCGGAGTGGTGTGGAACTGCAACGACGAGCCGTTTGTGTTTTCCATAGTGGACGGCGTGCCCGTTACATACAAAGCGCAGCTTAAATTCCCTGCAGGTTTGGAGCATTTGGGAGATCTCATCATATATGAGGGTGATGACGGCAAGTACAGCGACGCAGGCTTCCATACAACGAGCTTCCGTCTTACAACGGACGAAGAGCTGTTGAAGAATTACGGCGATATAGTGTTCAGCGCACTGTTGGATAGAGAGATAGATTGGGAAATTGCGCCGCTCAGAGTACCGAAAGCGGAGCAGATACAGGACAAGGTGGTATACCGTGCGGGCGGCTACAGCCTAAGCGAAATCACAAACCTGCCCGAAGATTTCTCGCAGTATTTTGAAGTAAAGGTCTTTGACATAACAAATACCGAGGTTGCGCCTACAGACGGCACGTGGCAGTTTGTAAACATAGGCAGATACAGGATACAGATGCTGTTTAAGCGTGGCATGAACAAGAGCAACGGCGGCACGGTGGACAACGTAAAGTGGGCGGACAACTCAAGAGGGCCGTACCAGATAGTGCTAACTGTAAACAAGCTTGTGTTCACGATAGACGGCTGGACGGACGGCGAGGGCATAGACAAGCCAACTCTCAACACAGACGATTTGGATGAACTCGAGAAGTATTTTGAATACGTGCTCAAAAAGGTTGAGACGGGTGAGATAATCCCCATAGACGACGTGCTCGAGATGGCAACGGTGTACAGCATTGCGCTTAAGCTCAAGGACGGACACGCAGGCAACGTTGCGCTTATATATAAGGATACGGAAACGGAGCTTGAAGAGACGGAGCCGTACGTATTCCAGACGGAAGACCCGTTTGATATAGATCCTACCGATTTCTTAGAGAAGCCCGAAAATGCGGAGCTGCGCTACGAGTACACGGGCGAGGAAATCACCTTCGACCTCACCGAACTCGAGTGGTACAATCCCATAGAAATGGAAGTTAAGACGGGCGTGCTAAAGGGTACGGAAATAGGCGAATACGAGGTGACGGTAGGCTTTGTAAGCGGCTCACTGTACGCATGGGGCACCGCAGAAGACTGGAACAGAACGCCTGTTACAGTGAAGATAGTTATATACGAGGACGAGCAGAAGGGCAGATTTATCCTTACTGAAGCGGCAGCTGCAAGCCACGGCTACAAATTCCTGTACGAAAACTTCCACGCCTATGAAAACGACATAAGCGAATACGTGTACAGTGCGGAAAGCGTAGTGTATATAGCAAATCTTGCATATGCGGATACGATAGCAGATTTATTGAGGCAGTTTGCCAATGCCGAGGACATCACGGCATACACCGCAGACAATACCTTGATAGACGACCTCACAACAATGCTTGCAACGGGCATGATGCTTCGCATAATGGACGGCGAAACAATCTTGAATCAACTTACTATTTCAGTAATGGGCGACATAGACGGAGACGGCGACATAGGTACGGCGGACAAGGCAAGATTGAACTCATACACCTTGGACAATCTACCCTTGACAGGCGCATATCTGTTAGCCTGCGACCTTGACGGCGACGGTGAAGTAGGTACGGCAGACAAAGCCCGCCTTAACGCCTACACATTAGACACTCTTGACATCTATGCAGGTCTCACATTGCGAGCTGCAGGACAGACTTCGTCTATGGAAACTTTGCAGACTTCGTCTGTTAAATGTGACATCGCACAAGCTTCATCTGCGACAATTTCGGCACAAACTTCGTTTGTTGAATGTAACACAGTACAAGCTGCTGAACTTATGTTTGCTGAATGTGCGCCTATAGATGAAAGTGGAATAACTAATGTAGAGAATGTTGGCGAATGTGAAATTGTAAGTGATAATGCTATAGCAGATAATGTGGTATTGTTGTTGAATGATGAAACAACGTATATAGTTATTACGGATACAAAAAACATTGCTTATATAGATATTGCGGATGTAAAGAATATTTCTTATACAACGAGCACATATACCGATTGCAAGCAGAGAGTGCAACTCAACTATTAAGTTTGTATAATATATTATATAAATAATAGTATAATAAATATAAAAGCAAAATAAAATGAAAGGCGGCGCAAAATGTGCCGCTTTTCGTCATTGCGAGGAACGAAGTGACGAAGCAATCCAGAACGTAAACTCAAAAACCAACTAAAGGTCTGGATTGCTTCGGCAATAAATGCCTCGCAATGACGAATTTTATTTAAGGTCACGACTTATTAACACATTAGATTTGTCCATATTATGGCTGCTCTAAAGAAATACATTTGATTTATTCCGATTAAGGCTCCCTTTAATAAGGGGAGCTGGCTGCGTAGCAGACTGAGGGGATGTGAAATATCAATAACTGTCGACAATCCCCTCACCGTGCCGCTTGCGCTCTACGGAGCTCCCCTTGCTAAGGGGAGCCATATAGCGGTTTGTTTTACACGTCGTGCTTGCTAAGGGAAACTATAATAGGGTGGTTGCATATGCGTGTAAAAGAGGATACAAAAGGATAAGGTCGCTTTAAGCATTACGCAGTCCGTCATTGCGAGGAGCAAGGCGACGAAGCAATCTAGAACGTGGGCTTATAAATGGTTGAAAGGTCTGAATTGCTTCGGCAATAAATGCCTCGCAATGACGAATTTTATTTAAACGTAATATATTTGATTTTTCCTTAATATGGCTCCCCTTAGCAAGGGGAGCTCTGCCGAATTCACATATTATGTGATGAGGCGGTGAGGGGATTGTCACCAAACAAAAGATTATGCGGAACGAGGCAAAAGTTTACAACGGCAGTTTGAGTTGATAGCAATAATCTTTTGTTTGGTAAAGCGAGAAAATCAAGTTAAAGCAACAAACCTGTCCGAAACTTGGACAGGTTTGCGCTAAATACGCCGATTTTTGAGTGTTTTTTGATTGGAAATTATTGCAATATTGAAAACTATTGACATATTTGTGCATAGCGGGTAGAATATATATGTATAATTATCGATAATATGCTATAAATATCGACATTATACAACAAGCGGCATACTGTATTGCTAATCGAATAATATAGGAATAGATATGCGGATAAATAATAAACACAACAGAAATAAACTTTCAGCTAATATAATATCGTTTATGATATTTATATTGGTGCTTTCTCTTACACTCTGTATGATTACATGGGGGGGGTGCTTCCCTGCTTAAATAATTCCGCTGAGGCACTTACTACTACTTCGGGCGCAGTGTTGGCTGGCGACGGAGCAGATTTGTGGAGCGACACGAGTTTAAATTTCAGAGTTTTAAACGACATAAGTAACAAACTTTTTGGTGATAATGACCCTGTTGAATACATAAAAACAATGAAAGATACACAGACGGACAGTTATGTGATACCTGCTTCTACTATAAACTCAAAAGTGGGTAGCGATAGCGGTCTTGTAGTGAAATTAGACGGCAAGGATTGGATGGTTGCCTCGCTTACGCTTGCGGATATAGGCGACAAAAAAGACAATATCATAATGACTTTATACTTAGCAGAGGACCTCGGTGAGTCGCAGTATTACTCAAACGACAGCACCACTAAGGGCAACAACATGTACAGCCGCAGTACAGTGCGAAATCATTTGCTTACAAACAGTACTTGGGCTTTATTCAATCAAAAGGGTGAAAACGGCTTTGCAAGTAAATATTTGGTTCAACCGAAATACATCAAATATCAAAAGAATCAAACGTGGGTAGGTCGTGATACCGATTTTGCAAGCTACAATTACCCAAACGAAGCTCTTGAGGCGCAGTCCACAGGTTGGCATAGCAACGTAAATTATCAGCCTGCAGATACGTATGACAGCAAGCGTTACGACGCATGGGGAGAGGACTATATCTGGCTTCCGTCTGCAAGTGAAACGGGTTGGAAAAATCACGGCGCCACCACATGCATCTGGAAGCTGAGCAATGCTCAGCGTGCTCGCACCACCGACTACTCGTGGTTGCGGTCCGGTAATTGGCTCTATTACGGCCGTGCGTACGGTATGAGCTCTGCGGGCGAATATATCACTAACAAAGACCTTGTAACGAATACTTACGGCGTGCGGCCTGCGCTTCACTTTAATTTGTCTGCTGCGTCTATGTCGTTTAAGACAGGAATCGACAATCCCGAAAATGTGACTACCACGTATAACGGCAATGCGCAGACGGTTAAAGGACTATACGACGCTGACAATAGCAGTGTAAATTGGTACAATTCTGAATATTATGAAAATTCCAACCGTATAACATTGTCGTTTCAAGATGATAAAGGCAACGCCGTTGCGGAAATGAAAAACGCCGGAACCTATTGGGTTAAGGCAGATATGGTTAATTGGGTTAAGGAAGTCGACGATCAAATAGCCGCAGAGAGTACAGGGTGGAGTGAGGCCGAGATTGCGGCAGCAAAGGAAATCCGACGACCTAAGTTTAAGGGCGATCCTGTCACAGAAGAAGGACATGTTGAGTCTGGCACGGTGCGGTGGTTTAAGTTTATAATAAACCCCGCAGAATTGGAAATTCCTACGGTTGCTGAAGCGAGCAAAACTTATACGGGAAGCGATATAGAGTTTGCAATAAGCGGCTATGACAGCGCAAAGATGACCGCCACGCTGCCCGATGGATATACACTGTCGGACGACGGCAAAATATCATTTAAAAACGCAAAAACTTATCCAATAAACATTTCGATAAAGGATAACAACTATTGTTGGAAGGGTACTGTGTCAAATCCCGACAGAAGTGCTAAGACGTTGAATATCACCGTTACGCAAAAGGGAATAATAATAAACTTTACAAGCAGCAGCAACAAATTCACTATGGCGGTCGGGGATAACGTAACGTTTACTGCTGTCCCTTCGGCGGCTGATGTTGCCGCAGGCGATACGGTTGTTCCGACTATCACTTATTATAAGGGCAGCGACACCGCAAACGTAACTTCCGCTACAGGCGCAGAGCTTAATGCGTCGGGGCTTTCGACGGGGACATATACGCTCGGTGCGAAACTGGAAAATAAAGACGGAACGGCAAACAGCAATTACAAAATCACTACCGTAACGCCGCAGACGGTGACGGTAGGCTCCAAAAATATAACTATAGAAAACGTAACGTGGCAGTATGTACAAGACGGCGAGCCTACGGAGATCAGCGGGAATTCCGTAACGCTGACCTACAACGGAAAAGAATTCAGATTTACCGTAAAAGAAACGACAGAAGAATTGCGTGCGAAAGGCGTAAAGATAGACAGCTATACTAACAACGTACAGACAAATGCGACTAACGGAGCAATTACGGTAAAGGTCAAGCTTGTGCCGTATGACGAATCTTTTGAATTTTCCGATCCAACCAAAACCGAAGTGGAATTCAGTCTGACGGTCACCATAAACAAAATCGAATTAAAGCTGAGCGACTTCAAATGGAGTGCGGAGCCAACCAACGAGTTGGAATATACGGGCAACACGCAGACCGTAACTATCGTATCGGGGCTTCCGTCGTTTTTGCAGGTTGTGTATCACGGCAACAGCGGATTGAGTGTAGGTCCATATACGACGACTATATTGAGCATAACCGTTAAAAACGATGCGGATTCCGTTGAGATGTCTAAAAACTATACCTCATTTGAGCCCGAAGATTATGCAGATTATAAATACGAGTGGAGTATCACAAAAAAGAAGATCGTCGCCAACTGGACTAATGCGGAACATACAACGACGGACGGAAAGAAAATAACTATCCCGAAGGTCAGCGGGGTAGAGGACGGGATATTGGAATATTCATATACAAAATATCCGAGCGGCGAAGCAATTACGCTTGCCGAAATTCTCGCAAGCTATACCGAAACCGCAATTTCCGTGTACAACGTAACAGTTAAAATCGCAGACGGCAAAACAGACAGCTATATGCTGCTAAATTCCAAAAACGAGGTAAAGGACGAGGTCACGCAACGTTTTTCCGTTGGGGACAATAAAAAGGCGGTAACGGTAAGCCTGATTGAGACGAAAGTCTATTTCAACAACCAACCGCAAGCCGTAAAACTGAATTATACGGGCGAGGGAATAACCATGGGCGACTTTTCCGTGGTATATCAGCTCATCAACGCAGACGGAAGCGAGGGCGAGGCGACGAATACCGCTCCGACTGCGGTAGGTAAGTATAAAGTGACGATAACCTTGCAGGGCGAGAAAGCCAATACCCACATAATAATAGGGGAAAACGTTTTCGAATACACAATCGCCCATAAGGATAGGTTTATATTGACCGAAGCGGCAGCTGCAAGCCACGGATACAAATTCCTGTACGAAAACTTCCATGCCTACGAAAACGACATAAGCGAATACGTGTACAGTGCGGAAAGCGTAGTGTATATAGCAAATCTTGCGTATGCGGATACGTTGGCAGATTTATTGAGACAGTTTGCCAACGCCGAGGACATCACGGCATACACCGCAGACAATACCTTGATAGAAGACCTCACTACAATGCTTGCAACTGGCATGATGCTGCGCATAATGGACGGCGAAACAGTGTTGAACCAACTGACAATCTCAGTTATGGGCGACATAGACGGGGACGGCGACATAGGTACTGCAGACAAAGCCCGCTTGAATTCATACACTTTGGACAACCTGCCGCTTACGGGTGCATATCTCTTAGCCTGTGACTTAGACGGAGACGGTGAAGTAGGCACTGCAGACAAAGCCCGCCTCAACGCCTACACCTTAGATACCCTTGACATCTATGCAGGTCTCACATTGCGAGCCACGGCACAGACTTCGTCTGTGGAACGTGACACTGCACAAACTATAATTGCCGAGCAAGCCGCAGCACAGACTTCTGCGCAAGCTTCGTTTGTTGAATGTAACACAGTACAGACTTCATCTGTGGGAACTTCTGCAATCACCGCCGAACCTGTATATGCCTGCGAAAGCACAACAACTTATGCAGCTTCCGCCGCAAAAGAGTATGTAGACAATTGCGAAATTGCAAGTAATACTGATATGGCAGATAATATAATATTGTTATTGAGTGATGAAACAACTTATATAGCTATCACGGATATAAAAAACATTGTTTTTGCAACAAGCATTTATGTTGATTGCAAGCAAAGAGTGTAATTTATATATTAAGATTATGTAGGATATACATAATAGATATAATAATATTATAAGCAATATAAATTAAAGGCGACAGGCGGCGCAAAATGAGCCGCTTTTGTAATGTTAAAATTTGATTTTAATAAACTAAATAGTAAAAGTGCTTAAATAATCCAATTATATATAATTTAGATTATCTTTATATTGTTAAAGTCAAATTTGAACGATTTGTAGAGCCAAACAAAAAGAGAACTCTGTTTTGCAGAGTTCTCTTTTTGTGAATTGCGGACACTATGCCGCTTTAGCTTTTATTTAATTATGCTTTTGGCACAAAGCCTGCAACTACGGCAAACGTCATCAATGCACAGCATATGAGCATGCAGGTGATTTGGATCGGCTTGCTGTTTTTGATGTAGGTGACGGCCTTGTCAAATTTCTCAAAGTAGAAGTGGGTTTCAAACCAATTTTTGCCGCCTATCTGCAGAATTCCGCCGAAGGTGAGCGTGCTTGCTCTGAACAGCAGCCAGAGACCGGGGTCGGGAGCCATACCGAATCTGCCCATACCGAGAAGCGGTCCTACGAAAACGCCGATGATAGGGGCGAGCAGGAAGCCTACGTGCATAAGGGCAACGGAGGATGAAAATTCACCCGTAACGAAGAGCCAGTTCCAGATAGTGTAGGCTATCATAGTTGCGACGGTGATGCCGATACCGACCGTTGTTGTGCCTGAAACTGCGCCGAAGATTGTATTTGTCTGACTTGTGAAATATGTCGAAGTGAAAGCGACTTCTTTGCCGAGATGAGAGAAACCGTCAATAAAGTAAATGGGTGAGTATGGAGTTGTGGTCTCTCCCCAAGTGGAGCCGAGGAACAGTGCCGCCGCACCTATTGCAATAAACAAGCCGGAAACGCCGTTGAAAATTTGCTTGTTTTTGAAAAAGTCCGTCATTGTCGCTTCGAGAACGTTGATGATATAGAGCACCAAAACGATCGTTACGAAAATCTGACCCGGCAAAACTGCGAAGCAGGCAAATAGGCAGAGAACTCTTCCTACAAGCAGCGTCGAAAGCTTCAGCGTTTCAAAGAAGACGGGCTTCATTGCTATCAGCACCAAAACGCCGAGAACGATGTTGAACGGAATGTTTGCGTAAACTTGGAACTTTGACGTCAAAACGGACACACCGAGTATGGTCACCGTGAACATAAACCATTTGAGAATGGTGTCAAGTCCCGGCGTCACCTTGTAGTCCATTGCTTCAGGTCCCGGAGCAAACATTTTTTTGAGCCTTTCGGCCCGTTTGGCTTTTTTTTCGTTATCCATAATTGCCCCCTTTTCCGATGTGCTCGGAAAATTTTAATAATTCTTTAATAAATATATATTATCGGCGGGCGCTTTGTAAATACCGAACGCAAGAACGAAATGCAAATTAGTAACTATTTGAGACAGATATGGCAAAAAGTACCACTTGTATTGATAAATTTTTATTGATATGATATTATTGATTTATAGTATAATGTCTTTGAAAGAGCGGGGCAAAAAAATATCCCCGATGGCGGGTCGGAGAATGTCAAGAGATATTACAAAACAACATATTACGGATTGCTTCAATGTGCTTTTTAGAAAATATCCGATCGATAGGATAACGATAAATATGATCATTGAAAGCGCAGGCGTTTCAAAATCTACGTTCTATCGACATTTTCTTGATAAGTATGACGTTATGAATTACAACTACAAAAGAGTGCTCGACGACATATTTTTGTATAACGCATGCAAAAGCTGGAACGAACTGTTTACGAGTATCTTAGCTTTTATAGAAAAGGACATCGTGCGAATAAGAAATGCGTTTTTATATTCAGGAGCCAATTCCTACGATAAATTCGTATTCGATTACTCTTTTAATAGGATGAATGAGAAGTGTATTGAGAAGCACGGGCGGGCGCTGTCGGAGGATGAAATATATACCGCAAAGATAATAATTTACGGCTGCCTTTATGCGGTTAAAGACTGGACGTTCAATGAAAAGCGTATTTCAAAGGAAGAGCTTGCAAGACAGATAGACAATGCCGTTCCCGATAAATATAAGATTTTGCTATGATTTGCCGTTGCAAACGGGGCGACGTCTTAAAATCGAGAGATGAGCTTATAGTGATTAAGAAGCTTATCATTTGAAACTAAAGTAATAAATAACGCTACTGTGTTTTTAAAACGGGCAATATTTATGATTATAAATATACAGTATATATTGCGCATTTTAAAAATATTTATAGATGAAAACAAAAATGAGGTAAACAATTATGGCTATGAGAAAAAGTATCCTTCACCTTGTCAAGGTAATGGGCGGTATCGCAGGAATGATGACCAAAATTACCGAAGAATCGCCCGAATACTATGCGCTTGCTTGTCTGACCGACGAAGAAGCGGACGTTGCGGCAAGTCTGGGTTTGAGAAAACCGAGGACGCTTGAGTATATCGCAAAAAAATGCGGTAAGTCGCTTGACGATACAAAAAAGATCCTTGACAGACTGGGACATCTGGGCGTGTTGAAGATTTACACTGAAAACGGTCAGACGCTCTATTTTATGCAGATATTCGCACCGGGCACTTTGGAAATGATGGTCGGCTGTACGGAAAACGTCAACAAGCATCCCGAAATCGCCAAAGCGTTTGAAGCTTATACAAGAGGACTTATGGAGTCTATGGGAACAATGCTGCCGTACGGTGCAAGTATGATGAGAGTCATACCCATAGAATCCGCAATAGCAAGCGATTCAGCCGCAGTGCCGTATGAAAAAATTTCATATTATCTGGACAAATATGATACATTTTCTGTTTCACCGTGTTCCTGCCGCCGCTCAAGAAGACTGATAGGCGAGGGCTGCGGTCACTTGGAAGAAGAAATGTGCGTTCAGATGGGTACAGGTGCAGAATACTTTATCAAAACAGGCAAAGCAAGACAAATAACAAGACAGGAAGCCGAAGAAATATTCAGAAGAGCGGAAGAAAACGGACTTATGCACCAAATGCCCAACCTTGAGGGACCGGGTGAGTCCGCCGCTATCTGCAACTGCTGCGCATGCTCCTGTTTTGCAATAAGAATCTCAACGATGTTCAAGTGCCCCGACGCAGAAAGAAGCAACTACCATGCCGAGATAAATCAGGATAACTGCGTCGCTTGCGGCCAATGCGTCGAAAACTGTCCGACCAATGCGGTAAAGCTCGGACAAAAGCTGTGTACGAAAACTCCTATAGAAGTAGAAAAATACGACACCGTTCGCAATACCGTTTGGCACAAGGACAAATGGAACGTAGATTACAGAGAGAACAGAAAGGATACTCTTGAAACAGGCACGGCACCGTGTAAAACCGCCTGTCCCGCACATATCGCCGTACAGGGCTACATCAAGCTTGCGTCTCTCGGGAAATACACCGAAGCTCTTGAGCTTATAAAGAAAGAAAATCCGCTGCCTGCGATATGCGGCAGAATTTGTCCGCACAAATGCGAGGACGCCTGTACTCGTGGTCAAATCGATAGGGGCGTTGCAATAGACGAAATCAAAAAGTTTATCGCAGATAAGGACAAGGACAACAGCCAAAGATTTATCCCGAAAAAGAAACACGATTATTCTATGAAGAATATCGCCGTCATCGGCTCGGGACCTGCCGGATTGTCCTGCGCATATTATCTTGCAGTGGACGGCTACAGCGTCACGGTCTTTGAAAAAGAGAGCAAGCTCGGCGGTATGCTCACTCTGGGTATTCCTGCTTTCAGACTTGAAAAGGACGTTGTCGACGCTGAAATCGCAATACTCCGTGAGCTCGGCGTAAAATTTGAAACAGGCGTTGAGATAGGAAAGGATAAGACCATAGACGACTTGAAAAAGGAAGGTTACGACGGCTTCTATCTCGCTATCGGAGCAAGCGGCGGCAGAAAGCTCGGCGTTGAAGGCGAAAATGCGGACGGCGTGATTTTGGGCGTTGATTTCCTTAAAAACGTAGCTTTGGACAAAGCCGATAAGCTAAGCGGAAACGTCATCGTAGTAGGCGGCGGAAACGTTGCTATCGACGTTGCAAGGACTGCTACAAGATGCGGAGCAGCGACCGTAAATATGTATGCGCTCGAGCAAAGAAAAGAAATGCCTGCTTTGGAAGAGGAAATAGAAGAAGCGGAATATGAAAAGATAGTCATCAACAACGGCTACGGACCAAAGCGTATTATTACCGAAAACGGTAAAGTCAAGGGCGTAGAGTTTAAAAAATGCGTATCCGTCTTCAATGCAGAGGGCAAATTTGCTCCTGTATACGACGAGAACGATACGATTACCGTAGACGCAGATTTTGTCCTTGTATCTATCGGTCAGACTATCGAATGGGGATCCTTGCTTGACGGAACAAACGTTAAGCTCAACAAAAACAAGACGGTTGAGGTGGACGAGTTCTTTGTGACGGCAGACAGCAACATTGTTGCAGGCGGCGATTGCGTTACGGGACCGAAATTTGCTATCCATGCAATCGCAGGCGGAAAGGAAGGCGCTATCTCGCTGCACAGAGCCGTGTGGCCGGGACAAACTCAAAAGTACGGCAGAGACAGAAGATTCTACGTCGAGCTTAACAAAGACAATCTTGAGCTTACGGGCTATGACAACACAAAACGTCAGCGTCCGCTGCATCTGAAAGAAAACGACGGTACGTTTAAGGATACAAGAGCGACATTTACAGAGGAACAAATGAAAGCTGAAACGTCCCGTTGCTTGGGCTGCGGTGCGGCGAAAGTGGATACATATATGTGCGTAGGCTGCGGACAGTGTACTACAAAGTGCAAGTTCGATGCGATAAAGCTTGTCAGAAACGACAAAACCGTCGTCGCTAAGGTGTATGAAAAACTGCCTCTCGAAATGGCTAAGCATGCCGTCAAGCGTGTGGGTAGGATCATAACGAAGCCGATCACTCCAAAGGAGTAAGCTATGCACGAGTTAGGAATAGTCTTTGAGATCGTAAGAGTGGTCGAAAATGTGGTCAAGGAGCAAAACCTGCCAGAGGTGGATACCATAGTTTTACAGGTAGGAGAGCTGTGTGGCGTGATACCTGCCTATCTTGACGAGTGCTGGCCTGCTGTAACCGATACGAAGCCGTTTTTTAAGAATACCAAGCTCAAGCTTGACGTTGTGCCCGGAATGGCAAAATGTCAAAACTGCGGTGAAATATTTAACGTCATAGCGTATGAAGGCTATTGCCCCAAATGCAATTCTTTTGAAAAGGATCTGCTTTCGGGCAGAGAATTTATGATAAAAGAAATCATCGTGCCCGAAGACCCGATAGAAGAGAATTCGGATGATGATGACGGCGAAGCAAACAGTTAGTTTTAAGACGAAACGGCTCTGCAAATGCGGAGCCGTTTTTATGTAAAATTCAGACAGCTTTTTTAAACAGGAAAAGGCTGTTTTATTTCGGTCGCAATAGAATAAGAAGTTTAAAACGTTATAAAAACATTGATTTTTAGGGTATTATCAATCACTTTGTTTTATAAACATATATAAAATAGAACCATTTTAAATATACCGTGCCAAAAACAAAAACGAATATTGACATTTGTATAAAAAGTCTTACAATATAATTAAACAGATAGCACTTATGATTGTTTTTTTGCGATCGATCTATCAGTTAATAAGGGGTATCAAAATGAATTTGGCAAAAATCGCAAACGGTGTTTACAAAAAATACGGTGTAAAGGTGCAGGCGACTCAAGACGAGCGCAGCATTATTGTTACAGGCGAATGCGACGACTGGGGCAAAATCGTTGAAATCGGCAAGCTTTTTGTTGATAAGAAGAGCGGAAAATATGTTGTAAACGACATTCGTTTTACAGGCGGCGAAGACCGTCCTCCGCTGTTGCCTGCCGTGTGTGATGACAAGCTTGAGGGAACAGAGTGGGACGTTGTGATAATAGGCGGCGGCATTTCCGGCTGCTCGGTCGCACGAGAGCTTTGCAAATATAATTTAAAAGTTTTGGTGTGTGAAAAACATTCGGACGTAGCTCACGGCGCAAGCGGAGCCAACGACGGAATGGTGCACGCAGGCATTGATATCAAGCATAAGTGTAAAAAACTGCATTACGTCACAAGAGGAAACGCAATGTACGAGAGCGTTTGCCGCAATTTGGGCGTGGAATTCGAGCGTGCAGGACAATACGTCATATTTACCTCGAGGCTTATAAAATTTTTAGCCCGTACATATCTTATCCGTGCGAAAAAGCACAATATCCCCGACGTTGAAATAATAGGTAAAAAGGAAATTTGCGCTATAGAGCCGACTGTGAAGGACTTTGCCGTCGGCGCATTGAAGATACCGTCTACGGGCGCAGTATCACCGTATAAGCTTACCATTGCTTATGCCGAAAACGCCGTGCAAAACGGGGCTACGATATCCCTTGATACTGCGGTGCTTTCCTTAGAGCATACCGACAGCCAAATCACAGGAATCACCACCAACCGTGGAAAATTCACCGCAAAATGCGTCATCAACTGTGCGGGCGTGTTTGCGGACAAAATCGCTCAGATGGCGGGAGACAGATATTATTCTATACACCCTCGTAAGGGCGTAGATTTGCTTTTGGATCCAAAGTCGGACGGGCTTCCGTCAAATGCAATAAGCCTTTCTCCTACGCTTAAAACGCTGAAAGAGCATAAAAATACCAAGGGCGGCGGCATTATTAAAACCGTCGACGGAAATATTCTGCTCGGACCAAACGCACACGAAACTTATCTGCGTGAAGATACGTCTACGGCTTCTTGCGATATAGACGAGGTGTTTAACAAGCAGCAACGCTGCTGTCCGTCTATGAAGAGGGCAGCCATAATTGCGTATTTTGCAGGCGTGCGTGCGCCGTCTTACGAGGAGGACTTTATCATAGAACGCAGCGCAAAGGTCCGCAATCTCATACACGTTGCAGGCATACAGTCTCCCGGTCTTACTGCGGCGCCCGCCTTTTCGTTGGACGTAGCGGAGATGGCAAAAGATATGCTACAGTCTTTGGGTGTTCAGATAACGGAAAACCCCAATTTCGATCCTCATCGCAATGCGCCAATAAGGTGCAAATCGCTTTCCGACGAACAGAGGGATGAGCTCATTAAGCGCAATTCGGATTTCGGCAAGATGATATGCCGTTGTGAGCAGATAAGCCTTGGCGAAATCAAGCAAGCAATAAACAATCCGCTTAAGGTCGCTACGGTGGACGGCGTAAAACGCCGTGTCCGTGCAGGTATGGGACGCTGTCAGGGCGGTTTCTGTATGCCGCTGGTTGTCAAGACCATTGCCGAGGAGCTTGGAGTTGACTACTGTGATGTCCAAAAGGGCGACGACGGAAGCTATGTTGCGATCGGCAACATCAAAGAGATATAGCAGTTTTGGGGGTGCGGAAATGAAATACGACGTAGTGGTCATCGGCGGAGGTCCCGCAGGACTTGCAGCAGCCATAAGAGCAAGCAAAAATGCAAGCGTGCTGCTTATAGAGAGAGAGGCTCGCTTGGGCGGAATACTTAAACAGTGTATTCATGACGGTTTCGGGGTGGTGCGTTTCGGCGAAAAGCTGTCCGGACCGGAATATGCAGATAGATTTATCAAGGAATTGCGTGATACAAACGTAACCGTCAGCCTGTTCAGCTTTGTGACAAACATAGTCAAGAACGATTGTTATAAACTTACTTATGTCTGTGCGGACGGAGTAAAAACCGTGGAATGTGATAAAATCATTCTTTCTACGGGTTGCAGAGAGCGTACCCGCAACGGCATTTTTATTCAGGGCGACCGTTGCGCAGGCATTTATACGGCAGGTGCGGCGCAAAATCTCGTGAATATTTTGGGTATTATGCCCGGACGCAAGGTCGTCATTCTCGGAAGCGGAGACATAGGACTTATCATGGCGAGGCGTTTGACTTTGGAAGGCGCTACGGTGGAAGGCGTTTACGAGGCTAAGTCCACTCCGTCGGGCCTTACACGCAACATTCATCAATGTTTACACGATTTTAATATTCCGTTGCATTTGTCAACTACGGTCACCCGTGTCATAGGCAAAAACAGACTGGAGCAGGTCGAGGTATCTCAAGTGGACGAAAAAATGCGTCCCATATCAGGGACAGAGCGGATAGTAGACTGCGATACGTTGGTGCTTGCGGTCGGACTGATACCCGAAAATGAGTTGGCAAAGGATTTGTCTGTAAAAATAGATCCAAAAACCAAGGGTGCGATAGTCGACCAAAACTGTCAGACGCTCACGGACAACGTATATGCTTGCGGAAATGCGCTTCACGTAAACGATTTGGTCGATTACGTGTCCGAAAGCGGCGAGACGGCAGGCGAGGACGCAAGCAAGCCTTGCGGAAAACGAAAGCTCGTTCCCGTCAAGGTCAAGGGTAAGTTTTTGTATATGGTTCCGCAAATGCTCGACGTCAATGCGGACGTGAGCAAGGTCATAACGTATTTCCGTGCAAGCGAGGAGCTATCCAAACAAAAGCTGACGGTTACTGTAGGCGGCAAAGAAATTTTCAGCAAGCGTTTTGCTAAATTGCTTCCGCCCGAAATGGAAAGAGTTGTGATAGATTATTCGGCGGCTGATCTTGCGTCCGAACAAATCTTGATAGAATTGAAGGAGGGCTGATATGGATATGGTATGTATCGTCTGCCCAAACGGCTGCAGACTTCAGGTGGACAAAACCGACGGCGGAGTGACAGTACAGGGCGCAAGGTGTAAACGGGGCGAAAACTTCGCCATATCGGAGCTTACGTGCCCTATGAGAAGCGTTACAAGCTCCGTCAGAACGACGGTGGACGGATATCCTGTTGTATCTGTTCGCACGGACGGCGAAATTCCAAAGGATAAAATGTTTGAATTTATCAGGGAACTATCCAAGTTTACTCTTGACAAAAGAGTGCCTATAGGGACGGTCCTGATTGAAAAAGTATGCGGGACGGATATCAATGTGATCACTACGTCCGAAATGCTTTGATTTGAGCGGCAAATAGATTTAATAGGGGATATGCTGCCGTATTTTGCGTAAGCAATGTGCGGCATCGATAAGGAGGGAAAAATGAGCAACGTGTTGGTGATTGACGTAGGCACTCAAAGCATGCGAGGGATCGTCTTTGACGAAAAGGGCAATCTGCTGATAAAAGAGCAGGTGAGCTATAAGCCGTATTTGTCAAAGGAAAACGGTTATATGGAGCAATCCGCCGATATGTATTGGAGCGTGCTGTGCGGCATAACCAAGGCAATAAACGACAAACGTCCCGATCTTATGTCAAGCGTTATGGCGATATCGGTATCCACATTCCGTGATACCGCAGTTTTATTGGATAAGGAGCGCAAGGTCGTTCGCAACTGTATACTGTGGAGCGATATGCGCACCGCCGATACGTCTAAAAAGCTGCCTTTCAAACAACGCTTCCTCTTTAATCTTGTAGGTATGTCACGCACGCTGAAAGCCATAAGGGGACGTGTGCTTACAAACTGGATACAGGACAACGAGCCCGAGGTGTGGAAAAAGGTCGATAAGGTTGCGCTTATATCAGGTTATCTCAACTTTAAGCTTTCGGGCAAACTGGTAGAATCTTATGCGTCGATAATTGCACATTTACCTTTCAGCAGCAAAAAGAAAACGTGGCTTAAGAAAAACGATTTGCTTTTCCCCGTATTCAATCTGCCTCTTGAAATGATGGTGCCGCTTTGCGATCCGGGCGACGTTTTGGGAGCGGTTACGGAAGAAGTAGCCGAGCTTACCGGTCTGCCGGTCGGACTTAAAATTATTGCCAGCGGTTCGGACAAAAGCTGCGAAACCTTGGGCGGCGGCTGCCTTGCAAGCAACGTTGCAAGCGTATCCTTCGGCACGACAAGCACTGTTCAGTTTTCAAGCAAAAAGTATTTTGAGCCCGAACCGTTTATGCCCAGCTATCCGTCGGTCGTCAAGGGATATTACAATCCCGAGGTAGAGATATTCAGAGGATATTGGATGATAAGCTGGTTTAAAAAGAATTTCGCTCAGCACCTTGAAAAACGCTCGGAGGAAACGGGCAAGAGCACCGAGGCTCTGATGAATGAGGAAATGAGTGCGATCCCTGCAGGCAGCGACGGACTGATATTGCAGCCATTTTGGCAGGCGGGGCTGACTAATCCCGAAGCAAAGGGCGCTATAATTGGCTTTAACGACTGCCATACACGTGCCCATGTATACCGTGCCATAATCGAGGGCATAGATTATGCGCTCAGGGAAGGGCTTGAACGCATGGAAAGAAGAGGACATCAGCCGATAGATTTCGTTACGGTGTCGGGCGGCGGTGCGCAGAGCGATATCATTTGCCAAATTGCGGCGGACATTTTTAACAGGCCCGTCAAACGTGTGCAGACGCACGAAACGTGTGCGTTGGGCGCTGCAATAATAACATTTATGGCTTGCGGTGTGTATAAGACGGTGGACGACGCAGTGGAAAATATGGTGCGTTTTGTAGATGTTTTTAAGCCTAATCCCGAAACTGCAAAGATTTACAACGAAATATATCACAATGTATATATGAAGCTTTACAAAAAGCTACAGCCGTTTTATATGTATATGGATAAGCAAAAGGGTTGATACGAGCCTTGAGAAAAACAGTACGAAAGCCCGAAACGGCTTAGTATAACAAAAGATTTTTAAACTGAATAATAATAAGGAGATTATAAAAATGAGCAAACCTTACAAAGATTTTGAACCGAAATGGTATCTTGAAACGCCGCCCGCAAGAAGCTATCGTTCTATATTCAAATGGGGCGATCCCAACTTTAACAAAATTCCAAAAGAAAACTTGTATAAGCTGATGAAAGAAATATTTCATCTTACCGATGACGATTTCAAGGACTATGACGAGCCGCTCGGACTTGAAGAAGTGAAGCTCGATAAGCCCTGTTCGTTGAGCGAGGAAATTTTGGACAAGCTGCGCAATATCGCAGGCAAGGATAATGTTTCTGTCGATGATTACGACAGACTGTCCGTGGCGTACGGCAAAACTATGTTCGATCTTTTGCGTTTGCGTGAGCATATTGCGGACAACGTCCCCGACGTGGTTATCTATCCGCAGAATAAGGAACAGATAGAACAAATCGTAAAACTGTGCACAGAGGAGAAAATTCCGCTTTACGTATATGGCGGCGGTTCTTCCGTTACACGTGGCGTCGAGCCTATCTGCGGCGGAATAAGCCTCGATATGCGCCGTCATTTCAACAAAGTTATATCCTTTAACGAAACGGATCAGACCATTACAGTGCAAGCGGGAATGAGCGGTCCAAAGCTCGAAGAAATACTAAACAATGCCGTTAAGACGCTCAAAGCAAAGCGTGCGTACACCTGTGGACACTTCCCGCAATCTTTTGAATACAGCTCGGTAGGCGGCTGGACGGTAACTCGAGGCGCAGGACAGAATTCCACTTATTATGGAAAAATCGAGGATATCGTTATAGCGCAGGAATATGCTACTCCTACGGGTATCGTCAAGACGGAGCCGTTCCCCGCAAAAGCTACGGGACCCGACATCAATCAGATAATGATGGGCAGCGAGGGCACGTTCGGTGTTCTTACGCACGTGACTCTTAAGGTATTCCGCTATATGCCCGAAAATCACTATAAATTCAGCTTTATGTTTAAGGATTGGGAAACGGCAATGGACGCCGCACGTGAAATCATGCAGTGCGAATGTGGACATCCCAGCGTATTCCGTCTGTCCGACCCCGAAGAAACGGATATGATGATGCACCTTTACGGCGTTGCGGAAAGCCCTCTCGGCAAGATGCTCGGCAGCTTAGGATATAAGCAGCATCAGCGTTGCCTGTTCCTCGGCTTCACCGACGGCGAAAAAGGCTTCTGCAAAAACATCGCTAAAAACGTAAAGCGCATTTGCAGAAAACACGGCGCAATGAGCCTTACGGGCGTTGTGACGTCCGCTTGGGAAAAGGGACGTTTCAACGATCCGTATCTGCGTGACACTATGCAGGATTTCGGCGTTATGACAGACACGCTCGAGTGCTCCGTCACGTGGAGTCAGATGGAGCACGTCCATCAGTTGGTGCGTGAATACTGCCACAGCCGTCCCGATACAATTTGTATGACGCATATGTCACACTGCTATCCGCAGGGCGCAAATCTGTATTTTATATTCATCGCAAAAATGAATACGCTCGACGATTTCGTCAACTATTGGAGCGGAATACTCGATCATATCCAAAAGAGCGGAGCGGCGATCTCGCATCATCACGGCATAGGCAAATTCTTCGCTCCGTGGTTGGAAGGTCAGATAGGCACACGTCAGATGGAAATTCTCAAAGTGCTGAAGCACCATTTCGATCCCGACAATATTATGAATCCGGGCGGAACGCTTGGCCTCGATTTGACAGAAGAGCAGAAGCGTTTTATACGTCCGAAATGGTAATTATAAGATACGGCACAAATCAATATCAAAAAATCGTATTTGCTACAATGCTTTGATAATGTCCAGAAAGCCCCGTTTATACGGGGCTTTTGTGTGCATAAAGATGATGTTGCGCTAAATGCTAAGATTTGATATAATATTATTTATATGGAAATACTGCTTGAAATCATAATGGAAATGTATCTCGAAATTGCCGAGATATTAGTGCCCGACGCTCAGTTTAAAAAGTGGCAGAGAGTGACGCTCAAGGTTTTGAGCGTGCTTGTAAGCTGTGCAGTTTTCTTTTTGGTTTTGTTTGGCATTGTCATTTTGGTTGAGAAAGGCGCAAAGGACGTAACGGGCATTGCACTGTTATCATCAGGTTGCGCAATTTTCGGGGTGCAGTTGATATTGTTTTTTATCGCCCTATCGCACGAGAATAAAACAGGGAAGCGCAAAAAGGCAAAAGAGGCAAAGTTAAATTCTGTGCTCGACGATGACGTATGGTGAGCGGCTTGAAGATGTGTCATCTTCGTATTTTATATTATTACATATTTCCAAAGGCAAGTATCATTTATGTTCACAACAAAATTTGCGCACGCAGTGCGCTAACCGGACTTGAACCGGTGACCTCGTCAGATCACCCCACAAATTAAAAATTTATGGGGACCCCGATAGGGTTGGTAAGGACGAGCAGTCACTGTACAATTCTGTTTTATCGTTGTATAAAAAATCACGACACTTTGGTGTGCCGTGTTTTTTTATGGAGCTGCTAACCGGACTTGAACCGGTGACCTCGTCCTTACCAAGGACGTGCTCTACCTGCTGAGCCATAGCAGCAATGGCGGAAGCGAAGGGATTCGAACCCCTGTGGGCTTGCACCCAAACGGTTTTCAAGACCGCCTCGTTATGACCACTTCGATACGCTTCCAAGCGCTTATCGATTTAATGCTTTAATAGTATATCAATTCTTTTGACAAGTGTCAAATGTTGTTTTGCATTTGAGGATATTTTTGCAACATTTCTTTGTCGGTACATTTGCGTATTGTTTTTTTGTGCCGATTGTGCTAATATCCATTTACAACATTTTGCAGTGAGGTGGATATGAGCATAACAGTCAACATTTATTACACGGGCAAGAACGGCAGCGCTATAGAGTTTGCAAACGAGATGCGCTCAAGCGGCATAGTCGACGCTGTAAGGGCGGAAGAGGGCAATGAAAAATATGAATATTTTTTGCCTATGGACGACAAAGAGACCGTTTTGCTTATCGACCGTTGGAAGGATCAGCAGGCAATAGACGCACATCACAAATCAGATATGATGAAGAGTATTGCCGAGCTTAGGACAAAATATAAATTAAAAATGCGTGTCGAGAAATTTGAGTCATAATTTGAAACCAAATGCAAGCCATATCTTGTTAAAGCGCCGTTTATGTGTTATTATGTATTAAAGAAGGTGTGTTTATGAATAGCTTTTGGAAATTGATAATGTATTTTTCGACTTTGAGTATGTGGTACAACCGCATAATTTCGGATCCCGAAAAGCGTGAAAAGTCGGTTTATTTCGGCGTACAGTCGATCATCACGTCCATTGTCGGCGCTACGATGGTCATACTCTGTGCGTTTGGCGTGTCGGCACTTTTAAAGAGCGACGGCGGCATCGTAGCCATGGTGTTTATAGTTTTGCTTGCTTTGCTGATGGTTGTGGGACTGTTTGAATTTACGCTGCGTGGGCTTGTCGCTATGATATATCAGCTTAGGGTGAACAAAAGACCTATAGGCTGGGTTGCGCTTGCGGTGTGGATAGCGACGTTTATAGCGACTGTCGCACTTAGCATTGCTATGATAGCGCAGATAATATGATTTTAAGCGCTGCGAAAGCGGCGCTTTTAAATGCTGTTTATCTGTTATTTATATTTTAAGTACATAATATTATCTTATTGACAATATAATAATCTGAATTTTGTCTTTCAGTTTGATAAAACGATTGACAAAGCAATTTGTATTTGATAATATGATTGAGCAAAGCAAAGGTAATCCCTTTCACCATCAGCGAAGCGACGTGGTTGAATGAACTTAAAATACTGGCTGTCAGCCAAAGTTTAGGTGTCGGATATTTGCTTTCCGACATTTTTTATTGTCGGCAACAAAATCGCACGCAGTGCAAGGAGTATCATTTGAAAGAACTTTTTATCAACGAACAGATCAAGGACAGGGAAGTGCGCCTCATTGGCGAGGACGGCAATGCTTACGGTGTTATTCCCACCCGTGAAGCGCTTTCGATAGCCGAAAGCAAGGGGCTTGACCTTTGCAAGGTCACACCTCCGGGCGTTGTGCCTGCAACCTGCAAGCTTATGGACTACGGCAAGTATCGCTATGAGCAGCAGAAGCGTGAAAAAGAGGCAAAGAAAAATCAGCACGTCACCGAGATAAAAGAGATCCGCCTGTCTGCGACCATAGACGTTGGCGATACCAAAAGGCTTGCGGCGCAAACGGCAAAATTTTTGACGGACGGCAACAAGGTCAAGGCGTCTATAAGGCTCAAGGGACGTCAGCAGGCTCATCCCGAGATCGCAGTCAAAATCGTTGAGGACTATATAGCGCTTGTCGGCGAGTGTACGGTCGAAAAAAAGCCGACGCAAGAGGGCAGAATGATATTTACAATTCTTGCTCCCGCAACAAAAAAGTGACAATATTTTAGCCTTAGGGCAAAGCAATAAAATAGAGGAGGCAGACTTATGCCAAAGCAAAAAACACATAGCGGTGCAAAAAAGCGTTTCCGTGTAACAGCAAACGGTCTTTACAAGAGAGGACACTCTGCTCACAGCCACCTTCTGACAAAGAAGACAAGAAAGAGAAAGAGAGACCTTCGTTCAATCGAATACGTTGACGAAACAAGATGTGACGAGTTGAAGAAACTCCTGCCGTACAAATAAGGAGGTCTAAGATATGAGAATTAAAAGAGCGGTTAACGCAGTAAAAAAACGTAGAAAAATAATGAAGCAAGCCAAGGGCTACTATGCAGGGAAGCATGCGCTTTACCGTGTAGCCAAACAACAACTGCTCAAGAGCGGTGTGTATGCTTACGTTGGCAGAAAGCAGAAAAAGCGTGATTTCAGACAGCTTTGGATCGCACGTATCAACGCTGCCGCACGTCTTAACGGAATGACGTATTCCACACTTATGCACGGCTTGAAGCTTGCAGGCATAGACCTCAACAGAAAGGTGCTCAGCGAAATAGCAATAAGCGATCCCAAGGCGTTTACAGTGCTTTGCGAGGACGCAAAAAAAGCACTTGCATAATTTAAAACCTTTCAAAATGCGCTTACGGCGCATTTTGTAAATTACAAACAAAGCGTTTATCTCGCAGTTTTGGTGCGTAAAGTGCCAAAGCTGCGCTAAACCGAGCATTATGGATATAATCTCATCCACTCAAAACAGACTTGTCAAGCTTGCACGTTCGCTTGCAAAAAGAAAGTCCCGTGTGGAAACGGGGCTGTTTTTGGTAGAGGGAGTCAACCTTTTGCGGGATATGGCGGACGGCGTGGAAGTGAAGTTTGTGCTTGCCACGTCCTCAAGATTTGACGAGGCGCAGGCAATGTTTTTTGCACGCAAGGTCGAGGACGGCATATTTTGCGTATCGGATGCGGTTATGGACAGTTTTGCGGATACGGCTACGCCATATGGCATAGCGGCGGTTTGCAAAATACCGAGCGAGAGGTTTGAGCTGCCTGTCGGAAATGCGCTCCTGCTTGACGGAGTGTCTGACCCCGGCAATATAGGCACGATAATGCGGACGGCTGTGGCTTGCGACTTTTGCGATATATATTTGCTTGACACTGTCGATTTGTATTCGCCAAAGGCGATACGTGCGACGCTCGGCTCGCTGTTTAAGGCAAGAGTTTGTAATATCGACGAGGCGCAGGCTTTGATGCTAATGCAAAACTGCAACAGCGCTGTGCTCGATATGGGCGGCGAAAATATTATCGGCGCCGAGATAGACGCTCCCGTGCTCTTTGTCGCAGGCAATGAGGCGCACGGCGTAAGAGAATGCTTAAAACGTGAGGCAAAGCATATCTATTCTTTGCCTATGAAAAACCAAATAGAGTCGTTGAACGTCGCAGTTGCAACTGCGGTGGCAATGTATCAAACAGTATAGGAGTTTATTATGAGCGGACATAGCAAGTGGCACAATATTCAACAGAAGAAGGGCAAAACGGACGCTGCCCGTGCAAATATTTTTACAAAAATCGGACGTGAATTGGCGGTAGCAGTCAAGGAGGGCGGTCCCGATCCCAACTCAAACAGCAAGCTGGCGCAGGTCATTGCAAAGGCAAAGGACAACAATATGCCCAACGACAACATTACCCGCAGCATAAAAAAGGCAAGCGGCGAGTTGGGCAGCATCAACTATGAGGAAATGACATACGAGGGCTACGGCGTTGGTGGAACGGCGCTCATCGTAGAGGCGCTTACGGACAATAAAAACCGTACGGCGGGCGACGTGCGCCATTTGTTTGACAAATTCGGCGGCTCGATGGGCACTACGGGCTGCGTTTCCTTTATGTTCAAGCGCAAGGGCGTCATCACCGTTGCTAAAGAGGATATCGGCGAGGACGACCTTATGATGTTTGCGCTCGAGGCGGGCGCAGAGGATATAAATTCCGACGATGACGAGGTGTTTGAGGTTTACACCGACAGCGCCGCACTCACTGATGTGCGCAAGGGCTTAGAGGACGCAGGCGTAAAGATACTGTCTGCAGAGGTGTCTATGATCCCCGACAACTATGTAGATCCCACGCCCGAGCAGCAGTCAAATATAATCAAGCTTATCGACAAGCTTGAGGAGCTTGACGACGTGCAAAACGTGTATCACAACGCAAATCTCACCGTTGAGGAATAATATAAAATAAGAGTTGACATTGTCTGAAGTTGGTGATATAACATAGTCAGACAAATGTGAAATACATTTCACATTAAAGTCAAAATTAAAAAACAGCCCTCGATGCACCGTCGGGGGCAGTAGCATATGTATGATAGATGTTGTTGAAATTTTAAAGCGCACAAAACGTGCCTCATATGCTTTGGCTGGCTATGACACTTGTCAGAAAAACCAAATGCTGTCATGTATTGCTGCCGCACTTTGCGACGAAGCAAACAGAAGCGCCGTTTTAAAAAGTAACGGCGTAGATGTTGCGCTTGCCCGTAAAAACGGAAAGGACGACACGTTTATTGACAGGCTCACGCTTACGCAACAGAGATTTGACGCAATGGTTGACGGCTTGAAGCAGATAGAAAGTCTTCCCGATCCCGTTGGTGAAATCGTTGAGGAGCGCACTCTGCCAAACGGCTTGAGCTTAAAGAGAGTAAGAGCGCCTTTAGGCGTGACAGGCATTATATACGAGGCACGCCCGAATGTGACCGTCGATGCGGCTGCGCTTTGCTTAAAATCGGGCAACGGCGTTGTGCTGAGAGGAAGCAAGGACGCCTTAAACACCAACCGAGCGTTATACAGCGTTATGCGTGATGCCGTGCTTGACTGCGGGCTTGACGCAGACGTGATAGGCTTTATCGACGACGCAGACAGAGAGGCGGGCAGAGAAATGCTTTTGCACGACGAGTTTGTAGACGTCGTAATTCCGAGAGGCGGCGAGGGCTTGAAGCATTTTGTGCTTGAAAACGCAAAAATGCCCGTAATTGCCTCTGCAGGCGGAAACTGCCATATTTTTGTTGAAAAGACCGCCGATTTCGATAAGGCGATAGAAATAGTATTAAACGCCAAATGTCAGCGCCCGTCCACCTGCAATGCTTTGGAGCATTTGCTTGTAGACAGCGCTATTGCGGCTCAGTTTGTGCCTGCGGTTTGCGAGGCGCTTAAGAGCTGTTCGGTGGAAGTATTGGGCGACAGCAGGGCAAAAGAGATAGCGCCGTGGCTGTCTGTTGCGAGTGATAATGATTATAAAACTGAATTTTTGACCTATAAGCTCACTGTGAGCGTTGTGGACAGCGTCGAGCAGGCGGTGGATATCATAAACGCCAACGGCACACGTCACAGCGAGGCGATCATCACGGAGGATAATGCGGCGAAGCAATACTTTACAAAATACGTGGACGCTGCGGCTGTGTATGTCAATGCCTCTACGAGGTTCACGGACGGCTATGAATTCGGCTTGGGAGCGGAAATGGGTATCAGCACGCAAAAGCTGCATGTGAGAGGTCCTATAGCTCTTAAGGAACTGACATCGGTAAAATACGTTGTCGAGGGAAACGGACAAATAAGAAAATAATATTATTGCGCTTGATTTTGGCAATAATAAAGATGTACTATATATTAGAAACACTGCACAGAGGCAGATTATGAAACGTATTTATCTTGATCATGCGGCTACGACACCGCTTTCACAAAAAGCGTTTGAGGCAATGAAGCCCTATTTTTCGGATATGTTTGGCAATGCAAACTCGCAGCACGCCTTTGGACGTGACGGCGCAAAAGCCGTGACGGAAGCAAGGCAAACTATTGCGGACTGCATAGGCGCAAAGCCGAGCGAGATATATTTTACATCGAGCGGGACGGAAGCGGACAACTGGGCGATAAAGGGCATAGCGGCGCAGTTGTTAGACAAGGGCAAGCACATCGTTACGTCTGTCATAGAGCACCCTGCCGTATATACGACCTGCAAGCAGCTTGAAAAATTCGGCTTTGAGGTGACCTATCTTCCCGTCGACGGCGAGGGCTTTGTATCTGCGGACGATCTTGACAAGGCGATAAGAGAAGATACTGTGCTTGTATCCGTTATGTTTGCAAACAACGAGATAGGCACAGTGCAGCCGATAAAGCAGCTTTGCGAGGTCGCCCATAAGCACGGCGTGCTGTTCCATACCGACGCAGTGCAGGCGACGGGCGCAATAAAATACGACGTCAAAGAGCTCGGTGTTGATTTGCTGTCAATGTCGGCACATAAGTTTTGCGGTCCTAAGGGAATGGGCGCACTTTATGTGCGCAACGGTCTGCGCATAGAAAAGCTGCTTACCGGCGGCGAGCAGGAGCGTGCGCACAGAGGAGGTACCACAAACACCCCCGGCGTTGTGGGTATGGCGGTCGCCCTGAAGGAAGCGGTTGAAAATATAGACGAAACCGCAAAATACGTTGGCGAGCTGCGCAACAGATTTGTAAGCAAGGTGCTTGAAAGAATAGACGAAATTTATTTTAACGGCGCAAAGGATATGTCCAAAAGGCTCTACAACAACGCCAACTTCAGCTTCAGATACATCGAAGGCGAGTCCATTTTATTTTCGCTTGACCTTGCCGGCATATGCGCATCGTCAGGCTCGGCTTGCTCGTCAGGCTCGCTTGAACCGTCAAGGACATTGCTTGCTATAGGCGTGCCCGTAGGCACGGCGCATGGCTCGATACGTTTTACCTTTGGCAAGGAAAACACAGTCGAGGACGTTGACTACGTTGTCGACGAGCTTGTAAAGACAGTTGAAAAGCTGCGTGCAATGTCGCCGCTTTACAAAAAGAAATAAAGTTTTCGCAGTTATCTGCAAAGGAGAATATATGTACAACGAAAAGGTTATGGAAGTTTTTAAAAATCCTCAGCATATGGGCGAGGTGGAAAACTACAATGCTATAGGTACCGTAGGCAACGAGACCTGCGGAGATATAATGCAAATCACAATGCGCATTGAGGACGGCATAATCGTTGACGCAAAGTTTAAAACCTTTGGCTGTGCAGCGGCTGTGGCTTCAAGCTCTACGGCGACGGGAATGATAATAGGCAAAACCGTTGAGGAAGCGTTGAAGCTTACAAACAAGGACGTCATCACCGAGCTTGAGGGCTTGCCTCCGCAAAAGATACATTGCTCCGTGCTTGCCGAGGACGCCATACGTATGGCTATCGACGATTATCAAAAACGTCAGGCACAATAAGCTTTATCCGCCGATTTCGGCGGATTTTTTATATTTTAATAAAACACGATAAGTGTTTTATGGCGATTAGTTTAATTTAACTGTTAAATATTTAATAAGGTATTTATTAGATTTTTTAAAATTTCAACTATGTAAAATCCCATATATGTACACTGATCGTGTATCAAAATCAAACCAGATTGATACACGATCAGTGTTTTTAGAGGGTCAATTAAGAAGTGATTACATCAATACATCTTCTATCTTGTTCACGAGAGAACGCTTTGCTTTTTTGATTGAATGGTTTGACGTACCGCAATAAAGAGCAGTAGCAGTGACTATTCCAAGCATTGCGCCGATTAAAAGTGAATTTTTCATATGCTTGCCTCCTGTTATTATTGTGTGTAGGCAGGCTTGCGATATGTATGCCAAATTATGGTTTATTATTTATCTAATAAATATAATTTAAAATATATAAGCAATATAAAAAATTTATGATTTTTCAGGATATCAGTTTTAAAGTTGTTATTTACTTTTCGGCGGATAAATGCTATCATATGCGTATGAAAGGAAAACGCTTGACACTTTGCATTTTCACTCTTGTGTTGGTGGCGGTACTTGCCGTCACACTTACGGCGTGCCTGAAAATAGGTATGCGTGAAAAGAATGTCGTGGAAAGGCTCGAAGGAGCTGGGGCGTCTGTTGCATACGAGCGCACTGCGCCTATGACCTTAAACGGACAGTCGGGATATCGCATAGGCAATATTCTGCACGCAACTATGGTCGTGACCGAGGGCGAGAATGAAGAGGAACAGCATTTATACGTTTACTTTGCTCAGGACGTGAGGTCTGCGGATTGGATAGAGGGTGAATGTAAAAGCTATGTCAAGCAAAACGGCGACGAAACTGCGCATTGGATAACCTATCGGTTTGAAGAGGTCGTTATGGTCGGACATTTCAGACTCGTTGCTATCGCAAGGCAGTATTGAGAGGTGAAAATACGTCGAAAAATATGAAAATCGCTCCCCGTGAGCCCGATATTCGGAATTTTGCAAAAAACAGAAGAATTTGTAAAATTTTTAAAAGTATTTAATACTATTTTAATTGTCGGGCTATAATATACAAATATAAAATAAACGAGGAGCTGTATGGACGATTTCGATAACTTTTTTGACGACCAGCGTTCGCCCGAGCCTGAGAAGACACCTATCTATCATACGCCGGAGCCAAAGCACAAAAACAAAAAGAATTTGACCGTTATTCTGTGCATAATATTGGCGGTGTTGATGTGCGTGCTCGTCGTTGTAAACGTCATCGTGTTATCCACCCTCAAGACGTCCATCGCTGCGGAATACGCACAGACGATGGAAGCAAAGATGCGAGAGATTTACGAGCAAGCGGTCAACGACGCTCTCGCAGGCACGGACGTAATAAAGGACGTGACGGACTCTGCAACAAACAAGGTCATTGACGCACTCGATACGACTATAGGCGAAATCGCCGATAACTACGCATCGTCGGTCGCAAGACTTTATATGTTTGAGTCTGAAAACGCAAGTATCAACACAGGCAATCTCGCAGGCGTGGCGACGGGCTTTTTGATAAGTGACACAAACGACGACGGCACTCTGCAAAGGTATATCGTGACAAATGCTCACTGCGTACGCTACGCAAAATCTGTCGCCGTAGGTTCTATCGGCGGCTGGTGGGGCGGCACGACATATCGGTATGAGTGGGCAAGCTACGGCAAGATAATTGCAAAGTTTGAAAATAACAGCACCGCTTACACGACGGAAATCGTAGCCTACGGTGCGTACAATGACAATGAAAAAGGGCTCAATGCCGAAAACGATCAGGCGGACCTTGCCATACTGCGCATAATAGGCACTCAACCTGCCAATTATGCCGACGGCGAGGGGCACAAGTCTCTTAAGCTTGCGACTTCCGATACGGGCACAACAAGAGGCACTCCCGTTGCGCTCATAGGCAATCCCGAGGGTATAGGCGACTCAAACAGCATCACGTCGGGCACTATCTCGCAGACGGGCATATCAATAGCAAGCTGGGGCCCCGGCACGTTTATTATGACGGACGCCGCTGTCAACGGCGGAAACTCGGGCGGACCTATGATAGACAGACGTGGCGTAGTGCTTGGAGTTGTGGAAAGCAAGCTCGTAAGCGACGATATCGATAACATGGGCTTTGCGCTGTCAGCCCGCACCTTGCATGACTTCATTATATGGGCGCAAAAGGCGGCAAACAATACACTGCACAAGGATATTGAAATCAACTGTGTGTACGTGGCAAACTGACGATATTTACTCGCAATGCGGTAAATATATGAAACGGTCTTATTTTATCCTCCCCACCATGACCGTTTCAAAAGGCACTCCGACGGAGTGCCTTTCTTATATCCGAAAAAGTTTTATTTGATAAATTAAGCGCATATACTTACAAAAATCGATTTTTAACAGTTGTAAAAGATTTGCTTAAAAGCCGTCAAGAGCGGTGCGTTTGTTGACAAACTGCGATACATATATTAAACTTGTTTTATTAAAAATTATTGTTATATGGAGGAAAAACATGGCAACAATTTTTTGTGATACAGATAGCGAGCTTTGGTATACTCATGCCGAGGAATATGGCATAAACGTGATACGTATGCCTTACACCGTCGACGGCGTGGAGGAGTTTGCGGATCTCGGACAGACGTTTGACGCAAAGGCGTTTTTTGACCGTATGAGAGGCGGCGCAAAGGCGGTTACATCCGCTCTCAATGAGGAAATGTATTATGACATCTTCAAGCCTTATTTTGAAAAAGGCGAGGACATCTTATACATTGCGTTTTCGTCAAAGCTTTCGGGCACATTCCAGTCGCTGGACCTTGCGCTTGCAAGACTCAATGCAGAGTTTTCGGGTGTAAAATTCCGCAGATTCGATACGCTTAACATCTGCGTCGGCGCAGGCATTTTAGTGTATCTCGGCGCAAAGTATTTCCGTGAACACGGCGAGGATGTCGATGCTACATATGCGTATCTTGAAAGTATAAGGGATAAAGTGGCTGTATACTTCGTGGTCGAGGATATGAAGTACCTTGCACGTGGCGGCAGAATTTCGCCCGCAAAAGCAAAGATAGGCAATCTGATGAACATAAAGCCTGTGCTTACGGTGCAATCGGATGGAACGCTGGGCGTCGGCTCCAAGCAAAACGGGCTTAAAAAGGCGTATAATTATATCGTAGAGGAATTTAAAAACAAATACAAGCAGATAGACGGGGCGGCAGTCACAATCGTTGACGCCGACAATAGCGCTGCTGCCGACGATATAGAAAAGCGCTTGCTCGAAATAGCGCCCGACGCAAAGATATGGCGTCAGCCTATAGGACCTGTCATAGGCGTACACGCAGGGCCGGGTACGATAGGCATTATATTTACAACTAAATAAAAATGTAAAATCAAAGCGCCACCTGTATGGTGGCGCTTTCTATATTGCAAAATTCACTAAAATATCAGACTGTCAAGACGTTGTATTGCATCGAGCGGAAGTATAGTCCTAAACAGCAAAATTATCACGAGCACGGCGGCGCCTATGATAAATGCCATTGTAGACAAAAACATAGAAAGCCTCGCAAGCGGTTTTGATGTGTTTGCGCCTGCAACAGTAAATACCGTGCCGATAAAGCTACCTATGAGGGCGGCGATAAGAAGCCACTTGAGTATTACGGATGGCGAAACGCTTGCCGTAATGTTTATCGACGGCACAAACAGATAAAGGCACGCCACAATCACAACCACTGCGCTCGCAAGCGACAGCACGGAGCCTGTTATCAAAACTCCGAGTCTTGCAGGCATATTGGAATATGGCTGAGGCTGACTTTTAGGCATATATAGCTCCTATGTATTTTATGCCATAAGTTTAGCCCATTATCCGCTTTATGTCAATAAGCTTTTGCTTTACAGTGTGACATAAAACACGTCGTTTGCGCCGAAGCACATATATCCGAAGCTGTTTTGGGACGAGCCTTCAAATATAACAGACAGCTTTGACACGCCGTTTACAACACGTTCTCTTGCGGTCTTTATGTTTTTGCCGCTTAAGCTTATCAGGGTAGAAGCGTTTGAGCCTGCAAGACTTGCAACGCAGTGCGACAAGCCAGAGGAAACTATCAGCAAGCCTCTTTCACCATCGACGGCGGTGTAAGTCAAATCATCTTGCGCAGCTTGTTTGAGCGTCTCAAGAGTATCGTCAAGCTGCAACGCCTGTGAGGACTGAAGCTCGAGATGAGAGCAGAATACGGCTTGCACACCGTCGGCTATGACATATATATTGTTGTTTTCGCCCAAAGTTGCGCAGGCGGCTTTTGCGTCCTTAAACAGATAATCCGCAGTGATATTCATGCTGTCGTCAACGCTTGCTATTTTAACGCCGTCATCGCATTTGGCAAGCAGTGCAAAGGACGGCTTACCGTTTACGGCTATAGGCAGTACCTGCAATAAACGGCAGTTTAACATTTCAAAATGATATTTAAAACCGATATTTGCGTTGAATGTAAGCGCACCTATGCCTTGCGGCAGTTGTACAAAAACTGTGTCTGCTGTTGTGGTGGAAGCGGCATAAACTATATTGCAGCCGTTCAGCGGATATACAAAATTGCTGCGTATGACGTCAAGAGTGTTTGTTACGGTGAGCGCATTTATATATATATCCGCCGCAAACAGGCGTATGCTCGAGCTTGTGACGTAAAGCTTATATGAAGTATATGCCTTGCACGAGTTTTCGGCAGTAAGGCGGCAGGCTGAGTCATAAAGGCGCAGCTTTGTCTGAGCGGCATTTTTTGTGATGATAAGTATGCCGTTTTGGACGACGCTTGCGCATATGAAGCTTTCGTCCGCAAGCGATATCTGCGTGACGGACAGCAGGCTGTCGCTTGAAAAGTTGGCGATATGTATGCCGCAGTCCTTTACGTCATATTGCGTAGATGCGCTATAAAATATGACGTAGCGGCTTCCCGCAAAATACAGGCTGTCCAAAAACACGTCGTTTGCCTCGCCGCCGACATGGCGGACGGTGAGCCCGTCCACGGTTTCGTGCGCTCTCGGAAAGACGGAATAAGTCGGGGCAGGCTTTTGGTCGTCACTGTCGGACGGCTTATTTACGTTGTCGCCCTTGTTGTCGCTGTCCGCACCTGCGATGTCGGGGTCGACGGGCGTTTTATCGTTTAAAATTGCGCTGAATGCTACATAGCAGGCAACTATTGCCGTAAGCAGCAAAATTATTGCGAGCCATTTGGCGATGGTTTTTTGTCTTTGCATTTTTCACCTCGCCTTATGCTATCACATATAATATCCGCAATTTTTCCGTTTGCGTCGGCTGTGACCGCTCGCATAGGCGGATTTTGCAAGGCTTTTTCTATCGTAGGCAGCAGCCTGTCGGAAAAGCTTTCATTTTGGCATAAAGTAATTGCGCCGAATTCTTCGGCAAGCTCGGCGTTGAATATCTGATCGCCTCTCGATATGCCCTTTGGCAGCGGTACGAATATAGCCCTCTTTTTAAGTGCGGATATTTCATAAACTGCGGTTGCGCCCGCACGTGAGATTACGACGTCGCTTACGGCATAGAAGTCGGCGATATTTTCGGCATATTCAAATCGTATATAGTTTTTTTGTATGGCGAGCGAGGTGCTGTTGTGGGATACGGTCACGGCGCCGTTGTTTAATTCCTCTTTTTTTGCCGTCGTAGCAGCGGACGGGGCAATGCCTTTGCCGGATACGTGCAAAACAAAATATTTGGACGTCAGCTCGGAAAGGTGCTTTTCCACTTGCTCGTTTAAAAATTTTGCGCCCGACGAGCCGCCCAAAACAAGCAGTATCTTTTTTGACGTGGATATGTTGAGACGTTGTTTTGCCTCCGTCTTTTTTACTCCGAAAAGACTGTCTCTCAAGGGCATTCCCACCGTCACGGCGTCGAATTCGGCATGCGGATTTGCCTTGAGCAGGGTGGCGCCATATGCCTTTGCTATTTTATTTGCAAGCCCCAACGTCAAATCCGATTCGTGCGCAAATACGGGAATGTCAAGCTTTTTTGCCGCCATCACAACGGGCAAGGATACAAAGCCGCCCTTTGAAAACACCGCAACGGGACTTATTTTTTCAAGCAGCCTGCGAGCCTCCGAAACTGATTTTGTAAGCGTCAGTGGAATTTTGACGTTGTTTATAAATGCCTTTGGCGACATCGAGCGCACAAGCTTTATTACGGGCAAGCCGTAGTATTTTACGTTTGCGCTCTTTGCGAGAGTGCGTTCCATAGGCTTGCCGTCGCCGCCGATATAAACCGCTTTGAAGCCCCTTCTTTCAAACTCGGGAATGAGCGCAAGATTTGGATAAATGTGACCGCCCGTGCCACCGCCTGTAAAAACGATAATGTCTGATTTTTGTGCCATAATTTACTCTCCGAATTGTTTGTTTATCATAGTATGCGCAGAGTGTAAAAAAGTTTGCTGAAAGCAAACAGTCATAAAAAGCATTTTATTGTATATTTATGTACATTTAAAATGCGTGTTTTGTCAAAATTCTGCGAAAAAAGGCTGTATTTTGCTGACAAAAATTTTTTAAGATAATCGACATTTGTGTTATTTTGTATATTGAAATATTAAAATAGCTGTGATAATATAATATCAGTATTGAAAGTATGCACGCATACAAATTGTTGGGGGTATTATGAAAAACGAGAAGTTTACAAGTTTTGACGGTACTGTTATTCAGTGTTATCTGTGGGATGATGTGAGAAATCCCAAAGCTGTCGTGCAGATTTCGCACGGCATGGCGGAGCACGCAAGACGCTATGACGATTTTGCAAATTTTCTCAATAAAAACGGCTTTATCGTCTTTGCTGACGACCACCGTGCACACGGAATGACAAGCACAAAGCAGTCTGCAAAGGGCATACAGGGCTATCACAAGGGCAACATCTATATGGACACCGTGCGTGACGAAATGGCTATAACGTCGTATCTCAAGCAAAAATTCGGTTTGCCCGTCATCTATCTCGGGCACAGCTACGGCAGTATGGTGGGACAGAGATATATTGAGGAATGTAAAGAGCACGACGGCGTTATCCTAAGCGGCTCGGCAATGATGAAGGGCGCTTTGCTCAATTTGGGCAATGCAATCATCGGCACTCAATATGCGCTTTGCGGCGGCGAAAAGGTGGGGAACCTTGCAAACAATCTTTCGTTTGGCTCATACAATAAGCCCTTCAAAAAAGAGGGAATGTTCGCTTGGCTGTCAAGAGATAGAGAGCAGGTCAAAAAATACTGCCTTGACGAGCAGTGCGGACAGGTGATGTCAACGGCGTTTTTCAAGTGGTTCTTTGCAGGGCTTAAATCGTCCTACAAAAAGCAAAATCTTGCAAAGATAGACAAAAACAAGCCCATTGCAATTTTCTCGGGCAGCAACGACCCCGTAGGCGGCAACGGCAAGCTTGTCCAAAAGCTGTATGAGCAATATAAAAAGCTCGGCGTCAAAAATGTTTCCATAAAGCTTTATCCCGAAGCCCGTCACGAGATTTTGAACGAAATCAACAATCAGGAAGTCTATGCGGATATGCTCGCAAAGATAGAGGAAATGATAAAGTGATAAAACTAAAACTAATTTGATTTAAAGCCCGCATTAGAATGCGGGTTTTTGTTATTTCGGTGAGTTTATTCTATGTGAGGACAATGCACTGCATTAACATTGGTTGTTAATTCATTGTAAACTTATATGCTGCATTTGAGTACACAAAAAATATTTTGCAATCGCCGCAGTGTGTCTTTATTTTGGTTGATATGTTTTTTTATATATGTTAAAATAGTTATATTATTATAAGTATAAGCGCAATTACGCTTTAAGGAAGAAATGGCAAACAAAAACTACAATGCAGGAGACATACACGTTCTCGAAGGCTTGGACGCCGTCCGCAAGCGCCCCGGTATGTATATCGGCACAACGGGCAGTCAGGGCATGCACCATATCCTTTGGGAAATCATCGACAACAGCATTGACGAGGTCGCAAACGGCTATGGCAATACTGTCAAAATTGAGCTGCTTGACGACAACGTCGCAAGGGTGAGCGACAACGGACGTGGCGTGCCTGTCGACAAGCACCCGAAGCTTAAAATAAGCGGCGTAGAAGTCGTATACACTCAGCTGCACGCAGGCGCAAAGTTCGACAACGGGCAGTACGCTTATTCGGGCGGTCTGCACGGCGTGGGCGCATCTGTCACAAACGCTTTGTCTGAATGGCTCACCGTTGAGGTCAAGCGTGACGGCAACCTCTATAAGGTGGAATTTCACTCGCCGCAAATAGGTAACAAGGTGAAGAGCGGCATTACAAAAACCCCGCTTACCGTGATAGGCAAGACAAAGGGCACGGGCACGACGGTCACGTTTAAGCCCGACGAGCGTGTTTTCGGCAAGGAAAAGTTTAAGTACGACGAGATAGCCGAGCGTGTGAGGGAATCGGCGTATCTCAACAAGGGCGTGACTATTATACTTGACGACAACCGTCTTCCGCTTGACGGCGGCACGGACAGGCACGACGTGTTTTGTTATAAGGGCGGCATAGCGGACTATGTGCAGTTTCTCAACAGAAAACGCAACGTGCTTTATGACAAGCCCATATACGTTGAGGCTAAGGACGAAAATTTTGAGGTCGCTGTCGCAATGCAGCACACCGACACGTATACCGAGGATTTGCACGCATACGTCAACAATATTCCCACGCCCGAGGGCGGCACTCACGTTGTGGGCTTGCGCTCGGCGATAACAAAGGTGTTTAACGACTACGGGCGCAACACCTCAAAGCAGATAAAGGGCAAGGACGCATCGCTCATCGGCGACGACTTCAGAGAGGGCTTGACCTGCGTGCTTATCGTCAAAATGCAAAACGTACAGTTTGAAGGTCAGACAAAGACGAAGCTTGGCAATCAGGAAGCCCGCACAAAGGTGGAAAGTCTGCTGACCGAAAAGCTTAGCGAGCTATTGCTGCAAAGGGGCTTCAAAGCCGTTGCGGAAAAGATAATAGCAAAAGCGCTCGGCGCAATGAAGACACGTGACGCCGTAAAGCAGGCAAAGTCGCTCAGCCGTCAGCAAAACAAGGTGACCAACGGGCTCAATCTTGTAGGAAAGCTTGCGAGCTGTTCGGGCAAAAACTATGCCGTAAACGAGCTGTTTATCGTTGAGGGCGACAGCGCAGGCGGCAGTGCGAAGCAGGCGAGAGACAGGTTTTTTCAAGCGATACTTCCGCTAAAGGGCAAGCCGCTCAACGTCGAAAAGAAAAAGGGACTTAAAGAGGTGCTTGAAAATGCAGAGCTCGCTACGCTTATAAATGCGCTTGGCACGGGCATCGGACAAAACTTCGATATTACGTCGCTGCGCTATGACAAGATAATCATACTTGCCGACGCCGACGACGACGGAGCGCATATAAGAGCGATATTGCTTACGTTTTTCTTCAGATATATGCGGCAGCTCATCGAGGAAGGGCATATCTATATCGGGATGCCTCCGCTTTACCGTTTGCAAAAAAACAATGAAACGCTGTATTGCTACGATGATAACGCACTCGCCGAGGGACAGAAAAAGATGGGCAAAAACGCAATATTGCAACGCTTTAAGGGCTTGGGCGAGATGAACCCCGAGCAGCTTTGGGATACCACTATGGATCCCGCAAAGCGCACTCTGACACGTGTGAAGATAGAGGACGCAAAGATTGCGGACGAGCGAATATCCATACTTATGGGTGACGACAGCACCCCGAGAAAGGAATATATCTATCAGTATGCCGACTTCAACAAGACGGACGGCTTTAAGGTGACTAAACAATCATAAAAACACTGCGCCGCTCGGCGTATAGGATAAAATATGGCAAAAAAACAGCAAAGAGATATCGTATACAATCAAAACGTGCTCGACGTCGTGCTCGAGGATGTTTTGCACAACTCGATGATGCCTTATTCTGAGAGCGTCATTTTGGACAGAGCCATTCCCCGTGTGGAAGACGGGCTCAAGCCTGTGCAGCGAAGAGTGCTTTATTCCATGCACGAAATGGGGCTTACGCCAGACAAGCCGCACAAAAAATGCGCACGTATCGTCGGCGACTGCTTAGGTAAGTATCATCCGCACGGCGACAGCTCGGTGTACGGCGCACTCGTAAGGCTTGCGCAGCCCTTTTCTATGCGTATGCCTCTTGTTGACGGACACGGCAACTTCGGCTCGGTGGACGGCGACGGGGCGGCGGCTATGCGTTATACGGAAGCGAGAATGAGCGCACTTGCGCTCGAGCTTTTGCGTGACCTCGACAAGGATACGGTGTCGTGGACGGCAAACTTCGACGACAGTCTCGAGGAGCCTACGACGCTGCCGGGAAGATTTCCAAACCTGCTTGTAAACGGAGCAAGCGGCATTGCGGTCGGCTTGGCAACGGATATCCCCACTCACAATATGGGCGAGTGTATAGACGCAGTTATCGCCTATATCGACAATCCTAAAATCACCACAAAAGAGCTGCTTGGCATCTTCCACGGTCCCGACTATCCCACGGGTGGCTTTCTGATACCTGTAGACAGCCTCGAAAGCATTTATGAAACGGGCAGCGGAAAGTGCAGAGTGCGTGCAAGACTGCATATCGAAAACGACGACAACGGCAAAAAGAATATCGTCATCACCGAGATGCCCTACGGCGTGTCAAAGGCAAAGCTGCTTACAAAATTCGGCGAAATGAAGACAGTAAACAACGAGCCCTTGCTTGCAAACGTCTACGATATCGTGGACGAAAGCGACAAGACGGGTATGCGTGCGGTGCTGAAGTGTAAGCGTGACACCGACGTCAACGCCATTGTAAATATGCTGTACAAAAAAACCGATCTCGAAAGGGCAATATCTATCAATATGATGGCCATTGCAAACGGCAAGCCAGAGCAGCTCAGCCTGCGTGCGTATCTCGGATATTATTCCGAGTATCAAAGGCAGGTGGTTTACAAGCGCACCGCTTATGACCTTAAGGCGGCAAAGGCGAGGGCGGAAATCGTGTCGGGCTTGCTCATTGCCATAAGAAATATTGACGAGGTTATAAAGATAATAAAAGAGGCGGAATCCACCGCTAAAGCAAAGGAAACGCTGCGTCAGCGCTTTGAGCTAAGCGACGCTCAGGCACAGGCTATCCTCGATATGCGCCTCAAGAGCCTTGCAAAGCTCGAGGTAGGAAAGCTGGAAGAAGAGCTTGCAATGCTCAAAAGCCGCATCGAGGAATTTGAGAGTATTCTTGCCTCAAAGGCAAAGCAGTTTTCCATTGTCAAGCGTGAGCTTGCCGAGGTGAAGAAAAAACAAAACTCGCCACGTATGACGGTGCTTGTGGACAGCGAAAATCAGATAAGCTATTCGTCGCCGAGCGAGGCGGAAGCGGTGCAATACCGTGACGGAATTTTGGTCGTGAACAGCGACGGATATATGCGCTTTATGTCTCAAAAGGCGTTTGTTACGGCAAGAAACGACATAGAATCTATGAGCTTTGATACACTGCCCGTGCAGTATGCGTCCGTCAACAACAAGGGCACGTTGTATGTCATAACCGACCTCGGCAACCTTGCAAGGATAGACGTGACGGATATTCCCGAAAAGAAATTCAGAGAGAAACCGTTTAAGCTGCTGAACGTCAATCAGGACGCAGCCACAAACGAAAGAGTGAAAAAGCTGCTGTTCTTTGAGGGCGCACCCGCAGGCGAGCTGCTGTTGTTTACGTCCTTGGGCGTAGTGAAGCGAGTTGATCTTAGCGAATTCAATTCCGTGAGCAAGGCGTATTTCAAGGCGGTTAACCTTGCCGATGGCGACAAGGTCATCGCTGCCGAGGTCGTAGACGAGGCAAGCACGATAATGGAAATCACCGCACAGGGACAGGTGCTGCGCTATGAGCTTGGCGAGGTGCCCGTGCAGGGCAGAGCCGCAGGCGGCGTAAAGGGAATAAAGCTCAACGAGGGCGACAAGGTCGTGTACGCAGGGCAAAACGACGATGAGGGCGAAGTGATAATCGTCACCGACAGCGGCTATGCAAAGCGAGTGATACTTGCGACGATAGATATGACGTCAAGATACAACAAGGGCGTGAAGATAGTGGAGCTTGACAAATCAAAGGTGAAGTTTGCGAGTCTTGTCAAAATGCCTTACGACCTTGCTATAAGCGAGGGCGGAAACACCCACCTTATAAGCTCGGAGGATATACGTATCGACGGGCGCACGACAAAGGGCAAGCAGATTTACAAAAACACAAAGATAGACGTTGTAGTCGCCTTTGACGCAGACAAAAAATAACGGATAAAACACAGGGGATAAATATATGTTTAAAAAAGGTTTTGACAGTGAAATGTATATGCAAAAGCAGTCCGAGCATATAATCGAGCGCATAAGTCATTTTGACAAGCTATATCTCGAATTCGGCGGCAAGCTGTTTGACGATTTGCACGCCGCACGGGTGCTTCCGGGTTTTGACAAGGGCGCAAAGATAAAGCTGCTGCAAAAGCTGAGGGACAAAGCGGAGCTCATCATCTGCATAAACGCAAACGCTATCGAGCGCAACAAGATAAGAGCGGACTACGGCATCACCTACGGCAGCGAGGTGGAAAGAATGATAGACAATATCTCTGCTATGGGGATATTTATCAACTGCGTCGTAATAACTATGTTTACGGATCAGCAGGGCGCCGTTGCCTACAAGACTAAGCTTGAAAACAGAGGCGTAAAGGTCTATATACACCGTCCCACAAAGGGCTATCCCCACGAGATAGACACCATAGTGTCTGACGAGGGCTATGGGGCAAATCCTTATATCGAAACCTCACGTCCTCTTGTAGTGCTCACCGCACCCGGACCGGGCAGCGGCAAGCTTGCGACCTGTCTTTCGCAACTGTATCACGAAAACAAGCGTGGCGTACAGGCAGGATATGCAAAGTTTGAGACGTTCCCTATATGGAACTTGCCTCTCAATCACCCTGTCAACGTCGCATACGAGGCGGCTACGGCGGATCTTCAGGACGTAAACAAGGTAGACAACTTCCACCTTGACGCATACGGCGAGATAACGGTCAATTATAACAGAGATATCGAGGTTTTCCCCGTTGTGCACAGCATATTGGAAAAGATAACGGGCAAGGAATGTATCTACAAATCGCCAACCGATATGGGCGTAAATATGGCGGGCTATTGTATAGTCGACGACGAGGCGTGCGCAGAGGCATCTAAGCAGGAGGTTATCCGCAGATACTGCAAGGCGCTTTGCGACCTTAAGCTTGGCAGCGGCAATCCCGATACGGTCAGCAGACTCGAATTTTTGATGTCAAGGCTCGGCATAAATCTTGCGGACAGGGGTATAGTTGAGGTCGCACGTGCAAAGAGCAAGCTTAACAACGATAAGGGCGCTATTGCGCTCGAGCTGCCCGACGGCAGAATAGTCACAGGCAAAAACAGCGACAGAATGAGTGCGGCGGCGGCTTGTATTTTCAATTCCGTAAAAATGCTTGCGGGAATGAATGACAAACAAAAGCTCATTTCGCCCTATGTAATCGGACCTATTTTAGACTTAAAAACAAAGATTTTAAAGGAAAACAACAATACGCTTACGCTTGAGGAAGCATTGCTTGCTTTGTCGATATGCGCCGCAACCGACGCCAATGCCGCAAGCGCAATAGAGCAGCTGTCTATGCTTGAAAACTGCGAGGTGCACTCTACGCACATACTCAGCAAAGCGGACGAAAATCCTCTACGCAAGCTTGGCGTACATCTCACCTGCGACGCCGAGTTCTTAGACGGTACTTTGTTTATAGAATAAAAACCAACTCTCGAAAACATATAATTTTAAAATATTTAAAGAGGTATAAAATGCTTTATAACAGAGAAGAAGTTGACAAAAAATATCAGTGGCGGCTGTCGGATATCTTTGCTTCCGACGATGCGTGGGAAGAGACGTTTTTTACGACGGAAGAACGTATCCCTCGGCTTGCGGAATTTGCGGATAAGCTTGCCGATGAAGATAAGCTTGCCGAGTGCCTCGCACTTGTCAAGTCGCTGTCGCACGATATCGCAATGCTGTATTCGTTTGCAAGAATGCACCTTGACGAGGACGCAAAAAACGGAAAATATCAGGCGATGACAAACAGGGTGGAAATGCTTGCCGTGCGCTATGATACGGTTGGATCATTCATACAGCCCGAGCTTTCCGAGCTGCCCAAAGAGAGGCTTGAGGAGCTTGCTTCATCAAAACGCTTTGACGGATACGACGTGTTTTTCAAGGAAATATTGCGCAGCAAAAACTTAATTCTTTCTAAAAAGGAAGAAAAGCTCATAGGCGAGGTTGGGATATTTGCGGATACTAACCATGAGGTTTTCAATATGTTTGACAACGCCGACGTGCACTTCGAGCCCGTCATCGACGATAAGGGCGAAAAGTTGGAAATGAGCCACGGCGTGTACGGCTTGCTTTTGCAAAACTCCGATCAGCGTGTGAGAAAGGACGCTTTTGAAAGTATGTTCGGGGCATACAAAGGCTTTGTGAACACGCTTGCAATGAACTATGCGGGCAACGTCAAAAAGGATTGGTTTTATGCAAAAATAAGAGGCTTTTCAAGTGCGCTCGACTATGCGATGTACGGCGAAAACGTGCCGTCGACCTGCTATAAAAAGCTGCTCGAGGCAGTGGGCGAGGGCACAAAGCCGCTGCACAGATATATCGCACTGCGCAAGCGTGTGCTTGGGCTTAAGACGTTGAATATGTACGACCTGTATTTGCCGCTCGTGCCCGAACAGGAGCTTGCTTTGCCATACGAAGAGGCTGTAAAAACCGTCAAAGAGGCGCTCGGCGTAATGGGCGAGGAATACGGCAAGGTGCTTGCAAGCGCATTTGAGGACGGCTGGGTTGACGTGTATGAGAGCAAGGGCAAGCGTAGCGGCGCATATTCTTGGGGAGTGTACGGAGTGCACCCGTTTGTGCTTTTAAACTATCAGCCCACCGTGCACGACGTGTTTACGATAGCTCACGAGCTCGGACACGCTATGCACAGCTATTATTCCAACCTCACGCAGCCCGAGCAGAAGGCGGACTACGTGATATTCGTTGCAGAGATAGCCTCTACCGTCAACGAAGTGCTGCTGCTAAAGCACCTTTTGAAGACTGCGACGGGACCGTTCAGACAGTTTTTGCTGGCATATTATTTGGATATGTTCCGCACAACGCTTTTCAGACAGACGATGTTCAGCGAGTTTGAAGTGTTTGCGCATACAAAGGTGGAAAAGGGCGAGCCGCTCACTGCCGAGGATATGTGCAATTACTATTACGAGTTAAACAAAAAATACTATGGCAGAGCGGTCGAGCATAACGACCTTATCCGTTATGAATGGGCGAGGATACCGCATTTTTACTCGAGCTATTATGTATACAAATATGCCACGGGTATTACGACCGCAGTGTCTATAGCAAACAATATTCTGACAAAGGGCAGTGCGTATTTTGAAAAGTACAAGCAGTTTTTGTCCGCAGGCGGCAGTATGGCTCCGCTCGATATAATTCGTCTTGCCGACGTCGATCTGGAAAGCGACGAGCCCTACAGGACGGCAATGTCGGAGTTTGAAGCAACGCTCAACGAGCTTGAAAAGACCTTTGAAAAATAAAGGAAATTGATATGGACGGAAAGGGCATAAATTGCAAAAAAAGCATTTTAAGTGTCATTTTGATGATGTTTATATGCCTGTTTTGTATATTTACGCTTTCCGCCTGTGGCAGCAAAGAAGAAGAGATAAAAAGCTATGCCCACACTAAAAACCTGTATTTTGGCAGCATTGCATATCTGCAGGACGAGGGTGCGCTGCAGGTCTTTGTCACTATGAGCGGCAATGAAGAAGACAAGCTTGCAACGACGCTTTTATGGAAATCGCAAAAATATGCGCAAAATGCGTTTTTTAACTGCGAGGACATAGAGATGTCGTTTGACGCTTCCGCACTGTACGAAGAGGTGGCGGCAAGGCTTACGCCCGACGACTATTTGCACGACGGCGTGGAATATAACCTCTTGAAAGTTGTGCTGAGATATGATACAATTTATAAATCTATCAAAAGCGACGCACGGATATCGAGGCAGGGCAAATATTATCTGCATTGCTTCGATGTGGACAAAGAGACAAATAGGCAGCTTGAGAGCCTTGAGATGAAAACTCAAAACAGCGCAAGCTGGTACACATTGCTCATCGCATGCGTGATAGTATTCGCAGTGCTGCTCATTGCGATATATCTTGCGATAAAAGGTAAATTATGGCAAAAGAAAATGAAAGAAAACGAGTGACGAGAGGTATGCCCAACAACGTCGAGGCGGAAGCTTCCGTTTTGGGTTCCATTCTCATTGACAATATCGTTGCGGACAACGTGATATCAAAGCTGCGTTCGCAGGATTTCTTTTTGGCGCAAAACCGCATTATCTTCGAGGCTATGCGTGAGCTGCAGGGGGAAAACACATCAGTTGATACCGTTACGGTGTCCGACAGGCTGGAGCAGAAGGGACAGCTTGACGAAATAGGCTCGATTACATATCTCAGCGAGCTTGCGGAGAGCGTGCCGTCCACTGCCAACTGCGATTATTATATCGAAATTTTAAAGCGTGACAGCTTGCTCAGACGTATCATACATGCGGGTAACGAAATCGTAAAGGGCGGATATGAATGCGAAAGCGCAAAGGACGCCCTCACTAATGCGGAAAAGCAGATATACGATATTTCCGACGAGCAGACTGAAAAAGCGCTTGTCCATGCGAATAGCGCATTTGCGCAGGCGATGAACGAAATAAACGCCTCGCAGACGGGCAAGGTAAACGAAAAGATAATCAAAACGGGCTTCACCTGCGTGGACAGAAAGACAAGAGGCTTGAAGCCGGGGGCGCTCGTCATAATCGCCGCCCGTCCTTCGGTGGGTAAAACTGCGCTTGCGCTCAACATAGCAGTCAACGTTGCGCTTGACCGCACGAAGCCTAAGAATGTCGCTATCTTCTCGCTTGAGATGTCGGCGGCGGAGCTTGCAAAGCGTATGCTTGCATACGTATCGGGCGTGTCTCTTTCAAAAATGGATGCGCAGGGCGGCTTGCGTGACGGCGAGCTGAACAGGCTTGCCGGCGCATACTCAATACTTGGAAACAACGGCATTTATATAGACGACTATTCGATGAACGGACCTACCGACGTGCTGTCAAAGTGCCGCAGATTAAAGAGAGAAAAGGGGCTGGATCTTGTCATAGTGGACTATCTGCAGCTTATGACCAACACCGACGACAACGCAAGGACCGTTGCAAGCCGACAGGAGGAAGTCAGCAAGATGTCCCGCAGAATGAAGATATTTGCAAGAGAGCTCGATTGCCCCATAATCATACTTTCGCAGATGTCGAGAGGTATCGAGCAACGAAACGACCATAAGCCGTTGCTTTCCGACCTGCGTGAGTCGGGTTCTATCGAGCAGGACGCCGACATCGTTTCCTTCCTTTATAATCCGTCAAAGTACAATGCGGCTTTGCCGTCAAATCAGATAATACTTGATATAAAGAAAAACAGAAGCGGACCTATCGGCTCGATAATGCTTGAATGGACGGGCGAAACCACGACGTTTAAAGAGATAGGCGAAGTGGACGACAACAACAATATCACTCCGACCGAAGCCGACGACAAGGCGGATAAAGGCGCCGCACAACGCATAAGAGAAAACATTGACGCCGCCGATATGCAGGAGGTCGTAGAGGATATGCCGTTTGCCGACGGTCTTGCAGCCGCAGACAATCTGGGGGCGGATCTTAAGAGCGTACTTTCTGCGCCCGTGAGGGAAGAGGAGTATAACGACGATGACGAGGAAGCGTCTGACGATGACGAAGAATATCAGTATAATGACGACGACGCTCCGCCCGAGGACGACGACGGAAATCTGGGTTGGTAAATAAGTGACTGAGACCGTGCAAGCCACGGTCTTATTTTTTGTCTGCGTTCATATAATTTAGCGTGTTTAAAAAAGAGATGCAAATAAAACTAAATATAAAAAACGAAGTATTGCCGTTTACTTTGACAATGCTTTCACGCAGCAAAATGATGTTGAGCGGTGTAAAATCCGTGTTGCTTTCAAGCGAAAAACAGCTGAAATTCCGTCTTAACAGCGGCGGTCTTACGGTGGACGGCGAGGGCTTGCAGATAGTTGAAATAGGCGGAGGAGACGTGTATATCAAGGGGCTTATCGGAGGGTTGCAGTTTGACTAAAAAAGAAAAAACAAGCCGATTAGAACGCCGAAAACGCTTGTTCGAAGAGGATAGTGGGTTTACTGTTGAAAGGCAGGTAGGCAAACAAAAAAAGCATAGGGAAACAGTGCTTAGGTTGCCAAATCTGGAATATACGAAAAAGGTGCGGGCACTGTCCTCGCATTTTGGCGATACGGTGTTTTTTGTAAGCGGAAGGCACGGTGTGCGAGCGGTGGGCGCCCTGTCAAAAATGTGTACGGTGAAAAATGTCGGGATAACCTCCGACGGCGTGCAGTTTGAAGTGCCGTCAAAACATCGGGGACAAATTATTGCAATATTGAATAATCTATGCTATGATTATAAAATAATAAAGACAAAGGGTGCGTTTCCGTTTGCCATAAACGCTATCGGCAGGCTTGGCTTTGCGCTTGGACTTATAGTTATAGCGGTCGCATTAGGGCTGTTTTCGCAGGTGGTCACAAGGGTGAGCATAAGCGCAACGGACGAGTATACTGCTGGCATAGACGGCGCATTAAACGCAAGCATAAACGACATACTATCTCAAAACGGCTTGAGCGTGGGCAAATGGCTGCCGTCCGTCAATCTGAGCGACGTGGAAAAAAGCCTGCTTTCGCTTGACGGAGTGGCGTATGCAAGCGTAAAAAGACACGGCACGCACGTCGCTGTGGAAATAAAGCGAGAGCGTCCTAATGAAAGTTTTTTAGATGTGTCGGGATCTAAGGTAGTTTCAAACAAGCTTGCTATCGTGACGAGAGTTATCGTCGAGGGTGGCACGGCTGTTGTGGACTACGGCGACGCAGTGAAAAAGGGCGACACTCTCATAGACGGCTACGTCGTATTTGGCGAGGACAAGCTCGACGTTGAGGCAAAGGGCATAGTTTACGGCAAGGTGTACTACAAAAAGACGGTGTTTTTTGCGGACGTGCTTCGTCAGAGCGCTGTCGGGCGTATAAAAAAGGTGACGAAGCTGTCAATGTTCGGCAAACAGCCAAAAGCGCCTGCAAGCCCTTTCGAGCATTGCGAGGTGCGCACCACCGTGAGTGATCTGGGCTTTTTGCTTCCGTTTAAGATATACGGCTATGAGTTCAGAGAGCTGATAGAGAACGAAGTGAAAAACGACCTCACTCTCGAGCAGATGTACGACAGGGTGTATTCCGAGATAGTGGCGCAGTTCAGCGAGCCGTCAAGGGTGCTTGAAAAATACTGTGACAGCACCGAGACCGACGGGGGAAGATACGTGACGGTGACGGTCGGTGCGGAGGAAAGGATAGCCTGACAAATAAATACGAAAAGATGATAAAAGATATAAAATTTGAAAGATACGAGGATCTTCACGAGGTTTTCGGCGAGCTTGACGGCAACGTAAAAAAAATCTCGGAAGCGTTTGGCGTCGAGGTTTATACGAGCTCGGACGCTTTGCGCATTTCGGGCGACGAGGCTGACGTAGAAAACGCATACAGGGCGATAAACACCCTTGCCGAGCTTGTGAAGAAGCAGTCCGTCATACCTGCGCAGGTGGATATGATAATCGACGGCGTAAAGGACGGCTGCGATATGGATATCGACGACGTTGTGCGCCCCGTTGCGATAACAGCAAGCGGCAGAGTAATTGCTCCAAAGACCTTCGGACAGCGCAAGTACGTAAATGCGATAGAAAAAAACAGCATTGTCTTCGGCGTAGGACCTGCAGGCACAGGCAAAACCTATCTTGCGGTCGCACTTGCCGTCTATGCGCTGAAAAAGCGCAGGATAAACAAGATAATTCTGACACGTCCCGCAGTCGAGGCAGGCGAAAAGCTCGGATTTCTTCCCGGTGATTTAAACGAAAAGGTGGACCCTTATCTCCGTCCTCTTTTCGACGCCCTGCAGGATATGCTGGGTGGCGACGCACATCTCAGACTTATCGAACGAGGCGAGCTTGAAATCGCTCCGCTCGCATATATGAGAGGTCGCACGCTAAGCAACAGCTTCATCATTCTGGACGAGGCTCAAAACACGACGAAAGAGCAGATGAAAATGTTTTTGACACGTATGGGCGAAAACAGCAAGATAGTTGTTACGGGCGACGTGACGCAGATTGACCTTCCAAAAAACGTCGTGAGCGGAATGAAGCACGCTATTGACGTTTTAAAGGACGTAAAGGGAATAGAGGTCGTGCGCCTCAGCGCAAAGGACGTCGTAAGACACGAGCTTGTCGCAAGGATAATTGAGGCGTATGCAAAATACGATGAAAGTGAACGCTCGGACAACTGAGCGAATATACAGATGAAAATAAGAGTGAACGCAAGTTCAAAGGAAGTATTATGATTGACGACATTAAGGATTTATCTGTGCTGGAGCAGGAAAAGCTGCTTGCAAGACGTCGTTTTACGTCGTACTTTTTAAAATGTATCTCGGGCGCATTGATAGCTACTGTGATTATGACGCTGTTTGCCATTTATATGGTCAGCGATTTTAACAACGCCTTTACGCCGGCACGAGCCGCCGCCACTTCGGGCAGAACGGTGACCACGCTTATGTTGATGGTGTTTTTGATGCTCGGCATTTATGGGCTCAACCCTACCGATACTAAAAACGTAAGGAATTTCTGGCTTATTACAATCGTGTTTGTCATCACTTTCTTTTTGGTCATCACGTTTTGTATGAAGTTTGACAACCGTTACGCTATGCCTATAGCTATAGCTTCGCTTGTAGTTTTGCAGCTTATAGGCACACGTGCGTCGGTGCTTACGACGGCTACGATGAGCGTTTTGATAATCATTTCGTTTTTGTTTTCAAATAAAGCGGATTATTATAACGCAGCCCGTGTCGTTTCGGCGGTCATATGCAACGCCATAAGCCCCACGATAATCAGCTTTTTCAAGAGAAAGCATATGCCAAGGCTCAAATTTTTGGGAATATGCCTTATAGTGCCGCTGATAGTGCTGCCCGTGGTGCTGATGACGACGCTCGCATTTGGCGAGAAAGAACAGATGAATATACTCTACAACGTGCTTTGGTGCTACGGCGCAAACGCAATATCCGCAGTGGCGTTTATGTTCTTTCTGGCGATATTCGAGGGCGTTTTCAACATTGCGGACGACTTCAGACTCAGCGAGCTTTGCAATTTGTCCAATCCGCTGCTCAAGAGGCTTGCAAGCGAGGCTCCCGGCACGTTCAATCACTCACTGTCGGTCGGTACGTTGGCAGAGGCTTGCGCTTCCGCCGTGGACGAAAACCCGAATCTTGCAAGGTGCGCAGCATATTATCACGATATAGGCAAGCTGAAAGCGCCGCTATATTTCAGTGAAAATCAGTCCGATTACAACCCGCATGACGAGCTTATCCCCGAGGTCAGCGTAAGTATGATAACCTCGCACACTCTATTCGGCGAGATTTTGGCAAAGCAAAGCCGTCTGCCGTCCGAGGTGGTGGATATATGCCGTCAGCATCACGGCACCGCTCCCGTCGGATATTTTTACCGCAAGGCGCTCACGCTCAAAGAGGACGGCGACCTTGCAGTGGACAAGTATAAATACGCAGGTCCTAAGCCGCAGACAAAAATGGCGGCTATCATAATGATTTGCGACACCGTCGAGGCGGCGATAAGGTCGTATATGCCCGATACGAGAGAGGAATACGAGGCAAGGATAAATATGCTCGTAGATGAAAAGATAAAGCTCGGGCAGTTTGACGAGTGTCCGATAACGCTCGGCGATATAGCGATAATCAAAAAAACCGTGATGGACGCACTTGCTTCCATGCACCACAATAGAATAGACTACGACCAAAAGAGAAGGAGAGTGACTCAAAGACGATGATAAACGTTACAGGCGCTACCTTCAAAGAAAAACGGCTCATCCGCAGGGTGGAAAAGGCGTGCTATAAGCAGATAGGTCAGGCGGATTTTTTCACGGTCGAGCTGACGGTGTCGGACGCAGAAACTATCCGCACGCTCAATGCCGAGCGCAGAGGCGTGGATAAGGTCACGGACGTGCTCAGCTTCCCTTGCTTTGATGCGCTCAAGCCGCCCGTAGAGCAAAGTGCCTTTAAGCCATACGACTACGAGGGAAGACGTGTGATGTTGGGGTCTATCATGATTTGCAGGGAACGGGCACTGCAGCAGGCGCAGGAGTTTGGGCATACATATGCAAGAGAGCTCGGCTTTTTGACCTGTCACGGAATGTTGCACCTGCTCGGCTTCGATCACATAGAAAAAGATGACGAGGAAATAATGACTTCTTATCAGCGCAGGATAATGGACGAAGTAAAACTGGGCAGATAAATATACAAAACGGAAAAAATAGAGATGTACGAAAATTTTAAATCGGGATTTATATGTATAGCGGGGCTTGCAAACGCAGGCAAATCCACACTTACAAATGCGCTCGTGGGCGAAAAGGTGTCCATAGTGTCGTGGAGACCGCAGACCACACGCAACAAGCTGCTTGGCATAATCAATGGCGAGGACTTCCAAATGGTGCTCATCGATACGCCGGGCATACACAAGGCACGCAATCATCTTGGCGAATATATGATGCAAGCCGTAGACAGCGGGCTCAAGGACGTGGACGGCGTAGTATACGTCATAGACGCAAGCAAGGGACTGCAAAAGGACGACTACGAATTTTTGGAAAAAAACGCAAAAAAAGCACCTATCGTGGTCGCACTCAACAAAGAGGACGCAGTTACGAGAGAGACGCTGTTCGTATCCCTTGAAAAGCTCAATTCGGTGGAAGGGCTCGTCGCAGTCGTGCCTATATCCGCAAAGAAGGGCGAAAATCTCGAGCCGCTCATGCAGCAGCTAAAGGAATTTTTGCCGTACGGCGCCCCTATGTATCCGCAGGACGAATACACGCAAAGCTCACTTAGATTTATGACCACCGAGATCATCAGAGAAAAGGCGCTGTATCTTTTGGATAAGGAAGTGCCATACGGCATTGGCGTGTTCATCAACAAATTTGAGGAGCGTGAGGGACAGCCTATCTGCGATATCGACGCAGATATCGTCTGCGAAAAGCAGTCGCACAAGGCTATAGTCATAGGCAAGGGCGGCGAAATGCTCAAAAAAATCGCTACCGAAGCCCGCAAGGATATAGAAAAGCTCGTAGGCGAAAAGGTCTTTCTCACCCTGTACGTGAGGGTGAAAAACGAGTGGCGTGACAGCGATTATCTCATGAAAGAGCTCGGATACGACCTCAAAGATTTAAAGAATGATTAAGCTTTGTATATTATTCTGTTTTTTGCACAGGCTACGGGTATGACAGAATACGAATTGTGGCAGATATTTGCAAAAACAGGCGATATAGAATGGTACGATATGTACCGTGCTATGAAAGAACATCACGAGGACGCAAGCAAAAAATAAAATTTGCTTGCAGAAAAATGCAAGCCGAACCTATAAAAACAAAAGCCATTGTCGTGAGGGCGGTGCCCTATAGAGAGAGTGATATGATTGTCACTCTTATAAGCGTTGATTTGGGCAGACTTACTGCAACGGCGAGGGGCTGTCTCAAGCCAAAGGCAAAGCTGCGCTACTCGGCAGAGCCGTTCAACTTCGGCGAATACGTGCTGAACGGCAGAAACGGCAAATACGTCATAACCGAGTGTGAGCAGATAGAAAGCTTTTCGGCGATAACGGCTGATATAGAAAGATATTATGCGGGCTTTGCTGTGCTCGATGCGCTGGATAAGCTGTCGGGAGAGGCGGATCCGCAGATATTTATGCACGCAGTGAGGACGCTCGGCGAGCTTGCCTACAACGCTCAAAAGAGTGCGGACAGAATTGTGACGGAATTTCTCACGGGCGTGCTTAGCATAACGGGGCTTGACCTCGATTTTGCACATTGCAACGTATGCAAATGCGATATAGAGGACACAGCATATTTCAGCGATAAGGACGGGGTGGTATGCAAGCATTGCAGAGGCTTTGAGGATATCGTTATCGAAAATGCCTACAGAGCATACATAAGCGGCACGGACGAGAACACGCCGCACACTTTGAGGGCGCAGGCAAATATTCTGCTTGCAAATTTGGTATATAGAATGTTGGGAGTGAAAATAAACACTCGCTACTTTACGGAGTTGATATGAAACACACACGTTTATTTGCAAAGCTTATTGCAGTTTTTGCGGTTTTGACAGTCGTATTTGCGTCGGCATTTACGCTTTTTGCGTGCAATCGCAACAAAAACAAGGTCACGATAAACGACATCTTTAAAAGTCAGAGCAGCGAAAAAGAGTTTTCCGACTATAAGGAAGAGTTTACCTTGCCTGTTGGCTGGAAGATATACACAAGCTCAGTCAGCAGCTCCTCGCAGTCGTCGTCGCTAAACAGCGACGTGGGCTATATCAAGAGCCTTGACGCATTTGTAGTGTCAAAGGACGGCAATCTGTCCATCGTAAAATGCGGCGACAGCAGAGTGTATTACACGGGCTTGATGGAGGGAATGGTTTTCCCCGATTGGATGGGCATTTCCGCATTGAGGATAAAAGGCAATCTTATCGTATGTAAGTTTAAAAACAACGACGTGGGCGCCTTCGATATAAACGGAAATACGGTCATATCAAGAGTGAAACTCGGCAGCAAATCTGTCAGCGACAGCATTTCAAACGTAAATATAGACAATATCATCAGAATTCTGGATGACGGGCTCATCGCCGTGCACTATAACTACGACAGGCTTGGCGGAAGAAGCGGATATACGACGATATACCGTCCGACATATGACGGCGACATCGACAGCAGAGGCAAGCTCGTATGCCGTATCGAAAACAACGACAATGCGCTCGGCTATGTCAACGGCTTTGACAAAAAATATGTGAGCGTCGTAGGTAACAAGGTCGGAGGCGACCGTGTGTATCTTATCCCCGAAAGCTCATCAGACCCTCAAAACGTCACGTCTACTACAAACGGCACGCTTGTCAACGACGGACACGAAAACTACGAAAAAGAATTGACGTACGTGGGCAAGGGCAAATTCTTTATGTACGAGGCTTGGACCGTGGGCGAAAAGGACGAGTATGACTACACGGACGGCAGCAAATATTGGATGGTGCAGCAGCACATCTATACGCCCGACAACGACAGACTTGAAGAATACAAGGCAAACGACGACAAAATCTTTGTCAAAATGACAAACAACTATTACGGCGCTGCAAAGAGCGGCATCGATACATCGTCCTATCTTAACGACGGCTTCATATATGTAAGCTACGGTCTGTTTATAGAGGGCGAGAAAAAGGTCGGCTTTTACGATCAGTACATTTTGGACGATGACCTCAACGTAGTGATGTCGCTGACCGGCAACTTCGGCATAACTATCAAGGATCAGAAAAAGGATAAGGTCGGTGTTTTCGACCTCGTTATGACAAAGGTGGACGGCTATTTTTACGTGCCGCTTCAGCCGAGCGAGATAAATATTTTTGACGGAAACGGAAAGCTTGTGGGGCACAACGACAGAACTACGGTCATTCAGCAGGAGCTTTCAAACAATATGATTATAGCGGGCATAGTCGATCCCGATGACGACGACGAAGCTTTGTACGGCGCATTCAACATAAAGGGCGAAGAAGTGATTGAATTCAAATACAAATCGCTTGCCGCCTTCAGAGGCGCATATACCATAGGCGAGCGTTATGACGAGGACACCAAAAAGACGGTACGAGTGCTCGTTGGTGTCGACGGAGTGGAGATAACCAGAATGTCGGACGGCTCGATGCCGCTCGGCGATATGTCGTCCGCTTCGGCTTACAAGATAGGCTGCTATGTGTTTAAGGAAACCCGTGACGGCACCGACTATTTCGGCATCAAAAATTTCAATCCTAACGTGGGCGCAAACGTCGTTATGCCCGCTTTCATAACGGGCAAGAGCAGTTTGTTGTATGCTTCAAACAGCTCGCCGAGCGACGTGTTTATGTTTGAAGAAGTCACAAACGGCAACAACGTTTCGTATACGGTTTACAGGCTGATATAATGATAACTCAAATAAAAAAAGCAAAAGACTGTATCGATGAGTGCGCCTCGCTTATTTTGCGGGGCGAGCTTGTTGTTTTTCCAACGGAAACCGTTTATGGGCTTGGAGCAAACGCTTTTGACGAGCACGCAGTCGCAAAGATATTCAAGGCGAAGGGCAGACCGCAGGACAATCCGCTCATCGTACATATATCCTCGCTCAAAGAGGTTGACGAAATAGCCGTAGACGTGCCCGATGTGTTTTATAAGCTCGCCGAGCTGTATATGCCCGGTCCTTTGACGGTCATACTCAAAAAGAGCGATAAGATACCCTACGCCGTGACGGCAGGCGGCGAGACCGTCGGGGTGCGTATGCCCGACAACGAATACGCCCGTGCGCTCATAGCCGCTTCACGTCCGCTTGCGGCGCCGTCGGCAAACAGGTCAAAGCACATATCGCCTACGTCCGCAATGCACGTATACGAGGACCTCAAGGGCGAGGTCGCAGTCATTATGGACGGCGGCGAGTGCCGTGTAGGCATTGAGAGCACCGTGCTTGATTTGACGTCCGATACGCCCACTATTTTAAGACCGGGCGCCGTCACTGCCGAAATGCTGCTCGATGTGCTTGGTGAGGTCAGCGTAAACGGCAGGGTGATAAAGATAGCAAAGGCGCCCGGAATGAAATATACTCACTATGCGCCCGTTGTGGAAACCGTCTGCGCCGTGAGCATAGAAAGCGCCGTTGCCAAATACGACGAGCTTATAAAGATGGGCAGGCGCCCCGTGATCGTCGCAAGGGATATTTACAGAGATAAGGTCGTGGACAGAGAACAGATATCGCTTGGAATAACCGCCGAGGACTATACTCACAACATTTACAACGCCTTGCATCTTGCCGAAAAGCAGTACGATTTTATTATAATCGAGGAGCTGCACGGCGGCGGCTTGGAGGCTTCTGTGATGAACAGGGTGGAAAAAGCCGCAGGAGGCAAGCGTGTATAATGTGCTGTTTGTCTGCACGGGCAACACCTGCCGCAGCCCTATGTTCGAGTATGCGCTAAAGCACTATCTCAACGAAAAAGGCGTTGAAAATGTATGCGTGGACAGCGCAGGCACTATGAGACATACAAAGCCTATGGCTTCTTACGCAAAAGAGGTTTTGAGAGCGCACGGAATAGAGTTTGACGGGGATAAAATTTCAAAGCCCTGCGAAGTGCAATTATTAAAGACAAGCGACGTCGTGTTTACGATGACCTTGGAGCAGTGCGAGTATCTCAAAAATATGTGTTCCGATAGTTGCAATATTTTGCCGCTTTGCGATATCATCGGCTGCGAGGTAGACGACCCTTACGGGAAAGGGCTTAAAGCGTATGAAGATACGTATGAATTGATAGAAAAGGCATTGCCTATGATTTTGAGTTATATCACAAAAACAGGCGTTTAAACGCCTGTTTTTGTATGATAAAATGCAGTTTTTGTTTACAAATCTTTTAAAAGCTCTTTGAAAATCTGTATATGAACTTCTTCGTCGAGAATGATACGCTCAAGCAGCATTTTCACACATTCGTCGCTGAGATTGAGTATAGTGCGCTCATAATTTAAGATTGCGCTCTCTTCGGCGACTATGTTTTGCTGCAGGTATTTCCTCGGATCGAGGGTGTAGTTGACATAGCTTCCGTTCCAGTAGGTGCGTGCGCCCATTACGGGATAGCCCCCGAGCTTAAAAATAGCGTCGCCAAGCAGCTTGTGATGGTGCATTTCGCACTTTGCAACGCCCATCATCGCATTTGCGATATCGGGACGCTTGGTGACATAATTCTGAAAGCAGTACGTCAACACGGCAGTCAGCTCGCCGCAGGTGCCGCTATAGCTTGGCATAAGCAGCTTTGACTGTGCAAGATTTCCGCTGACTTCTATGGTTGGATAGGGCAAATCGCTTGCAAATTTGGTTATTTCCATATGGCCTCCGCATTTTTTTCAATATATGCGCAAGTATCCTCAGATGACACTTTATTGCTGTATAAAATATATAAATTGACATTTATTATAAAAACGCTTGCAAAAAGCGCTTGCGTATGCTAAAATCACAAAGTACATTTTTGGAGGGCTTTATGCTTGATACTATGAACTTCGCACTCCTCGCCGCAAATCTCGGCTTGGACTACGGCGTAAGACAGCAAGTTTTGATGGCGTTTGCAATACTGATGACCATTGCCTGTATTGCAATCATCGTCGTGATAATGATGCAAAAGGGCACAAACGACAACGTAGGCGTTATTTCGGGTGCTTCCGATACCTACTACGGCAAAAATAAAAAGAAGGACAGAGAGGGCGTTTTAAAGAAAATTACCTTCGGGCTGTTTGCTTTTATCATCGTATGTGCAATAATTTGTATGGTATTCGGTGTGGCAATAGACTGATTTGCACGACTTGGATTTTGCTACGGCTCGCACAAAATGCGAGCCGTTTTTAAAACCGAAAGGATATGACGGAATATGGAAAAAACTGTTGCGACAAATAAAAAGGCTTTTCACGATTATTTTGTGGAGGACACCTACGAGGCAGGCATTGTGCTTGTCGGCAGCGAGGTCAAATCTATCAGACAGGGTGCGCTCAATTTGCGTGACAGCTTTGTCATAATAAAAAACGGAGAGGCGTTTTTGATAGGTATGCATGTTTCGCCCTACAAAATGGGCAGCTATTTCAACGTGGACGCAAGGCGCACACGCAAGCTGCTGCTAAACCGTGCGGAAATAAACAAGCTCAGAGGTAAGGTGGAACAAAAGGGCTTTACGCTCATTCCGCTGAGAGTTTATTTTAAAGATGCGCTCGTGAAGGTAGAGCTCGGGCTTTGCAGAGGCAAGGAGCTGCACGACAAGCGTGCCGCAATAAAGGAAAAGGAAAACAACCGCAATCTACAGCGTGTGCTCAAAGAATACAACACAAAATGAGCGCAGTTAAGAGGTATATATGAAAAGAAAAATCGAAACATCTTGCGTGCAGGGCGGATATACCCCCTCAAACGGAGAGCCGAGGCAGATTCCGATAGTGCAAAGCACCACGTTCAAATACGATACGAGCGGCGATATGGCAAAGCTGTTCGACCTTGAGGCGAGCGGATATTTTTATACACGTCTGCAAAACCCCACAAACGATTATGTAGCCGCAAAGATAACCGAGCTCGAGGGCGGCACGGCAGGTATGCTTACCTCGTCGGGACAGGCCGCAAACTTTTATGCGGTTTTCAACATCGCAAACGCAGGCGACCACGTTGTGTCCACGTCTACGATATACGGCGGCACCTTCAATCTGTTTAGCGTGACAATGCGCAAGATGGGCATTGAGTTTACCTTTATTGCGCCAAACAGCACAAAGGAGCAGATTCAGCAGGCTATCCGCCCAAACACAAAGGCTATTTTCGGCGAGACAATCGCAAATCCTGCGCTGACCATGTTTGATATAGAGGCTTTTGCGGAGGTTGCGCACGTAAACGGAATTCCGCTTATCGTCGACAATACCTTTGCAACGCCTGTAAATTGCCGTCCTATAGAGTGGGGCGCAGACATAGTGACGCACTCTACGACAAAGTATATGGACGGACACGGCGCAGCGGTGGGCGGCGCTATAGTGGACTCGGGCAAATTCGATTGGCTTGCGCACGCAGACAAATTTACCGGTCTTTGCACGCCGGACGAAAGCTATCACGGCATAACTTATGCGGAGCGCTTTGGCAAAGAGGGCGCCTTTATCACAAAATGCACGGCGCAGCTTATGAGAGATTTTGGCTCCATACAAAGTCCGCAAAACGCATTTTTGCTCAATTTAGGGCTTGAAAGCTTGCACGTGAGGATGGAGCGCCACTGCCAAAACGCCTTGAAAATGGCAAGGTTTTTGAAGTCTGACGACAGAATAAGCTGGGTGGTCTATCCCTCGCTCGAGGGCGACGAAAACTATGAGCTTGCAAAAAAATACTGTCCGAACGGAACGTGCGGAGTCGTGAGCTTCGGCGTAAAGGGCGGTCGCAGCAATGCGGAGGAATTTATGAAAAACCTCAAGCTCATAGCTATTGAGACGCACGTTGCCGACGCACGCAGCTGCTGTCTGCACCCCGCAAGCGCAACTCACCGTCAGATGAGCGACGACGAGCTGTTGGCTGCAGGCGTTTCGCCCGACCTTGTGCGTCTGTCTTGCGGCATAGAAAACGCAGACGACCTCATCGACGACGTAAAGCAAGCGCTCGATAAGCTCAGCTTTTAACAAAATATAAGCAAAAATATATGCAAAGCATAGGCGAAATATAGTCAAAAAACGGCTAAAAATCAGCCGAAAAACATGCAAAAAACGACCAAAAACAGCTAAAAAACGGCCAAAAAACGATCGAAAAACAGCCGAAAAACGCCCGAAAAACGGCAAAAAATAGCCAAAAATACATCAAAAATACATCAAAATTGCAGGAAAAAACGCCTGTTTTAAAGGAAGAATATGCCCATTGTCATACCGCACGATTTACCCGCATTTGCAGGCTTAAGAGAGGAAAACATCTTTGTGATGGACCACGAAAGAGCCGTCCGTCAGGATATACGTCCCATAGAGATTGCGATTCTCAATCTTATGCCCACAAAGGAAACGACCGAAACTCAACTGCTCAGGCTGTTGGGCAATTCGTCGTTGCAGGTGAACGTAACGCTTATAAAAACGAGCTCATATGCGGCAACACACGTGTCGGGCGAGCATATGGAAAAGTTTTATAAGAGCCTCGACGAGGTGTGTGAGATGAAGTTTGACGGAATGATAGTCACGGGCGCACCAGTTGAAACGATACCGTTTGAGGACGTCAAGTATTGGAAAGAGCTCACGACAATAATGGACTTTGCGCAAAGCTCGGTGACAAGCACCATATATATCTGCTGGGGTGCGCAGGCTGCGCTATATCACAAGTTTGGCATAAAGAAATTCGGGCTCGACAAAAAGATGTTCGGCGTATACGGCGCCCATGCGGTAGTGCAAAACGATTTGCTTTTAAAGGGAATGGACGACGTTTTTTATATCCCTAACTCCCGTCATACCGCTATAGACGACGAGGCGTTGCGCAGGTGCGGACAAATACAGGTGCTTGCCGAGTATGAGGACGGCGGCGTCGCCATTGCAAAAACATCTGACAACAGGTCGTTTTTCTTCACGGGACACAGCGAATATGACAGATATACGCTTAAAAACGAATATCTGCGTGACCTCAATAAAGGGCTTGATATCGATATGCCCATAAACTATTTTGTGGACGGAAATATTGACAGCGTGGATATGAAGTGGAAGTCTACCGCCAATCTGCTGTTTTATAATTGGCTAAACTATTATGTATATCAGGTGACGCCTTACGAGCTGTGAGGCGTTTTTATTTTTGATATTTAAACGATAGCGCTATTTACTAATTTTGCTTTTCGTGTTATACTATTACAATCAAAACTTAATAAGGGTGAAATTATGCAGGACGAAATCAACCAAAAAGCAGAGGAAGTTGTGACCGAAGACACTTCCGACAGCAACGGCGGCACGGGCATACTGTCCGATATGGGCGCAAAGCAGGCTGCAAAGGCGGCGGAAAAGAAGCGCCGCAGAAAGCTTGCAAAGCAAATATCTCTGCCTATCGTGGGTGCGCTGCTGTTTGTGTTCATCCTCAACATCATCATACTTCCTTTGACGGGAGCGTGTGCGAGAGTTGACAGCGTGGATACATACGACGGGCACAATCAATACATAGCTATCAACAGAGACAAGGGCACTATGCTGTCTGCACACCGTGCGGGAGGCGACCTTGCGCCCGAAGAAACTCTGTCAGCTTTTAAGCTTTGTATGGAAGCGACCGACTACCGTGTCGATATCGTGGAATTTGACCTGCATCTGACAAAGGACGGATACCTTGTGCTTATGCACGACCACGAGGTGGACCGTACTTCGGATGGCGTGCAGGTGTTTGGCAAAAAGGGCGTCAAAATACAAGACAAAACCTTGCAGGAGCTTCAAAAACTCAACTTCGGATACAACTTTCAAGCCCCCGACGGAACGTATCCCTATCGCAATATAGAAAACGTGCCCGACGACGTGCGTATACTCACGCTCGATACGGTGCTCACTTATCTTGAGGGAATGCGTCCGAATAAGGATCTCAATTACATCATAGAAATAAAGGACAAGGGCGACGTAGGCAAAGAGGCAATGGACAAGCTGTTTCAGGCTATGAAGGACTACGACATCGTTGACCGCACCATTGTCGGAACATTCAACGGCGATATTACAAAGTATATCGACGACAAATACGGCAACGAGGTCAAACGCTCGGCAGGTATACTTGAGGTTTTAAATTTCTATTACGCTTTCCTTTGGGGAGTAAAGCAGAATCCCGACAAGCTCGGCTATGACGTGCTGCAAATACCGATGGGCTTTGACAACTTCTTCGATTTGTCCACAAAGGCGTTTATCGATTATGCTCACAGCATAGGCATAGCGGTGCAGTATTGGACGATAAACGAAGCCGACGACGTTGAGACTCTCATCAAAAACGGGGCGGACGCAATTATGACGGACAATCCTGCGCTTGCATATGAGGTCGCAGACAGGATGTTAAAGGACGGCTCGAGCCGTTGGGGCAGCGCAGAAAACTAAAATATTTGAATATTTGACATTAAAAACTCCGCTGATTTCAGCGGAGTTTTTGTATTGTTCCATTTGGTTTATGCGTTGAATTTAAGCAAAAACAAAGTGACAAAGTGCCCTTCGGTTTGATTGTAAACGGTTGCGCTGTTGGATATACTGAGCGATGCGTTTGACGACATTATCCAATTATTGCGCAGTGCGTAGGATATTGTGTCGTTTATCTCACTGCGCTCGCAATAGGTCACGGGAATAAATATTTGGACTGTCACTTTATCGCCTCTTTCAAACTGATTGAAGTTGTCTTTAAGATAGGCGATAAGCAACGTGAGCTCGTTGTCGCTTTCGATCACATAGTCGTGCTCGGCGGTGGCTTCGCCGTCAAAGTAGAAGTGCTCAAACGGGTTTTCTTCAACGCTTGCTTCCGCCATACCCGTGTAATTTTGGGCGACCTGTCCTTGCTCCGCCTTTTGTGCGTCCGTAAACAGGAAGTGCGACAGTATCAGATACTCGCCGTATTCATCGCTATACTGTATGCCTTGATTTGCCCAAGTGGCGTCAATATTTTGCCAAGTCATATTGCCGTCGCCGTTGACGTCGACATAAACCCTGTTCCAAGCGTGGTTGGAGCTTACTATGCGCAGACATATGATGTCCTCAAGCCCTGCGAGTATGCAAAACGCCTTTGCAATGCCGTCGCACACCGCAATGCCGTAGTCAAACACGCCTTCTGCATAGTATGACGTGCATTTCGCAAAGTGCAATGCGGTCTGATTGCTTGACTTTATTACCGTCTGATCGTACGCAACGTCGCTTACGAGATAGGTATAAATTGCTTTGAGCTTTTCAACGTCGGACATACTGTCGCTCATTATGCCTCTTGCCACAGTTTTGGCTTTGTCGAGTATATCCTGCGCTTTCGACCCGCTTTGCGGCAGCGGCCGGTATCCGTGTTCAAATGCGAAAAACAGTTGATCGGATGAGCTTACGCTTATGCTGTTGCTGCGGTTTTTGTACTTAAAGCCGTCAAAATCTGCCGAGCGTGGCTCGTCCGTTTTGACAAACTGATATGATTGATATTGCACATACGTTTCTGCGTCATATTGGTCGGGCGAAACGGTGGCGGCTTCGTCAAACACAAAGTTGTCGCTGTTTTGTGCGCACGCTGCGAAGTATAATATTTCTTTTGTCAGGGTGTTTGAAAAATATTGAAAATTCAACGTCCAGTTTGTGGCAGTCAAGGTGTGAGATACGCCCGAAAAGAAGCTTTTCACCGTGTCTTCCGTGAATTCAATGTATGTCACCTTAAACAGTTTATATTCGGTTATTTCATAAAAGACGAGGAAGTCGTAAAACATTATCAGCTTTTGCGGCGAGGTTATCTCGATAAGCTCGTTTTTACTGCTGCCTTTGCTGTGGAATTCCGTCAAGTGCTCCTGCATCTGGTCCCGCTTGCAATACAGACAGAGATATGCATCATAATCGTGGGCGGAAAGGGCGGAGTTTTCATCTATTATGTCGTAAGCATATTCGCAGCCGTTGCAGGCATTGTGCGTATATGCGTGTTCTATACAGGTGGACGGCACCTGCGTAACGCTGTAGCTGTGCGCCTCGAAGCCGCATACGCCGCCGCAAACCGTGCAGGGGTGCCAATGTCCCTCGCTGTTGCCTGAAGTGGCCGCTGACGGGGTATGAGGGACTGTAGGAACGCTGTGCTCGACAGTGTGTCCGCAGTGCTTGCAAACGTCAACGGACAAGCCCTCATGCGTGCAGGTAGGCTCGCTTGTGACGGTGGTTTTATATTCGTGCCCAATCTTTTCGGAAATTTCTTCGTATATATCGTCGCAGTTGCTGCATTTGTATACTACACGTCCGTTTTGTGTGCAGGTGGACGGCGTTTGCTCGATGACGGAATAGGCGTGATTTATTTTATCGAGTGTTTGTATGCTTTCATCGCCGCATGCGCTGCATCTATAAACGACACGTCCGTTTTGCGTACAAGTCGCAGGGGTGCGCTCGAGCTCGGTGTAGCTGTGCTTCTTTTTTTCTATCGTATCCGACTTTGTAGCGTCGCAGTTTTTGCATTTGTAGTTGATGTATCCTGCCTGTGTACACGTAGAGTCCTGCCGTGCTGTTTCTAAAAAACTGTGCTCGAGCTTATCTATGGGCTCCGATTTGGTAGCGTTGCAGTTTTTACATTTGTAATCGGTGTGTCCGGCTTGAGTGCAGGTAGCGTCCGTATGCGCCGTCTGCACATAGTCGTGCGGCAAAGCGTCTATGGTTTGTTCATAGCTGTGATCGCAGTTTTTGCAGGAAAATTTTTTAAGACCTGCAGAGGTGCAGGTAGGCTCTGAAATCGTTTCTTCGTCAAAAACGTGTCCTATGCTCGGGACGTCTTCATAATAAGTATCATCACAAAACGAGCATGTGTATTTTGTCCTGCCGTCAACGGTGCAGGACAGCACCGATATGACCTCTTGCTTATAGGAATGTTCGCCAAAATCGTCGTCAACGTCGTCAAAGTAGCTTCCGTTTGGCATAAAGTAGCGGGTATATCCTTTGACGGTGCAGTTTCCCTCGACACGTTCGCTTGGCAATTTACTTTTGATTTCGGCTTTATCGCAGGCGGTCAATGCAAAAATGCAAGCCAAAACGGCAAGCAACAGTATGGCAAATAAATATAATTTTTTCGTCCTTTTCATATTACGTCCTTTGGTCGTGTAATATATGCCGGTGATGATATCTATAAACAATTATATTATATAATAAATTATGCGGGTGTCAATCGTCAATTACAAAGTAAAAGCGCCCCGCAAAACAAAATAACGCCTATCTGGCGTTATTTTGTAATTACAGTCGTTTAGAATATCGATTATTTATCTTCTGCGGTCGACGTGGCATAGGACGGGACGTCGGTTGCGTTTCTGTTCTTTTTGCTGAAGCCTTTTAAGAATTTTCTAAAGCCGCCTTTCTTGCCGTTGACCATATCCACAAGTCCGTTCAGCGACATTTCGGGGACAAGTCCGCCCGTCATTGCAGTTGCCGCACGCAAGGGCATATCTTTGACGGACTCGGTTATCATCTCGGGATTTTCCGCAGACATAGCAATAAACTTTGCGCCTATCATTGCCGCACGGTAGATAAACTTTCCCCATGGGGACACTGCGCATTGACCTACGCTGTTGCAGGCTGTAAGCTCGCCCTTCTTAAAATCGGAATTGTCGGGCATTTTATCGCCGTAGACAGCTTCAAACTGCTCGGTCGGTATTTCCGTTTCCGTTCCGTTGAGCTCATAGTAGTAGGGCGCCGTTTCACGGTAGTCGGGAATGGGAGCGTCGGGGTTTGCCGAAGTGACGTATATCGTCTTTGTGAGCTTTATGTCTCTTGACGATGCGCCGACCTCTATCTCGAAATCGCCGCTTTCGACGTGCCAATCGTTTATGAGCACGTTGTAATATGCAAACGCACGGCTGTCAAGCGTGATTGTGACCTGCTTTGCCTCGCCCGCCTTAAGGAATACCTTTTTAAAGCCCTTGAGCTCTTTGACGGGGCGGAAAATGGTGCTTTGCAAATCGCTTACATAAAGCTGAGCGACCTCTGCGCCGTCCACATCGCCGACGTTTTTGACTGTGAAGGTGACGTTTATATTGTCGTCCTCTTTGAAATTGTCCGTATTGCCGCTTTCGGATGCTATCTTCAGATCGGAATACTCAAACTGCGTATAGCTCAAGCCGTAGCCAAACGGGAAGCGTACTTTTTTGTTTGCCTTGTCAAAGTAGCGATAGCCTACGTAAACGCTCTCTCTGTACTCGCAGGTGCGTGGTCCCATCGGGAAGTATGACGACACGATGTTGTCACGGTTGCGCAGGGGGAAGGTCTCGGCAAGCTTGCCCGAGGGATTGACGTTGCCAAACAGCACGTCGTATGCCGCCTCGCCCGTAGCCTGTCCGCCTATGTAAAGATTGAGGATAGATTTTACGCTCTTAGCCCACTTCTTTATGAGCACGGGTGCGCCGCAGGACAGCACGACTATGACGTTTGGATTGACCTTTAAAAGCTCCTCGATAAGCACGTCGTGTGCTCTGGGCATACTGAGACGTGTGCGGTCGTAGCCCTCGGACTCGAATGCGTCCGTCAAGCCTGCAAATACGACTACTGCGTCCTTGCCCTCTGCGACCTTAAGCGCCTTTTTGAGCAGGGAAGCGCTTTCGCCCTCTCCCTTCATCTTGTAGCCGTCGGCATATTCGTATTTTTGTCCCGCAGCGTCGAGAGCGTCAGTGAAGGATACTATCTTTGTGGTGTTTATATGGCTTGAGCCTGCGCCCTGAAAACGTGGGACTTTTGCAAGACGTCCTATGACCGCAATGTTTTGAGTTTTATTCAGCGGCAGCGTCTTGTCGTCGTTTTTGAGAAGAACTGCGCTGTTTGCTGCGGCTTTTCTCGCTATTCTATGGTTTTCTTCCAAATCTACTTTGTAGCCGTCGACTGTATTTGCGTCGTTTTCAAATGCAAATCTGATCATACGCAGGGCGATAGCGTCAAGCTCTTCTTCGCTGAGCCTGCCTGCCTTGACGGCTTCGACAATATGCCTGTCATTTATGCCTTTGTTGCCGGGCATTTCGAGGTCAAGCCCTGCCTTTACGCCCTCAACACGGTCGTTTACTGCGCCCCAGTCGCTTACGACGATGCCCTTGAAGCCCCATTCGTTGCGCAAAACGTCGGTGAGCATACGCTTGTTTTCGCTAAGATATGTGCCGTTCAGGCGATTGTATGAGCACATCACCGTTGTGGGCTGTTCCTGCTTTACGATATACTCGAATGCGGGCATATAGATTTCTCTCAAAGCACGCTCGTCTACTACTGACGATACAGTCATTCTGATATGCTCCTCATTGTTTGCCAAAAAGTGCTTGAGCGACGTGCCTACGTTTTCCTTTTGTACGCCGTGCACCCAGCCTGCGCCCATTCTGCCTGCAAGAAATGGATCCTCCGAATAATACTCGAAGTTTCTTCCGCAAAGAGGGCTGCGCTTTATGTTTACGCCGGGACCGAGCACGGTGCTGACCTTGAGCGCCTTACATTCTCTTGCAATAGCCGAGCCGACTTCCTCTGCAAGCTCCGTATCCCAGCTGCACGCAAGAGTCGCTGCGCCGGGGAAGCAGGTGGCGGGCTCCGCTTCGCCCATAACGTTTGTTCCGCTTTCCTTAACCTTTTCCTTGCGCAGACCGCTTGGACCGTCCGAAACCCAAACTGCGGGGATTCCCGCCTTTTCAACGGACTGCGTGAGCCAGTTTGTCATACCTGAACAAAGAGACGCCTTTTCCTCGAGAGTGAGCGAGGCAAGTATGTTTTTGTAATCTGTTTCTGTCATAATTTCCTCCAACGGCAAAGCCGATCTATTGTTGCTTATATAATATATAATAGCTTATAAAGCTTTTATATGCAATAGCCAAAAATCAAAGTTTGGCGCTGTTTCGTGCCGAAATCGGCTCTTTGTCGTCCGCATATGTCTGCCAAACGTTCAGTCTGTCGTCGTCATCGAGCTTGCGAATGACTTTGCAGGGCACGCCGCCTGCGAGGCAGTTTGACGGGATATCCTTTGTGACCACGCTTCCTGCCGCAATAATGCTGCCGTCGCCTATTGTTACGCCGCCGCAAATCGTGACGTCCGCCGCTACCCAAACGCCGTCGCCTATTGTGACGGGCTTTGCGTACTCGAGGTCGTGATAGCCGTCGGGATATTGCTGTATTATGCGCTCCTCGCTAAGAAGAGGGTGCATAGGCGTAGCTATGGTGACACGTGGACCGAACATAACTCCGTTTCCCATCTTGATGGGCGCTACGTCCATAAATATGCAATCGAAGTTTACAAACAGGTCGTCCCCAAAGGATATGTTAAAGCCGTACTCGCAACGGAATGACTGCATAAAGCAAAAGTTTTTTCCGTGCTGCGGCATAAGCTTTTTGATTATGCGGTTGCGCCCCCAAATATTCCACAGCCGAGAGCGGTTGAACCTGTCCGTGAGATAAAGCGCACGGATATGTTTTTTCATCACCTCTTTATCCGTGCAGTTGTAAAGCCTGCCTGCGCACATACGCTGAAGATCAGTAGCACCCGTTTTTTTCATAGCCGCCTCCTATTTACAGTTATATTTTATTTGATAAAAGCAGTAGTTTATATCATATATCCGCACAAAGCTTAAAATTTCCGTTGTAAAATTATAAAATTGTGTGTATAATGACAGTATGAAGTTAAACGTGCAGTTTTTACCAAAGGACGTTGACGATCCTTTGTTTGAGCAAAGAGAAAGCGGACGTGCCCATACTCCGTATGAGGCTGAGTTGTATTTTTACGGTAATATCAAAAACGGGGACGCCGAAGCAGTCAAAAACGTGATAGGCGAGTTTTTTAAGGATACTCTTGTGGTGGGGCGTATGAGCGACGACAACTTGCGTCAAAGCAAGTATTTTGCGGTGAGCTGTATTACGCTTGCCACACGCTATGCCATAGAGGGCGGCTTGCCGCAGAGCGAGGCGTACAACCTCAGCGACGAGTATATAAGATTTATTGACGGGCAGACAAGGCAGGAGGATATCGTCGATTTTTTGGTTGAAAAGGCAGTAGAACTTGCAAAAAGGGTTGGCGACTGTAAGCAGCGTAAGCAGTATCCTCTGCATATAAGACAGGCTATGAAAATTATAGACGCAAAGCTGCACGAAAAGCTGACGGTAATGCAGGTCGCAGGCGAGTGCGGCGTAAGCGCAGATTATCTGTCGTCGCAGTTTAAAAAGCATCTCGGCGTAGGTCTTGCAAGATATATAATACTGCAAAAGCTTGAGGCTTCAAAGCAAATGCTTACAGAAAAAGGACGCTTTAGCTGCGGCGAAGTGGCGTACATTTTGGGCTTTTGCTCCGAAACGCATTTCATAACGAGCTTTAAAAAGACATACGGCGTCACGCCGAAGCAATACGCCGTGCAAAACACGCTTTAAAATTTGGTTTGCGTATTTTAAATTATGTAAAATATTCCACTAATTTTTAGTTGGCTACTGCATACAATATTGACGAGGTGTGTATGTGGTCAAACGTAATCAGTATCGACAAAATGTACGATAGGGAGATAGATTATATCCTTGGAAGGTTGCAAAGTACAAAAGATCTGTCGTATGCGGTGGAGGAGTCGAAAAACAGATTGTGGATATATCTTGCAGGCATATGCGACAGGCAGGAGGAGCTTGAAGACGAAGTGCAGTCCATTCTTGACGTGGTATTTCTGTCGTTTATCAAGCTGAGGTTTTTTCTTAACAAGTTGCACATAAGAAGTATGACGCACGCAAAGTGCGCATTGATTTGCTCGATAGTGCATTTTGACAGAGAGTTTGAAAGCGGCATAGTGACAAAAACGCTTAAGAGCGCTTTGGATTATAACGTGGACGGACTTATGAATTTCCGTCTTTGCGCATTGAGCGAGGGTTGGCAGGAGCTTGCCGACCTTGCAAACAGGCTGCTTGAGGGTTGCAACAACGAGGCGGATATATATGATATAGCAACGTTCATCACAGGCAGCGAGGGCAAGCTGAATCAGCTTGTTTTAAACCATAACAGACTGCGTAATCTTACTTGCCATAAAAGCGTTGAGGTGGTGAAGCTGTTTGATCAGGACGAATACAATCTGCTTAGCGCCATCATAAGAGAAAAGCCGTCGGAAATTTTGATAGAGGGCTGCCATTTTACCCCGCCGATGAATGCTACTCTCAAAAAAATAGTCAGAGTGATTGAAAAGTAAAGCACGATAAGTGTTTTTAAACTTATGAAATATGCAAAAATGCGGTGTTTATCGATAAAATGCCGCTTTTTTCTTTTATTAAAAACACGTAACGTGTATTAGAATTTTCAAATGAAAAACACGTATCGTGTATTATAGGCTCGCATATTTAAATTTTCTCTGTTTTTGATATAGGGTTTAAATCCTTGCCCCATGGCTTAAAATAGTGTATAATACTCATTTGATAATAAATGCGTATGCGCATATGTGCGTGTGCGTTTGGAGAATATATGGCAAAAGGACAGCAAAACGTAGTCGTCACTTTTTTGGGCGGTGTAGGCGAAATCGGCAAAAATATGACGGCGATAGAGTGCGGCGGCGATATCATCATCGTTGATTGCGGCGTGGCGTTTGCAAAAGAGGACACCCCCGGAATGGACGCTATCATCCCCGACGTCACCTATATAAAGCAAAATATAAAGAGATTGAGAGGCATTGTGCTTACTCACGGTCACGAGGACCACATAGGCGCAATACCTTACTATACCGACGTGTTCAAAAACGTGCCCATTTACGGCACGGCTCTTACGATAGGACTTTTAAAGCGCAAGCTTGAAAAGAATGCAAAAAAATGCAACCTGAATGTTATAGCGGCGGGCGATACAGTCACGCTTGGCAATATCAAGGTGGAATTTATCAAAGTCGTACACTCTATGGGAGGAGCCTGTGCGCTTGCGATAAGCACTCAGGCAGGCACAGTTTTTGTCACGGGCGACTTTAAGATGGACAACACACCTATAGACGGCAAAAAGACGGACGTGCAGCGCATTGCCGAAATCGGCGCAAAGGGCGTGCTACTTATGCTCGGCGAGTCCACCAACGTGGAACGCAAGGGCAGCTCTACTTCGGAAATGGTCGTGGGACAAAGCCTTGAAAACATATTTTTGTCAAATATGAAAAAGAGATTGGTTATCGCCTGCTTTGCCTCGTCAAACTACAGAGTGCAGCAAATACTCACGCTTGCGCACAAATATCACCGCAAGGTCGTGCTTGCGGGCAAGAGTATGAAGGCTATTGTAGAGGTTGCGTCCGCCTGCGGCGAGCTTCACGTGCCAAAGGGCGTCATAGTGGACAGCGTAGGCAAGCTGCTTCCTCACGAAACGCTGATACTTGCGACGGGTTCGCAGGGCGAGCCCCTGTCTGCCCTCAAAAAGATGTCAAAGGGCGAGTTTAACAAGATAAACGTAGGCTCGGACGACGTGGTGGTTTTGAGCTCGTCGCCCATACCCGGCAATGAAAAGTCAGTGTATGATGTAATAAACGACCTTTTCCGCAAGGGCGCAGAGGTGATATACGACAGTATGAACGACATTCACGTGTCGGGACACGCCTATGAGGAAGAGCTCAAGCTTATGCTTACGCTCGTGCACCCGCAGTTTTTTATGCCTGTACACGGCGAATACAGACATCAGTATAAACATGCCGAGATAGCAAAGGCGACGGGCGTACATTCGAAAAATATCGTCATTCCCAACATAGGCGAAAGCTACGGGATAGGCTTAAAGGGTATTCGCAAACATTCCAACGTGCCTGCGGGCAATATGTACGTAGACGGAGTTGTGCTTGAGGACGGGCAAAGCGTTGTAAACGACAGGATATCGCTTGCCGAGTACGGTATGCTCGTCGTGCTTGCGGCCGTGGATATGGACAGAGGCGTTATTGTCGGCGGCGTGGACGTGGTAGCAAGAGGCTTCAATCTCACCGACGACGTGGAAAAATCCATACGCAACGCAGTCGTCGAGGGCGTCAACTGCGCCGACTTTGACAAGGCGGATATAGACGAATATGCACGCAACGTCAAAAAATCGGTGCGCAAGCTGTTTTACAAGGACAGACAGTTTCCTATTATCATTCCCGTAATAGTTGAGGACTGATAAAGAGAGGTTTAAATGAACAGAAAGCCCATAATTTTGATTATGACGTCAAAGGACGAGGTGGACGGCATATCCAAAAAGCTTGCCACCGCCATCGGGCGCATAGGCACGCATAACGCCGTAGTGATGAGCGACGACAAATACGGCTCGGCGTCGAGAATGTCCGCACTTGACAGACTTATGGACAACGGAAGCGAATATCAGTATCTGCTCGAGCGCAAGGACAGAGGTATAATACGTGAAAGGCTTACGCCACGCAAGTTTTCAAAGAGAGTAAACCGCATAAAAAATATGCTGAGGCGCTTTCACCCAGAATATATCCTCTGCGTTACGCCTTATGCGCACCACAGCGCCTGCGAGGCAAAGAAAAAGTTGAAATTCAGTACGCAGATCATCTATATGGTGCCTACGTTTACAGCTCCAAGCCGCAAGATGGACGAAATCACAAGCGTTTTTGTGGTGGAAAACCCCGACGTCAAGGCGGATCTTGTGCGTGCGGGCATACGCTCAAAAAATATTATGACGATGGGTTTCCCCTTCGACATACAAAAAAAGACGGCAGAACAAATCGCTTACGACAAGCAGGAAATGGGGCTTCCGAGAGCGCAGACGATATTTGTGCATCTTACAAACGACAAAATGCTGGAGGCGGTGTTTGCGCTTTTGCTGGATCAGGGCAATATCGCAAGCCTTGCGGTGTACTGCGCAAATCAAAAGCTTATGCAGTCGCTAAGCAAGCTTGCGCTGCAGGTGCCCGACATGACGGTGGTTTTCGTGCAATCGCAGGATAAGATAGACGAGTATCTGTCCGTTTGCGACATTGCCATAACGGACTATGATCCGTCTGTGATTTACAAGTGCTTTAAGCTTGCTATTCCGTCCATCATCTACACAAAGGACGAGCATGCTTTGGCTGATGTAAACTATCTTGTAAGCCACGGGCTTTGCCTGCGTGCAAAAGAGGATATAGATATCGTAGGGCTCGAATACAAGCTGCTGCAAACGGAGCTTGCGCTTGAGATAGGCGAAAACGGCGCAAAGTGGGTGGAGTTTAACTCGATTGAGAACATCGCAAGCTTTTTGGTGTCGTACATCGCAGTTTAAGGAAGTATTATGCCAAGGATAACGGGACTTTCCAAAATCGCAAAAAGACAGGGCTTCAAGGTCGGAGACGAGCTTTTAAAGCTTGGCGGATACGACGTTGTTGACGAGCTTGATTATCTGTTTTATGACAACGAAAGCGAGTTTACCGCAGAGGTCTTGCGCAAGGATAAAATAAAAACCTTGCACGTGCGCAAAAAACAGCCGCTCGGGCTCGAGGTCGATTGGGATATGAAGCCCGCCGTCTGCAAAAATCACTGCATATTCTGCTTTGTGGATCAGTTGCCAAAGGGAATGCGTGAAAGCCTGTACATAAAGGACGACGACTACAGATTCAGCTTTATCAGCGGAAGCTATGTGACGCTGACAAACGTCACCGACAGCGATATCGACAGGATAATACGCCTTAAGCTCAGCCCCCTGTACATATCGGTGCACGCCTTTGACGACGATATAAGACAGTTTATGGTGAAAAATCCAAACACCCGTAAGCTGCCCGAATATATGAAAAAGCTTGGTGAAAACGGCATAATTATGCACACTCAGCTCGTCATCGTGCCAAACATAAACGACGGCAAGGTGCTTGAGGACAGTATACGCAGTTTGAAGCAGATAAAGGGTGTGCAGACGGTTGCGGTCGTGCCTGTGGGACTTACAGAACACCGTGCTAAGCTTGCAAATCTCACCCCTGTCAACGAGCAAAACGCCCGTGAAACCGTCGCACTCGTGGAAAGACTGCATACCGAGCTTGACGGCTTCTGCTGGTGCAGCGACGAGTATTATGTAAAGGCAAACATTCCCGTCGGTGAAAGCGTCTATTACGGGGCGTTCGATCAAATAGAAAACGGCGTGGGCTTGCTTGCGCAGTTTAAGGAAAACTTTGAATATTCGCTTGAGGAATGTCCTGATGAGGCGTTGAACAAGCGTGTGGATATGATAACGGGCACGTCGTTTGCGCCCATACTTAGCGGATATATGCCTGCGCTTGAGCGCAAATTGGGCATCAAATGCAACGTGAACACCGTCGTCAACGACTTTTTCGGGCACAGCGTGACGGTGGCGGGGCTGCTTACTGCGCAGGATATAATTGCGCAGACAAAGAGAGGTGCGGACGCATACGTTTTGCCCGACAATATGCTGAGAGAGTTTACGGATACCTTCCTTGACAACAAGACCGTAGGCGAAGTGGAAAGCGCACTCGGCGCACCCGTCATAATCGTGCCGCACGACGGAAGCGATTTTGCTCAGCATATACGCAACCGCTTTGTAAAGTAAAGTATAAAACTGCACGCTTGCGTGCAATTTGGAGAAACATATGAAACCATTGATTGCAGTTGTCGGACGTCCGAACGTGGGCAAATCCACTCTTTTCAACAGGATAGCCGGCAACAGAATAGCCATTGTAGAGGATACGCCCGGCGTCACACGTGACAGAATATATGCCGACTGCGAGTGGTGCGGCCGTGCCTTTACGCTTATAGATACGGGCGGACTTGAGCTCAAGAGCGACGACGAAATGTGGACGCATATCCGCACGCAGGCGGAAATAGCCGTTGAAACCGCCGACGCTATACTCTACGTCGTGGACGGCAAAACGGGGCTTACGACGGACGACAACCTTGTCTGCGCCTATCTGCGCAAGTCAAAGCTGCCCGTGGTGCTTGCGGTCAACAAGATTGACAACAACCTTATGGACAGCGTTTATGACTTTTATGCGCTCGGCTTCGGCGAGCCTTATGCGGTCAGCGCCGAGCAGGGCAAGGGCATAGGAGATTTGCTTGACGCTCTTATGGAAGTCATACCCGTAAGCTTGGTGGAAGAGGATAGCGATCGCATCAAAATCGCAATCGTCGGCAAGCCTAACGCAGGCAAAAGCTCGATAACAAACAAGCTGCTAGGCTATGACCGCTGTATCGTGAGCAATATCGCAGGCACGACGAGAGACGCTATAGATACCGAGCTCAATATAGGCGACGACAAATATCTGATAATAGACACCGCAGGTCTGCGCAAAAAAAGGTCTGTAGAGCTCGATCTCGAAAGGTATTCCGTTATGCGCTCGCTGCTTGCGATAAGGCGTGCGGACGTGGTGCTTATGGTGTGCGACGCAAACGAGGGTTTTACCGAGCAGGACGTCAAAATCGCAGGCTTTATACACGAGGAAGGCAAGCCGTCCATAATAGTTATGAACAAGTGGGATCTTGTCGATAAGGATACGCACACCATCTATGAGTTTGAAAATAAGCTCAGGGAAAGTCTGAAATATATGAGCTATTTCAAGTCGGTGTACGTCTCGGCAAAAAGCGGAAAACGGCTTGACAACTTGCTGCCGCTTTGCAAGGAGGTCTTCGCAAACAGCAGGCGCAGGATAAAGACGGGACTTTTAAACGAGGTTTTGGGGGAGGCTATAAGGATAAGCGAGCCGCCGTCGTATCTCGGCAAAAAGCTGAAAATATACTTTATGACGCAGGTGAGCGAGGCTCCGCCCACTTTCGTGATTAAGGTCAATGAGCCGTCAATTTTGCACTTCAGCTATAAGCGATATCTGGAAAATGCGCTAAGAAAGAGCTTTGATTTTTCGGGAACGCCTATCAGACTTCTTGTGCGTGCAAATACTGAGGACTAATAAGAAACAACGGATAAAACAATTACTTATAATATAGTATAAGCAAAAATACGAGGCTAAGATGAAAGAATACAGTCAAATGTCAAAACAGGAATTGGAGCAAGCCCTCTGCGAGCAGCAAAAGCTTTATAAAAAGCTGCAAAAGCAGGGCGTAAGTGTGGATATGACAAGGGGCCGTCCGTCTAAGGAGCAGCTCGATATCGCTATGCCTATGCTGAAAAACGCAGGCGGCTACAATTACAATATGAGCGGAATAGACGCAAGAAACTACGGCGAGCCCGCAGGCGTGAAGCCCGCAAGAGAGCTTTTTGCAAATCTTCTTGAGGTAAAAAGCAGCGAGGTCATCGTCTTTGACGGCAGCTCGCTTGATATAATGTACAATCTTGTGCAGTTTGCAATGCAGTTTGGCGTAAGAGGCAATACGCCGTGGAATAAGCTCGACAAGGTGAAGTTTATCTGTCCTGCACCCGGTTACGACCGCCATTTTGCGATTTGCCAAACCTTTGGGATAGAGATGATAGCGGTGCCTATGCTTGACGACGGACCGGATATGAGCGTGGTGGAAATGCTCGTGCGTGACGACGAAAGCATAAAGGGAATGTGGTGCGTGCCAAAATATTCAAATCCTACAGGTGTAGTATACAGCGACAACGTCGTTGAACGTATAGCGGGGCTCAAGCCACGTGCAAAGGACTTCAGAGTGTTTTGGGACAACGCCTATATCGTGCACGGTCTGTATGAGCAGGAAGACGAGCTGCTCAATGTGTTTATCCCCGCAAGGCAGTACGGCAACGAGGATATGATATATGAGCTTGCGTCCACGTCGAAAATTACGTTTGCGGGCAGCGGAGTAGCTGCGCTTGCCACGAGCGAGGCAAACGTGGAAGATATACTAAAAAAGACCTTTTTCAAGCAGATAAATCCAAACAAGGTCAATCAGATAATGCACGTAGAGTTTTTAAAGGACGTAGAAAATATAAAGCGTATAATGACAATGCACGCCGATATCCTACGCCCCAAATTCGAGCTGTTTGAGCATAAGCTCGGTGAAGCTTTTGCAGAGCAGTGGGACGTTGTAAGATGGAGCACACCGCACGGCGGATACTTTATTTCGCTTGACGTAAAGGGCTGCGCAAAGCGTGTCGTGGCGCTTGCCTTGGAGGCGGGCGTAAAGTTTACTGCGGCAGGCTCGACATATCCTTACATGCAGGACGATGCTGACAGCAATATACGTATTGCGCCGTCAGTGCCGTCGCTTGCCGAAACAAACTTTGCGTCGGACGTGCTTATCTGTTCTATAAAAATCGCTTTGTTGGAAAAGTATTTAAATAAATGAGAGACAATTTGACTTATATTTAATTAAACGGCGCAGTTTGCGCCGTTTAATTTTTTCTGCAATAATGTAAAAATAAAAAATCTTCACAAAGCAACTGTAGTATTAAGTAATTTTAAGTAAATTTTGTTGATTAAAACAGTAAAAGTATTCTAAAAATGTTCGATTTGTATAAAACATTGCGGTTTTGATAATTCGACTTTAAATGTAAAAATACACTGTTTAGTATATTTTATATATAAACATAATGGGGCTGTCATTTTTGAAGTCGCTTTTTTTGATGTAAAAATGTTTTTACAATTTTTGTATTGCTTTGTCATATTACGCCGTAAGGACACATAGATTTTACAAACCAAGTTGGAGGAGTTTATGGATAAATTTGACCTTTATCGTGATATTGCATCCCGCACCGGCGGTGACGTCTATGTGGGTGTGGTAGGACCCGTGCGCACGGGCAAATCTACGCTCATCAAGCAGGTGATGCAAAAGCTCGTCGTGGACGGCATAGAAAATCCCGACGAACGCAGCAGAGCTATTGATGAAATTCCGCAATCGGCAGACGGAAAAACCATTATGACAACGCAGCCACGCTTTGTGCCCAACGAAGCGGTGCGTGTGCCTATAGGTGAAAACCTTGCCGTCAATATGCGCCTTATCGACTGCGTAGGTTATCTTGTGGGAGGTGCGCTCGGCGCCGAGGAAGAGGGTAAGGAACGTATGGTTTCCACTCCGTGGTCGGAGGAGCAGATCCCCTTTTCAAAAGCGGCGGAAATCGGCACGCAAAAAGTAATCAAGGAGCACAGCACCATTGCGCTTGCGGTGACGACGGACGGCAGCTTTTCGGGCATTGCAAGAGAGGACTATGTTGAGGCTGAGGAGCGTGTCGTGCGTGAGCTCAAGGAGTGCGGCAAGCCATTTGCTATCGTGCTTAACGTAGCCGATGTCAATGCACCGTCCGCATTGCAGCTTAAGGGTGAGCTTGAGAGCAAGTACGACGCTCCCGTTCTCATAAAAAATGCGGTCAATTTGGACGAGCAGGATATAACGGAAATTTTGGAATCTATCCTTCTTGAATTTGCCGTAACTATGATAGATTTCGATCTGCCACGTTGGGTGCGTGCGCTGCCTATCGACAACGACGTCATAAAAGAGCTTATCGAGCTTGTGCGAGGCGTGGGCGACAGCGTAAATAAGATGAAGGACTATGAGCATATAGACACCTTCTTTAAGACCACGGAGTTTTGGCAGGAGCCGTCCGTCATCAATCTTGACGCAGGCAAGGGTAAGATAGAGGTGCAGCTCGAGCCTAAGGACGGAGTGTTTTATCAAATTGCAAGCGCAGAGTGCGGTATTGAGGTAGAGGATAGCTTTGATTTGCTCGCTCAACTCAAAAAGCTCACAAAGGGCAGGGATAAGATAGAAAAACTGCAGTCCGCACTTGAGCAGGTGGATACGTTCGGCTACGGAATTGTGCTGCCGACTATGGACGAAATAGAAATTCAAGAGCCGACCGTGCTCAAGCAGGGACAGCAGTACGGCGTACAGCTTAAAGCGCACGCACCGTCGCTGCATATTATGAGAGTCGATGTCGAAACTGAAGTAAGTCCGCTTATCGGAAGCGAGGAACAAAGTAAGGACTTTGTGGATTCTATGCTCGCCGATTTTGAAAACGATAAGCAAGCTATACTCGATACAAACATTTTCGGCAGAACGCTGAGCTCGCTTGTTGCGGACGGAATAAACAATAAGCTGCACACTGTTCCCAACGATGCGGAACAAAAGCTGCGCCGTACGCTCGGCAGGATAGTCAACGAAGGTAAGGGCGGAGTGATCTGTATTCTTCTTTAACAAACCGACTGCGACCTACCGAAATCGGTAGGTCGCAGTCTGATAAACTTTATTAAACACCGTTTGCAAAAGAGATATGACGCTCACTTTGTGTGAGCGTTTGAGTTATATCAAAAGTTATGCCGAATAAGTGTATTTTGCACGGTAGTGGTTATACATTTTCTGCTGCATTTCCTGCTCGCTGCTGCCGACGCCTATTATTTTGCCGAATTTTGTGATGTAATATTTGCCTCTCGGCACAAATACATAGTCAAAAACGCCGTCCTTTTGAGCCTCTGCCGAGGTCAGATATCTGCGGTCGTGGTCGTCACGCATTATATAGCACCTGTCGTCGTTGTTTTGATAAATGTTGTAGTTGCGATATATGTTTGCAATATAGTCCTTGGCTTCCTGCTGCGTGTCTAAGACGGTGTAGGTCATATCGTTTTTCAGTATGATCGCAAAATCCTTGTCAGGCACGGCAAACTGTAAAATTTCATCGTCATCGCCGTCAAGATAGCTCATCAGCACGTCTTTTGTGCCGCCTATCGTCCAAATCTGATTTTTTTTAGTGATGTAAAGCCTGTGTTTTTCCATAAATAAATTATAACATACAAACTTTAGCAGTGCAATATCAAAAATCTACGTTGACTGTTGCTTAATTTTATAGCATTAAATTTTATGCCGCATTTTTATCAAAAAAACTCTTATAAATGAAACAACAAGCCCCCTAAGGAACTCATCGTTTCATATTTCTACTATGTTAAACCTTTTGTAATATAACTTAAAAATGCGCATAAATCAACAAATTTCTGCAAGTTATTTTCCATTCGACAAACAAAGCCAAAAATCGATATAATTCGACAAGGATATGCAGGGATATGTCTTAAATTTCAAGGACCGAGTGGACTAATTTTATAGTTTTGTTTTTCAAGCGTGCAAAACAACAGTAGTTTTAGTGCAGAAGCAATAACGTAGGTAGATGTTTCTGACGGTGAGCGTAATGAAAAATGATTATTGGCGAAAACCTTGAGGTTAAACACGTGATAATAGTAAGCCGATTTGGTTCAGCTTCTGCGCATAAAGACCGCTTGTTTTAAGCAGTCTTATATGTGTTTGACAAATTTATTGAGCAAATAGTAGTTGATACGTTTAGATTATAGTTATATTGCAATATAAGTTTTGCTTATTTGTAGGTGATATGTTATATTAAACAAAAGAGCCGCCCCGAGTAGCAAACGGAAAAGCGGCTCCAAACAAAGAGGGGCAGGCAGCTCACCGCCTGCCTCCACAAAAACAATAGCACGGTGAGCAAAAAAAGTCAAGGAGGCAATTTATGGCAAGGAGCGAAGCACAGAAAGCTGCGGATAAGAAGTATGCAAAAAAGATAAATGGGAAGTATGAGAAGTTTATTGTAAATCTTTTGCCCGATGAATATGAGCGCATCAGTGCAGCTATTGCTGCTGCAGGTATGAAGAAAGCTGAGTTTTTGCGATGGGCGGTTGCTAAGCTGCAAGAGTGTAGTGCTAAAAGCGATGAATAATAGTGCAAAAAGAAATAACGACGCCAAATTGACGCCGCTATTTCTCTACACATTAAAGGAGTTATTGGAAGACACTTACAAAATATCACTCTAAATGACATATAGCAAGCCTTTTCGGCAAATAATTTCGTGTTCGACAAAGGTAGCAAAAAATCAACAAAATTCGACAAGTATAAGCATGGTATATGTCTTGAATCTCAAAGGTCTGCGCATGCTAAATCGATATTGACATTGCTTAATAGATAAAATATACTATTTATAAGATATTTTTGAGAGGGTGCGGCTATGAAAAAATCTGCGTTATTATTATGCGTATTGATGTCGGTGATATGCTTAGGCGGTCTGCTTTACGGTTGCAATAATGATGAAGGCAAGCTCTATACATTAGAGCAAGCATACGAGCAAGGTTGGCTTAGCGTTGAAGATCTGCAGCAAATAGCCGACGGTTGGAATGGCACAACTGCTATCCAAAATCTTGATGCACTCAGTGAAAAGTCTCAAAAAAGCATAAAAAATGCATTTAAAAAGAAGTTTAATAGCAAAAAAGAATATCCAAATATAACTACGGACGAAGTAAAAATAAACAGTTATTACGGTACGTTTGGCGATTGTATCGTTATATCCGTGGTGGTCAACTCCAATAAAATAAAATTTGATTATTATTTTGAAGACAAAGAGATTGGCGGCATATTTTTTGAAGATTACTGTGGGGCGTTAATTTCAGTGTACAAATAGACAATATTCAGTCAGCGTGTATTAAATTATATTGCAGTCCGAAAATGAGTTCGTCACACAAGGTGTGGGCATAATATAAAATATTGTGAAATCTCCGGATGTAAAGAAAAACACCACTCTTTGTGGTGTTTTTGGTGACCCAATAATAACCTAATTCGAATACATATTTAGTATTGAGTTAGGTTGTTTGATTTTTATTGCTGATAAAGTATCCATTGATATTAAAATATTTGTTTTTTATTGTATCTACAATTTGAGAGCTGGAATTGGCAAAGAATTGCATATTATTCTCATAAATTAGCATATCATCGTGCATAATACTGCCTAAATATGAGATGGATTGACTGATATTTGTTTTTTTATCAAATATTATTTTGCTAAAATATCTGTTGAGATTACAATATTTGCAAATGAATTCCGCACGATATTTATCAGCCTTTGTCCATATATAGCAATCGGATTTGTTTTGTCGTTTAATTTTGCCAAGTAAAGTATCGTTAATAATAACTCTGTACGGCAACCATTTTTCAGAGAAATAGTATTGTTTTATGTTGATTATCTCTTGCAATTTTGTCAATGATTGCAAATCGTTTCTGGTTATTCGTAAATCTGTTTCTATAGGACAATATCCGTATTTTTTTAAGGCGTAGTTGTAAGCGTCGTTGTTCAATTCAGTTGTATTAACAAGCGTGTCATCTAAGTCTACTATATATTTCAATTAAGTAATTCCTTTATGCTTGAATGGGTTAATATCTTTGTCCCGTCTTTTATCATGTCCTCATTAAGTCCGAAAAGCGGATTGCCTTCGTCGGTAGATTTATTGAACATAACGAGTCTTTTTCTGTTGTAGCGTTTGGCTTTAAGCATAGCGTGTCTGCTTCCGCTATCTCCGTCTCCTTTGCGATAACTTGCGATTAAAACGATGGAATTTGCAAACATAGCTTGCAGCCTGTCTCGCTCGATAAGCCGTGCAATATTTTCTTTATAATTTGTGGACTCAGTTGCATATTCGGTTATTATAAGTCCATCGTTTTCTACTATGCTTTCTGCAAGTGAAGTGTTTTCGGCAGGGTATATCGAATTTATCGTCGAAGGCAAAAATGCAACGGTCTTTCCGCCATTTTTCAAACAAGCTTTGTGAGCAATGCTGTCGCAACCTCTTGCCAATCCACTTACTATGCAAATATCATTTTTGACAAGTTGAGTGACAATATTTTGTTCTCGGCGGGTGATGTCTTCGTCGGGAGTTAAGACTCCTACGACTGCTATATTTTTTGAAATGTCATTTAGCAAATTTAAGTTGCCTTTATATATGAACAAAAACGGTCTATCATTCTGTGGAATACTCTCGTCGATAGTGGGGAAGTCATTATCAAAGCAGCACGTTATATTAAATCTACCATTTACTATTGATTGTTCGCTTTTTGAACAATCCAGATCTAAATCGTTTATTTTATCAACGCTTGAAAAATCACGCCAAAAGGATGAGCGGGATTTGATTATACCATTGCAGATAGCAGTATAAATTTTTAGTGCGGTGAGGGTGTACATTGTTATTCCTTTGTTTTAGCAATTACGTAAAGTATAACATCTTTTGCGCCTAAATCAAGTAACGTTTGTATGCAATCTTCTGCCACATTTACACCTTTTGTATAAATGTCGTCAACAAGCAGTACGGTTTTGTTACGTATTGCGCTTTCGTTTATTTCGCATGTGTCTTTGGTTATTCCCGGATAAGGCATTTTGCCCGTGTTATTCGATAATCTCCAATTATAAGTTGTTTTTGAGTTCCTTACTCTTTTGATAGTATCAACACCATTTTCTATATGCATATTATTAACTGCGCAAGAAATAGCATTCTTAAACAAGCGTTGACTTTGATTGTAGCTTTTTTCGTTTTTTGATCTCGGAACGACACAGACAATCATATTCCGAGTGATTGAGAGTATTTCGTGGCAATCGTGTGTGAATCGGGTTATAACTTCAATAAAATCATCTACAAGATCAAGTTCATCAAGTTGGTTGGACATATTTTTTAAGTGATTGATAAAGTCAGGATTATTTGGTTGTCGGTATCCGATGTAATCGCAATTGTAAAATCCAATTATGTCTTGTTTAAGATATTTGTTTTGTTTGATGATAAATTTTTTCATATTAATACCTTCAATTATTTTTTATATGAGCAGGTTCACAATGTAAAATCTATCAACCAAATAGCATTAAATGCAAGTTTTTATGTCATTATAAAAATAAAGCAACTTTAATCTCCTGTATATAAGACTTATCTTTGCAAAGCAAGTTCTGTATAATAGATGTCGTTTCGAAATAAAAAGAAAAGCCCGAATTTTCATCCGGACTTGTCGGTGTAGGACTGTTGAAGTATATCTCTATCTTGTCATCATATAGCACTATTTCTTTTATCAAAAAGTTTATCAGCAACTTAGGCTCTAATCGTAATGCTTGTTCAAAATAGGCGAGTATGTCTTGCTCCGTAAGCTTTACAACGGTTTTGCTTTTTTCTATTAGTATTTGCCGCTCTAATTCCGCCTGTCGTTGCTCTAATTCTTGTAATCGCTTGTTGGTTGAGTTGGATATTATTCCTTGCTCTATGGCTGTTACAAGGTTGTTTAACGCCGTTTCAACTTGCTTTTGTTGTTTAGTTAATATGCTTAATTCTGTGTTAGATGTCATCTGTGTTTCCTGACGTTTAAGCAGTTCCTTAACTATCTTACTTTTTATATCGGATTTGTTTAATACAGTGATAATTGTTTCTATCACTAAATTTTCCAAAACGTCTTTGCGTATAACAGATTTAGTGCAATTCGTTCTATGTGTTTTTCTGCCTATACATTTGTAATAATAAAATTTAGTGCCATTTTTAGTAGTTCCGCTTTCGCCGTTTATGGGCTCTCCACAATAGCCGCATTTTATTTTTTTACGTAACAAATAATCGGTTTTAAGGCTTTGTTTGCCAAATTTGTTTGCGTTAACTTTTTCTTGTACTTTATTAAATAATTCTGTGGTTATTATGCAAATCCATTATCTTATGCACACAACTTATATCTTAACGGCGAGTTGGTAAAGGATCTGGTTATTCCTGCCAGCGTTACGAGCATAGGTGAGTGGGCGTTCTATAGTTGCAACGGGCTTACGAGTATAACCATCCCCGATGGCGTGACGAGCATTAGCAATTTGGTATTCTATGGTTGCAGTAATCTAACGAGCATAACTATCCCCGACAGCGTAACGAGCATTGGCTCCGGTGCATTCTATGGTTGCAGCGGGCTTACAAGCATTACTATTGCACAAGGCAATTCAACATATTATAGTGCAAATAACTGCCTTATAGGAACCGCAACCAAAACCCTTATATTAGGGTGCAAAAATAGCGTTATTCCAACAGACGGCAGCGTTACGAGCATAGGCGAGCGAGCGTTCTATGGTTGCACAGGGCTAACGAGCATAACGATACCCGACAGCGTTACGAGCATAGGCGAGTGGGCGTTCTATGGTTGCAGTGGGCTTACGAGCATAACGATCCCAAACAGTGTGATGAGCATAGGTGATAGTGCGTTCTCTAGTTGTAGCGGACTTACAAACATAACGATACCGTTTGTTGGCGCAACAAAAGATGATACGACTGATACACACTTTGGATATATATTCGGAGCAAAAAATTATCGTGATAATTTAAACTATGTTCCAAGCGGTTTAAAAGAGGTAATCATAACAGGTGGAACGAGCATTGGTAATAGTGCGTTCAGAGATTGCAGCGGGCTAACGAGCATAACGATTCCCGACAGCGTGACGAGCATAGATTCTTATGTGTTCGAAGGTTGCAGCGGGCTGACGAGCGTGACTATTCCCGACGGCGTGATGAACATAGGTAGAGGTGTGTTCAACGGTTGCAGCAGGCTGACGAGCGTGACTATTCCCGACGGCGTGATGAACATAGGTAATGGTGTGTTCGAAAGTTGCAGCGGGCTAACGAGCATAACGATTCCCGACAGCGTGACGAGCATAGATTCTTATGCGTTCGAAGGTTGCAGCAGGCTGACGAGCGTGACTATTCCTGACGGTGTGACGAGCATAGGCGAACGGGCGTTCTATGGTTGCAGCGGGCTGACGAGCATAACCATCCCTGACAGCGTGACGAGCATAGGCGATAGGGCGTTCGATGGCTGCAGCGGGCTAACGAGCATAACAATTCCCGACAGCGTGACGAGCATAGGCTATAAGGCGTTCGAAGGTTGCTGCGGGCTTACGAGTGTAATTATTTTAAATAGCAAAATGGCTATTGAAAGAGGAGTATTTTCAAGTTGTCCTTATTTAAAAACTATAAGTGTTCCGCATGATTTTAAATATATAAAAGATACGTTTCCAAAGAGATGCAAAGTAAAAAGAAGAAAAAAGGGAGAATAATATGCAGGAAATACATATAGATTTGGCACAAATACCGCAATTTTTCAGAGGATTAGAGGAAGTTTGCAATTCGTTTTGTCAAAACCAATTGAGCATAGACAGGGCTTTCAATGCTATTCAGAAAGAATGGCGAGATAAAAATGCAAAGGTGACAAGCGAACAGCTTACAGAAACCGCACGTGATATTGCAGCTTTCACATAGAAATACTGCACATCCCTGTACCAAATCATAGGCGTCGCTTTGTACATAATGTGCTTCGTTTTTATGCTTTCTATCAGCATATAAGTATGCATAAATCTTTTGCATACGGCTGCCCATATAGCCGATTAGATACTTTGTTTCATTAAGAGCAATGAGCTCTGCCATAGCAAGCACGTTATCCGAGGATATTTTTTCTTTTAAAATTTTGTAGTCCATTTTTGAACCTCCATATTTTTGATTTGCCTTGCGGCTAAGGACATCGAAGCAGGGTTTGGCTCAATAGCAGGAAATTGAGTATATCAATATTGAGATGTCAACAAAATGGAAGAAATTTGCGCTAATAATAAAAATACTTTGACATAAAACCAAAGCAAATTTATGAGCCGTTGACATCTCAGAGAACTGTGCTACGATTGGACTGACGTAAGGCAAAAGTGGAGGGTATTATGAAGTAAAAAGTTTTATACTATAAAATAAGAATTTCAATACATTAAAAGGTATGACTGATACAATTATAGTGAAGATAGGCAAAACAAAAACCCAACCTAATCGGTATTCGAATAAGGTTGGGTTTTGGTGACCCACCGGAGATTCGAACTCCGGACCATCGCATTAAAAGTGCGGTGCTCTACCTGCTGAGCTAGTGAGTCGTTTGGCAGGGGTAGCTGGATTTGAACCAACGAATGTCAGAATCAAAATCTGATGCCTTACCGCTTGGCGATACCCCTATTTGCAAGCTATGATAACACTTGTCGTCAAAAAAAGCAAGGCATTGACTGTGTTATTTTAAATTTTTTGCTCAACCCATTGGAGTGCAATGAGTTGAGCTGTGGGGTGAATAGTGGGATTCGAACCCACGACCTCCAGGGCCACAACCTGGCACGCTAACCAACTGCGCTATATCCACCATCTGGCGAGCCTGAAGGGATTCGAACCCCCGACACACGGCTTAGAAGGCCGTTGCTCTATCCTGCTGAGCTACAGGCTCAAATGCCAATCGGCTGTCCACTTGAAGTGGTTTGGAGCGGGTGATGGGAATCGGACCCACGCAATCAGCTTGGAAGGCTGAGATTCTACCATTGAACTACACCCGCATAACTGCATTGCCGAAGCGGCACTTGAGTGATTTATTATTTGATGCTTGAAAATATTATCATATTCAGGCATTGATGTCAACAAAATTTAAGTTATGTTTACGATTTTAGCGGTTAATTTTCCGTCGTGCGCTACGGCGTAAGCGTATGAGGCAAAATTTCCGTTCGGGTAGCAGGGCGAGCCCGAGCAGATGAGCGTTACACCGTCATATTCGGATATTTCCGCTTGGTGCGTGTGCCCGTAGAACACTGCCTGACAGTTTAATTCCTTTGCGTGCAGTGCGAGCGGCAACAAATCACGTTTTACAGAGTATATATGCCCGTGCGTAAGCAGAATTTTCACTCCCTCGACTTCTATCATCTTTTCATTGCCGAAGCATGGCGGATCGCAGTTGCCGTCTACGATAATTAGATTTTTATGGAAAAGCAAATCGTCAAGCGACATACTGCCGTCGCCTAAAAAGAATACGAAATCGGCTTCGTTTGCCACGTCCAGAAGCTTTTGCGGCAGGGTGGCGTGGTGACTGTCTGAAAATGCAACTATAGTACGCATAGGCTATTTTTGCAGCATTTTGAGCATATTTCGCAATGCTCTGCCTCTGTGGCTGACCGAGTTTTTTTCGTCCGGCGTAGCTTCCGCAAGAGTTTTGCCGAGCTCGTGCGAGTAGAAAATGCTGTCGTATCCAAAACCGCCTTCGCCTCTTTCCTCAAATATTATCTCGCCCTCGACCTTGCCGTCGGCAAGAAGATACGTCCCGTCGGGATAGCAGAGTGCGATGACTGTGGCAAAGTGGGCGGAACGGCTTTTTGCGTTTTGCAAATTTTTGAGAAGCAGCATCCTGTTTGCCTTGTCGTTGTGCTCCTCGCCTGCGTAGCGTGCCGAATATACGCCCGGAGCACCGTCGAGTGCGTCGACCATAAGCCCCGTATCGTCCGCAAGTGCGGGCATACCTGTGAGCTTCACTATTTCTCTTGCCTTTATAAGGGCATTTTCCGTGAGGGTAGCGCCCGTTTCTTCGATATCTACGTTTATGCCCAATTCCTCAAGCGAAAGCAGCTTTTCAAACTGACCGTTAAGAATGGAACGGATTTCCTGTAGCTTGTGTTTGTTGTTGGTGGCAAGCGCCAACGTAAGAGGCAGCGTCATAATATCTTATCCTTTGACCGCATAGTCTTTTATTGTTTTTGCGACGTTTATGAAGTGGTCTGCAACACGCTCCGCATTTGACGCAAGCGACATGTACTGTGCGCCTATATCCGACGTGCAGACGCCCTCGTCCATACGCTTGATGTGACCTTCCTGCATTTTTTCGGTGAAGTCGTCGATTTGTTCCTCTATTTCATACGCCTCGTTTAAAGACGTTCTGTCGCCGTTGACGTATGCTTTCATCACCTTTTGATACAGTTCGTCTATAAGCAGCTGCATATCCTTTATTTCGGCAATGGCGTCCTCTGAAAACGCTTCGTTTGCTGCCGACATTCTTTCGGCATATTCGATGATATTTTCAGCATAGTCGCCTATGCGCTCAAGGTCGGTTATGGAATGCAGTGCGGACGATAGATAGGTGCGGTCTGCGTCGCTCATTTCAAGCTTTGTCAGCTTTATGATAAAGCGAACAAGCTCTTTGTTGAGAAAGTTCAACTGATTTTCGTTTGTGCGGAAGGTTTCTATATCCTTAAAATTCATCGTGCATACGGTGTCGCAGGAAAGCGTAAAGTTGCGCATTGCGATTTCCGCCATATTTACTATCTCGTTTTTGGTTTGCTGCACGGCGATAGGGGGAGTGGATAGCAGGTGCTCGTCTATATAATACAGATGCGGCGCATTTGCGTCCTGCTTCTTTTTGCGGTCGGGAATTATCTTTGTAACAAGCTTTACAAGCAGATTTGTAAACGGCAAAATGAGTATGACCGTCGCCACGTTAAATATCGTGTGGAACATAGCCATTTGAGTATTCAACGCATTTGGGAACATCTTTTCAAACAGTAATCCGAATGTGACCGCATGGTGTGACGCCTCACGCATTATCATGCCTATGAGCATAAATATCACCACGCCCGTGACGTTGAAAATGAGATGAATAAGCGCCGTTCGCTTTGCGTTTGTGCTGCTGCCTATGCCTGCTATGATAGCGACCATACAGGAGCCGATGTTTGAGCCGAGCGTGAGATAAATGCCTTGATCGAGTGTTATAAGCCCTGTAAACACCATCGTTATAGCAAGAGACGTCATCACCGACGAGCTCTGTACTATCGCAGTCAGCACTGTGCCTATGAGCACGAGCAGCAGGGGATTGGATATGGAAGCAAGGAAATTTTTTACACTGTCAAGGTTTGCAAAGTCCTCCATTGAGCCGCTCATCATATTTAAGCCGACAAACAGCATACCGAAGCCTGCAAGAATTCCGCCTATTTTTTGAATGACGTCCTTTTTTGTAAAGAGCATTATAAATGCGCCTATGCCTGCAAATGCCGAAAAAACTATTGTTGTGGATATGCTGTTTGTGCCGAACATACCCAAAGCCACTATCTGACCTGTGACGGTCGTACCTATGTTTGCGCCGAAGATTATCGTTGCCGCCTGCATGAGCGTCATGATGCCTGCGTTGACAAAGCCTATGACCATAACGGTGGTTGCGCCCGAGCTTTGTATTGCGGCTGTTGCGACCGTGCCTATACCTACGCCTATGAGCTTGCTTTTTGAGGTCTTTGCAAAAAGAGCTTTGAGCTTGTTTGAGCTTAGCGATTCAAGGTTGGCGCTCATCATCTTGCAGGCTATGAGAAAAACGCCTATACCTGCAAGCAATATCAGCAGGGAAGATGCTATATCTGTGGCGCTTACGCCCGTTAAAGATAAAATCTGATTTGCGATCATGTTTCGTTAGCCTTTGACCTGCCGTTTTGCAAGCCACAATTAGGATAGCAAAAATTTGTTTTAATGTAAATATAATAGAAGTATTTTATTTTAATATACACTTGTATCAAACCTGTACAAAATCGATAAATACACCATGCGTGTACTAGGTTTTATATGATGAGCCTAATTAGTGCTGCTTGTGGAAAACTATCCATAAATATTGTGCTTTGACGCTTTTAAACTGAGATTTGTACACGAAATACATATAAAATACGATACGTGTAGACACGATACGTGTTTCAATTATGTAAATTTTTTTTTGTATTATGTAGTTTTTGACTGATGAAACGGTCTGAAATCATCGTCGTCGTGCAGATTGACGGTGAGCTCGTCGTCAAGCAAAATGCCTCTTTTTACTGCGCTGTAGCCGTATTTATCTCTTATTCTGTCAATGCTCTTATCAAGCTTGCTTTGTCTGTCGTCCTGCGGATCGAATATGCTCAGTTGCATTTCGGCAGAGCTGCTAAGACGTATTGCGCCGACGGTGATAGCTCTAAGCGGCGTGTCAAACCTGTGCATTTTGATGAGCAGCTCCATAGCCTTTTCCGCTATGACGTTTGCGCTTGAAGTGGGAAACTCGAGAGGGGCTTGCTTTGATACCCATTTCAGGTCGGGATCCTTTATGGAAAAGGAAATTCCGTTTGCGACGAGATTGTATTTGCGAAGCCGTGTCGCAACCATTTCGGACAGAGCGTATACTACTATTTTCGCTTCCTCTTTGTCGTTGATATCACGTGGGGTTGTAGTGCCGTTGGATACGCTTTTGGGCACTCGGTGCTCATAATATTTTTTGACTTCTTCAGTCTCTATGCCGAGCGCTGCGTTTATCATATTGTCTGCAATCACGCCGAAGTGGTAGCGCAGCATTTGTCTGTCTGCTTCGGCAAGCTGTTTTATGGTGTGGATATTCAGCGCTTCAAGCTTTTGTCCCGTGCGTTTGCCTATCATAATAAGCTCCGACGGCGACATATTGCCTATCCGCTGCATATAGCTTTGCCTGTCGAGGACGGTGGTTGCATCGGGCTTTTTCAAGTCACTGCCAAGCTTTGCAAGCGTTTTTGTAAAGGATACTCCGACGGATATAGTCAGCCCAAGCTCCTGCTTTATCCTGCTGCGAAGCTCGTCGGCGATAGTCTTCCCGTCGCCGAAGAGGTTTTTTGAGCCTGTCACGTCAAGCCAACATTCGTCTATACCGAAGCTTTCCACTCTGTCCGTATAGGAAGTATAGATGTCAAAAACCTTTTTCGATATTGCTACGTACTCGTTGAAATGCGGCGCAACAAAGACGATATCGGGGCATTTTTGCTTTGATATCCAAATTGCTTCGCCCGTTTGCACGCCCGCCTGCTTTGCAAGCTGATTTTTTGCAAGCACTATTCCGTGCCTCATTTTGGGATTTCCGCAAACGGCAAGCGGCAGCCCGTCGTATTCGGGATGCAGCTTCTGTTCTACCGAGGCGTAGAAGTTGTTTAGGTCGCAATGCAAAATTGTTTTGTCCACGACATTATTATACACATTTTTGGCTTGCAAAACAACAGGTTGAAGTATATAATATTTCATAGCATTTTATTTATAGTGCGGGCGTGCGTGTATTTGCGGTCATTATTTCCGCAATTTGCCGCCGCACAAGGAGTGTAATTTATGATTTTGGTTACAGGCGGTGCAGGCTATATCGGCTCTCATTGCGTAAGAGAGCTCAAAGAGAGGGGCATAGGCGTTGTAGTTTATGACAACCTTGTCACGGGACATATCGAGGCGGTACCGAGCGACGTTCCGTTTGTCAAGGGCGACATCTTTGACGTGGAGCTTCTGCGTAAAACCTTCAGGGAATATGAAGTGGATTCCGTCATACATTTTGCGGCTTATTCGCTTGTCGGCGAAAGCATGACAAACCCTGCAAAGTATTATCACAATAACGTCGCAGGCACGCTTGCTTTGCTTGACGCTATGATCGCAGAAAATGTGAAATATCTTGTGTTTTCGTCCTCTGCTGCGACCTACGGCGACTGCGGCGACGGGCTCATCACCGAGGATAGTCCTCAAAACCCCACGAGCGTGTACGGTCAGACAAAGCTGATGATGGAGCAGTTTATGCAGGACTATGACAAGGCATACGGGCTTAAATACGTGGCGCTGCGCTACTTCAATGCGGCAGGCGCTCACAGAAGCGGCGAGATAGGCGAGGCTCACAACCCCGAATCGCACCTTATCCCCATCATATTGCAGGTGGCAAACGGCACGAGAGACCACATAGGCATTTACGGCGACGATTATCCCACGCCCGACGGCACGTGCGTGCGTGATTATATCCATATCACCGACCTTGCCGACGCACATATCCGTGCGCTCGATTACCTCAAAAACGGCGGAAAATCAACGCACTACAATCTCGGCAACGGCAACGGCTTCAGCGTAAAGGAAGTCATCGATATGACCGAAAAGGTCACGGGGCTTTCCATCAAGCGCAGCGTCGAAGGTCGCCGTGCGGGCGATCCTGCCACTTTGGTCGCTTCAAGCGAAAAAATCAAGAGAGAGCTTGGCTGGAAGCCGCAGTATGACAGCCTTGAAAGCATAATATCCTCGGCTTGGAAATGGCATTCCACGCACAAAAACGGATATAACAAGTGATTATAAATATACTATATGACAGCGGCGGTACCGAAAACGGGACGTTTTCGCTGTACGGCTGTAAATAATGAGGGAAGGAATAATGTCAGTAAAAAAAGCTATTATCCCCTGCGCAGGATTTGGAACAAGGTTTTTGCCTGTGACAAAGGTTTTGCCAAAGGAGCTGCTGCCCATCATAGACACACCTGCTTTGTCGCACATAATCGACGAGGCTGTCAGATCGGGCATTGAAGAAATATTGATAATTCTGTCGCCGCAAAAGCAATATATCAAAAAGCTGTTTAAGCCAAACGAGCCTTTAAACGCATTGCTTGCGGACAGAAAGGACGACAAAAGCTTTGCGCTTGCCAACCGTGATTACGGCGCAAAGATAAAGTTTGCGGTGCAAAAGGTGATGAACGGCAACGGAATGGCGGTGCGGATAGGCAAAAGCTTTGCAAAGGGCGAGCCTGTTGCGGTTCTGTTTGGCGACGACGTTATCTATACGGGCGACGGCGCACCGGTCACAAAGCAGCTTATAGACGCATACGAGAGCGCAGGCGGAAAGAGCATAGTCGGCTGTCAGTGCGTGCCAGACGAGGTTGCGCACCGTTGCGGAGTTATGATAACGGGCGAGAGCATTTCGGACAGACTCACCGAGGTGAAGGGCATAGAGGAAAAGCCGAAGGGCGCTTTGCCGAGCAAGCTCGTATCGCTCGGTAGATTTATACTTTCGCCGAGCATATTCGACGCAATAGATAAGGCGCCTATATCCGACAACGGCGAAGTATATCTCACGGACGCTATTACTCTGCTTGCAAAGAGCGAGGGCGTGTGCGCATACGAGTTTGAGGGGCGCAGATACGATATAGGCAACAAAGAGGGTTATCTCGAGGCTACGGTCGAGTTTGCCTTGAGAGACGAAAACCTGCGGGACGAATTCAGACAGTATTTAAAGACGATTTAAAATCAATATGCAAAGGTCGTGTGATATATGCGGCGGTGCGGCAGAAAGGATAGAGCGCATCGTAGAAAACGGAAAGGCAGTCGAGTACGCTTACTGTGAGGCGTGCTACAGCCGTGCCGTGAAGGGCGGAGTTTTGCCCCATGAGGAAGCAAAGCGACGTCTTGCACGCAGGGGCAGAGAGTGCCCCGTGTGCGGCTATACCGCAGAGCAGTTTGAAAAAACGATGCTCTTTGGCTGTCCCGACTGCTATCGCACGATGAGAGCGTTTGCAAGCGATGCGATAATGCGCACGCAGGGCAGCGAAAATATTTTTATACAGAGAGTGCCGTTTAAAAAAGCGCAGGGAAAGACAAAGGACGGCTTTAAGACGGCGGACGAGTGCAGTGCGGACGACCTTGTAAGGGACAACGTAGTGTCGTCAAGGCTGCGCTTTGCAAGAAATGTCAACGGACTTGAATTTCCGCATATGCTGCGCAATAAGGACGTGCGTGCCTTAGCGCTGCTAAAGGGCGCCGAGATAGCGGCAAAGGGCGTGTTCGAGGCAGGTGTACATACTATGGCAAGCCTGTCCGATATGCAAAAAAAGGTGCTGTTAGAACGCCACTTTATTTCATTGCCGCTTGCAAATAACAATCAAAACGGCGCAGTTATAATAGAAAAGGGCAACCGTCCGCAGATGTCTATAATGGTTTTTGAGGAGGACCATATCAGAGAGCAGTGCGTTGTGGACGGACACGCCTTAAACACTGCTTATAAACGCTTAAAAAGCTATGACGCACAGCTTGCAAAGCAGTTTGAGCTTGCATATGACAGACAGTTTGGCTATCTCACCGCCTGTCCGACAAACGTCGGCACGGGCATGCGTGCGTCCGAAATGCTGTTTTTGCCTGCTTTGAGGCGTACGGGGGCTATAAACGACGCACTTAAAACGATAAAAGAGGCTTACGGGCTTGCCGTGCGAGGATATTTCGGCGAGGGTAGCGAGTTTGCTTACGATATGTATCAGATTTCAAATTCACGCACGTTCGGAATGAGCGAAACAGATACGATAAAGCAGATTGAACAAGCCGTGATAAAACTGTGTTACTGTGAAAGAGTTGCGCTCGAGAGGCTTGTGAGCGAGGATAATTCGGCGATGTTCAACGACATAGGCAGAAGCTACGGCGTGCTGACAAATGCATACACCCTTACGTCGCAGGAGCTTATGAAGCTTGTCGTAGACGTGAAGCTGGGCGTTATTTTGGGCATTCTGCCCATAAAAAGCACGGGCGTGCTTAACAGGATAATTGAGGAATGCTCCTCATCACTTGAGATTAGCAACAAGGATATAGGCGTGGCGGAACGGGATAAGATCCGTGCGCAAATAGTCAGACGTATCCTTGCGGAGGATAAATGATAGTATATTCCGATTTGACCAAAGCGGTGTTGGAAACCGCAAGCGACCTTGCGGTAAGGACGGCAGGGCTCATCTGCACGGAGCATTTGCTTTACGGGCTTGTCTGCGTAGGCGGCACCGATGCGCATGAGCTGCTTGAGCAGTGCGGCTTAAGCCCGAGCTTAGTTCTGACGTTTTTTAAGCCTACGCCGCCGACTGCCGACGTGAGACTGTCGCCCCGTGCGAGTCTTGCCGTAGAGGCGGCGGCAAACGTGGCGCAGAAGATAGGCTTCGGCGTCGTTGAGCCCGAGCATCTTTTGTACACCCTGCTTGAAAACGAAAGCTCGGTCGCCTGCGACATACTGCGCAGCTTCGGCGTGGAACCTGTACAACTGCAAAAGCTCACCTACAATGCGATAACAAGCAGGATAGACGGCGGCGCACTATGCGTGTCCGAAGTAGAGAGCTGTTGCACGCCGTCGGACGGAAATCAAAGCAGAAGCGTAAACGAAGTTTTAAACGGAATAAGCTACAGTCCGCAATACGCCACGCAAAGCCAACCCAAGGAGGAAAAGAAGGACGGCGAATTCGATTTGCTCAAATTCGGCGTAGACCTCACTGAAAAGGCAAGGCAGGGGAAGCTCGATCCCATCATCGGCAGAGGTAAGGAAACGGAAAGGGTGATACAGGTGCTGTGTCGCTGCACAAAAAACAATCCCGTGCTCATAGGCGAGCCGGGCGTAGGTAAATCTGCGGTCATCGAGGGGCTTGCGCAGGCTATTGTGACGGGCGCAGTGCCCGATGCGCTTTTGGATAAAACGTTGTTTTCGTTGGATCTTACGTCGCTGGTTGCGGGCACGAGATACAGAGGCGATTTTGAAGAAAGGCTGAAGAGTATGCTTGACGGCATCAAGCAAAAGGGTAACGTGATTTTGTTTATAGATGAAATACATACCATTTTGAAAGCGGGCGCAAGCGACGGCGGACTTGACATCGCCAACATTTTGAAGCCTATGCTCGCAAGGGGCGAGCTGCAAACCGTAGGCGCAACCACGCTTGAGGAATATCGCAAGCAATTTGAACAGGACAGTGCGCTCGAACGCCGCTTTCAGCCCGTTTTGGTGGAAGAACCGACCGCAAGCGAGGCTATCGAAATTTTGCAGGGCTTGCGCACAAAATACGAAAAGCACCACGGCGTGAAGATAACCGACGAGGCTATATCGGCGGCGGTCATACTGTCGGACAGATATGTGCCCGACAGATTCTTGCCCGACAAGGCGATAGACCTGCTTGACGAGGCGTCGTCAAAAAAGAAGATATACGGTTTTACAACGCCGCAGGAAATAAGAGATTTGGACTTGAAGCTAAAGCAAGCCGATTTCGAGCTTAAAGAGGCGACTAAGAGAGAGCAGTTTGACAAGTGTATCAAGCTCAAGGCGTTGCGTGACGAATATGCCGAGCAAAAGCAAAGGGCGGAGCTTGAATGGGAAGCTAAAAAGAGCAATGCAAATCTTGTCGTCGACGAGGAAGATATAGCCGATATCGTGGGCAGTTGGACGGGTATCCCCGTAAACAAGCTGACGAGCGGTGAAAGTGAAAAGCTCGTAAACCTCGAGAGTGCGTTGCAGGCGAGAGTGATAGGACAGGACGAGGCGTGCTGCGCAGTGGCAAGAGCTATCAAGCGTGCAAGAGCAGGGCTGAAGGATCCAAAGCGTCCTGTGGGCTCGTTTATATTCTTAGGTCCCACGGGTGTGGGAAAGACGGAGCTTGCAAAGGCGCTTGCGGGCACGCTGTTCGGCGACGACGATATGCTTATCCGCATAGATATGTCCGAATATATGGAAAAGGAAAACGTATCCCGCCTCATCGGCTCGGCTCCCGGTCTTGTTGGATATGAAGAGGGCGGACAGCTCACCGAAAAGGTGCGCAGAAAGCCGTATTCCGTCGTGCTGTTTGACGAGATAGAAAAGGGACACTCCGACATATACAATCTGCTGCTGCAAATACTTGAGGACGGCGTGCTTACAGACAGCCACGGGCGTACGGTAAGCTTTAAAAATACGGTGATAATTCTCACATCCAATATCGGCGCAAAAGAGGCTGCCGAGGCACAGAGCAACGTCGGCTTCGGTGCGGCGGAAAGCAGTGTTGAAAACGAGACCGAACGCAACAGGGAAAAACATATACAGGCGCTTAAAAGCTATATGAAGCCCGAAATCATCAATAGAATAGACGAGATAATCGTGTTTGAAAAGCTTGCCAAGGAAGCGCTTGTACGCATTGCAAATCTTATGTTCAAGGCGCTTATCGATCGTCTTGACGAGCGTGGCGTGATTTTGGAAATAACCGCTGACGCAAAGGCATATATCGTAAACGAGGGCTATGACGCACAGTACGGAGCAAGACCTCTGCGCCGCACGATACAGAGGCTTGTTGAAGATAAGCTGAGCGAAATGCTCATCGCAGGCGAATATGGCGACGGCGACAGGGTGAGAGTAGATTGTGTGGATAACACGCTTGTATTCAGCAAAATTTAACGCAAAACAGGGTTTAAATGCCAAAATGAAAGGATAAACCGTGAAATAAAAAAATTCACGGTTTTTTTGTTTTCTTATTGAATATATAAAAGATATTTGTTATAATATAATAAACAAAAAACAACGAGGAGGCTTGCTATGAAACTTGAAATTTACGGCAAAAACTACAGCCCAAGCGATTCGCTGAAATCCGTCACGGAAAAGAAGTGCGCTAAGCTTGCAAGGCGCTTGTCGGGTGACGACGATGCTCAAGTGAAGTTTACCGTCACTTTGGAAAACGAGGTTTATACGACCGACCTTGTGGTCGTCACACGTGGACAGACCTACCGTGCGGAAGCTGTTTCGGATTCTCCGTTTGACAACGTGGATACGGTCATTCCGAGGCTTCTCGGACAGATGAGAAAGCAAAAGGACATTTGGGGCAAGGATAAAAAGGGCGCTCCGAATGTGTATGAGGACGGCGAGGAGTAATATGCTTGTCGGCATATCGACAGCTACGTTTTTTTTGAAAGAATTGACCGAGGATACGTTCTCGGTCATTCAACGTTGCGGAGGGCAGACCTGCGAGGTGTTTTTGACAACTCAAAGCGAATACGAGCCCTCTTTCGGCGAGCTGCTTATACAAAGAAAGGGCACGCTTGACGTATATTCCGTCCACTCGCTCAATACACAATTCGAGCCGCAGTTGTTCAATCTTGCGCCACGCACCGTCTGCGATGCGGAAGCTACCTTCAGACGTGTGCTTGCGGTCGGCAGGCAGCTCGGCGCAAGGGTGTATACCTTTCACGGGCTTTCGAGGCTTAAAAAAGGCTCGTATTTCGATCCCGTATGGGTGGGCAGGCGTATGCGTGAGCTTGGCGAAATAGCAAGCGAGTACGGCATAACGCTGTGTCTTGAAAACGTACATTGGGCGACGTTCAACGCTCCGCAGTTTTATGCGGATATGAAAGAATATTCGCCAAATTGCGGCTGTGTTCTGGATATAAAGCAGGCAAGGCAGTCCGGCTACGATTGGCGTGAATATCTTGACGTTATGGGCGATACCTTAAAAAACGTGCACGTCAGCGACGTTGCAGAGGACGGCAATATCGCAATGGTCGGGCAGGGCGTATTTCCGTTTGAAGAGCTGATTGAGAGGCTTAAAGATTACGGATATGACGGACCTCTTATGATAGAGCAATATGCAAAAAATTACGGCGGCTACGATGAAGTGGCGCAGTCGGTCAAATATCTAAAAAACCTTATCGGAGGAGCAAAATGATCAAATTTGATTTCAACAATATGATGGACGCTTACATCGGCGACGAGGGTATTTCCGAAAAAGAGATATCCGCCGTTCAGGCAAAAGCGGAGGACGCCTACACCTATTTTGAGAAAAACAGAGGCACGGGCTGGATGGGTTGGTCGGAGCTTCCGTACAATCAAGAGGAAATCGTGCGTGACATCATCGTTACGGCGGCGGAAGTGCGTGCAAAGTTTAAAAACTTTGTCGTGCTCGGCATAGGCGGAAGCGCACTCGGTCCTATGGCGGTGTTCAATGCGCTATGCCATCTCAGATACAACGAGCTTGACGAGGACAAGCGAGGCGTCAGATTTTATGTAGAAGATAACGTCGACCCCGAAAGAATGGCGGCTTTGCTCGATGTGATAGATCCCGCCGAAACTATGTTCAACGTAGTTACAAAGAGCGGCGCAACCTCCGAAACGATGAGCCAATATCTCATCATTACGGACATTTTGAAGAAAAAATGCGGCAAGGACTGGGCAAAGCACATCATTGCAACTACGTCCGAGAGCAAGGGTAACCTTATAAAGCTTGCAAAGGAAGAGGGCTTTAAGACGTATTTCATTCCCGACGGAGTTGGCGGACGTTTCAGCGAGCTTTGTCCCGTAGGACTGCTGCCTGCGGCAGTGCTCGGCATAGATATAATCGGACTTCTGATAGGCGCAAGCGAGATGGACAAAAAGTGCAACGGCTCCGATCCATACAAAAACCCTGCGCTTATGGCTGCAGTCTTGCAGTACATAGCGATGTCGCAAAAGGGCAAGAACATATCCGTTATGATGCCTTATGCGGATTCGCTCAAGCTTATGGCGGACTGGTACTGTCAGCTTTGGGGCGAAAGCCTCGGCAAGGCTGTCGATTTTGACGGCAAGACCGTGCACGTCGGACAAACCCCCGTCAAGGCGCTTGGCGTGACAGATCAGCACTCGCAGGTGCAACTGTATACGGAAGGTCCGTTTGACAAGGTCATCACCATCATCGGCGTCGAAAAATTCAGAAAGGACGTTGTTATAGCCGACGGTGCGGAGCAATTTGCGGATGTAAACTTCCTTTGCGGACATACGATGAGCGAGCTTATCAACACCGAGCGCAAGGCGACGGAATATGCGCTTACACGCTCGAAGCATATGAACAGAACCATTCTGCTTGACGAAGTGAACGCACGCACGATAGGTCAACTGTTGATGTTCTTCCAGCTTGAAACCGCATATTGCGGCAAGATGCTCAACATCGATACGTTCAATCAGCCCGGCGTCGAGGAAGGCAAAAACGCAACCTATGCGATGTTTGACAGACACGGCTACGAGGCGAAAAAGGCAGAGCTTGAAAATGCTCCCAAAAAGAGCGATAAATATATCATCTGATATGCGGACATTCGGGCAGCGTACCGTTTTTGGTACACTGCCTGTTGCATACTAAAGCTGCAAAGAGGCTTTGCAAATATGCGATAAAGAGGTTTGATATGTATACGTTTTACGCTTTTATGAACAGAATGAAGCTTATTCAGCGGTGGAATTTGATGCGCTCAAACATCAAAGAGGACCTTATGCAGCATTCGGCATCGGTCGCCATATTCGGGCAGGCGCTCGGCATCATCCGCAATACGCTTTTCGGCGGCAACGTAAACGTGGACAAGATCGCTTCGCTTGCGCTTTATCACGATACTGCCGAGGTCGTCAGCGGCGATCTGCCTACGCCCGTAAAGTATTACAACGCAGGGATAAAGGGGGCGTACAGCGAGATAGAGCAGGCGATAAACGAGAGATTGCTTGAATCTATGCCCGAGGAGCTTCGCACGACTTATCAGGACTACATAGAGCCCGACGAGAGCAGCGAGGAATACAAAATAATGAAGATAGCCGACAAACTGTCGGCGTACGTCAAGTGCGCTGAGGAAAGGTTGCTTGGCAACAGTGAATTTGACAAGGCCTTCGGGCGTTTGCAGAAGGTGCTTGACGAGACAAGGGTGGACTATCCCGAGCTTGGATACTTCCTTGACAATTTTATGGACGGGTTCAACTCGTCGCTCGATATACTCTGATGATAGAGCTTGAGGGAGTCACAAAGCAATATCTGTACGGTGCACGCATACTCGGCGCAACCGAGATGTGTGTTGCCGACGGCGAAATTGTCGCATTACTCGGCGATAACGGCAGCGGCAAGACCACGCTTTTAAAGGTGATAGCAGGCGTGACGGACTGCGACGGCAAGGTGCTCATCGACGGCAACAGCGTGGCAAAGCGTCCCGATGACGTTGTTATGGTTTTTGACGACCTTGCGGTATTTGAAAACCGCAGCTTTTATTATAATCTTGCCTATCCGCTTATGATAAGAGGCTACGACAAGGCGGATATCGACAAAAAGGTCAAGGAGTGCGCCGAGCGTCTCGGCATAGTTGCGTGCCTGTATGAGAGGGTGCGCAAAATGCCGCTCATAGACATAAAAAGGCTTGCGATAGCCAGGCTGTTTCTGCGCAAGTACAGAGCGCTGCTTGTTGACGACATCACGGACGGACTTAGCCGTGAGGAAGCCGACGAGCTTTGGGGCGAGGTTATGCCCATTTTGCTTGAGATAGCAAAGTCGGGCGTAAGCGTGATATATTCCACAAAGAGCCTCAAAGAGGCGTTGTCAATTTCGGACAGGATAGCTGTTTTGCACTGCGGCGAGCTTAAACAGCTTGACAGCGCAAAACGCATATACGACGCTCCGTCAAATATATGGGCGGCGCAGGCGACAGACAGGCATTATTACTTTGAAAGGGCACGGCTCGAGGCGGAAAACGGCAAGCTTACGGTGGTGCTCGGTGTGAAAACTCCAAACAAGCCGTCCGACGAATATAGGCTTGACGGCAGTGCGTTTATCGGTAAAATAGCCTACGGCTATGAAAATAAGCAGATATACGTTGGCTGGCACGCCTGCGATTTTGCAGATGACGGCGAGCGTTTAGAAGATGTAGCCTATGCGGTGTTTGAGGACGGTAGATATATTTTGCATACCGTATCGGGCATTTGCGTTGAAAGCGCCGTCAAAAAAAGCAGGGTTTGCACTCTGCCCAAAATAGAAAAGGTTATGCTGTTTGATTTTGAAAACGAAAACAGCATTTTGACAGACTGATATGATAATACTCGGCATAGACCCCGGTCTTGCGACGATGGGCTACGGCGTAATAGAAGCGGTGCACGGCAACTTCAGAGTTGTCGATTACGGCGTTGTCACAACGCCTAAGGAATGTACTTTGCCCGCACGCCTTACGCAGATAGAAAGCGGTGTAGCGGAGCTTATCGATACGTTCAAGCCCGAAAACATCGCTATTGAGGAGCTGTTTTTCAGCAAGAATATCACTACGGGCATTCCTGTCGCCGAGGCAAGAGGGGTGATACTGCTCACCGCAGTCAAAAGGCTCGAGGACGAGGTGTACGAGTATACGCCCAATCAGATAAAGCAGGCGATAACGGGCTACGGTGCGGCGGATAAAATGCAGATGCAGCATATGGTGCAGGCGCTTTTGAAGCTTAAAAGCGTGCCTCGCCCCGACGACGCTGCCGATGCGCTTGCGGTTGCGCTCTGCCATGCGCAGACAAGCCGCCTGCAGGCACAGTTTAAGATAAGATAAAGGTGAGATATGTACAGTTATATTACAGGTAAGATAGTGGGCAAGTCCGCTTGCGGCATTGTCCTTGAAAACAACGGGATTGGCTATGACATCGGCGTCAGCGGCAATACGCTTTATGACGTAGACACGGGCGAAATAGTAAAAATTTACACCTATCTTTATGTCCGTGAGGACGAGATGTCGTTGTACGGCTTTTCGAGAGAGGAAGAAAAAAAGCTGTTTTTGCGCCTTATCGATATAAGCGGTATAGGACCCAAAATGGCAATGCAGATACTCGGCGGCTACGACCTTAAAACGCTTACGGTGGCTATCGCAAGCGGCGACGTCAAAACGCTTTGCAAGATAAAGGGACTTGGCAAAAAGACAGCCGAGCTTATCGTTTTGAATTTGCGTGAGGTCGCAGCGGAGGACGTCGCAGGGGCGGATACGGTTGCAAACGGTGCGGTTTTGGACAGCGATCTTGCGGACGCAGTATTTGCGCTCGAGTCCTTGGGTATTGCAAAGACCGACGCAGTGCGTGCCGTAAGCGAGGCGCAAAAGCAGGTGAGCGGCGTTGAAAACATCATAGCATACTGTTTAAAGCGGCTTGCATAATTTTGCGACAGTGAGGAAGATATGATAAAATCACAGTTTTCAAAGGATAACAACGACGGCTTCGACGTTGAAAACAGACTGATGAGCAGTCGCACCATAGAGGACGACGAGGCGGAAAACTCGCTGCGTCCGCATACTATGGGCGAATATGTGGGGCAGTCCAAAATAAAAAAGAACCTCGATGTATATATTACCGCCGCAAAGGAAAGAAACGACGCTCTCGATCACGTGCTACTGTACGGACCTCCCGGTCTTGGCAAAACTACGCTTGCGCACGTCATCGCCTGCGAGCTCGGCGCACAGATCCGTGTCACAAGCGGACCTGCCATAGAGCGTGCCGCCGACCTTGCCGCAATACTTACAAATCTTGAAAAGGGCGACATACTGTTTATTGACGAAATACACCGCTTAAACAGAAATATAGAGGAAGTGCTTTATCCCGCAATGGAAGATTTTTCGCTCGATTTCGTATCGGGTAAAGGTCCTATGGCAAGAAGCATACGTCTGCCGCTGAAGCATTTTACGCTTATAGGCGCAACGACGAGGGCAGGTATGCTGTCAAGTCCGTTGCGTGACCGCTTTGGAATGATGCTCCGCCTTGAAATGTACACTGCAGAGGAGCTTGTAAGCATTGTCACCCGCTCGTCAAAGATACTTGGCATAGCCATAGACCCCGACGCAGCGCTGGAGCTTGCAAAGCGAAGCAGAGGCACGCCCCGTATAGCGAACCGTCTTTTGCGCCGTGTGCGTGATTTTGCGCAGTACGAAAAGCTTGACGTCATAAACCTTGCCGTCACAAAAAAGGCGCTCACGCTTATGGACGTGGACGAGCTCGGGCTTGACGTTACGGACAGGACTGTGCTCGAGGCGATTATAGATAAATTCGGCGGCGGTCCCGTAGGACTCGATACGCTTGCCGCAGCTACGGGCGAGGAAGCGTCCACCATCGAGGACGTCGTAGAGCCGTTTTTGATACAGCTCGGATTTATCACACGCACGCCACGTGGCAGAATGTGCACCAAAAACGCATATCAGCATTTAAACAAGCCCTATATAGACTGAGTTTTAACAAAATACGAAGTTTAACAAACCAAAATACTGCTTAAAACACTTATTATGCAAGAAAAACAAACTTTGACCACACACGATTTTTATTATGATCTGCCTGAAGAACTCATTGCGCAGACTCCCGTCGAGCCACGTGACAGCTCACGGCTTTTGGTATATGACAGAAGCTGCGATAAAATTTATCACAGGCATTTTTACGATATCGCCGATTATCTGAAAGAGGGCGACTTGCTTGTCGTCAACAATACGAGAGTTATTCCCGCACGTCTTTTCGGTCACGTGGAAAATCATGAGAGCGTTTTGGAAACTCTTTTGCTTCGCCGCATCGACTACACCCATTGGGAAACCATAATGAAGCCCGCACGCAAGGCAAGGCTCGGCAGCGTGATAAACTATGCCGAAGGTCTTAGCGCAGTGGTGACGGAAGTGGGCGACTACGGCTCAAGAACTGTGGAATTCAAATTTGAGGGCGTTTTTGAAGATATCCTCGACAGAGTTGGCAATATGCCTTTGCCTCCGTACATAAAGGAAAAGCTGCAGGATAAAGAGCGATATCAGACTGTATACAGCAGAATAGACGGTTCGGCTGCCGCCCCGACGGCGGGACTGCATTTTACGCCCGAGCTTATAGATAAGCTAAAGGCTAAGGGCGTTGAGTTTGCAACAGTGCTGCTGCATATCGGTCTCGGCACTTTCCGACCTGTGAAAGAGGAAAACATACTCGACCACAAGATGCACACCGAATACTATGAGATTGACGAAGAAAACGCAGATAAAATCAACAAAGCCGTCAAAGAGGGCAGGCGTGTCATATGCGTGGGTACGACGAGCGTCCGCACGCTTGAGACGGTTGCCGACGAAAACGGATACGTGCGACCGTGCAAGGGTGAGACGGATATTTTCATTTATCCCGGTTATCGCTTTAAGTGCGTAAAAGGGCTCATCACAAACTTCCATTTGCCCGAAAGCACGCTCATTATGCTCGTATCGGCATTTGCAGGCAGGGAAAAGACGTTGGAAATTTACAAAACCGCAGTGAATGAAAAATATCGCTTTTTTTCATTCGGCGATGCCTGTTTCTTTCTATAAGCGTCGCAATAGTTCGTCAGCCGTCGTTTCGTCTCGGTCACTTACGTATTTGTAAGCTCCCGTCGGTCGGCGCTTGGCTTCCTGCTCTTGCTTGCTTCTAAAAAGAAACAGTGATAAATGGAATAAATTGCAATTAAATATTTAATGGTGACATATGAGATTTGAACTTATACATGAGGACAAAACTACAGGCGCAAGGGTAGGCAAGCTTTACACGGAGCACGGCGTGATAGATACGCCTTGCTTTATGCCCGTAGGCACAAAGGCGACAGTCAAAGGGCTTGCGCCGGAGGAAGTCAAGGCAACGGGGGCACAGATATTGCTTTCCAACACCTATCATCTTTATTTGCGACCGGGACACGAGCTCATCGAAAGAGCGGGCGGTCTGCACAAGTTTATGAATTGGGACGGGGCGATATTGACGGATAGCGGTGGCTTTCAGGTTTTTTCGCTGTCCTCGCTGCGCAAGGTGACTGACGACGGCGTTGAGTTTAACAGCTTTCTCGACGGAAGCAAGCATTTCTTTTCGCCCGAAAAATCTATGGAAGTGCAAAGAGCGCTCGGCTCGGATATTGTTATGGCGTTTGACGAGTGTACTCCGCCTGATATTTCGCACGAAAAGGCGCACGACGCAATGGAACGCACGCTGAAATGGTTGGATAGATGTTCAAAATATCAGCTCAAATCGCATCAGACGCTGTTTCCGATCGTGCAGGGCAACGTGTTTGCGGATTTAAGAAAGGAAAGCGCAGAGCGCACATTGCCGTACTGTAAATGCGGCGTGGCTATCGGCGGACTGTCCGTTGGCGAGCCTGCGGAAACTATGTATAAAATGCTTGACGTGCTTGAGCCGATTTTGCCAAAGGATCAGCCTCACTATCTTATGGGCGTCGGCACTGCCGACTACATCGTTGAAGGCGTGGCAAGAGGCGTGGATATGTTTGACTGCGTGCTGCCTACACGTATCGCACGCAACGGCACGGCAATGGTCAAGGAGGGCTTTTTGACTATCCGCAATGCGCCGTATGCAGAGGACTTTACGCCTATCGACCCCGATTGCGACTGTTACGCCTGTAAAAACTATACGAGGGCATATGTGCGGCATCTTATAAAGGCGGACGAGATAATGGGCGGACGCCTGCTGTCCCTGCATAATATCCGCTTTTTGGAAAGGCTTGCGGCGGATATAAGACAGGCGATATTAGAGGACAGATACGAGGATTTCCGCAAGGAATTTATGTCGCAGTACAAGGGTTGATATTATGCTTTTGCGCATCGAAAGCAAAAATCATACATCTGTATAATTATTCGCAATTTCATACAAATAGACAAAATAAGCGTGCGATTTACAAATTGTGCGCTTATATTTTTTGTATATTATTTATTCGCAACAATATTAAAACAGCTTTAATATTTTAAATATTTCAATAATGGTTGCAATTTTTTTTAGCATAGTGTATGATAGCAAAGTAATCGTGTAAAAACGCATTTCAATATCCAAAATATAAAGGAGCAACTATGTTTTTAAACTATCTACTTGCAGCAGACGGCGACAAGGGCAACAACTGGATCATGTGGGTTATCATAGCCGTCGTGCTTGTCCTTATGATCGTCCTGACGATCGTTCCTCAAAAAAAGCGTCAGAAGGAACAACAAAAAATGATGAATTCGCTTGCAGTCGGCACAAAGCTTATGACAGTCGGCGGAATAGTCGGCAGAATTACGCAGGTCAACAGCGACAATACGCTTATCATCAACGTCGGCACAGAGAGCAATCCTACGCTTATCGTAATCGACAGAAAAGCGGTCGGCTTTGTGCTTGAAAACGTAAACGCTCCCGCACCCGCTGCGGAGCCTGCACAGTCCGTTCAGACAGAAGAAACACCTGCTGTGACAGAGGACCCTGCAGTCGTTGACGACGAGCCCGCTGCAGAGGAAAGTGCAGAGGAAGAGGAGTCATCAGTCGAGGAGCTTGACGATCCGTTTGGCAAGGGCCGTAAATAATAAGGCAAAACCAATTTGCGCACCGCATATGCGGTGCGCATTTTTTTATGCTCTGTTTTTGCGGTGTCCTTTTACGTTTACCGTCAGTATGCCTGCTATCGCACCTGCGACGGGCAGGGTTATGAGGTCTATCCAACTGAATTTTACGTCTTTGAACGCAGATAGGGCGGCAAAGATAAAAAACGTAAACAGCATATATATCAAGCCGGTTATTGCCCCCTTCAGCAAGCCGTTGGACAGATTTTTGAAGCCTATCAGCGTGCCTGCCAGAACGGACAGAATCTTTATTGCGATATTTACGGGCAATATCACGTTGTTGGGCAGTGAAGCAAATTTGATGATGATAGCAAATATAAGCACCAAGCCCAGCGAGATGAGTGTCGAAAACAGCACTGCTTTGAGCACATCGAGTAAATCGTTTTTAAAGTTTATTGATTTTTCCATACCAAAGAGTATGACGTTTGCGCCAAACCTATGCCCGAAGAGAAGAAAATACTGCAAAAATAGCTTAAAATTTGCTAATACAAGGCAGTTATTTGTTGACTTAATTATGTTACATAGTTATAATATATATGTTTTACTATATGGAGGTTCATCCTGTGAACAAAAAGAAATCAATCATCGTCTTATCCGTCATAGGCATCTTCATCATTTTGATGGCGGTTTTCGCAGTCGTGTCTTTCCCGATTGCAAACACTGTCTATGACTATACGGGCTACGCCAAGACGATCAAGCTCGGTCTTGATATGTCGGGCGGTGTGGCAGCAGTCTTTGAGGTTCTTCCCGACGAATTCGACGATTTGGACACTCGTGTAGACGGCACTATCAGCTCGCTGCAAAGCCTGCTCGTGTCAAAGGGCTATACGGAATCAACGGTGACAAAGGGCACCAACAGCAACGGCAACACTACCATTCGTGTGGAAGTGCCGGACGTGGATGATCCGCAAAAGGTTTTGAGCCTCATCGGTCGTCCCGCTACGCTCGAGTTCAAGGGCGAAAACGACGTCAATGCGGAAAATCTCATCGTCGGTCGTACCCACCTCGAGTCGGCATACGTCACTCTTGACGAAAGCAGCCACTATGCGGTCGGGCTCAAGTTCAATTCGGCAGGCACGACAAAGTTTGCGGAAGTGACTAAGGACTATCTCAATAAGACGATTTATATTTATATCGACGGCGAGCCTTATACTCAAGTCAACGTCAACTCGACAATCACAAACGGCTCGGCTATCATCACAAGCGGTCAGGACGGTTACACCTATCAAGAAGCGCTCGATTTTGCGACACGCTTGCAGTCGGGTACGTTCGGCGTTCAGCTCCGCCAGACCGAGGTGAGAAATATATCCGCAACTCTCGGTGAAAATTCCATAAATACCGCACTTATCGCAGGTATCGTCGGCGTGGCTATCATCTTTGTGTTCCTGCTTCTCGTTTACCGTGGGTTGGGACTTGCCGCAGATATTGCGCTTTGCGTTTATATCGTGCTGCTGCTGTGGTTCTGCGCAATGCTGCCGTGGGTACAGCTCACCCTGCCGGGTATCGCAGGTATCCTGCTTTCAATAGGTATGGCAGTCGACGCAAACGTCATTATATTTGAAAGGATCAAGGACGAATACAAGCATTCCAACAAGCCCATTCAAACGGCAATCAAGGACGGCTTCAAGCGTTCTATCGCAGCAATCATCGACGGAAACGTCACGACTCTTATCGGCGCTGTAGTGCTTTGGATATTGGGCTCCGCCTCTATCGTCGGCTTTGCAGTCACGCTGTTTATAGGTATCATTCTTTCAATGTTTACGTCGCTTGTAATAACAAGACTTATCCTCAAGTGTTTTGTGCCTCTCAACAGCACCAACAATAAACTGTACGGACTCAAGAGAGATGAGGAACACGAGGCAGAAGAAAAATCATTAAAGTCTTTGGCAAAGGAGGAGGCATAATTATGAAAAACAATAATTTCCGCAACCTTTGCAACAACTTCAGCGTCAGTAAATACGCTAAATGGTTTGGTGCAGTGCCGTTTGTGATTGTGGTCATCGCACTCGTCATAGTCATCGCACTCGGCGTTACAGGCGGTAGCTTTACGGATGCGGTCGGCATAGGTATCGACTTTGAGGGCGGCACGCTTATCACCGTTACGCTCGGCGAGGACGCAATAAACGAAAATTATGCCGCAAACAGAGATAAGATAATTGCCGAAATAGAAAAGCACGGCGTTAAGGTAAGCTATGCGCAGGTGCAGGAGGCAAACACCGTTGAAAGATCCGCTATATCCTTCAGATATAAAAATATATCGAGAGACGATACGGAAATCAATAATCTCAACAAAGAGATAAGAGATGCAGTAGACAATCTGTTTGAAAAGAACGGCATTGTCACCTATGAGTCTATCGGTGCAACCGCCGCACAGGACCTGCTTTCAAAGGCGGGCATAGCTCTTGCGGTATCGGTCGTCATCATTCTCATCTACATTATCATCAGGTTTACTCTGATGAGCGGCTTTGCTGCAATCATCGCTCTTATCCACGACGTCGTGATAATGTTTGCGCTCACAATAATTTGCAGAGTGCAGATCAACAGTTCGTATGTTGCGGCAATGATAACCATTATTGCATACTCTATCAACAATACCATCATCATCTTTGACCGCTGCCGTGAGTCTCTCAAGCCTCTCAAAGGGCAGAAAAATATCGATTACAACGGCATAGGCGATCTGGCTGTTCGTCAGACGTTCACACGTTCGGTTTATACGACGTTTACGACAATGATTACGGTCATATTCCTTGCGATACTGGGCAGCGATTCCATAAGAGAGTTCTGTGTGCCGATCATTCTCGGCTTGGTCGCAGGTATGTTCTCGTCAGTCTGCCTTGCAACGCCGTTGTGGGCGGCGATGAGCGCATCCTTTGACAAGACCAAAGAGAAGTATGCAAAGCGTCATGCTGTCACCTATGAAAAGGATGAGGACGGCGAGGAGCAAACGGTTGCTAAGGTCGTCGACACGACTAAGCCCGCATACGACGCAGCTAAGAAGCCTGCAAAGCAGCAGCCGCAAAAGCTGTACAAATACAAAAAGAAAAACACCACATTTAAAAAGAAATAATTTAGCACGCCCTTACTTGAAAAGTAGGGGCGCAAATTTATAAATCGGCACTATTGTAGCCGATTTATAAATTTTTGCAAATATAGCGATCGATTTGGGAATTGATATGCGATACGTAGTAAAAACAGACGCTTTTAAGCTTGACGAGCAGCAAAAATGCCTTGCAAAATCACTCGGAATATCCGAGGATTTTGTGCGTTTGTTGCTCGGCAGAGGTTTAAGGGAAGACGGGCTTTATACGTATCTTCATCCGAGTGCGGACAATATGTCCTCGCCTTTTGATATTGACGGAATGGCGGAGGCGGTTAAGCGTGTGCAAAGGGCGATAGAGGACAACGAAAAGATACTGATTTTTGGCGACTACGATTGCGACGGCATATGCGCAGTGTCTATCCTTATGCTGTATCTCAGAGACAAAACAAGGGTGACTTATTTTATTCCCGACAGAAATAAGGATGGCTACGGCATATCGATAGGTGCGCTTGAAAGGCTTATCCCGCAAAAGCGCCCGTCGCTTGTCATCACCGTTGATTGCGGCATAACCGCAGTCGGTGAAGTGGAATATTTAAACGACAAGGGCATTGACGTCATCGTCACCGACCACCACGAGCCGCAGGAACAAATCCCCAAATGCATTGTGCTCGATCCAAAAATAGGCAGGCACGGATTTTGCGATTATTGCGGTGCGGGCGTGGCTTTGAAGCTTGTAGAAGCGCTTGCAGGCAGACAAGAGGCATTAAAATATGCCGATATCGCTGCGATTGCCACTATTGCGGATGTCGTGCCGCTTGTTGACGACAATAGGATAATTGCATATCTCGGCTTGCGCCAAATGCTAACTGCGCCTCGCAAGGGCATAAAAATGCTGCTTGGCAACGACGGCGTAAGCTCGCAAAACATAATGTTTAGGCTTGCGCCACGAATGAATGCTGCGGGCAGACTTAATTCCGCAATGAAAGTGGTCGATTTGTTTTTGGAAACCGACTATTTTATGCTTAAAACTCTTGCCGAAGAGCTTATCAGAGATAATCAACTCAGGCAAGAGCTTTGCGAGAATGTTGTTGCAGACGCAAAAAAACAGCTATGCGGCGCAGATTTTGCAAAAATCGGCATAATTATGCTGTACAGCGAAAATTGGGAAGCAGGCGTTTTGGGCATTGCGGCGTCAAAGCTTGTTGAGGAATTCAAACGTCCTGCAGTGCTGTTTTCAAAAAACGGTAATAGCTTAAAAGGCTCGGCACGTAGTATACCGTCCGTCAATATCTTTGAGCTGTTTAACGGGCTCGGAAAATACTTTACGTCCTTTGGCGGACACGCACAGGCGGCAGGCGTCAGCCTCGATATATGCAGCTTTGAGGCTTTCAGACATGAGGCGAATGATATTGTACTTTCGACGCACACAGCGCAGGATTTTATTCCCGACATACGCTGTGAAATGAAGCTTCCGCTTGATTTTGATTTTTTAAGCTTTGCAAAGGAGCTTGAGCTTATGCAGCCGTTTGGATACGGCAACGCACGTCCAAACTTCCTGCTGAGCGCAAAAGGACTTAAATTTGACAAAATCGGATATTCTAACCACGTTAAATGCAGTACGAAGAATATCGACATATTGGGCTTTTACAACTATGCGGACAGCTTTACCGCAAAGACTGGCGAGCTTGATTTGGAAGTATCGCTTGACATAAACGAATTTCGCAACACTCTTACTGCGCAGGGGATCATAAAATCGGCGGCGTTCAAAACCGTTGAGATGAGCAGGGAAGAAGCACGTATGCTAAATCTTTATCATCTCAATTTTGCAGGTAACAGAGGTGTTGAAGATATAAGCCTACAGAATGTGGAAGATATGTTAAAAAATTCGCCGTTCGGCACGGTTGTCGTATGCTTTTCTGCCGACGAATATAATGATATCTGTAAAAAGAGCAATGCTATAAGCGAAATGCCTGTGTTTATAGGCAAAACGCAGGAGCTCAATCCACGCAACTGCGTGATAGTGTGTCCGAGCGAGGATTTTGATTTTGCTTATTATAGTTGCACCGTCATTGCAGGTGCACCGCTTTCAAAAGGCTATTTGAACAGCATTGAAAGCGAGCGTGTCGTAGCGCTCGGCGAGGTTAAAACCGACCGCATAGAGTTTTCCGACGACGAGCTGCGTGCAATATATAAGGCGCTGGCGAGCATTGCGGCTTCAAAGGTGCGGGCAAGCAATCTGCATGCGCTTTATCTGGCGGTTTTGGAAAGGTGCAAAACGTCCGAAAGCGTGTTTTTGCTTGCAATGATGATATTCAAACAGCTTGAGCTTGTAAAGATAGGCGACAGAGGTGCGCTGATAATAGACAGAAAATCAGTGGATCTCAACAGCTCTGTAGCATACAGAGTGGCAAAAGGACTGCAATAGATTTTTGGTGGGGTGTCTGATATGGAAGAATTGCTTGTAAAACTCAGAAAAACTTATCCCGATAAGTATGCCGAAATCAAAAAGGCATACGATTTTGCAAAGACTGCGCACGCAGGACAAAAGCGAAGCTCCGGCGAGGACTATTTTACTCATCCTTGCGCCGTAGTTGAGATTTTGTCCAATTTCGGCTTTGACAGCTCGACGGTGATAGCCGCATTTTTGCATGACGTGCTTGAGGATACGCCTGTAACGTCGGATGAGCTGAAAGAGGTCTTCGGCAGCGAAATAGTCGAGCTTGTCGAGGGTGTGACAAAGCTTGATAAATTGCAGTTTGTAAACAGAGAGGAAGCGCAGGCAGAAAATTTCCGCAAGATATTTATCGCAATGGCAAAGGACCTGCGTGTCATAATAATCAAGCTTGCCGACAGATTGCACAATATGCGGTCGCTGCAGTATATATCTGCGGACAGACAGCAGAGGATAGCAAGAGAAACCCTCGATATCTATGCGCCGCTTGCGGGACGTCTTGGAATTTCGTTTTTCAAGTGCGAGCTTGAAGACCTTTCTATGAAATATCTGTTGCCAGACGAGTATAAGTATATCAGCGAGGCCGTCAATGCAAAGCGCAGTGAAAGACAGGGTTTTTTAGATGCAATTTGCGCACAAATACAGCAAAAGCTTAAGGAAATGGAAATAAACGGCGAGGTCAACGGCAGACCGAAGCATTTTTATTCCGTTTATAAAAAGATGCACAATCTGCATATAGACATAGACCAAATCTACGACCTGCTTGCCGTGCGTATCATAGTGGATTCCGTCAAGGACTGCTACACGATGCTTGGCGAAATACACACGATGTGGAAGCCTATCCCCGGCAGATTTAAGGACTATATCGCAATGCCAAAGGCGAACAACTATCAGTCGCTGCACACGACGGTCATCACGCCTTTTAACGAAACGTTTGAAATACAGATCCGAACATATGAGATGCACAGAATTGCCGAATACGGCATTGCGGCGCACTGGAAGTATAAAGAGGGCACTACGGGCAACGACAGCGACCTTGACAACAAGGTCAGATGGCTCAGGGAAGTGATGGACGCCCAAAAGGATATCGACGGTGCAAAGGAGTTTATGGACGCAATCAAAATCAACGTCTTTGACGACGAGGTGTTTGTGTTCACTCCAAAGGGCGACGTGCACGGCTTGCCTGTCGGTTCTACGCCCGTTGACCTTGCATACAAAATACACTCGCAGGTAGGCAACAAATGCGTCGGGGCAAAGGTCAACAAAAAGATAGTGCCGCTGTCCACAAAGCTTGCAAACGGCGATATTGTGGAAATCATCACTTCGCCCACGTCCAAGGGACCGAGCTTCGATTGGCTCAAATTTGTGCGTTCGGCTTCGGCACGCTCAAAAATCAGAGCGTACTTCAAAAAGGAAAAGCGGGACGAAAATATCGAGCGTGGCAAGGATATGCTTGAAAAAGAGGCAAAGCGCAGGGGATATGCTCTGGGCGATATAATGACGCACGATATGATGCTGCGCTTTTTGCAAAGACACGGGCTTGATACGGAAGAAGACCTGTATGCCGAGATAGGCTACGGCGGACTGACAACAAATCAAGTCATGTCAAAAATCATAGAGGCATTCAAAAAGGAAGCGCCCGCTTTGCAAGCAATAGATCAGCTTGTGCAGAAGCCCGAGCAAAAGCCTCAAACACATCACTCAAAAAGTGGCGTGCTTGTCAATGGCAACGCAAACTTTACAGTACGTATGGCGCAGTGCTGCTCGCCTATACCCGGTGATCCCATAGTGGGCTACATTTCAAGGGGCAGAGGGGTGTCCGTCCACCGTGCGGACTGTCCCAACGTCAAGGGAATGGAAGATGAGCGATTGATACCTGTAAGTTGGGATAACGACGGCAACGAATACTTCAACGTGACGCTTACAATGAAGTGCGAAAACAAGTCGGGCTTGCTTGCGGCTATCACGTCCTATATCTCGGGCGCAAAGCTTGAAATAACCTCCGCAAGCGCAAGGACGGAGAGTGACGGGCTTGGTGAAATTGTCATAAGCGTGCGAATAAAGCGTGTAAACGAGCTTGAAGACCTTGTGAAGAAGCTGCGCAGTATAAACGGAATATTGGACGTAAGAAGATAAAAATATAAGCAATAGTATTCTAAAAACAATAAAATATTGTAAAACTATTCTACAAAACACGCTATTTTATAGAAGTTTTGGCAAAGGGGGGGCAAAATGTCCGTGCAAGTCATCAGGTTGATAACCTCTCAAATGAGCACTAACACATATGTAGTCGTAAACGGCGGCTTGGCGTTTGTGGTGGATCCCGGCGGCGAGGCGCAGATTATAGTGAAAACGCTAAACTCTGTCGGCGCAAAGCTTGACGCAATACTTTTGACGCACGCACATTTCGATCACATCGGCGCTGTTGCCGAGCTGTTGAGAGTTGCTCCGCAATGCGAAAATAAAGCCGCCTGCGTGTTTTTACATAAAGATGACGTCGACAAAATCTCGTCGTATAAGAATATGGGGTTTGCGGTCGGGGCTAAGGTGGAACCGTTTGTGCCCGATATACTTTTAAACGGCGGCGAGACTATAACCGTCGCAGGGGTGAAGGTCAATGTTATCCACACATCGGGACACACAAAGGGCGGTGTATGCTATAAGCTTGAAGATATGCTCTTTACAGGCGATACTCTGTTTTTAAATTCGTATGGCAGAACAGACTTTTATGACGGAAGCTTTGCGGAAATTAAAAATTCAATAGTGAATAAGCTCTTCAGACTGCAGGGCGACTTTAAGGTGCTGTCGGGACACGGCGAGCCGTCTACGCTCGAATATGAAAGAAAGCACAATCCCGTGATGTGGCAAAAGGGCGATTTTGATATTGCAGACTGATTGCATTGCAGTCTTAATTATGTTACAATAATTTCATTAAGCCGCTAAGGATAAAAAATGATAGATTTTTCCGTGACTAAGCAAGAATACCAAAACGATTTGACGGAGCTCATTCGCCTCTTTGAGGGCGCAACGAATGAAGACCTATCTTTGGCGGTGGACTATGAGGCGAGAGAAACTTCATTCTGGGTGAGCGTAAAATCGGATAAATATGACGGCTTTAACAAAAACTTTTATTTTCCGTTCGGCATGTATGACGACCTCATGCGCAAGCGTGTGGAAAAGCGGTGGCTTAAGGTGGCAATATATCGCACGCTCTGCTTTTTGACGGGCGTGAAGCTGCCGTACGGCTGCCTTACCGGCATACGCCCGACAAAGCTGTATACGGAAATTCAAAACGACAGGGAATATTATGGCAAATCGGCAAGAGAGGTTTTTGTAAACGACTACGGCGTAAGCCTCGAAAAGGTCGCTTTGATAGAAAAGATAGTTGAGGTGCAGTCGCCGCTTCGACAAAAGGCGGACAACGAATACGACGTGTTTGTATTCATTCCGTTTTGCCCGACGAAATGCGCATATTGCTCGTTTGTCAGCCTGCCGCTCGACAAGCAGAAAAAGCTTGTTGCGCCCTATGTAGAGTGCCTTATACGTGAGCTTGAGCAGACGCACGAGCTGATAAAGCGCAAAGGGTGGAAGATACGTGCGACGTACATAGGCGGTGGCACGCCGACTTCTATTGGGGCGGAGCTTCTTGACGAGGTGCTGAAGCACTGCCATTTCGGCGCAAAGGAATTTACCGTCGAGGCGGGCAGACCCGATACGATAGATAAAAAAATCATAGAAGTTTTGCTGTCGCACGGCGTGACACGCATATCCGTCAATCCGCAAACCTTCAACGCAAAAACGCTTGAAAGGATAGGCAGACGGCACACGGTCGGCGACGCAGTCAACGCATATTCGCTTGCAAAGGGCAAGCTTGACGTCAATATGGACTTGATAGCGATGCTGCCCGACGAGACCTTTGACGATTTCAAATTCAGTGTTGATACGGCGGTCGCACTTGCGCCTGAAAATATCACCGTACATACGCTGTATCTCAAAAAAGGCTCGCAGTTGAGGCAGGGCGGATATGACAACACCGATTGCGCTACCGCAAGCAAAATGGTAGATTATGCCTATAAAAAACTGACCGAAGCAGGCTATGTGCCATATTATATGTACAGGCAAAAATATACGAGCGGCAATCTTGAAAACGTGGGCTACGCAAAGCCCGACAAAGAATGTCTTTACAACATCGATATAATGGAAGAGGACACCTCTATCATAGCGAACGGTGCAAACGGAATATCCAAAAAATTTGATGGCAAGATAAATCTTATCACACGCTGCGCAAACTACAAAGAGCCGTTAGAATACATAAAAAGCATTGATTTGATGTTGGAAAGACAATGTAAATTTTGGGACACTTCGTGTCATTGAAAGTGGGGAATATATGAAAAAAGTTGTAGCGTCGCTAAAATACGGATATCTGCTAAATAAGCCGATGAAATGTCTGCTTTGGGGTGGTATTATTTTTGGGATTGCGCTGGCAGTGTCCTTAGGCGTTTGTTATGGTATAGGAGTATTTGAGTTTAATTCGACTAAGGATGAAATTATGGCTTGTTTTGGATGGGCAATTATTGGTATTTTTGCCCCTATAATGTATGTTGTCGTGCTTGTAAGAGATAATAAAAGACGTAAAGAAATCAAAATATGGCAAGATGATTTTGTAGAAGCGGAAGCAAAGGTTATAAACATTCCTGTCGAATATGCTTTCAATAATAACCCACTTGCATTGAGAGTAAAGTTTGAAATAGACGGCATTGAATACATAAAAGAGAGCAAATACTCTCATAGAGGTCTTGACAATAACGTTCCTATGAGAAAACTTGCGGGCGATAACGTGTCGATATATTATTCTGCAAAATACGACCAAGTTGTGTTTATTAAAAAGCAAAAAAGCTAACTAAATATACTAAATTTGAAGCTAATATGGTGGGGAATATAAAGTGATCGAATTTAAAGGCAGACGTTCAAAAAAGATAATAAAAGCGCAACGTATAGAAATTTGTAAATCGCTTGTGCAGATAGTAGTCGTAGTAGTAATTTTCTGTTTTGCTACTATGATAGGTTTTGCGGTGACGAAATCTATCGGGGAATTATTGGCGGTGCTGTTTATGCTTGTGTTATGGGGTATATTGTGGTCAATCTTTTTTGCTACGTTGCTGTCAAAGAGCAGTATAGATAAAACTTACAGAAACGTATGGGACGACGTCGTTACCATAAGCATTTACGACGCTTATTTTGTATATAAAACTAAAAAGGAAAAATATGAGTACGGTTTTTCTAAGATAACAAGTGTCATAGACTGCGGAGAATACTACTTGTTTTCTTTCAAACGCTGGAAGCATAGCGGGTTGGCTTGTCAGAAAGATTGGATATGCGATGGTACAATCGAGGAATTTGAGGAAGTGTTTAAGGACAAATTAGTCCGTAAGAAATAAAACGTATATTGAATAACATTAACGGTTATTGCAAAACAACAACATTATCGATATTTATTTAGTATATACTTATAAAGTTATAAAAATCTTCAATAAATCGTTTTACTTTATATTTTTATTGTGATAATATAACTAACGTACTTTAAACGAGGTTTGGTCAATCTCCACGTCCTTACTTGGTTTAAAGCGAATTATTTATCCAACGAAGGAGGTAAAATCAATGGATAAGGAAACAAAGCAGCAAATCATCGCAACGTATGCTCGCAGCGAGGGCGACACTGGCTCACCCGAAGTGCAGATAGCATTGCTTACAAAGAGAATTCAGGAGCTTACAGAGCACCTCAAGGTACACCACAAGGATCATCACAGCCGCAGAGGTCTGCTTATGATGGTCGGTCACAGAAGAAGCTTGCTCAACTATCTTAAGGATACGGACATCGAAAGATACCGTGCAATCGTCAACTCGCTTGGATTGAGAAAGTAAAACAAAAAGAGTGCGGATTTTTTTCCGCACTCTTTTGATGCTGAATGTCACATACTCTGTTTTAACGGGCGTGTACACGACAAACACTTGTTACGAAGTTTAGAACACGCCTCGCAGGGCGAGGCGGCAAAGTGAGCGCCGAAGTGCGACGGAAGGTACAAGGAAGCAAGCAGTGTTGTTTTATTGCTTGCGACCGAGTGGCATAACAAAAGGACGGCAGTTGTTCACGAGTGCCGATTGTCGCCCCCACGAGCGATGTATAGTTAGAACGGATATACTGACTTATTCGAGCGGGGGAGAAATACCGGCGAGACCGGAAAGAGGGGGCTTTCGTTAAAGTGTAAAACGTATCCCCTATAAGCAACAATTAAAAAATACGGGAATGACGGAATTCCCAGAACAGGAGAAATATTTATGGAAAGAAAAGTTTTTAAGACAACTATCGGCGGCAGAGAGCTTGTTGTTGAAACAGGCGCATATTGCGGTCAGGCAAACGGCTCGTGCATAGTGCGCTGCGGCGATACCGTAGTTATGGTCAACGCTACGATGTCAAAGCAACCCCGTGACGGAATGGACTTTTTCCCTCTCAGCGTAGACTATGAGGAAAAAATGTACGCAATAGGCAAGATCCCCGGAGGCTTTAAGAAGAGAGAGGGCAGAGCGAGCGATAAAGCAATCCTTACCTCACGCCTTATCGACCGTCCTATCCGCCCCTTGTTCCCAAAGGGAATATACAATGACGTGACGGTCATTGCAACGGTGCTGTCGGTGGATACAAACATTCCGCCCGAAGTTTTTGGAATGATAGGCTCATCGGTTGCGCTCAGCATATCGGACATTCCGTGGGCAGGTCCTACGGGTTCGGTCGTAGTGGGCTTAGTCGACGGCGAGTATGTCATCAACCCCGATGCGGAGCAGCGTGCAAAGACAAGGCTTACGTTAAACCTCAGCGGCACAAAGGACGCAATAATGATGGTCGAAGCGGGTGCGAACGAGATTTCCGAGCAGGAAATGCTTGGCGCAATCATGTTCGGTCACGAGGAAATCAAAAAGATTGTCGAGTTTATCGAGGGCATACAGGCCGAGGTCGGCAAGCAGAAGCTTGATATAGAGCTCGAGCACGTTCCCGAGGATATCGACGCAGCAGTGCGTGCTTATGCAAACGAAAAGATGGACTTCGTGCTCGAGGCGTTTGACAGATACGAGAGAGAGCAGAGAGAGGACGCCCTCAACGAGGACGTGCTCGCACACTTTGCTGATCAGTTTAACGACGTGCCCAAAAAGGTCAAATTTATCCTTGACAGCCTTTACTATCTCAAGAAAGAGAAGGTGCGTGCAAAGATACTGAACAACGGCGTACGTCCCGACGGCAGAAGCCTCACGGAAATACGTCCTATCTGGTGCGAGGTCGGTATGCTTCCGAGAGTGCACGGCAGCGCTATCTTTACAAGAGGACAGACGCAGGCAATGACGACCTGTACGCTTGGCACCATTTCCGAGGCTCAAAGACTTGAGGGACTTGACGACGATTACTACAAGAGATATATGCACCAATACAATATGCCCGGCTATTCTACAGGCGAGGCAAAGTCGCTCAAGAGCCCCGGCAGACGTGAAATCGGTCACGGCGCACTTGCAGAGCGTGCGCTCGAGCCTGTGTTGCCAAGCGAGGAAGAATTCCCGTACGCTATCCGCACAGTGTCCGACATTTTGAGCTCAAACGGCTCCACCTCACAGGCATCCGTTTGCGGCAGCACACTCGCACTTATGGACGCAGGCGTGCCCATCAAAGCGCCCGTCGCAGGTATCGCTATGGGACTTATCAAAAACGAGGAGCTCGGCAAGGTCGCAGTGCTCAGCGATATACAGGGACTTGAGGACTTCCTCGGCGATATGGACTTTAAGGTCGCAGGCACGACAAAGGGTATCACGGCTATCCAAATGGATATAAAAATCAAGGGCATTGACGAAAATATCCTCACCCGTGCGCTTGAGCAGGCAAGAAAGGGCAGACTTGAAATACTCGACAAGATGCTTGCAGTTTTGCCCGAGCCCCGTCATGAGCTCAGCAAGTGGGCGCCTAAGATTGTGTCGTTTAACGTCGATCCCGACAAGCTCGGCGACATCATCGGCAAGGGCGGAAAGACAATCAACAAAATTATCGAGGATACGGGCGTAAAAATCGACCTCAGCGACGACGGTGGCGTGTTTATTGCATCCAACGACGACGCAGCTATCAAAAAGGCTCGCACTATCATTGAGAACATCGTGCGTGACGTTGAGATTGGCGACGTATACGAGGGCATTGTCACAAAGATAATGGAAAACGACAAGGGACAGTTTGGCGCAAGCGTAAACTTCGCACCGGGCAAGGACGGAATGATACACATTTCAAAGCTTTCCACCGAGCGTGTAGACCGTGTGACGGACGTTGTCAATGTCGGCGATGTAGTCATCGTCAAGGTCATCAAAATCGACGAAAAGCACAGAGTAGACCTTCGTCTTAAAGAAGTTGTAAGAAAAGCGTAATAACACTTTAAATAACAACCCCTATTGCAAATGCAGTAGGGGTTGTTTTTTTATAATAATATATAGTTTTAAACTTACTTTTCTCTGCCTATCAGAAAGTCTACGGAACAATCGAAAATATTGGCAAGCTGAAGCAAATTATCGACAGACGGTTGACGGCTTCCGTTTAGCCAATCAAAATATCTGCTTTTGGTTATGCCGCCTTTGCCGTAAATATCTATATGTTTATATTGTTTAAGCTTCCTAAGATACTGTAGCCTTTGTGAAAACGGCGGCGGTGTGCAAAATGTTTTATCAGTGCTTGCATACTCTCTGCCTAAAAGAAAATCTGTAGAGCAGTTGAAATAGTCGGCTATTTTTATTAAATTTTCCATATTCGGAAGTTTATCGTTTCGCATATAATCAGTGATACGGCTTGCGCTTATACCGACCTCTGTTGCGAGAGTTTTAAAGTCCATTTTGCTTTCATCTAACAATTCTTTTAACGCATTTGAAAAATAAGACATAATTCCCCTAAAAAAGTGTTTTTTCGACAACGATTATGTCCCATATGCGCAAGTAAATGCTTGTAATTATGAAAATGGGACATTATAATATAAGTAAAGTAAGTTGCAGCTGACTATGTAAATTATCGGAGGAATTATCAATGAACGAAACAAAACAAACAGTAGCAAAAAATGAAGAAATCAGCGAAAATCAATTAACAATAGAATTAGCTTCGATGTTAAGAGATTGCTTTGTAGGTGATTTGAAATATAAAAACAATCAAATCGTATATAGTATGTCAAACGGACAAACTTTTATTATTACAGTAAAAGCTATGTCAACTTTATCTTAAATTTGTATTATTAAAAAAATACTATATCTAATGAAAATTTGCCTCTCGATAATTTCGAGAGGCAAACCGCATTGGCTATCATATTACATTGCTCACTATATCCACAGACAAATCTTTTGATTTGATATATTCAAGCACTCTCGGCAGGGCTTCTACGGTGCAGTCGGTGGGGTGCATAAGTATCAGATCGCCTGCTTTGACGTCCTTTATCGCACGCTCGTATATCACCTCTGCGTCGTGGTCACGCCAATCTATGGTATCCCTTGTCCACATTATCACCTTGTAGTCGAGCTGCTTGCAGGCTTCAAACATCACGTTGCCTATGCTGCCGCTCGGCGGTGCGAACAGCTTGCAGTTTTTGTAGTCGGGCAGGGTGTCCAAAATGCTGTCGACAAGCCTTTCGGTAAGCACGATTTCCTCTGTGTTTTGGGCAAGCGTAAGCTTTGCGTGATCCCTATGCAGGTATCCGTGATTGCCTATCTCAAAGCCGCTTGACGCAATTTTCAGCAGGGTATTTGCTTTTTTTGCAACCCAACTGCCGCCTACAAAAAACGTCGCCTTAAAGCCGTAGCTGTCAAGTATCTGTGCGATTTTTTCCACGTTAGGCGCATTTTCATATACGTTGAACATCAGCGCAATGCTTTTGCCGTCCTTGTCGCCCTCATAAATGGCGTTGTTTACCGTCTGCGCCTGTACGTTTGTAGGGAACGTGACCGCAACCGCAATGCCGAATGTGGTTATCAGTGTCACCACTATGACAAAATTTGCCCAAATTGAACGGAAATGTCTTTCTTTCATATTACAAAATATGTTTGCAGACCGCAAACTATGTGTTACAATAATACTATGCAAAAACTAATTGAATTTGAAAGTGGATTGAAACTCGTTTTGGTGCGGAACACCGCCGTGCGCTCGGTTGCGCTCGGTGTATTTGTGGGGGCGGGCGTTGTCAAGGAAACGCCCGAGATAGCAGGCATCTCGCATTTTATTGAGCATATGGTCTTTAAAGGCACCAAAAACCGCAGCAGCTTTGATATCGTCAACGAAATAGACAGCATAGGAGCGCAGATAAATGCGTTTACGTCAAAGAGCTATACTTGTTTTTATACTGTATCCATTGATACAAACGTAGAAAAATGCGCCGACGTTTTGAGCGATATTTATTTTAACCCATCCTTTGACGAAGCCGAACTCGAGCGTGAAAGACGTGTCGTCATAGAGGAAATCAACGAAAGCGAGGATACTCCCGACGACGTTTGTATGGAAAGATTGCTCACGGCATTTTTTAAAGACAATCCGCTTGAAAAACCCATTCTCGGCAGCAAAAAAACGCTTGCTTCAATGACGTCGGACACCTTAAAGGACTATCATAAAAAACACTATACGCCGTCCAATACGGTGGTGTCCATTGCGGGCAATATTTCCGAAAAGAGTGCGATAGAACTTGTAAAACGACACTTTGAGGATAAATTCGGCAAGGTGAAAAAGTGCGCTCATTCGCCGCTTGCCACCGCTCAAAATCACAGCTCGTTCACAAAAAAGAAAAAGCAGATAGAACAGGCGCACATTGCGCTTGCTTTCCCTGCATACGCCTTCAACGACGAGCGCTCCGTTGCAGTGCAGCTTATGAGCGTGATATTCAGCATGGAAATGTCCTCACGGCTTTTCCAAAGCGTGCGTGAAAAGCTTGGACTGTGCTATACCATAGTCGGATATCCGTCCACATACGAAAACAACGGGGCTTATGTGATATATACCTCGACAAATACCGACAGCGTACAAAAGGCGGTGAGGGCGATAAGGCAGGAAATCGACCTGCTCGTCAGCGACGGCGTTACCGATGCGGAGCTTGAAAAGGGCAAGCAGCAACTCAAAACGTCGCTTGTGTTGGGGCAGGAAAGCACTTCGGCTATGATGCGTACCTTCGGTACGTTTGCCATTCAGACGGGCGAGCTTTATGATTTTGACGCACGCATTTCTGCAATCGACGGCACGAGTAAGGACGATGTTTTGAATGCGGCAAGATACATCTTCGACATCGACAAGGCTTGCGCAAGCCTCGTATCCCCCTCGACGGACATAGACGTGCTAAAGGTTTTAAAGGCGTAAGTCACGCATATTGTTATTGCTGCGGCGCTCGCTTTTGCGGGCGGCGCAGTTTTTTATGATATTTTAAAAGCGGTTTTAAATTAGCGGCAATTTAGGTATATTATACTTGAAATATAACTGTAAGTATGTTATAATTTCTGATACTATAAAAATATAAATACACGGAAGGTAAATTTTGGCTAATACTCGACAGGCAAGAGCACATACAGGCAGTAGAATTGCGGCAGGCGTCGTCCTGACCGTGCTTTCGCTGTTCTGCTTTTTGTGCGCAGTCGGCGCTTTCGGCGGCGTAGGGAGGGCGGTAAGCGGTTTTTTAGTCGGCTTTTTCGGGCTGGCGGTCTACGGATATTCTGTGGCGGGTGTCATACTCGGCGTTGCGCTTACCTTTGGCATAAGAGTGAGAATGCGTTTGTCAAGGGCGGCGTTTTACGTGGGCTTATTGGTGCTCGGCATTTATGCCTTGCAAATCTACACCTCGAGCTCGGTGATAATCGGAGCAAATTACGGCAGTTATCTGCTTGCGTGCTACTACAATACGAATACGGCGGGCGGAATGCTGTACGGTCTTACGGCGTTCCCGCTGATGAAGGTCATCACAAGCGTCGGCGCACTCATAGTTGCGTGTGCGGCGTTCATCGTGCTGGCGTTTTTTGCGATATTCCCGTCAATTCGCCGCAACGTGACTTATTCCGCTGCGCCTGAAAAGCAAAGACGTGCAAAAAACAATGACCGTTCCTTGCGTGAACGTTCGTCGGAAAGGGCAAAGGCACGTGAAACTCACCGTATCACGGCTGCGGACGCACCCGTCATCACGGACTTTTCACAGCTCGATACTCAAGGCGAGGGCTCGCTTTACGTCGTGGACGTCGCAGGCGATCCCATGCCGCAAAGAAAAGGCTTCAGACGTGCAAAGGGCGCTGAGGGTTATGCGCCCATACAGTCGTTCAATCCTCTTTATCCCAACCAAAACGGCGGCTATGAGGACGAGGTGCTTGCGCCTCCCGTTCAAAACGGCGCAAAAAGAGCAAATGCGGACGCATATTCTTCACGTGGTCTTGCAAGAGATATTCTGTTTGGCGACGAGCCGAGCGCAGAGGTGATGTCACGCTACGAGACCGTAAACAATCCGAGAGGTGCGCTTACAAACGTCTCTCCGTCATACGACGCAGTGCGCAGAGGCGAGGCAAGGGCAAGATTCGGGGCGGACGCTACGACCGAGGCTATGCGTGAAGACTTCATCCGCCGTCACCGTGCGGGCGAGGATAATACTCAGCCGCCCATTGTTCCCGTTGAGAGCGTGCAGCCGCCAAAGACAGGTCAAAGACTTGATTTTTATGAGCTTATTGCCGACAGAGAGCGCACGTTTGCGCAGAATCCCATTCAGTCGGAATACGGCGATGAAAATAGCGAGCCCGTCAAAAAAGAGGTCGTAGAGCCTACACGGGTGATAAGACGTCCAGACAGTGCGGACGCTATAAATTCTACTATCAGAAAGGCGGAAAGCGCCGTAAATACGGGTATGCTCGGAGCGATCAACCGTGCCTCGGCTTCCGCTGCGGAACCGGACTATATCACCGAAACCGTCTATGAAAAGCCCGAAATTAAAATAAGTCCTATCGTCACCGTCAAGCCTGCGCAAGGCGCAGTGCAGGATACCGCTGCTCAGACGCCCGTGCAGCCGATACAGGCGGCGCCCGTGCAAAGCGTGCCCGTTGTAGCCGCTCAAAGCACGGAAACTGTGCGTCCAAATCAGCCTAAGACTATAGCCGATGTGGAACATTCCGGCTACACGTCCATAAAAGAGGGCACTGTACCGCACGCATTTTCGGGTACGGCGGTAAACGGCGAGACGGAAAAGCCTGCGCCTGCAAAGGGCGGATACGAGATGTCAAAGCCTACGCTTGAGCGTCCCGCATATGTCGATACAAACCCGACGCAGGGCGGCGACGTGCCCAGCGAGCCTCTGCCGATAAAGCAGCAGGTGACGGGTGCGCCTATGTCGAGAGGCGAAATTCAAGCCACGACGGATATAGCAAAGCAGTCCGCAAAGGAAAAGGAAAGTGCGGAAATGCAGTCACGCATACAAAACATAAAGCAGGCTATCAAGGAAACGCCTTCTATGGGACCGTTTGAGGCTCAGGCTATGCGTGAAGAAAAGGTCAAATCATCGCAGAACAGAGGTGTTATCGACGAGGGACAGGTCAGAAAACAGCCCTCAAAAAAGGTCGTGCAGGTCAGTATGGAGCATATCGAGGAAAAGCCCGTGCCGCCACGCCGTCCGTATGCTGCGCCTCCCGTGAGCCTGCTCGATCCGCCTAAGCCCGAGGAGGATCAAAACGAGGATTACGAGTTCAAAAAGGACCGTCTCATCAAAACTCTCGGCTTATTCAACATAAAATGTGAGGTCAAAGAAATCAAGGTCGGTCCAACCTTTACGCTTTATAAGCTGAAGGTGGAAATGCCAAGAGGCAAGACGGTCAGCTCAATTTGCGGATATGAAAGCGACATCGCAATGAAGATGGAGGTTGACAGCGTGCGTATAATTGCGCCTATCCCTGGCGAGGACGCAGTCGGCGTCGAGGTGCCGAATAAGATAAGACGTATCGTCACGCTGAGCGAGATAATAGAGTCGCCCGAGTTTAACAGGGAAAAGGACCCCGCTTCGTTTGCGGTCGGCAAAAACCTGTACGGCGCAAGCCGTGTTGCGCAGGTAAGAAAGCTGCCGCACGTGCTCATTGCGGGCGCAACGGGCGCAGGCAAGAGCTGCTGTATAAACTCGCTCATAGTCAGCCTGCTGTATAAGGCTTCGCCCGACGATGTAAGGCTCATACTTGTAGACCCAAAGCGAGTCGAAATGACAATGTATGCAGGTATCCCGCATTTGCTTATGGACGAAATCATCTGCGATACGGACAAGGCTATCCGTGCGCTCAACTGGTCCATACAGGAGATGGAGCGCCGTATGAAATATTTTGCGGAAGTGGGCTACAGGGATATCGAAAGCTACAATGCGGACGTATCCAAACACGGCTTTGAAAAGATGACACGTATCATCATCATCGTCGATGAGTTTGCCGACCTTATGTCAACCGGTAAAAAGGCTGTTGAGGACAGCGTAAACCGTATCGCACGTCTTGCACGTGCAACGGGTATCCATATCGTGCTTGCCACACAGCGTCCGTCGACGGACGTCATCAGTGGCACTATCAAAAACAATCTGCCCAGCCGTATTGCGTTTAAGGTCACTTCAAACTACGACAGCCGCACAGTCATCGACACTGTAGGCGCAGAAAAGCTGCTCGGCTTTGGCGACCTTATGTATCTCACACCCGGCTCGTCGCTGCCCGAGCGTATGCAGGGCGCATTCATATCCAACGAAGAGGTGCACCGTGTCGTTGAGTATATCAAAGAGCACAACGACAGCTACTTTGACGAAAACGTCAAGGACGCTATCTTTAAGGATGAAGAGCCCGATGACGACGAGAAGGAAGAAAAATCAAAAAACAGAGATAAGGGCGGCATTTCGCAAGACCTTTTGCGTGCGCTCGAGCTCGGCATAGAGCTTAGAGAGGACAATAACTCGCCGCTGTCCATTTCATATATGCAGCGAAAGCTTGGCTTTGGATATCCAAAGGCGGCAAAGATACACGACCAAATGCAGGAAATGGGCTTCATGAGCGACGACGGAAGCGGCAAAAAACGTATGATTGTCAATATCACACGTGAGCAGCTCAGAATGCTTGCCGAGCAAGATACGGAGGACGGCGATGATTGATAGCAGCGTGAATTTACACAGTTTTTTTGACATACCTTTTGTTGCCGAAATGATAGATGAGCAAAAAAAGTCACTTTCGGAAACAATAGCAAAAACAGTGGGTTTATATTTGCAAAAGTCTGACAGATATCCGTTTTCGCTAACTTTTATCGCAAGAAAAATGCTGTTTGGTTATCCTAAAGCGGCATATATTTATCGGCTAATTCAAGAGCTTGGATTTATAACGGTAAATGAGGATAACAACGACGAATTTACGGTGAATGTGACAGCGGAACAATTAGAAAAATTCAGCCGTGACGGTATTGCAAATTGGCCGTCCGACGCTTTTGACGGATTTGTAACACGTGAACTCAACCGCTATCACTGGCTTGCAGTGATAATAAGATATGGCTATTATGCGGCGGCAAGCGGTGTAGAGTATATCACGGCAGAGGATGTTTGCCAGTATCTTGATATGAATGAGCACGACGTTCAAAATATGCTTCGTGACCTTGAAAATGCGGGCATATTTACGAAAGCGGATAGCGATATACCGACCTTTAAGGTGAACGTTGATTGCAATGAGGCAGCGAAAGTGCTGTCAATGGATTTGCTTCCGGCGGGTGTGACGTTATGAAGATAGGCGCAATTTCGCTCGGCTGCGATAAAAACAGGGTGGACACCGAAAAAATGCTTGCAAGGCTCACACAATGCGGGCACGAAATCGTGTCGTCTCAAGAAGAAGCGGACATTTTGATTGTCAACACCTGCGCATTTATAGACAAGGCTAAGGAAGAATCCATCGACGAGATACTTTGGGCGGCGGAACAGAAGAAGCACGGCGTGAAATACGTTATAGTTACAGGGTGCCTTGCTCAGCGATATGAGGACGAGCTTAAGGCGGAATTCCCCGAAGTGGACGCTTTTCTCGGCGTTTGCAGCTATGATGAGATAGCAAGCACGGTGCAGAGGATAAGCGAGGGCGACAGAGTGGTAAACACCGCCTGCAAGGACGCTTTTTTTGACAAAAGAGTGCTCACTACGCCTTATCACTACGCATATCTGAAGATAGCCGACGGCTGTAATAATCACTGTACATATTGCGCTATACCGAGCATACGTGGCGGATATAAGTCGGAAAAGTTAGAGGATTTGTTGAGAGAGGCAAAGGCGCTAAGCGACGACGGCGTAAAGGAGCTTATTCTCGTTGCGCAGGACGTCACGAGATACGGAATAGATTTTGACGGCAAGCCTCATCTTTTTGAGCTTGTGCGTGCGCTCGAGCAGCTTGATTTTGAGTGGATAAGGCTTTTGTATCTTGAGCCCGAAATGGTGGACGACGAGCTGATAGAGTTTATCGCAAACGAACCGAAGGTAGTCAAATATATGGATATTCCTTTTCAGCATATCGACAGCGGCGTGCTCAAGCGAATGGGCAGGCGCACCGACGAGGCGGCTACACGGGCTATCGTAGATAAGGTGAAGCGTGCGGGCATAACCCTGCGCACAACGTTTATATGCGGCTTCCCAGATGAGAGCGAGCAGGCGTTTAAAAAGCTTATGACCTTTGTCAAGGAAGGCAATCTCGATTATGCGGGCTTCTTTGCATATTCGAGAGAGGAGGGCACTCCTGCCGACAGGCTCGACGGACATCTGCCCGAGGCTGTAAAGGAAAAGCGTGCAAACAGGCTGATAGATTTGCAAAAGCAGGTCATAAAAAAGCGCAACCGCTCGTTTGTAGGCAAAACCGTCACTGTTATATATGACGGGATAGATTATGACAGACAGATGTTTGTGGGCAGAATGTCGACGCAGGCGCCCGATATTGACGGCGTTGTATATTTTACGTCTGAAGCAGAGGTAAATATCGGCGAGTTTTATCAGGTGCAAATCACTTCTGTCGACGGCGTAGATTTATTTGGGAGAGTGGAAAATGAAATTGACTTTGGCAACTAAAATCACTATACTGCGTATTCTTTTGATAATCCCGACGATCATAGTTTTTATCATTGCCGAGAGCTTTAAATCTCAATACACTGTGTATTTGTCCTGCCTTATCGTGTCGGCGGCGCTTTTCGCCATATGCTGTTCGACCGACTTTGTTGACGGACATATAGCGCGCAAAACGGGCACGGTGTCAGACCTCGGAAAGCTGCTCGATCCGCTTGCGGACAAGGTGGTAATCGTGATAATGCTGTTTTTGATAGTGCTTTATCAGGACGGATTGACCTTAGGCGGCGTATACCTGCACAACGGGGTGGTCATCGCTCTGCTTAGCGGACTGATACTCTCAAGAGAGCTTTTGATAAGCGTGTTCCGCAGCATTGCCGCAAGAAAAAATCTTGTCTTGGCGGCGGATATTTACGGCAAGATCAAAACGGTGTTTCTCGACGTGTCCGTCAATGCGCTTATGCTTGCGGGCTTGCACGTCGTGATAGGCTGGATAGGTACGGTGTTGTTTTATATAGGCGCAGTGCTTGCGGTGTTCAGCGGCATTAGATATATCTATAAAAATAAGCACGTGTTTTCCGATGACGGTGCGGCAGAGCAAAGCGCCGCCGAAAATAAAAACTTATGATAAACGAGATAGTAAAAATCTGCGGACTTGACAGTTGTGAAATTTTAGAACGTCTTGCAAGCTGCGAGGGCGAGGGCGTCACGTTCGAGGTCGAGGAGGACTGCCTCGACGCAAAAATCACAATGACGGCGGACGGCATATCTAAGGACGCTTTTGACGCAGTGCGCTGCAAGGTGTACAATCTGTTTGAGGACGAGGTGTACAGTGCAAAGGACGCAAGCCTGCAGGAGCTTGTCGGGCGTGAGCTAAAGGTAAGCGACAGAGTGCTCGGCGTGGCGGAAAGCCTCACGGGCGGCGAGGTATGCTCGAGAATAGTGGAAGTGGACGGCATAAGCAAGCACTTTTACGAGGGCATAGTATGCTACAACTCGGAAGCTAAAATATCAAGGCTCGGCGTAAGCAGATATGCGATAGAAAATTACGGCGCAGTCAGCAGACAGACCGCATATGAAATGGTGCAGGGCATCACAAAAGCGCCGGTAGACATAGGCGTCGCTACTACGGGACTTGCGGGACCTACAGGCGACGAGGGTAAGCCCGTCGGACTGGTGTACATCGGAGTGGGTGCGGGCGACTTCATTATCGTCTTTGAAGAGCATTTCACGGGAAACCGCAACCATATACGCAGATGTGCGACAAATATGGCGTTGTTCTATCTTTTGCGCTATCTTAAGGGCAAGATATGGAATTTTTGATTTAGTACCGCAAACGGTACGATGTACCGAAAACGGTGCATAACCTATCATATAATAAATACAACAAAGACGTCCATCGGGCGTGATATAAAGGAGATTTACTATGGCTAAAGAAAATGAAAAGCCCAAAACCAAAGCTGAAAGCTTGCAAGACGCTCTTGCTCAAATCGAAAAGCAGTTTGGCAAAGGCTCGATAATGTTGCTCGGCGAGGAAACTGCGCAAAAGGTGGAGGCTATTTCCACAGGCTGTCTTACTCTTGACGTTGCGCTTGGTATAGGCGGCATACCAAAGGGAAGGATAATAGAAATTTACGGACCCGAGTCCTCGGGTAAGACTACGGTTGCGCTACATTGTGTGGCAGAGGTGCAAAAGACGGGCGGAACGGCGGCATTTATCGATGCTGAGCATGCTCTTGATCCCGTTTATGCGGCAAATCTCGGCGTACAGATAGAAAATCTGTATATTGCGCAGCCCGACAACGGCGAGCAGGCGCTCGATATTGTGGAAACGCTTGTGCGCAGCGGCGCAGTTGATATAATCGTTGTGGACTCGGTCGCAGCGCTCACGCCGCAGGCGGAAATTGACGGCGATATGGGCGACAGCCACGTAGGCTTGCAGGCAAGACTAATGTCGCAGGCGCTTCGTAAGCTCACTGCGGTGGCATCAAAGAGCAAGTGCACAATCATCTTTATCAATCAGCTAAGAGAAAAGGTAGGCGTATTTTACGGCAGCGCAGAGACGACTACGGGTGGAAAGGCACTCAAGTTTTACGCATCGGTGCGTATAGATATCCGCAAAAAGGACGCTATCAAGGACGGCGCCGACGTCATAGGCAACCACGTCAACGCAAAGATAGTCAAAAACAAGGTAGCACCTCCCTTCAGAACGGCGGAATTTGACATAATGTACGGCAAGGGCATTTCCAACACGGCGTGCATACTTGACGTTGCGGTGTCAAAGGGTATCGTCCAAAAGGGCGGAAGCTGGTTCAGCTACAACGACGAAAAGATCGGACAGGGCAGAGATAAGACCATAGAGTATCTCGAAGCGCATCCCGAGGTGCTTGCCGAAATAGACGCAAAGGTGAGAGAGCAGCTATAAATAGCAAACATTAAACAGAATATTTAAACGCCCCGATACACGGGGCGTTTTGTATTTTTGATATTTATTTTAATATTTATATAATATATATAATAAACTATTTACATATTTATTGACTAAACGTTTAAAATACTATATAATTACAAAGACAAAACTATAACTGTGAAAACCATAAAGTGTTTATATAGATTGTTTTAGTTTAATGGCGCTTCTGCGCCGTGTATAGATATAAACGATTATATTTTTTGATTTCGGCGTTTTCACCGTGCAGTTTTGATTATATATACGGAGGTCCCAAATGACCGGATTGAGTTTATTGCTTTCCGCAATCAGCGACGGCGGTATCGTCGGCATTGCAGTCGGCGTTGCAGTGATAGGCTTGGTGCTCGGTGCGGTGTCGTGCTATTTTATTTATAAAAAATATCTGACGACCAAAATCAATAGCGCCAAAAGCGAAGCGGAAAGAATCATCGAAGAAGCAAAATTAGAAGCAAAAAACATTCGTCAGGACGGTTTGCTCGACGCAAAAGAGCAAATGAACAAAATGCGTGACGACTTTGAAAAGGAAACAAAGGAGCGCAAACAGGATTGGCAGCGTACTGAAAACAGACTTGCTCAAAAGGAATCCGCTTTGGACAGAAAAGAGGATCAGATAGACAAAAAGAGTGCGTCGCTTGACAAAAAAATCGAGGATGCCGAGCGTGTCCAAAAGCAAAACGAAGAAACAAAAGAAAGATTAAAAGGTATCGAGGAGGAGCTCAGCCACTCAAAGGAAAATATGCAGAAGGAGCTTGAAAGAGTGTCCGGCATGACCAAAGAGGAAGCTGAGGCGGAGCTTAAATCGGCACTGCTTGACGGCGTAAAAAAGAGCGCTGCGCAAGAGGCGAAGGCTATCATTGCCGAGTCTAAGGAAAATGCGCAAAAGGAAGCCAAAAACATCATTTCTCAAGCAATTCAACGCTGCGCTGCGGACCACGCAACCGAAAATACCGTATCAGTCGTAGCATTGCCAAACGACGAGATGAAGGGCAGGATAATCGGCAGAATGGGCAGAAATATCCGTGCGCTTGAAAGTGCGACGGGAGTCGACCTCATCATCGACGATACGCCCGACGTCATCACGCTGTCAAGCTTCGATCCCGTGCGCAGAGAGGTGGCAAGGCTGACGCTTGAAAAGCTCATCACCGACGGACGTATCCACCCCGCACGTATAGAGGAAATCGTGGATAAGGTGAGACGTGAGGTCGAGGCAGGCATAAAGGAAGCGGGCGAGGAAGCCGCATTCGAGGTAGGCGTGCACGGCTTGCACCCCGAAGTCATCAAAATTCTCGGACGTCTTAAATACCGCACAAGCTACGGACAAAATGTGCTCAAGCATTCCATCGAGGTCGCCTCGCTTGCGTCGGTCATGGCGTCGGAGCTCGGCATAGATCCACGTATCGCAAAGAGAGCGGGATTGTTGCACGACATCGGCAAAGCCGTCGACCATGAGCTTGAGGGCACTCACATTCAGTTGGGTGTGGAAATCGCAAAGAAATACCGTGAAAACGGCGACGTGATACACGCAATAGCGGCTCACCACAACGACATCGAGCCTACTACCATAGACGCAGTATTAGTGCAGGCGGCGGACGCTATTTCAAGCGCACGTCCCGGTGCGAGAAGGGAATCGCTTGAAAACTATGTCAAGCGTATCGAAAAGCTTGAGGAAATCGCAAAATCGTTTGACGGAGTGGATCAGACCTTTGCGGTGCAGGCGGGCAGAGAAATCAGAGTTATGGTCAAGCCCGAGCGTGTCAGCGACGCAAACACCGTGTTCCTTGCAAAAGAGATAGCGGAAAAGCTTGAAAACGAGCTCGAGTATCCCGGACAGATCAAGGTCAACGTCATAAGAGAAGTGCGTCACGCAGAATACGCAAAATAAATTTACCTGAATTGAGGGTATTATGGAAAACGGAATTGTCAAAAACAAAGAAGAAATCAGCTTGATGGTGCGTGCGGCGCAAATAATAGACGATACCTACGACGCAGTACTCGACACGATAAAAGAGGGCGACAGCGAAATCGACGTTGCCAAATTCATTGAGGAATTTGTGCTTATGCAGGGTGCAAGCGGTCTGTCCTTCGATACTATCGTAGCTTTTGGAAAGGGCGGCGCCGAGCCGCACCACGTTCCCACCGACCAAAAGCTTGAAAAGGGAATGTTAGTCACCATAGATATGGGGGCGGTGTATCAAGGCTATTGCTCCGACTTCACCCGCACGTTTGCATTCGGCGAGATAAGCGACAAGCAAAAGCAGATTTACGACATCGTTTATCAGTCTCAAAAGCTTGGCGTAAAGGCTACAAAGGTCGGCATAGGCGGCGAGGCTTTAGACAAGGTTTGCAGAGACTATATCGAGCAAAACGGCTTCGGACAGTATTTTATCCACACCACAGGTCACGGCGTGGGCAAGGTGGTGCACGAGTCGCCCCGTATCGGCAAAAACAGCGTTGACGTCCTTGAGGAAAATATGGTCATCACCATAGAGCCGGGCATTTATATTGCCGACGAGATGGGCGTGCGCATAGAGGATATGGTCATCGTGGGGCAGGACGGTCCTGTGAGCCGACATTCCACAGAGCTTATCGTTATCAACAGATGAACGCTTGCAAAATGCGCAATACAGTGCTAATATATAAGCGTAAGGGCGCATTTTGACGCAAACAACACAAATATATATTTAGGAGAATATTATTATGGCACAAATTATGGCAGGCGATTTGAGAAAGGGCATCACCTTCCTCTACGACAACAAGATTATGACTATTGTTGATTTCTTGCACGTCAAACCGGGCAAGGGTGCGGCGTTTGTTCGTACAAAAATGAAAAACGTCGTTACAGGTGCTGTGTTGGAGCAAACCTTTAACCCGACCGAAAAATTTGAGCTTGCTCACATCGAAACAAAGACGATGGAATATCTCTACAACGACGGCGAATTTTATTACTTTATGGACGCAGAGACATACGAGCAGATCCCGCTCAATAAAAATCAGGTCGAGGACGCACTCAACTTTGTCAAGGAAAATATGTCCGTAACGGTCAAATTCTTCCAAGGCGATGCATTCTCTGTGGAACCGCCAAACTTTGTCGAGCTGCTCATCACCGTTTGCGAGCCCGCAGTCGCAGGCAACACCGCCACCAACTCCACAAAGCCCGCAACCGTCGAAACAGGCTACGAGCTGCAAGTGCCTATGTTTGTAAACGAGGGCGATACTATCAGAATCGACACCCGTACAGGCGAGTATATGTCAAGAGTGTAACGGTACAGTGCCAAAATAAATTTGATATTTTATATCATATTTTGCAGACAACCGTTTAAGTAAGAGTTTAAACAGCGCAGATAGCTGAGGCTATTTGCGCTGTTTTTTATATTGTAAATAAAGCATTATAATTCCGATTTTTGGAAAAGTTCGGCATTGACTTAGACAAGTATACGTGTTAGTATTATATTAGTTAAAACCGTGCGTCAAAGTTTAAATTTGCACGCATAGTTTGCGGACATTCGTCTGTATCAAAAATTTAATGAGGAGTAAGGGAAATGAAGCTTGACAAAGTCATAGCAAAAAGAAGCAAAAAAACCATCTACTGCGATGGCGACAAATGTATCAAGGTGTTTGATCCGGAATATTCCAAAGCGGACGTGCTTAACGAAGCTCTCAATCAGGCAAGAATTGAGGAAACGGGCTTGAATATCCCAAAGGTGCTTGAAGTCACCGTGGTCGAAGACAACAAATGGGCTATCGTATCGGAATATATCAAGGGCAAAACTCTTGCTCAGCTTATGCAGGAACACCCCGAGAAGAAGCACGAATACATCGATATGCTTGTCGATTTGCAGATGGAAGTACACACCAAAAAATCGCCTCTGCTCACTAAGCTAAAGGATAAGATGAACCGCAAAATTTCCGCAAGCAAAATTGAGGCTACCATACGTTATGAGCTGCATACAAGGCTTGAGGGTATGCCCAAACACAACAAGGTTTGCCACGGCGATTTTAACCCGTCCAACATCATCATTGCAAAGGGCAACGTGCCGTATATCATCGACTGGTCGCACGCAACGCAGGGAAACGCTTCGGCAGACGTCGCACGTACATATCTTTTGTTCTGCCTCGATGGCGACACCGAAGCGGCAGAGTATTATCTCGACACCTTCTGCAAAAAGAGCGACACTGCAAAGCAGTATGTCCAAAAGTGGATACCTATTGTGGCGGCTTCTCAATCTGTCAAGGGCAACGAAGAGGAATGTGAGCTGCTTATGAAGTGGGTCAACGTGGTTGAATATCAATAGAAATCCGACGGCGGCAAAGGCAAGATAAATGCTTTTGCCGTCTTTTATTTCAGATAATTTATAAACACAGATTTTGTCTTATTTTGCCTCTTTGCGATATGCGAAGAGGCGTTTTCATATAGTCTAATATGTTTGACGGATTGATCACAGGCGTGCTTGCAAGGGTAATTGCCGACAGCGTAAAGGTGGAGAAACTCACCGAAATAAGACTGCGTGTCGGAAGAAGGCTGCTGCTTATGACAACGTCAAAAAACGAGCCTCGCATATATCCCCGTCTTGCGGGCGGAGCATATATCGTCACAAAGGAGGATATTGACGGCATTATTTTGCGTGCGACAAATCTGTCGCCGTATTCCGTCAGCGACGAGATGATAAAGGGCTACGTACCGTCCAAGCGCCTGCGCATAGGCGTGGGCGGCGAGGGCGTATCGGACAGGGGCAGGCTGATAAACCTTAAAAACGTATCCTATCTCACGATACGTGTGCCACATCAGATATACACCGCAGCGGACGCATTTTTGCAGGAAATATACGATAAAGATACGCTCGCCGTAAAAAATACGCTGATAATTTCGCCCCCGTCGGGAGGAAAGACCACGGCGCTAAGAGAGCTTGCACGCATCATATCCGCAAATAAAAACGTAGTGCTGATAGACGAGCGCTATGAGCTTGCCTGCGTTTCAAATGGGGTACCGAGCCTCGATATAGGCGACGCCGAAGTCATAAGCGGCGTGCCTAAGACCGTTGCTTATGAAAACTGTATCAGGGCGATGAACCCAGACGTGCTCATCACCGACGAGCTTTTCAGGGACGATGAGATAAGCGCTGTTTGCGACATTATACGCTGCGGCGTGAATGTGATAGCGTCCGTGCACGGCGACAGCGTGGCTGCGATAGAAAACTCCGTATATAAAAAGTTGACGGACGTTTTTGATGTGGCGGTGGTGCTTGAAAAGCACCCTGTAGGCAGCGTGAAGGAGATTTTGCGCTTATGAGCGATATATTGCGACTTATTGCAGGCGGACTGCTTGCGCTCATCTGCTGTTATATCGGCTTGCTCATAAAAAGGCGTTACCGTGACAGGGCGGTTTTCTACAAGTCCGCCTGCGAATATGTGCAGGCTATGTCAAGCGAGCTTACGCTGAACAAAACCCCCATACCCGACATAGCAAGCCGCTTTACAGCAGGGCGAAAGGGGGAGTTTGAAAAGGTGCTTAGCGAGTGCATAGACCTCAAAAAACAGGGCAAAAGCTTTGATTACGTGCTCGAAAACGTAAATATTTCAAAGCTTAAGAGCGATGAAAAAAAAGAGGTCATATCCTTTTTTTGCGGCGACGGCAAAAGCGCCCTAAACGATCAGCTTTCGTTTGTGGAATACTACAGGGATATTTTTGAGAAAAAGCGAAATAAGTGCGAGGAAGAAAGCAAAAAGCTTGGGGGAATGTTTTTTAAGCTGTGCGCTTTGCTCGGCATAGCGATAATGTTGATTTTGGCGTGAGGTGACAATGAATACGGATATAATCTTAAAAATTGCAGGCATAGGGCTGCTTACGGCGATCGTGTGCGTGATACTCAAAAAAAGCGACAGGGACGAGATCGCTACCTTTGCCACGCTTGCAGGCCTGATAATAGTTGCGGTGCTTGTCATAGATATGCTCGGCGGACTGTTTGACACCCTCAAATCCATACTGTCGCTATATTGACGGCTATGATTTTCAAGTTGGTCGGAATTGCTATCATCGGCGTCATAGTGGTCTCGCTGCTTAAGACCGCAAAGCCGGAGTTTGCCGTGTTTGCAACCATTGCTACGGGCGTAGTTATGGTCATCACTATGCTGTCGGCGCTGCAAAACGTCATACTCGCATTTGACGGAATTGTGCAAAAGAGCGGGATAGATGACGGAATTTTCACTGCCGTGCTAAAAATTATAGGCATAGGCTATCTTACGGAATACTCATCGTCGGTCGCAACGGACGCAGGCTGCGGTTCCATTGCGCAAAAGCTGCAATTCGGCGGGAAAATAGTGATATTTTTGATGAGCATTTCTATAGTAACGGCGCTTGTAGACGTTGTGTCCGCTTTGGTGAACGTATGAGATGTTTAAATAAGCCTCTTTTCAGTTTGCCAAAGCCGCATAAAAGGGTAAAGACCGTGCTTGCGCTCATAGCGGTGCTCGCCGTGCTGCTTGCCGTTTTTGTCTGCGATATGCTGTGCAATAAGGTTGCGTATGCAGACGAAAGCAAGAGCGAGGAAGAGGTGCGCAAGGAATTGTCCGAAGCCGTCAACGACGCTATTGACAGGCTGGATTTGTCCGATTTTCAAAAGTTTATAGACTCTCTCGGCGAGCAGGAAAAAAACGCCTTGAATATCACGGATGCCAAGGCTACTTTAAAGGCGCTTGTAAACGGGCAGGCAAACGACTTTTTCGACAGACTGCTAAATCTGCTTGCGGGCACGCTCGGAAAATACTTTGCGGGCTTTCTGCCAAGCTTCATCACTATAATCGTGATATGCCTGCTGAAAAATATGCTCGGCAATCTTACTATAGGAATGAGCGGCGCATCTACTGCCGAGGTGGTGCACATCGTCTGCTACTGTGCGGTGATAGTGGTGCTTATGACGGGCATAGGCAGCGTGATAAGCACGGTGACGGACACTGTGCTCTTGCTGACGGGCTTTGCAAAAGCTATATTCCCGATACTGCTTACGCTTTTAAGTATGCTCGGCGGTGCGACGACGGTTGCTACGTACACGCCGCTTATGGCGGTGCTCAGCGGTTTTATGATGAGGCTTATAACAGCAGTAATTGTACCTGCTTTTATAGCCACGATAGTGTTTTCGGTTGTTGGAAACATATCCAAAAACGTAAAGCTCGACAAGCTCACAAAGGTGATAAAGTCGGCGTCCACGTGGCTGATAGGCATAGTATTCGGGCTGTTTGCCACCTTTTTGACAGTGCAGGGTATTACGGGCGGAGTTGTGGATAAATTCGGCTTCAACGTCGCAAAATTTGCGCTGTCAAGCTATGTGCCCGTGCTTGGCGGCTATCTGTCGGACGGCTTTGACCTTCTGAGCACCTCGCTTGTGCTCGTAAAAAACGCCGTCGGCTATACGGGAGCGGTGATACTGATAGGCGTAGTGCTGTTTCCGCTTGTAAAGGTGGTGATATTTACGCTCACATTGAGGCTCACATCCGCTATAGTCGAGCCCATAGGCGATACACGTATGTCGGGCTTGTTGCACACGGTGGCAGGCAATATGAATTTGCTCATCACGGCGCTCGCAGGCATTTCGTTTTTGTTTTACATACTGCTTATGCTGCTTATCGGCAGCTGCAATATGGGCTTGTAGGAGGGCGTATGGGCGTTTGGATAATGTCTATTGTGGGCGTGATATGCCTTGGAATACTGCTTGAAATAATGCTGCCCGAGGGGCAGACCGCAAAGTATGTAAAGGGTGCGTTTTCGCTGTTGATTGTGTTTGTCATCGCAGCTCCTCTGCCTAATCTGCTCAACAAGGATTGGAAGCTTGACTACGACGCCTCGCAGTTTCAGGTTGACGAGGAATATGTGAACACCACCTATGCAATTTATGCGGACAGCTTAAAGAGCGACGCAGTAAAGCTGCTTGCGCAAAACGGATATAAAACTACTGTAAAAATTACTATGGACGAAAAGTCGCCGCTTACGCTCGGCAGCATAGAGGTGAGCGTGTTCAATTTTAAGCACGACGTCGAGGACGACGTTGCGGCGCATATTAAAATATTGCTTTGCGAGCGGTTTAAATGCAGTGCGGATGTCATAACCGTGAGGCTGTTGTAAATATCATTTAAAGGAGAGTGCTATATGGAAGTTAGCGACGAGCGCAAGGACAGCGTAAAGACTGAGGCTAAGGGCTTTATAAAAAAGCTTAAGGGAATAAAAAACCTGCAAATTATCGTAGTGATATTCATAATTGCCGTTGCACTTATCATATATTCTACTGTGACGGCGGCAAAGAGCGCAGGAAGCACGCAAACGGTCGGCAGCGTGATGACGTCGGACGAACAGAGACTGAGTGCGATACTAAGCAACATAGACGGTGCAGGCAAGGTGGAAGCGATGATAACCTCTGCGGACGGCACTATCACGGGCGTGCTTGTCATAGCGGACGGGGCGGACGATATAACGGTGAGGCTGAGGCTTCTCGAGGCGACGGCGACCGCTTTGGGCGTAAGCAGAAACGTAGTAAACGTATACAGTCGTAAATAAAAAACCATATAGGAGGAATATATGAAAATAAAAATGAAGGCAAAAACCAAAAAGATCCTCGTGCTGTCGGTTATGGTAGTGCTGTTGGTCACCACGGGCGTGCTCAACTTTGTGTTAAACGACAAGTTGACGGGCAGTGCAAACAACGCAGGCAATAACGTAAACAGCCCAACAGTCACTCAAACCTTCTTTGCGGCGGCACGCAGCGACAGAGACGCTACGAGAGAGTCGGAATTTCTGTGGCTTGACGCTATCGTAAAATCAGAGGCAAGCTCCGAGAGCGCAAAAACTGAGGCAGAAGCTCAAAAAATGATGCTCATAAAGCGTATGGAAAAGGAAAATGCGCTTGAGACCACCATCAAAGGCAAGGGCTTTGAGGACGCTATCGTCACGATAGGCGACGGAGTGATAAGCGTTGTCGTGGGCAAAGCGGAATTGAGCGGTGCGGAAGCAAACCAAATTCAGGCGGCAGTCGTCAGCGAAATGGCTTGCGATCCCAATGACGTAAAGGTCATAGCTTACGTTTGATAAGAACATTGCGCGCATGACATAAATATTTGTTTGACGAAAGGGCGGGAAACCGCCTTTTTGTCTTTCAAAATAAATCATATCGGCGCAGTCTAATCGGTTATTTTTATTGAAATAATTTTTTGCCTGTGTTATAATACCATAAACCGCTAAGCTTTTGGAGGAAATATGGCAAAGCAGACGTATTCTAAAAATCTCGACACCTTTGCAAAGGTCATATCGTCGCTTGCGTCCGACGCCGTCGGCGATGTGGAAGGCGTAAGCCTCCCCGGCGCAAAAAAGGCACGCAATGCAGTGTCGGTGTACTTTTTGCCAAACGAAAAAGTCACGGTGGATATGTTTGTAAATATTTTGCAGGGCTATACCGTGCCCGTTGCCGTCGCCGCTTTGCAGGAAAACGTCAAGCTGCAGATAGAGCGTGCGACAAAATATAAGGTGCACGCCGTCAACGTGCACGTCATCAGCGTGAGTATTGATCAATAGTTATGAGAAGAATTGCAAGAGAAGACGTATTTAAATTGGTATTCGAGTTCACTTTTTACGATTTGCCTAACAACGGTACAAGAGAGCTTTTGCTGTTGGACGAATCGCTTGACGAGGACGACAAAAACTACGTGAACGAAACTTATTACGGCATCGTAAAGGAAATCGAGCAGTTGAATTCGCTCATTTCAAGCAACCTTTCGGGTTATAGGCTGGAAAGAGTGTACCGTCCCGACTACGCAATTCTGCTTGTCGCCGCATACGAGCTTTTGCACAAGACTGCGCCCGTTGCAGTCATCATAAACGAGGCTGTCTCACTGGGTAAAAAATTTGGCACGGAAAAGTCGGGCTCGTTTATCAACGGCGTGCTTGCAAAGATAGCAAAGAGCATTGAATAGAGCTTTCTGCTTAAAGAAATAATTTTTATATCCGTTTAATTATGTCAGAGTTGAATATGGAAAACACCCTATCCGTCACGGAGGTCAACGCCACGATAAAGGCGTGTATCGACGCACCCATTTTTAAAGGGCTGGATGTGTTCGGCGAGGTGTCGGGCTTCAAATATAGCGGTCCGCACGCATATTTTACTCTTAAGGACAAAAATTCGCAGATTTCCTGCGTATGCTTTTACGGCGCAAAGACCTACAATCCAAAGGACGGCGAAAGCGTAATCGTACGAGGCAATCTCGACTATTATGTTAAGGGCGGCAGACTGTCGCTACAGGTGAGTTCAATTCAACCTATAGGCAAAGGTCTGCTGTTTTTGGAATTCGAGCGCTTAAAGGCAAAGCTTCAGCAGGAGGGTATATTTGACGAGGCGCATAAAAAGGCAATTCCGCAATACGCCAAAAACGTGCTTGTCGTCACCTCGAAAACAGGTGCGGTCATAAGGGATATTGTCACCACTATCCGCAAGAAAAATCCTGTCATAAACATAGTTTTAAGAGACGTGCGTGTGCAGGGCGAGGGTGCGGGACACGATATCGCAGGCGTGCTAAGGCGTGTCGACTTGCTTGGCTACGACGTAATTATCATAGCAAGAGGCGGCGGCTCGCTTGAAGATCTTGCGCCGTTTTATGATGAGGAGCTTGTACGGGCGGTCTACGATATGTCGACGCCTGTCGTGTCGGCTGTTGGGCACGAAACAGATTTTTCGCTTTGCGATTTTGTTGCCGACGCACGTGCGGCTACACCTACCGCAGCAGGCGAGTTGGTCGCATATGATTATTATGCTATGGTCGACACGGTCAAGTATAATATGCGCCGCCTCAGCTTGGATGCAGTGCGTGCATACAAAAGCGCAAGCGGTAAGGCTCAACTGTGCTTCGGCAGGCTCAAAAGTGTAGCCACTTCTTTTTATGCCGCAAGAGAACGTAAGGTGGAAAGGCTCATTCAAAACGCAAAGGTCTGCGTTTTGCGCAAAATGGACGTCGCAGACGCAAGAGCGGAAAAGGCTATCGACGCACTTGATAAGCTAAGCCCGTTAAAAACATTGAAGAGAGGATATTTCCGTCTGCAGCTCGGCGATAGGACATTAAGCAGCGTAAAGGACTTAAAGGTCGGCGACTGTATAGTCGCTACAGGCGGCGACGGCGCTATCAAAGCAGAGGTAAAAGAGATCGTTGTCGGCAATTCTGATAGCAGCAAATAAGGAGAAAAGTATATGGCAGAAATGAAAAAATTTGAGGAAGCGCTCGGCGAACTCGAGGGCATAGTCAAAAAGCTTGAAAGCGACATTCCGCTTGACGAGGCCGTCAAAGCATTTGAGCGTGGTATCGAGCTTAGCAAGGTCTGTATCGAAACGCTCAAGACCGAAAAGGGAAAACTGTCTATACTTGTGGACGATATAAACAACCTTACGGAAAAGTTTGATATAGACTGACTTTTTCAAAACGGATAGTTTATATAGTATTATTTTTATATTAAACATCAATTTATGTTGATAAGTAATGTAAGCAGAGAAGATTTTTTGCGTAGCTTCGAGCAATATTTTTCAAAATTGTTGTCCGATTGTGGGGGGATGACGGGCGAGGGAATGCGCTATGCAAGCTTGGACGGAGGCAAACGTATCCGTCCGCTTTGCGTATACTTCGGGGCGCTTTCTGTAGGCGGCAACGCAGATATAGATGATATTCTTCCGCTTGCCGCTACCGTTGAGCTTGTGCACAGCTATTCGCTTGTGCACGACGATATGCCCGAGATGGACAACGACGATATGCGCAGAGGAAAACCTTCCGTGCATAAGCGCTTCGGCTGCGCCACCGCTTTGCTCGTCGGCGACGGACTTTTGACGCTCGCTATGGATCAGGCGCTAAAAAGCAAAAATGAAGCCGCATACGAAATTGCAAAAGCCGCTATGGATATGGTATACGGACAGTCGGCAGAGCTTGCGGGCTGCAGATTTATGGAACAGTGGCTCGATATGTACGACAAAAAAACTGCTGCGCTCATAAGAGGCTCATTCAGAGCAGGTGCGGTATGCGCAGGAGCAAATGCAGATAAGCTCGATATAGTTACAGAGTTTTCAACGTGTATAGGGTTGGCGTTTCAGCTCGCAGATGACCTTTTAGACGACGATGTCTCGATAGTCGGCGTAATAGGTAAAGATAAAGCCCAATCACTGCTTGACGAATATACAGAGCAAGCTATCCTTTTGGCAGGGCAATTAGAGCGCTCGCAGGACCTGATAAGCTTTGCTCACGAGCTGTGGCATAGAAAGGCTTAAAACGTTTTTTATCCCCGATGTATCAAAATTGCGCTTGTGTGCGTATAGTAAACAGAACATAGCGCAGCATTTTGCAAAATAATCAAAAAGTTGTTGCAAAATGCAGTAAGTTTTGATATAGTATTAAAGCAATCTTATGCGGGAGTGACTCAGTGGTAGAGTGTCACCTTGCCAAGGTGAAAGTCGCGGGTC
>CAJTYG010000005.1 GCA_910584155.1 uncultured Christensenella sp. | reverse complement strand
ACTTGTACTAAGAGCGTGCTTGACGCTCAATTTAGCGCTCGCCCTGCGAGCGCTTGTCTAAGCTTCGCAACGAGTGTACATTACACCTCGCTTAGTTTGTTTTAAGCTTCGCAACCGCTTTTATATATTTCGCAAAAGTGGGAATTCACTTCCCGCTTTTGCACCTTATGTCGCATACTGCGACAGACGTTTGCGCTTACAGCAAAACTCGCAATACTTTGCGATTTTGCGTACCGAGCGCAGCGAGGTGTAACATTCGGCGCAAAACTAACTTAACTTTTTTATTTGTTTTTTCAACTCGTTTAGTTTGTCACGCAACAGAATAGCTCTTTCAAAATCGAGCTGTTCGGACGCTACCTTCATCAGTCCTTTCACTCTTTCAATTTCACGTGCGAGGTCTTTAACTGTCAATTTGTCGTTTTTAACTGCCTTTTTGGTGATTTCAAGCGAATTCTTGATTGCGCTTACCACCGTCTTAGGCACTATACCGTGCGCCTTGTTGTACTCGTCCTGCAGCTTTCTTCTGCGGTTGGTTTCGCTTATAGCCCTGTTCATGCTGTCCGTCATATTGTCGGCGTACATTATAACTCTGCCCTTGTCGTTTCTCGCCGCACGTCCGATAGTCTGTATCAATGCGCTTTCGCTGCGCAGGAAGCCTTCCTTGTCGGCGTCGAGTATGGCTACAAGCTGCACTTCGGGGATATCCAGTCCCTCACGCAAAAGGTTTATGCCCACAAGCACGTCAAACTCGCCCTCACGCAGCCCTCTTATAATGTCCATACGCTCGAGCGTATCGATGTCCGAGTGCATATATTTGACCTTGACGCCCATTTCCTTGAGGTAATCCGAAAGGTTTTCCGCCATCTTTTTTGTGAGCGTAGTGACGAGCACTCTGCCTTTATCTTTGACCACGCCGTTTATTTCAAACAGCAAATCGTCTATCTGTCCCTGCACGGGCTTGACGGTTATTTCGGGATCGAGCAGTCCCGTAGGTCTTATAATCTGCTCCGCTACGTCGTCGGCTCTGTCGAGCTCGTATTTGGCGGGCGTTGCCGACATACAGACGACCTGACGTATTCTGCTGTCAAACTCGTCGAACGTAAGCGGTCGGTTATCGTATGCGGACGGCAGTCTGAAGCCGTATTCCACAAGATTGTTTTTTCTTGCTCTGTCGCCGTTGTACATTCCGTGTATCTGCGGGATAGTCATATGACTTTCGTCGATAAACGTGATGAAGTCCTTTGGGAAAAAGTCAAGCAGTGTATACGGCGCCTGTCCGACCTCTCTGCCGTCAAAATATCTGGAATAGTTTTCTATGCCGCTGCAAAAGCCTACTTCCCTTATCATCTCGACGTCGTAGTTTACTCGCTCGTCTATGCGCTGCGCCTCGATGAGCTTGCCCATATCCTGAAAATATTTCACTCTGTCGAGCTTATCCCGCATTATGCGTGCCAATATCTTTTCTCTGTCGCCGCTTATGACGTAGTGCGTCGCAGGGAATATCAGCGTATGCGAAAGCTCGTTCAGCACCTGACAGGTCAAGCCGTCTATCTCGCATATGCGGTCCACCGTATCCCCGAAAAACTCTATGCGGATGGCTATTTCCGAGCTTGTCGAGGGAAAGATATCCACCGTATCCCCTCTCATGCGGAAGGTGCTTCTCACAAAGTCCACGTCCGCACGCTTATACTGTATATCCACAAGCCTTCTTGCAAGCTCGTCACGGTCTATCTCGTCGCCCTCTCTTATGGAAACTGACTGCGCAAAATAATCCGTCGGCGCACCCAAGCCGTATATGCAGGATACGCTTGCAACGACAATGGTATCCTCACGCTCGCAAAGCGACGCCGTCGCCGAGTTGCGCAGCTTGTCGATTTCCTCATTCACCTGCAAGTCCTTTTCGATGTAGGTGTCGGTGCGAGGGATATACGCCTCCGGCTGATAATAGTCATAATAGGATACAAAAAACTCAACTCTGTTTTTTGGGAAAAACTCTCTTAACTCATTGCAAAGCTGCGCCGCCAAAGTCTTGTTGTGAGCAATGACAAGCGTGGGTTTTTGCATACGCTCTATGATATTTGCCATAGTAAAGGTTTTGCCGGAACCTGTAACGCCCAACAAAACCTCCGTATTAAAACCGCTTTTAAGCCCTTCTACGATTTTTTCGATAGCCTCGGGCTGATCGCCCGTGGGCTTGTATTTACTGACTAACTCAAACTTCATAGCTTATGTAAAACAAAAATAAAACCTTGCGACGCTTATTTGTTTAAAAGCTCGGTGAGCAACGCCTTGAGCCCCCAACCGACGGCAGCCGACGTAAGACCCGTTGCGACCGCAAGCAATATCCTAAACATAATGTTGCTTTTGAAGGCTTTTTCAACACGGGCAAACTGCAAGCCCTTTCTGTGCATATTTATACAATACACCAATTCGCCCTTTTTATCCGACCTTGTGACGTCAAAATAGTCGTCTATCTCGAGATTGCGCAGCGCAATATCCAACTCGCTCTCCTCAAAATCCAAATCAAGCGGGACCTGCGAAAAAATATCTATAGGTGTAAGCAGGCAAGCGCCGCTCTGCTTGTCCGCCTCCTTATAGATGACTCTCATCACCGCTTTTTCCTTTTTTGTAAGGACGTGTTGTTTTTCAAGATTCATACGTTCACCGTGTATATTATTGCCGAATTGTGCTTTTAAACACCGTTTTTTGCACTTTTAAACCCTGTTTTGCTTCAAATGACAAATTTAAGCAATATAGCGGTCACCGCCGCCACAAAGCCGCTGCCTATTATTCCGCCCAAAAAAGACATAAACAGCACAAGCCCCGGTCTGACCGTGCCGCCGCCCTGCTTTTTGCCATATAATTCCCTTTGCTTGACCTCTGCGGGTTCCACGGCTTTTTCCTCGTTTTCCGCCACAGGCTGAGGGGCTTCGACGATGCGCTTGATTATGCGCAGGCAGTATTCGTCTGGCGTAAAGTATTTTATGTCAACGTAGTCCGAATCCTTAAGCTCTCTGATTATCTGCGAAAGCTGCACCTTTGTAAACGCAGTGTCTGCGGGCAGCTTTTCGGTTATCTCATCGGCGTCCACGATTTTGTAGACCTCGCTGTCGCCCGTGATATCGCTCAGAATATCATAAATTATCCGACCTTCGTTGCTAAGCATACTTATCTCCTTATACACGGCAATTTTATCACAATTGCAAAATATATGTCAATGATTTTACGCCGCCTGCCACGTGCGGTTTTGCGGCTGCGGCTTTAATTGAATACAGTTGCAAAAATCTGATAGACAATTTAGCATAATTATGCAATAATATACAAAAAATCTACAAGGCAGTCTGCAATGAATTTGATTTCTAAATTTTTAAGCCGCACGGAGTTTTCAAGCTATGACGACTTTTATAAAAACGCCGTGCCGACCGTTCCGCACAAGTTCAACTTCGGCTACGACGTCGTGGACGAATACGCACGCCTTTGCCCCGAAAAAAGGGCTATCGTATGGTGTAATTCAAAAGGTGAGGAAAGGATGTTTTCCTTTGGCGACGTCAGCGGAATTTCAAACCGTATCGTCAACTATTTCATAGCAAAGGGCATAAAAAAAGGCGATTATATAATGACGATGCTAAACCGCAGGTGGGAATACTGGATGACCGCCGTCGCCTGCCATAAGCTTGGCGCAGTTATCATTCCCGCAACGCACCTGCTCACGCCAAAGGACATCGCCTATCGCTGCAACAGCGCACATGTGAAGCTTATCATCGCAACCGCCGAGGACGACGTTGTAGAGCATATCCGCCTTGCCATTGACAAATGCAATGCCCCATGCGTGTTCACCGAAGACGTAGAGGGCTTTGAAAATTTCGACAAGGGCTTTATGGCTCAAAGCGACGTTTTGCCCGATATAGACAGACCGTATGGCGACGATCCCCTGCTTTGCTATTTCACGTCGGGCACGACGGGACAGCCCAAAATGGTTCAGCACAACTTCGAGTATCCCGTGGCGCACATCGTCACCGCAAAATACTGGCAGCAGGTCGTGGACGACGGACTGCACCTCACAATGGCGGAAACAGGTTGGGCGAAGTGCTCTTGGGGGCGCATATACGGGCAATGGATAGCGGGCACCGCACAGTTTATATACGACTACAACGGCAGGTTTACGCCGACGGATATTTTGCCGTTTATAGGCAAATACAAGGTGACGACGTTTTGTGCGCCGCCCACGATATACAGGTTTATCGTCAAGGAAGACCTATCCCTATATGACTTATCCTCGCTGACGCACTGCTCCACCGCAGGCGAAGCGCTCAATGCGGAGGTTTTCAAGCAGTTTTACGAGGCGACGGGGCTAAAGATATACGAGGGCTTCGGGCAGACGGAATCTACGGTCATACTTGCAAACTACGGCGATTTTGCGGAACCTATACCGGGCTCGCTCGGCAAGCCGAGCCCCGTGTATGATATCGAGCTCATAGACGACGAGGAAAACCCCGTTCCCGACGGCTGCGAGGGCGAGATAGCGATAAAGCTGCGACCTCATCAGATAGGGCTTGTGGCAAACTACAAGGGCGACGAGGCACGCACACAGGAGGCACGTGGCGGCAAGTATTATCACACAGGCGACCTTGCAAAGCGTGACGCAGACGGCGTATATTGGTTTGTCGGCAGAAAGGACGACATCATAAAGTCGAGCGGCTACCGCATAGGTCCTTTCGAGGTGGAATCCGCACTTATGGAACACCCTGCCGTGCTCGAATGTGCAATAACGGGCACGCCCGACCCGCTCAGAGGTCAGGTCGTCAAAGCCACCGTAGTGCTTGCAAAGGGCTACGAGCCGAGCGAGGAGCTCAAAAAGGAAATGCAAACCTTTGTCAAACGCCTCACCGCCCCGTACAAGTATCCGAGAGTGATAGAGTTTGTCGAGCAAATGCCAAAGACCGTATCGGGCAAAATACGCCGAGTAGAAATACGTGCAAACGACAGCGGTGACAAAAAATAAGCCGCCGTAAAAAAGCTGCAGGGTTTTGACAAAAAGCAGGTATAAAAACAAACTAATCAGTAGATTATTAAATTAGGGCTTGCGCTTTTTGTCATAATACTTTATAATGCGTATATAACCCCAAGGAGGTCAACCATGAACAAAACCGAATTTATCAAAGCAATCGCAAAAAAAGCCGACATTTCTTTGGCAGACGCAACCGCAGCAGTCGAGGCATACACCTCTATCGTTGCAGAGGCTCTCAAGGCAGGCGACAAAGTAGCTATCGCAAACTTTGGATCCTACGAGGTCAAGGAAAAGCCGGAAAGACAAGGCTTCAACCCTGTCACCAAACAACCCATCACTATTGCAGCTTCAAAAGTACCTACATTAAAGTTTGGCAAAGCTTTCAAAGATATGTTCAACTGATTTTAAGATTGCTTTTATATAAGTTTAGCTTAGTGGAAAAGGCGGCACGACGTGCCGCCTTTTCAATTATCGGGATAATTTGCTTTTCCTATCTTTTTGAAATGATATTGCCCGTCGCAGGGTCGATGAGCATTGCCCAGTAGTCCACGCCGTCGCCTATAAACGACACGTAATAATAGTAGTTTGTTCTGTCCCCCGTGATGAGCTTGACATATATTTCACGCTCGGGCTTGCCGTCGGCGGCCTCGGCGTTTATCTTATCCTTGAAGGCGTCCTTAGCGACGTTGATGGCGTCGTCTGAGGTAAGCTTGCCCTCGAGCAAGTTGCTAAGCGATATTTCGCTTACGTCGCTGCCTGCGGTCACCGTGACGGACGACGGCACAAAGTCAAGCTCTATGAGGCTTGAAAACTCGCCGAAATCAGATGACTTCAGATCGCCCGTCAGCGTTTTTCCGTCCGCACTTAGCACAAAATTTATGCTTTCGTAGCCGTTGCTTTTAAGAGGAATGACGGTTATCTGACAAAAATCTACCACATCGACCGCCTTGCCGTCCGCAATAAACGTCTTTTCACGTCTGCCGCTTTCGACGGATACGGCAAAGAGCTCGCTTTCGCCTGCGAGATACGCATCCGTCCTGCGGGATACGTTGTCTTTTACGTCAACACCGCCCTTTTTCCCCGAGCACGCAGCTAAGGCGACAAGCGCACAAACGATAACTAAAATTGCCGACACTGTAAGGATAATTTTCTTTTTCATACAAAAAATATATGCCGACTATTTGCAAATATTACAACCTATTGTGTGTCAAAGCCTTGCCGAACGCAATATATTATGATAAACTATTTAATAATAATTTTATAGTATTCTCAAAAACGTCCACAAAGAGGTGGCAAAATGGAAAACACAAACGAGGCTGCAATTCAAAATAAAGAGGTCGAAGACGCCCCCGCTTTCGTCACGGATCCCATAACGGGGCTTACGCCCGAAGAGGTGGAGCAGCGCAAGCTTGACGGCAAGGTCAACGGCAATCAGGACGTCAAAACCAAATCCGTAATACAGATATTGCGTGAAAACATCGTCACGTTTTTCAATTTTGTTTTTATTGCGCTTGGCGTAATACTTTGCTTTTGCGTTGATTGGAACAATTTTATAAAGGCTATCAGCACCTTTGGCTTTTTGATACTTATCGTATTCAATGCGCTTATCGGAATAATACAGGAGCTAAGAGCAAAGCGCACCATAGACAAGCTTTCGCTGATATCCGCACCCAAAGTGACCGTCATACGTGGCGGCGAAGAGGTGGAAATCGCAGTAAGTGAAATGGTGCTTGACGATATGACGGTACTGTCCACAGGCAGTCAGATTTGCGCCGATTCCGTTGTAACTGAGGGCTCTATCGAGGTCAACGAAAGCCTCATCACGGGCGAGCCCGACGCAATTTTGAAAACTTCGGGCAGTCATCTTATGTCGGGCAGCTTTGTAGTTTCGGGCAAGGCAAAGGCGCAGGTGGAACACATCGGACAGGACAACTTTGCCTCAAAGATAAGCGCAGGCGCAAAGTATTTTAAAAAGCCCAATTCGGAAATTTGGCGTTCGCTGATGTTCATAGTAAAGGTGATGGCGTTTGTCATCGTGCCCGTAGGCATTGCGCTGTTTTGCGTGAAATACTTTTTGCAAAGCGACAGCGTGCTGCACGGCGGCACCGAGACGGTGCAGTCCACGTTGATAACGGTCATCGCAAGCATAATAGGAATGATCCCAAGCGGACTTGTCGCCCTGTCGTCAACGGTGTTTTGCGTAAGCGTAATAAGGCTGTCAAAGCGCAAGATACTTGCTCAGGACCTTTACTGTGTGGAAACCCTCGCCCGAGTCGACGTGCTCTGCCTTGACAAAACGGGCACTATCACCGAGGGCACAATGGAAGTACACCAAATACTGCCAAACAACTTCAAGCCCGAAAGCGATATCAAGCAAATCATTCGCAACGTGACGGCTGCGCTCAGCGACGACAACGCAACCGCAAACGCCCTGCGCACGTATGTGGCGGACCTTGAGGTAACTCACGAGGCACAAAGCATTGTTCCGTTTTCATCTGCAAGGAAGTGGAGCGGCGCTCGCATAGACGGCGTGTCGTATGTGATAGGTGCGCCTGAATTTGTCTTTCACACCCCCTCGGAGGAAATCACGCAAAAGACAAACGAAATGGCGCAAAAGGGCTACAGAGTTATGGTGCTTGCCTCGTCGGAAAACGACTTCGGCGACAGCGCCCTGCCCGACGGACTGAAGCTTGAAAGCTTTATATTTATCACAGATATCATTCGCAAGGAAGCCCCCGACACTCTGCGTTTTTTCAGAGAACAGGGCGTCAACGTAAAGATAATATCGGGCGACAATCCCGAGACGGTGCGTGCCGTAGCCTTGCGTGCAGGGCTTGAGGACTGCGACAATATCATAGATATGTCCACTCTCACCACCGACGAAGAGGTCAAAGAAGCGGCGCTGAAATACACCATATTCGGCAGGGTTTTGCCCGACCAAAAGCTTATGCTCGTCAACGCCTTAAAGAGTGCGGGGCACACCGTCGCAATGACGGGCGACGGCGTAAACGACGTGCTTGCGCTCAAGTCGTCCGACTGCTCGATAGCGATGGCGTCGGGCTCGGACGCCGCAAAAAACGTCAGCTCGCTCGTGCTTCTTGACAGCAACTTTGCCTCTATGCCAAAGGTAGTGGCAGAGGGCAGACGGTCGATAAACAACTTGGAGCGTTCCGCAGCCCTCTATCTTATGAAAACCGTTTACAACACCTTGCTTGCGATACTGTTTATGATAGTGTCCCACCCGCTGCCCTTCACGCCGCAAAACCTCACGCTTATAGGCGGCGTCACGATAGGTATGCCGTCGGTCGTGCTTGCGCTCGAGCCAAACGACGGACTTGTTGAAGGACGGTTTTTGCCAAAGGTGCTCAAAAACGCTCTGCCCGGCGGACTTACGGTGCTGCTCGGCACCATTGCGGTGCTGCTGACGCATGAGGTATTTTTGCCGCACTTGAGCCAAGATCAAGCCTCAACGCTGTTTGTCATCGTTATCACGTTTGTGGGCTTTATGCTGCTGTTTAAGGTGAGCCTGCCGTTTACGTGGATACACGCAATCACTTACGTGCTGATGATAGTGATATTTGTATGCTGCTACGCAGTGCCGCTGCCCGGTGATTTGCTTATGAACATATTTAATATTCACAACGATATCACGTGGGAAATGGGCAAGGCAATAATCGGCATATGTCTTACGTTGCTGCCGCTTTACGTGGGCTTCTGCTTTGGGATGTACTTCATCAAAAAGAAACACGGCGAGTTTTGGGAACGCAAATTCGGCGCCCTTGACGACCGTATGCGTGTCAAATTGAAATAAGCTATAAAGAAAAAGAGTGTGCGCACGGCACACTCTTTTATTTATGGCTTGAAATTTTAGTCAATGGTTTTTAATCATTTAGCCCCAATAAATAATCGGTGCTTACTTCAAAATATTGTGCTATCTTCACAAGCGTTTCATAATCGGGTTCATAAGTATTTCTTTCCCAATGGCTGATTGATTTTCGATTAACAGACAACTCTTCCCCCAACTCTTGTTGAGACAAATCTCTTGATAATCTTAATTCTCTTAATCTTTCTGCAAAAGCTTTCATAGTTAAATTATAACAACAAAAATGTATTTTTGCTTGACAGTCTCGTTTAGCGAGACTATTATTTAAAATATAAATCTCGCATTGCGAGACAACCATTATAAATCACGAGGAAACAATGGAAAACGAAAAGAATTGTTACAACTGCGGACATTTTACACCATATTACTTTAGATACAAAATCGATAAATTTATAAAAATAAATAACGTCGGGCATTGTTCCTGTCCGCAAATATTTAAATATCAATTCAACAAAATCATAAAAAATCAACTGCCGTGCGAGTGTTGGTATCCTGTTGAGGAAGATATTGAAAAATATAAAATGTCTATTTTCGATAAAATTGACAATATACATATGCAACTAAACTGCATCGCAAGCTTTCTTGAAGAAAATGCAGACATTATCTCACCCAAGAACGATTGACAAATAAAAATTCACCGCTTAAAACGGTGAATTTTTATTGCTTATTGCAGCTTAATTATTTAATCATTATCCGAAAAATCATTCTTTTCCGCAATGTCTGTATTGTCCTCTCCCGCCTCATCGGACATATCCTCTTGCTCGGCTGTGGGTTCTGTCGATATATCTTGCTCGGCGAGCTCAATATTTTCCGCTTCGCTTTCCTCAACGACTTCCTCTGCGCCCTCTGCCTTTGCAAGCACGTCTATGCCGCTAAGCTCGGTGCTGCCTATCTCGGCGGCGTTTTGTATCTCGCCTGCCCCGTCCGTATCATCTTCGCTCACGTCGCCTGCGTGGCGCAAGGCAAGCTCTTCACGCATTTGCTTTTTGGTTTTTTCGTCAATCTTATAGAAGAACATCACAATCGAGCTTGCAAGCATACAAAGACCGGGCAGCAGGAAGTAAATTGCCCACGCCTTGTTTTGCATTGCGTCCGTGACGTAGGTTGCTATCTCGGTTGGCGGTGTGGCAAAGTATTTTTCCGAGCTATAGCCTATTGCGCCTATAAACAGCAGTCCCAACGACACAGAAAGCGCATTTGACAGCTTGTTTGACATAGATAGGATAGCAAACTGCGTGCCCTCCGTGCGCTTGCCTGTTTTCCACTCCTGATAGTCCACGATGTCGGCGGTCATGACCATAGGCAGATAGCCGTTTGGTCCATACGCAAAGCCGAGGAAGAATTGATATACAAGTATCGCCCAGATAGAGCGCAACGGTCTTCCGCCAAACAGATACATTATAAACGCAATGAGGCTGACCGCAAAGCCGTAAAAGCCTGCAATGATAAAATACTTCTTTTCGCCGAGCTTCTTGTTGATGACGGGGTTGAGTATGATAGTGACCATGCTTGACACCGCCGACGTAAGACCTATCGCCCAGCTACACTGATCGCCCGTGAGCACGCCCATGCCGATAAAGCTCAAATCTATGCCATCACGAATGAGTATGCACGACGCCTGCACGGCAATTCCAAGCCCGATGTTCCTGCCAAAGCCAAGTATAAAGGTGAGGAACAGTATCATTATCATCTTGTTGTTTTTGAGCTCGGAGAACATTTCCTTAAAGCTCATTCCAGACGACTGCGTAGCCTGATATTGCTCTTTGCCCTTAAAGTACATCAGCAGTTGGAACACAAGCCCCAACACCGACATAATGACTGCCGTCACAAGATATGTCTGCCAGCTGACGCCGTTGTTGTCCTTCATCAGCAGACCGATAAACATAATAAACACGCCGGGACACGCAAGCGATATCGAGCGCAGCGTGTTTGCCATACCTGCGGCGTTGTTTGTATCGTTGGCGTTGTTGGTGACAAGCGACAGCGTGCCCGACACGGGGATATCCGCCATCGTCATGGACACATTCCAACAAATCATAACAAAGGTGATGTATATGTATTTGCCGACTGTAGCGCCTGTGGACGAGCCAAACGGGATAAACGCAAACGACAACGTCGTAAACACCGCTAGCGGAAATGCGGAAAACAATATCCACGGACGCATCTTGCCCGCCTTGAAGTTGGCACGGTCGATGAGATTGCCTATGACAAAGTCCGCAATTATGCTCACAAACTTTGCGACAAGTATGATGACTGCGATAGCGACAAGGTTTGCTTCAAGTATCTTGTTGAAAAACTCCGCCTGATAGCTGTTTATAAGCCCTATGCCGAAGTTTATGCCCATAAGTCCCAGCGCATACAGCCACATATTGCCCGTAAGCCCGATAAACCGCTTTTGCGGCTTCTGTTCCATTAAATTTGTCATAAAATTCTCCCGTTGTCACTTTGGACTTTTATATTATATACAAATATATATTATAATTCAATACAGATTTTAAGATTTGTTTAATATTTTAAAAATCATCGATTAAATGCCACGTTTTGAGGCATATCAAGCAATTTTTTCAAAACCTGATATTATTTAATTATGGTCAATTTCGGCAAAAGATTAAAAGAATTAAGATTGGAAAACTGTTTGCGACAACAAGAGTTAGGCGAAATTCTTTTTGTAAATCAACGCACGATAAGCTATTGGGAAAACTCTGTCAGCGAACCCGATTATGATATGCTTGTGCAAATCGCAATATTATTTGATGTATCTACAGACTATCTTTTGGGTTTGGAAGACTGATACTATTTTTCATCTGCTTTAGATAAATTAAACACCTCATTATGGCTCCCTTTAGTAAGGGGAGCTCTGCCGAATTCGCACATAGTGCGATGAGGCGGTGAGGGGATTGTCTCCCTCACCCGTTGCAAAGCTTAAAACAATCTCTCTAAACGCACCTTAATTATTACACATTCCGTCATTGCGAGGAGCACGGGGCCCCATTCAACGTCTCTGTTGAATGGGGCAATCAAGCGACAAAGCAATCCAGAACGTGAACTCATAAAATGGCTGAAATGTCTGGATTGCTTCGGCAATAAATGCCTCGCAATGACGAATAAAAACACACTAAGTGTGTCACATCCCCTCAGTCTGCTATGCAGACAGCTCCCCTTATTAAAGGGAGCCTTTATAAGGATATATTAGCAAAAAATAATTTGTGCGGTAGTACAAATAAAATCAAACTTAGGCTTTGGTAATGGTTAAATCATTTAAATAAATTTATATTATCGCAAAAGCGGGAATTGACTTCCCGCTTTTGCACCTTATGTCGCATACTGCGACAGACGTTTGCGCTTACAGCAAAACTCGCATTTGTGCGATTTTGCGTGCCGAGTGTAACGAGGCGTAACACTCGGCGCAATTAAACAATTTTATTTATTTCCGTACGCCATCTTAAGACGCTGTTCGCCCGACAGGATAACTTTTCTTATCCTTATATTCAACGGTGTGACTTCAAGCATTTCGTCCTCATTCAAAAACTCTATGGCTTCCTCAAGGCTCAGCTTCCGTGGCGTATTTAGCCTCAAGGCTTCGTCTGAGCCTGCCGCACGCATATTTGTGACGTGCTTACGCTTGCAGACGTTGACTCTGATATCCTCGTTTTTGGGCGATACGCCGACGACCATTCCCTCATACACCATAGTTTGCGGTGTGATAAACAGTTGTCCTCTGTCCTGTGCGTTGAAAAGCCCATAGGTTGCCGCTTCGCCCGTCTCGTATGCCACAAGCGAGCCTGTAAATCTGCGTGGTATCGGTCCTTTAAAGGGGGCGTAGCTGTCAAACAGCTGATTCATCACGCCCTCGCCCTTCGTGTCCGTCAAAAACTCGTTTTTAAAGCCGAACAGACCTCTTGACGGCACGATAAATTCCATTTTCATTCTGTCGCCCGACGGGTTCATTGTGACAAGAGTGCCCTTTCTTACGCCCATACGCTCGATGACAGAGCCGACGCAATCGTTGGGGACGTCAATGTAAAGCCTTTCCATAGGCTCGCACTTTTCGCCGTCTATCTCTTTGTAGATGACCTTAGGCGTGCCTACGCCAAACTCATAGCCCTCTCTGCGCATCGTCTCGATGAGGATAGAAAGGTGCATTTCGCCACGTCCGCACACCTTAAACGTATCTGCACTGTCCGTCTGATATACACGCAGGGATACGTCCTTAAGCGTCTCTTTAAACAGCCTCTCTCTCAAGTGGCGTGATGTGACAAACTTGCCTTCCTTGCCCGCAAACGGACTGTCGTTTACGCAAAAATTCATCTCTATCGTTGGCTCGCCTATCTTGACAAACGGCACGGGGTCTATCTTTGCGGGGGAGCATATCGTGTTGCCGATAGTGATTTTTTCAATGCCGCTGAAGCACACTATGTCGCCCACCCTTGCGTTTTCAACGGGAACACGCTTCAAGCCCTCAATCTGAAACAGGTTGACTATCTTGCTCTTATATGGCGATATGCCGCTGTGATAGTCGCAAACGACCACCTCTTTTGCCATATCCACCTGCCCTCTCTCTATCCTGCCTATGCCTATGCGACCTACATAGTCGTTGTAGTCTATTGCGGATACAAGCAACTGAAGCTCGCCCTTGTCGTCGCCCTCGGGCGCAGGGATATAGTCCACTATGGTGTCAAAAAGTGGCTTCAGATCCGTGCCGGGCACGTTGTAATCTCTTGTAGCCGTCGCATTCTTGCCCGAGCAGTAAAGTATGGGGCTCATAAGCTGCTCGTCGCTTGCGTCAAGGCTCAACAGCAGCTCCAGCACCTCGTCGCCCACCTCGCTGAGCCTTGCGTCGGGTCTGTCCATTTTGTTTACGACGATGATTATTTTAAGGTCGAGCGCCAACGCCTTTTCCACAACGAATCTCGTCTGTGGCATAGGACCTTCGGCTGCGTCCACAAGCAGCACAACGCCGTTGACCATTTTGAGCACACGCTCCACCTCGCCCGAAAAATCTGCGTGTCCGGGGGTATCGACTACGTTTATCTTTATGCCGTTATAATGTATCGACGTGTTTTTTGCAAGTATGGTGATACCTCGCTCTCTTTCGAGGTCGCCCGAGTCCATAACGCAGGTAGCCACCTGCTGATTTTCTCTGAAAGTGCCCGATTGCTTTAGCATTCCGTCCACGAGCGTTGTCTTGCCGTGGTCAACGTGGGCGATTATTGCGATGTTTCTCAAATCCTCTCTGATCATATATAGCCTCTTTATGCGGAACATTTCCGCAAATCTTATCCTATAAAACCTGATTATATTATCACACTTTTTATATGTTTGGCAAACTCTTGCGCAGTCAAACGAAAAAATATATTATATTTTTTGAAAATACGCATTTGAGTTTTGTTGTGCGTATGCTATAATGCTTGCGGAGCGTAATATGAAAAGTTTGACAGAGTTGTACAAAATAGGCAGAGGTCCGTCAAGTTCGCACACTATGGGACCCGAAAAAGCCTGCAAAATGTTTGAACAAAACTACCCCGAAGCCGCATCCTACAAAGCGGTGCTGTTTGGCTCGCTTGCGCAGACAGGCATCGGACACGGCACAGATAACGTAATCAAAAAGACGTTTACTAAACCCGTCGAAATTATTATGGACGCCGTGACGGCTGTGCCGCACCCCAACACTCTCGACCTCTATGCCCTCGACAGCGACGGAAAGCAAATAGCGTTTTGGCGTGTATTCAGCGTCGGCGGAGGAGCTATAAAAATTGATGGTAAGGCTTCTGCCGAGCCCGCCGAGGTCTATCCGCACACCTCTTTTGCGGAAATAAGAGAATACTGCGAAAGCGAGGGAATAAACCTCCTGCAATACACGGTTCGGTTTGAGGGCGAGCAGATTTTGGCTTATTACGCAAAAATTTGGGAAGCTATGCAAAGGTCCATTGAAAAGGGCTTGTCAAAAAGCGGCGTGCTCCCCGGCGGACTGAACACCGAGCGCAAGGCAAAAATGCTTTACGATCCCATACTCGAAGGCGAAAGCCCCGAAACCCGCCTCAATCGCTTAGTCTGCGCATATGCCTTTGCCGTCGCCGAGCAAAATGCGGCGGGCGGAACGGTAGTCACCGCCCCAACCTGCGGAGCGTGCGGCATAGTGCCTGCGGTGCTTAAATACGCACAGCAAAGACACGGCTTCAGTGACAGCGACATCTACCGTGCGCTTGCAACGGCAGGCGTCATAGGCAACGTCGTCAAAACAAATGCGTCCATAAGCGGCGCAGAGTGCGGCTGTCAGGCGGAATGCGGCACTGCCTGCTGTATGGCTGCCGCCGCCGCTGCGGAGCTTTTTAACTTAGACCTTGGGCAAATCGAGTACGCCGCCGAGATAGCAATGGAACACAACCTCGGCTTGACCTGCGACCCCGTAAACGGACTTGTGCAGATCCCCTGCATAGAGCGCAACGCCGTCACCGCAATGCGTGCGCTGAATGCGGTTGAGCTTGCAACCTTCCTCACCCCGTCGCACAAGGTGTCGTTTGACACCGTCGTGGACACAATGTATCAGACAGGCAAGGATATAAACGGTCGCTACAGAGAGACGTCTGAGGGCGGGCTTGCAAAGACGTTTTTCAGCAAAAAGAAAAAAAGCATATGAAAAATATACTTATGATTGCAACGGGAGGCACGATAGCTTCCAAAAACAACGGCGAGGGCTTGACGCCCGCTATGACCTCAAAAGAGCTGCTTTCCTGCGTGCCGGAAATCGCCGAGCTTTGCCACGTGACCACCGTGCAGCCGTTTAACCTTGACAGTACAAATATAGGTCCCAAGCATTGGATAGAGCTTGAAAGCATAATAGAAAATAACTATGACAGCTACGACGGTTTTGTGATAACGCACGGCACGGATACTATGGCGTACACCGCCGCCGCCCTGTCCTATCTTATACAAAACTCTTCAAAGCCCATAGTGTTGACAGGCTCGCAGAAATCGGCATATTTAAGAGACACCGACGCACGCAAAAACCTTGCGGACGCATTTGCATTCTGCGCCGACGACGAAGCGTTTGGCGTGCATATTGTTTTTGACGGCAACGTCATTTTGGGCACCCGTGCAAAGAAGACACGCACCCACAGCTACAACGCCTTTTCAAGCGTAGACTATCCCAACACAGCCATAATGCGGGACGGCAAGCCTTTTTACTATATCAAGGGCGAAATAAATTCCACAAGGTTTTATCGCAATTTAAATGAAAAAGTGTTTGTGCTCAAAATGATCCCCGGCTTAAAAGCGGATATCTTCGACTACCTCGACAACAGCTGCGACGCCGTGGTAATAGAGTCCTTCGGCTCGGGCGGACTGCCCGACTACGGCGACGGCGAGTTTTTTACAAGACTGAAAGCCTTTCTTGACAAAGGCAAAACCGCCGTGCTTACAACTCAAGTGGAGCGTGAGGGCAGCTCGCTTGAAACCTACGAGGTCGGACGCAAGCTACTAAGGTGCGGCAGGATACTCGAAGCACGCTGTATGACGCTCGAGGCGACCGTCGCAAAGCTTATGTGGATACTGTCGTTTGCAAAGGACGACGAAATCGAGCCCCTGTTTTATGCCCCGATAGGCAAAGATATATTCTGATAATTTGCAAAAACGCATATTTAATATCATTAAAAGCGTACTTAAAACTCTCTATAATGCAAAAAACACCCTCTTCGGGTGCTTTTTATTTTGCATTAAATCAACCTATTTTGTGCCGAAAAGTCTGTCGCCTGCGTCGCCTAAGCCGGGCACTATATATCCGTTTTCATTCAGTCCTCTGTCAAGCGTAGAGATATAAACCTTGACGTCGGGGTGCGCCTTTGCCACCACCTCAACGCCCTCGGGTGCGCCGATGATATTCATAAGTCTTATTTGCTTGCAGCCTCTCTTTTTGAGGAAATCTATTGCCGCAACTGCGCTGCCGCCCGTCGCAAGCATAGGATCGAGCAAAATCGCCACGCTGTTTTCAATGCCGTCGGGTAGCTTGCAATAGTATTCGTGAGGCTCGAGCGTTTCTTCATCACGGTACATTCCTATATGCCCCACTCTCGCCGTCGGGAACAGAGTATGCACGCCGTTGACCATTCCAAGCCCCGCACGCAGGATAGGCACAATAGTCACTGCGCCGTCGGCGACCATCTTCTGCTCGGTCAGCTCAAGAGGCGTCTGCACGCTGACGGTTTTGGTTGGCACTTCCTTAAAAGCCTCAAAAACCATAAGCGTGGTGATTTCTTCCACGAGCTCTCTAAACTCTTTCATTCCCGTCTTTTCATCACGCAAAATAGCCACCTTGTGCTGAATGAGCGGATGATTGAATATCGTTACGTTTTCAAATTGTTTCATATGATTTACCTCTAATAATTTCTTTTGATTTTAATTTAATTTTAGCACAACCCGTGCTAACCTATATGACACTTTTGCGTACGAGTACTTTAATGTACGCCCCTTTCGGGCGATTTCTAAGCTTCGCAACGAGTGTACGTCGGGTACTTTAAATAAAATGACCCCCTCTTTCCGGTCTCGCCGGAATTTCTCCCCCACTCGTATAAGCAGTATTCTCTTCCATTTTTTCCATCGCTCGTGGGGGCGACATTCGGTCTGCGCAAACAGCTGTCGACGCCTTATTATGCCACTCGTTCACGGGCATATAAACAACACTCGCCCGTTCACTTGTGCTAAGAGCGTGCTTGACGCTCAATTTAGTGCTCGCCTTGCGAGCGCTCATCTAAGCTTCGCAACGAGTGTACGTTATGCCTTAGCTTGTTTGTTCTAAGCTTCGCAACGGCTAAATATATATTTCGCAAAAGTGGGAATTCACTTCCCGCTTTTGCACCTTATGTCGCATACTGCGACAGACGTTTGCGCTCATAGCAAAACTCTTGTTATTGCAGCTTTAGCTCTTTAAAAAACATTAACGTTTAATAACAAGATTTTGCGTGCCGAGTGCTTGCACGAGGTATGACACTCGGCGCAAATTACTTCGTTCCAAAAACCCTATCTCCAGCATCGCCAAATGCAGTGACGATATAGCCGTGCTCATTGAGCGGAGCGTCCGCATAGTGCGCAACAAACACCTTTACGTCTGGGTGCTGAGTGACTACTCTCTTTATGCCTTCGGGTGCGGCGATGAGGCAAAGCAGCTTGATGTTTTTGAAACCTCTTTGCTTTATCATCTCTATTGCAGCCGCCGCCGAGCCGCCCGTTGCAAGCGCAGGATCGACGACAATGCACTGTCCGTTGGTGCAGTCCATAGGCAGCTTGCAATAGTATTCGTGAGGCTCGAGCGTCTGTTCGTCACGGTACAAGCCGATATGCCCTATCTGTGCGTTTGGAAAAAGCGCCGTAAGCCCGTCCACCATGCCGAGTCCCGCACGCAGTATGGGGATAATTGCTATTTTATCATCAACGACGGGCGACATAAATTTGCTGAGCGGAGCTTGTATTTCCACATCGGTAGTCTTGAGGTCTCTGAAAGCTTCGTAGCCCATAAGCATTGCGATTTCCGAGACTATCTCTCTAAACTCTTTTGTTTTTGTCGTCACGTCGCAAAGGTGCGTGATCTTGTGTTTGATAAGCGGATGATCCATCACCACAACGTTTTTCATAAAATCTTCCATAAAATATATCTTCCTTATCTTTAAATATGGCGAGCCGTATGGCTCGCCATATTGCGTTAATTATATTGTAATATAATTATTCCTCTGTGTCAACAATGACATCTGCCGCAGCCTTGTCGTCAAAGGCATTTTCCTCGACCTCAGACTTTTCCTCAACGGCAAGTTCGTCCTTAGCTTCCGTATCAGCCTCGCTGAACACGGCCTCTGTGCCTTCCTCGCTACCGCCGTCCGCAAGAGCTTTTTTCTTCTTGCTCGTATAGTGAGTAAACATGTTGATAAGCACACCAACGATAAGCGCAACCGCCAGTGAAGTGATTTGTACTGCCGGACCTTTTGTCATACTGTTTGAACCAAAGTTGAGCGTAATTCCTCCGATACCGATGACGAGGATAGCAGCCACAGGATAGAGGTTTTTATGGTCGTTGAGGTCAACATCACGGAGCATATTGAGACCGCTGACCGAGATGAAGCCGTAAAGAGCGATACATGCACCGCCGATGACGCACTTTGGAATCATATTGATAAGAGCAACAAATGGCGAGAAGAAAGAGATAAGAATACATCCCAGAGATGCCAACAAAATTGTTGACGTTGAAGCATTGCCCGTCAAAGCAACGCAACCGATAGACTCGCCGTATGTGGTGTTTGCACAGCCGCCGAAGAATGCACCCACTGCAGAGCCTACGCCGTCGCCAAACAGAGTGTTGTGAAGACCGGGGTCTGTAAGCACGTCATGTCCGATGATGTTTGAAATATTCTTGTGGTCGGAAATATGCTGAGCAAGCTCGACAACAGCAATCGGGATAAATAGCAATGCAAGGTTTCCTATAGCTGCTCCGTCAAGCGCAAAGTTTTTGGTGATAGTATCTATACCCTCTATAATTTTTCCATCAGCATCAACAGCAGAATAAGTAAGTCCTTTTTGCATTATGCCTTCAAGGAAAGTAAACTTAGGATAATCGAGGAAGCTTTGTACACGAATAGGTTTGAAGCAATCTACAATAGGTGTAAAGTCAACTATACGAAGCACGCTCTGCGCTTTACTTCCATCGGGTGCCGCATAACTGAATGCAGTAAAGAATAATGCTACGGCAAGTCCTGCACCGATACCGACTATAAACGGAATGAGCTTCATTGTCTTTTTGCCCTTTACGGAAGCAAATACAATCATAAAGAATGTGAACAAACCTATAATAACGGCAAGTATATTATAATCTTTGACAGCATCACCGCCGTTTGCCATTGTCCAACTGCCTGCCGTGCCTGCAAGTGAAAGACCGATGATAGCAAGGATAGGTCCGATTATGACGGGAGGAAGTAGCTTATTTATCCACTTTGATCCTACAAATTTGATAACAAAACCGATTATGACATACACCAATGCGGCAAACACTACACCGATGATAAGTCCCCAATAGCCATAATTTGACGCTGCAGTAGCGCACAAAGCACCAAGAAATGTAAACGAGCTGCCGAGAAAAACAGGGCTTTTACGTCTTGTAAACGCCAAGTAAACCAAAGTGCCTAAGCCTGCACCACAAAGCGCCGCAGCAGGATCTACCGACATATGCGCAACATATTTAATTGCATCTACCCCTTCTCCAACCGTAAAGGATATTTCAGTAGCGCTGACCAAAATAGGCACAAGCAGAGTTGCCGCCATGATTGCAATGATTTGTTGCAATGCAAAGACGAGGTTTTGTTTGAACGGTGGTCTGTCTTTGACGCCATAAACCAATTCCATAAATTTGCTTCTCCTTTAAAAGATTTACGTTTATTACTACCTTTCGGTATTTTTTTTGCGTGCGAGTACTTTAATGCAAGTACCCCCTCTTTCCGGTCTCGCCGGAATTTCTCCCCCACTCGTATAGGGCAATATTCTCTATCAATCATTCTGTCGCTCGTGGGGGCGACAATCGGTCTGCGCAAACAACTGCCGTTCTCTCATTATTCCACTCGCTCACGGGCATATAAACAACACTTGCCCGTTCACTTGTACTATGAGCGTGCTTGACGCTCACTTTGGCGCTCGCCTTGCGAGCGCTTGTTCTAAGCTTCGCAACAACCTCTACGATAGCGAGGTGTAACATTCGGCGCAATTTACACAAAAAAACCTTGTCTGCGCAGTTTAAGGACAAGGTATCATTGCAATCAAATATAAGACTTCGTCAATCTTGTCGATATCCCGTATCGCTCTTAAAGATTTTCTGCAAAGATAATATCACTGCGCACGCTTCCGTGTCAAACGTATTCGTATAAAAAACGACAAAAATTTTAATGATATTTTAACATTTTACAATTTGACAAACGTGACATTTGCTGTGATAATAACAATTATTGAGGTGTATATGAAAAAAATTTTAGTGAGCGCCTGTCTTATGGGCTATGAGTGCAGATACAAGGGCGACGGCTGCAAAAATCAAAAGCTTTTGGAGCTTGCAAAGGACAATATCCTCATTCCCGTATGCCCCGAGCAGATGGGAGGCTTGCCCACCCCACGCTACCCGAGCGAAATAGTTGCCAACAGAGTTATCGCAAAGAGCGGCGACGACGTGACCGAGCAATATATGCGTGGCGCCGACTTCGCCCTGCAAATTGCAAAGGCAAACAACGTTGACTGCTGCATTATGAAAGCCAACAGTCCTTCCTGCGGCAAAGGCGTCATTTACGACGGCACCTTCAGCGGCAACAAGACGTCGGGCAACGGCGTGACCGTGCAAAAGCTGCTTGATGCAGGCTTTACGGTGCTGACCGAAAACGATATTTGATTTATCCATTAAAATATAAACCGTATAAAAAGCGCTGACATTATTCGCAGCGCTTTTAAACTATATTGATTTTAATAACTAATCTTAAATTTAACATTAACTTATATATCTGTTTTATTACATTATCAATCTATTTCACAAAGTATTGCGCAGGTTTCGCCGTCCGTTTCGTCAAATTTCACGGCTACGGTTTCCTGAAGCGAGGTGGGAATATTTTTGCCCACGTAATCGGCACGTATGGGCAGCTCTCTGTGTCCTCTGTCGATAAGCACGGCAAGCTGTATGGTCTTTGGTCTGCCAAAGTGCAAAAGCGCCTCTATTGCCGCTCTTGCGGTCCTGCCCGTAAACAGCACGTCATCGCAGAGTATGACGTTTTTGTTGTGAATATCAAACTTGATGTCCGTAGCGTTTACGGACGTACGCTCGTTTGCGGACACGTCGTCACGGAAGTGCGTAATGTCTATTGAGCCTATTTTCAGCTCTACACCCTCGATACGCTTTATCTGCTCGCCGATACGCTCGGCCATAGGCACGCCTCTCGTTCTGATCCCCACCAAAACGACGTCGTCTATGCCCTTATTTTTTTCGATGATTTCGTGCGACATTCTCACGACCGCTCTGTTGAGCGTAACTTCGTCAAGCAACGCAACCTTTGTTTTCATAGCTTCTCCGACTTTTTTCTAATTATATATCCGTTTATTTTTTTGTCAAACCTTTTAATATGTCACGCAAAGCGTCCAAATCAAAGCTCGGCACATATTCCTCTTTTGCGCTTTCAAGCTCCTGACAAAATCCGTTTTTAAGTCCTGCTTCAAAAAAGGCTTCGACCGCCTCGTCATATTCCGCCTGCGTGAGTCTGCGCCCAAGCGTTTTATCGTTTACGACCGCAGGCGTTGGGAAATACTGTCCCATAAGGCTTACCGTCATATTTTTGTCGATATCCGCAATTTCCTTAAGCACGCCTATAGTATTTTTAAGCGCATCGGGCAGCACGAGGTGTCGCACTATCACGCCCGACGTCATCATTCCGTCGCCGTCAAAAACGTCGTGCGGACACTGTCTTTTCATCTCTCTTATCGCCGCCGCCGCAATATCCTTATAGCCCTTAGCATGCGAATATCGCCACGCCAAATCATCGTCGGAATACTTAAAATCGGGCAGATATATATCAACCAAGCCCTCGAGCTTGCTCAAGCTTTTTGCGGTTTCATATCCGCTGCTATTCCACACAACAGGCACTTTAAGCAGCGATTTTGCCTTTTTAAGCGTGTTTATCAGCAAATTTGCATAGTTTGTCGGAGTGACAAGATTGATGTTGTGCGCACCCATATCCTGCAAATATTGCATACAGTATATCAACTCGTCCTCGCTCACCTCAAGTCCGCTGCCGCCGTGCGATATCTCATAATTCTGGCAAAACAGACAGCGCAGGCTGCAGCCCGAAAAAAATATCGTTCCGCTTCCCCTATCTCCCGACAAACACGGTTCTTCAAAATGATGCAAACCTACTCTCGCTATTTTGTACATATCACTCTCTTACAAGCTTAACTATTTTCCCCGCCATTTGGCAACACGCTTTATATCACATTTTCGGGTATTTTTTCGGCGCACTTCATTGCCCTGCAACCTCGTATCAGACATCTTAAGGCGCTGCACAAAAAACAGCGGATAATCCAAAATCAAAAGCCCCCGATATATATTAGATATAACCGATTATATCATAAGCTAATAAAAAACTAAAGTATTTAAAACGCTATATTAAACGCAAATTCGCACGACATATAAAAAAGCACAAGCGACACTTGTGCTTTTTTGGTCGGAGTGGCGAGACTTGAACTCGCGGCCTCATGGTCCCGAACCATGCGCGCTACCAAACTGCGCTACACCCCGATGATAATATTAAGTTGTATTTATTTGCGCTGTTTGCGCATGGTGTAGCAAAGCGTCACATATCGGCGTCAAACTGCGCTACACCCCATAAATAGTTAAATCAACGTTAAATATATTATCAATATATAAAAAAAAAGTCAAGGTATTGATAATTTGTTTTTTATATTTGCAAAAAGTATTTGCAAAATGTTTTAGTATGTTATATAATGCTTTCAGCGATGGAGCTTGGTGTAGTGGTAGCACTTGGGCCTCTGACTCCCACTGTGTAGGTTCGATTCCTATAGCTCCTGCCAACGCAAACACTCTCACGATAGTGAGGGTGTTTCTTTATATCCCCGATACCGCATTTTAATGCGAAGCATCGGGGATATAAAGAAATGTGCTCGCAAAGCGAGTGTTTGCGTTGAGCACCATTGTGAGCAAAATGGAAGCACTTGCAATGCAAGTGTATTACTATAGCGATACCGCATTTTAATGCGAAGTATCGGGGATATAAAGAAATGTACTCGCATAGCGAGTGTTTGCGTTGAGTACCATTGTGAGCAAAATGGAAGCACTTGCAACGCAAGTGTATTACTATAGCGATACCGCATTTTAATGCGAAGTATCGGATATATAAAGAAATGTACTCGCATAGCGAGGGTTTTCGTTGAGCACCTAATTTTACTAACTCAATTTATCATCACTTTTCTTCAACCGATACAACAAACTGTTGCCCGTTGTTTAACTCTATAGTTAGTTGATTGTCGACCAATGTAAATTTAGCGATATAAATATCTCTAATAAGCGTAAGAATATCCAAAACAATATCCTCTGCGTACGTTTTTTCATTTTGGTTTTGTTCTTTTAACATTTCTGTTATAGTTTTTCTTTGATTTTTCATAAGAAATCTCCTTTTTATTTTATTGTTTATATTTGATTTATAAAATCATTGCAAATAAAATTTGAGTGTTATATAAGCTCTTTATTCCCACGATGTTTTTATCAAAACACATAAATACTGTGCAAATAATAAAAACAAACAATAGATAGATATAATTGATATATTTGTGTTTCATTTGATTCCTTTTTATCGATTTAGAAATGAAAACAATTGTATTCAAGCACGTACATCAGTAAAAAACTTCATTAACTTTTATTTATGGTTTTAATTACCACATTGTTATACGTTTAAGAAAGCCCATTGTTTTACATACTTAGTATAACACCTATAATTACACGGCGCAAGTCTTTATTTCAATTATGTAACAGAATAATTTTGAGGTATACAAAATGATAAATGTACAATTATTTGCCGAAAGATTATCTGAACTTATGTTTGATATGAGTCTAACTCAATCTGCTCTTGCAAATGAAATCAACATCGATAGATCAGCAATATCAAGATATTTGTCAGGCAGAAAATTACCTACTTATGAAATATTTATTAAACTTGCCGATTATTTTAAATGTACGGCAGATTTTTTATTGGCAATTGACAATGAAAATAGATATTCGGGATTTAAGCCCTGTCCGCCTTTCAAAGAACGCTTGCAGTTTTTACTAAACAAATATAACAAAACAAAGTATAATATGAAAAAAGAAACCAAAATAGCAGAGTCCGCAATCTATAATTGGCAAAACGGTAAATTCAATCCAAGCGTTTATGACTTAGAAAAATTAGCCTCATATTTTGAATGCTCTGTTGATTTTGTTTTAGGCAGAGGAGATTAAGTTTTATATATGTGGATATAATAGCCGCAAACACAAAACTGTGAAATATTTGAAAATGTTAGACTTATCAATTTTTGCAGATAGACTTTTAGACTTGATGATTGACGCTGATATAAAGTCACCGAAGCTCGCTAATGCTATCGGCGTTCACCGCACTACTATAACCCGATATTTGTCAGGAAAGAAAATACCGTCTGTGAACAGTATAATTCTTCTATCAGATTATTTTAATTGCACTGCAGATTATTTGCTTGGACTTGTTGAGCAAAATACGGGCACACCGTTTAAACAATGTCCGCCTTTTGATATTCAAATAAAATTTTTGCTTGATAAATTTAAAATGACAGCTTACAAACTCAGCCAAAAGACAGATATAGATTTAAATTTGATTTATAATTGGAAAAATGGTTTATATACTCCTACCATTGACAATATCATATTGCTTTCCGAAAAACTCGATTGCTCTGTCGATTTCGTTTTAGGCAGAGGCAATTAAAATCTATTATAATTATTATGCAAACATTATCCGAAGCTATTTACAAAAGAATATATGAACTCGCAAAATCAAAAGGACTGACTTTTTATGCCCTTTCTCAAAAAAGCGGTGTGCCACGCTCGACTTTATCTACGCTTAAATCAACCAAGTCGATAGGCACTTCTATTATTTACAGCATATGCGAGGGATTGGAAATAAACTTAAAAGAATTTTTCAATAGTCCACTGTTTGAAAGAGAAAACCTGATTGACTGATACAACTTAAAAGCGCTTCCGTTTTGGAAGCGCTTTTAAAATTCATTCTTCTTCATCTTCATCAAAGATGATTTCATATTCCTTATCAAGGGTGACTGCGTTGACTATCGCCTGTCTTGTTGCCTCAACTGCTGCCGATTGCAATATAGCAAAGTTTACAACGGGCTTTTTGCCGCTTGCCATACAAAACATTGTATCGCCGTCATAATCTGTATGCACGGGGCGTATCGCTTTTGCAAGTCCGTTATGCGCAATACTTGCAAGCTTGTTTGCCCCCACCTTGTCGATATTTGCGTCCGTAAGGATACAGCCTATTGTAGTATTTGTGCCAAACAGCAGCTTTGACACCTCGCCGTTTGCGAGGCATTTTTCGGTGTTTATAAATCCGTTTTTGCCCTTTGCGCCCGCAATGATTTTTTCGCCGTCGTACACGTCGCCCATTGCGTTTACTGCGACTATTGCCGTCACTGTGACGCCCATCGTTTTTACGGTGGCGATACCTATGCCGCTTTTGCAGGCGTTTTTAAGACCTCTGATTTTGCCTACCGTTGCGCCCTTGCCTGCCCCCACGTTGCCGAAAACAGGGGTTTTATCTGCGTTTTCGCACGCTTTAAAGCCGTATTCTGCCGTAGGATAGTGATATTCCTTTTGATTTAGGTCAAACAAAACCGCACTTGACACGATAGGCACGATTTTGCCTGCCGTCTTATATCCGTAGCCTTTTTGCTTTAGCCAATCCATAACGCCGCAGCTTGCCGCAAGCCCGTACGCCGAGCCTCCCGACAGCACGACGGCATTTATCTTTTGCATCATTTTTTCGGGGCGTAAAAGGTCGGTTTCTCTTGTGCCGGGGGCGCCGCCTCTTTGGTCGCAGCCTGCTGTCGCTCCGTTTGGTGCAAGTATGACCGTAACGCCCGTATAGTCGTCCTCAAAATGTCCTATTTTAAATGCTTTTGGAATGATGACCTTCATTTATACCTCAGCTATTTGACAAAATTTCGTCTATAGAGGCTTGCTCGTAAATGACAAATTTGTCAAAAAAGTCCGCAACGTCCTCCTGCACTTGCTTGCCGCAATGCTCGAAGCTGATATCGTGACGTGCGCCCTTGTACAAATGCAGCTCGCAATTTACGCCGTTTGCCTTGTACATTTTATATAGCTTTTTCACGCCCTTGCCCTTGCGCCCTACTGCGTCGTCCTCGCCGCTGAAAAGCGCTATGGATGTTGCGGGATTGAGCTTGCCGAGAGCCTTTTTGCCATACAGCTTTGAAGTGTGGCGCATCATGCTGAAGCTGAATGCAAGACTCATAGGCGAGTGAGCGCACGGATCGGCTTGTAATTGCGCACGCCTTTCGGGCACGCTGTTTATCCAATTTACGTGCTTATTCAAATTAGGGCGCCAATTATGCGCCACAAGCGCTATAGGTGCGATAGCAATCTTGCCGAACGTAAACAGCCCGTGCATATGTCCCGAGCCGAGCAGAGCTATTGCCTTTACGTCTGTGCCCGCCTGCGCTATTGCCTGCGCAAGGAAGCTGCCGTAGCTGTGCCCCGCAAGGAACACGGGCAACGCATACTTTTGCTTGAGCCAATCTCTGAAAAACAACTCGTCCTGCAAGGTCAAATAAAAAATATCGCCGCTATGTCTGCCTCTGTTTTCATCCGTTTCGGTACGGCCGTGCGCACGGTGGTCGTCCGCAAACACGATATACCCTCTCGAGTTGAGGTATCTTGCAAATTCCTCATAGCGACCTGCATATTCCGACATGCCGTGCAACAGTTGTATCACTCCGCAGGGTGCGCTTACGTCATCCCACAGCGTCACAAAAATTTCGGTATCATCAAAGCTTTTCAATTTAAACTGTTGCATCTTTTGCCACCTCTAAGCAATTATTATAGCGTAAGACGCTTCGGTTTTCAACCGAATACACCATATTATTATCATAAAAATACGTTATAATTAACATTGCGTTGCAATAAACCTGCAAATATGCTAAAATACGCATTATGAAAGTTGCGATAGTTTTAAATTGCGGCACGCCTATCGTGCGCAAAATAAGTGCGGACAAGGTCATCTGCTGCGACGGCGGATACAACGTATGCCCCGTGCCCGCCGACGTCATTCTCGGCGATTTTGACTCGCTCACGCTTCCCGACGGCGTAGAGGCGACCGTAGTGCAGCACGATCCGCACAAAAACGCAAGCGACGGCGAGCTTGCCGTTTATTATGCCCGTGACGAATTTGCCGCAGACGAAATCGTTTTTTACGGCGTGCTCGGCGGAAGATACGACCATACGCTTTGCAATTTTGCCATTATGGAGCTCGCCTGCGACCTTGGCATAAGCAAGGTAAGAGCCGAAGAGGACGGACTTAATATCCACTACGTCAAAGGCAGTTTTGATCTTACGACGCAAAAGGGCGAAACAATATCAATACTGCCCTACGGCGGCAATGCGATAGTCACCTGCTCGCACAACCTCGAATATCCGCTTGAAGACCTGCTTCTCACAGGTGCGGACTCGAGAGGGCTAAGCAACATATCCCTCGGCGGCAAGGTGAATGTCAACGTAAAGTACGGCGGAGTGCTCGTATTCCGTTACATAAAAAAATAAATTTAAATTTTTTGATTTATCCAATAAAACGGACTTTTCCGCTGTATATATTGTGTAAAACGAAATCGAAACCCTTTTATAAATCACTTCTTTTATAAAAACAACCGCAAATGCGGTTGTTTTTATTTTCCGATAAATTATTTTAAGTGCAGCACTCAAATTAAGGCTAATTGTACTTTTATTTAAAATTCCCTTATATTGCGCACAAAACACTTATTCGTTTTCACCGTCCGTATCTTCGGGCGCAGTCTGCTTTTCCTGCTCCTTCAAATCGTCGAGATATACAAAGCCGTCGTCCTCTTCCTCGACTTCATGGGTCTCATCAACGGGCGCAGTCTGTACTGTTTTGCCGATATCGCTTGACTTCATCATCTGTGCTGTAAACGATCTTGAAAGGAAAAGTATTATGCCTACTCCAAGTACAATAGCGATATCTATAAACGCAAAGCTGTTGTAGCCGAGACTGAAAGCAAGCGCCGCCCCTACATTGCCGTAGCTGGTAAACGCAAACATACCCGACAGCACATGACATATGTATCTGCCGATGACCGCAATGAGCGCACCGCAAACAAAGCCCGCCATCTGATTGAAGCGCTGCATTTTTCCCTTAAATTTAAACACGCCCTTTTCAACGAATATGCCGCTTACGCCGATCATTCCAAATGCAAGCGGATAGTCAAGCAAAAACTGCATGGGGTGTATTATAAAAGGATCCTGTATGGCCTGCAACACGCCGTAAATAAGGCAAGCGATTACGCCTCTGCGAGTGCCGAACATACAGCAGTAGATGATAAGCGGAAGCAAGCTTGCAAGCGTTATAGAACCGCCCTGCGGCAGCTCAACCAACTTGATATAGGACAGCGCAAACGACATTGCTATGGAAATTGCGCCGTATACTATCGAGCGTGTGTCGCTGATGTTGCGCTTATCACCGAGGAAATATATCACTGCGATCAACACCATAAATATCACAGCGGACACGGTAAGTCCCGCTAAGCTGAAATCTTTGCCCTTTGAAAGATTGCCGAGCACATCGTAATATTTTGACATCTCGACCATCATTGCAATAAAGCCGCCAAGCAAAAGCACACCCGTTGTGATACCTGCTATCTTCACTGCCTTTTTATTGAACAGCGAGCATATGAGCATTGCAAACATGCCCGCAACGGCAATGACTATTTCGGCAATCACGGGATAAAATACTAAGCCGTAGCTGTCTTTATCTATTCCGCTTTCGACCTTGATATAGGTGAGCACGGTGAGCGCACAAAGCGCCATGCCTGCGCCTATACCGATAAAATACTTTTTGAAGTCACCAAACTTGTCTTTCTTAAAAAAGTAAACAAGCACGCCGACGACTATTGCAAGCCCCACAAATGCGACTGCCAGATAGAGTATGGCAAAAGCTAACTTGTCAAACAAAACGTCAATATCCATAAAAAAACCTCCTGTGCTTAGGAGGTCAAAAAGCGGATATGACACATAACTCGATCGTTGCTATCAAGCAACGGCTTCCTTACGCGAGGATTATCTCACAAGTTGAAGGGTATGATCTCAGCCTCTCGGCACCCCTAGCGCAATTAGATTAGCATACGCAAAGACCATATGTCAAACTCCTACCGCAAATTTTGCAATTTATTGTAAAAAAGGCTCTGAAAATTTCAAACAAAATGTAAATAAATTATCCATTTCCTTGACAATGCCATTTTGATTTGTTTATTATGTGTTTATTAAATATATGTTTAGGAGAGATTATGGAAAAGCCCAAAAAGAAGCACGAATTTAAGCTTTGGAAAGAGTTTAAAGCATTTATCAGCAAAGGCAGTGCGTTGGACCTCGCAGTAGGTATGATCATCGGCTCTGCGTTCACAGCGATAGTCACCGCACTTGTCAACGGCATTTTGAAGCCGCTTATCAACTGGATACCGATTTCCGAGACAGGCGACCTGCTCACCGAGCTGCGCCCTGCCGTCATCGAAAACGGCGTAGTCGTCAGAGAAGCACTCGTCCTCGATTGGGGCGCAGTCATATCGGCAGTGATAACCTTCCTGCTCACCGCTATCGTGCTGTTTGCCATCATCAAGGTGATAAACACCGCAAGAGACTTTGGCAAGAAGGAAAGCGCAAAGCTTCAAAAGCAGCTTCGCAAGGGCAAAATCAGCGCAGAGGAAGCCGCAGCCGCACAGGCAAAGCTCGACGAAGAGGCCGCAGCAAAAGAGGCAGCCGCAGCGCCTGCTCCCGCCGATCCTACAGTGGAACTGCTGCGTGAGATAAGAGACCTTCTGCTCGCACAGAAAAACGCCGACGTCGCCGCAAAGATAGAGCAGCTTAGCGACAATTCCGTCGACGCAGAATAATATATTCAAGCTACATATCAAAGCGCCTTTTTAAGGCGCTTTTTTATTTTGCGCTTTCTTAAAAAATACCAAAGAATAGTAGAATTTGCCAAATATTGGTAAAATATATCAGACCGCTTTATTGACAAAGGCATTTGCGTATGTTAGCCTACTTGTGACGCATAAATTTTATCGGTGCGAAAGCGCACGAATGCGTAAAAAGAGACGGAAATATGGGTTTTTTAACACTATCAATGATGGAAGCAAGCAGTATGGCAGGCTGCGTCGTGCTGCTGATACTTGGCATCGTTCTCGTAGTAAAGGGCGGCGATTGGTTTGTAGACGCCGCAAGCTGGATAGCCGAGGTTTCGGGCATCCCCACGTTTATCATAGGCGCAACGATCGTCAGCCTTGCCACCACCCTGCCCGAGATTTTGGTGTCGTCTATAGCGGCGGCGCAAGGCAGTGCGGATATGGCGATAGGCAATGCTGTAGGCTCGGTCAACTGCAACATTGCGCTCATTATGGCTATTTCGCTTTTGTTTATCCCCGCAACCTTCAAGCGCAAGGACTACGCCGCAAAAATGGTGATATTGCTTGTTGCAATCAGCGCACTGTGGACTGTCAGCGCCGTCGCCGACAAGCAGGTATCTTGGTGGGAAGCACTCATAATCCTTGCAATATTCATTGCGTTTATGATAGAAAACGTGATAGGCGCAAAAAAGCATTCGAGCCCCATTATGGAAGCTGTGGACGCCCCGAAGCCGCTTGAAAACGACACATCTGTATTAGCGGACGACGACAAAGTGCAAACAAGCAAGAGCGGTGTTTTAATATACTATTTCAAAAAGCAGGAATCTAAAAAAATAAAGCTGAAAAAAACGGGAATGGTGATAGAGCGCAAGGACATCGTAAAAAACATTCTGCTGTTTATTTTAGGCGCAGCCGCCATCGTCATAGGCGCACAGCTTATGTGCGACAACGGCGCAATGTTTGCAAAAAAGCTCGGGCTGTCAGAGGCTTTGATAGGCGTCACGATACTTGCCGTCGGCACGTCCTTGCCGGAGCTTGTCACAACGATAACCGCAATCGCCAAAAAGAAATCGGACTTATCAGTTGGCAACGTCATAGGCGCAAACATCATAGACATTACGCTGATACTGCCTCTTTGCGCAATAATATCTGCGGCTAAATTCGGCACACCTCTTCCCGTATCCGCACAGGCTATAGTGCTTGACTTCCCCTTCTGTCTTGCGGTAGCTGGCGTTGCGCTCATTCCTGCGCTGATAAGAGGCAAATTTCAACGCTGGCAGGGTGCGCTTTTGCTTGCAGGCTACATCACATACATCACCCTGCTTGTCTTAAACACGACGGGCACGATAGCGATATTTTAAATAAAGACAAATATAAGCAACAAAAGCCGCTTAACAGGCGGCTTTAAATTTTGCAAATCGCATTTAACAAAGCTATGATTAAATGGACATAAAACAATAAAGTCAACAAAAAAGGCGCTCAAGCGAGCGCCTTTTCTTTTTTAATACTCAGTCTTAAATTAGCAGGGAAGAAGACGGCAGATTTCCTTTTTCGTGATCATGAAAATAAGATCCATAATCCAAATGATACCCCAACCGAGAAGCAAGCGCAAAATACCTGCTACGATTTTGCCTTCCATAAATCTTGTGATTGCGCCGCAAATCCAAGAGGTGAAAGGAATGATCGCAAGGATCAAGCTCACGATCCAGCTAAGACCAAAGTAGTCACTTTTTTTTGCCATAATAAAACCTCCATTATACGGGATAACCCATTTTTATTATTGCTATAATAATATCATAGATATGCCCTATTGTAAACTGTTAAGCCTATTTTTAATAAAAAATAGCGTAAATTTTTAAAAAATTTCACACTGTATTCCGCCAAACGTCAGTATTGTGACTGTTGTATATTTTATTTATTATCCGCTTAGTCCTTAAGAGCGGCGTTAAGCTCGCTCACTCTGCGCTTTAAAAGCGGATGAACCTTGTTCGGACAAAGCTCGCAAAGCGGTTTTAACACAAAGGCACGGTTTGCCATATCGATGTGTGGGATACAAAGGTCGTCGTCCTCGCAAACGTCATCGTCAAAAAAGATGATATCGATATCAAGGGTACGGTCGCCCCAACGTTCCTTACGCACTCTGCCGCCCTCGACCTCGATACTGTGTATTTTATTCAGCAACTGTCTTGCGCTATACAGAGTGTCGCATTTCACCGCACTGTTTAAAAACGTACCCTTTGCAACGCCGCCGTAGGGTGCGGTTTCATATCTGCCGCTCTCTTTAACGCTCTTGATATTGCCGTCGGCTTTTAGCGCATTTATGGCGAAATCGAGATACGCATTTTTGTCGCCCTCGCTTGAGCCGAGCGCAAGATACACCCTATGCCACTTGCGCATTGCACTTACGCCCGCATAGTCAAATTTGCCGCTCATAGGCGCATCGGGCTTTTTGACGGTGACTTCGACAGCCGTTGCAAGCTCAAACTGTTTTAATAGCAGCTCTGCAAGCCGTACGCAAAGCGTCTCTATGAGGTCAAAGCAGTTGCCCTCGCAAAACGCCTTGACCGCCTTTTTTACTGCGGCATAGCTGACGGTTTTACTCAAATCGTCGTTTGCTGCGGCGTCTGAAAAGTCGACGTCCAAAACGACCGTAAACAAAAATCTTTGCGGCTCTACCTTTTCTTCGGGATTGACGCCGTGACAGGCGACCACCTCAAAATCCTTTAATATGATTTTATCCATATTCACCCCAAAAGCTCGTCTATTGCGGCTTTGTTTTGAGCAACGTCGTGCACCCTTACAAACAACACGCCCCATTTTGCAGCAGCCACTGTGCTTTCAAGCGTAGGCGCAAGCCTATCCGCAACGTCGCCGCCGAACAGCGATTTGCGTGACGTGCCAAGCAAAAACGGATAATCTGCAAGCTCGTCCATCAGCCGCTTATAGCCGTTTAACAGCGCCCAGTCTTCGTCCTTGCCTTTGTTGAAGCCGATTCCTCCGTCAAGCAGAATAGCGTCCTTGCTTACGCCTGCAAAAAGCAGCTTATTTACAGCCTCGCTCAACCCCTGTATCTTGTCGGCAAACATATCATCCGTTTGCGACCTGCGCCTGTCGTGCATCACGCAGACCGCAGCGCCGTGCTTTGCAATGACATCGGGCATGCCCCCGTATGCAAGGCAGCTCACGTCGTTTATCATATCCGCCCCCGCATCGAGGCAGGCGTCGGCAACTTTAGGATAAAACGTATCAACGGATATGGGAACGTCGGGATAATGCGCTCTCACCGCCTGCACGACGGGAAGCACTCGGTTCAGTTCCTCTTTCTCGCCTACGATAGCGGCATTAGGGCGTGTAGATTGCCCGCCTATATCCAATATCCTTGCGCCCTGTTCTATAAACCTTCCTGCCCGCAAAACTGCGTCGTCCTGCAAGCGGCTATCCGCAAAGAAGCTGTCGGGCGTAGCGTTGAGGATAGACATAATGTGCGTTCCGCCCGAAAATACCTCGTTGCGGACCTTAAAGTTATATTTGTTTTCATTCAATATTTTTTGCATAATTTTGCATTTAAACGCTCAGCACAGCGCAAGTATCTGCGCCTGCAAGCTTTCGGGCATATCGCCCCTCACCGCCGTCGTGACGGTTTTTGAGCCCACCTTTTTTACGCCTCTTGCAGTCATACAGGTGTGCTCCGCCTCGATAACCACCATAACGCCCTTAGCCCCCAGCTCGCTGAAAATGCTGTCCGCTATCTGCGCATTGAGCCGCTCCTGTAGTTGCAACCGCTTTGAAAACACCTCGACAACTCTTGCAAGCTTTGACAGTCCTACTACCTTGCCGTTTGGCAGATACGCAATGTGCACCTTGCCGAAAAACGGCATAAGATGATGCTCGCAGGTGGACGAAAACGATATATCCTTTTCAAGCACAAGACCGCTGCCGCCCTCGTCAAACACCTTTGAAAGCGGTTCCGCCGCCGTCTGAGCGTAGCCCGACGTTATTTCCTCATACATTCTCGCAACACGTGAGGGCGTATCCAAAAGTCCCGCTCTGTCTGGGTCCTCACCTATGGCAAGCAATATTTCCCTCACTGCGTTTTCTATCCTCTGTTTGTCGATATCCTTCATATTTCCTCCTAAGCCTTTAAGTCCGCAAAATGCGTGAGCGAGCCGCAAAGCACCGTCACGTCACAGTCGCCGTCAAGCGCAGCCTGCACGGCAAGCCCCGTATCTTCCGCAACGCCGCAGCAGGTGTAGCGCTGCACCTTTTGTTTCAGCTCGCTCTTGTCAAACGCACGGGGCGAGTGCGGAGTTACGGCAGTCACCTCTTTTGCAAGAGGCGCAAGTATATCCACTACGCCGTCCACGTCCTTGTCGGCGAGCATTCCCAAAACTATGTGTATTTTTTTGTTTGCAAAATAATCTTTAAGCGCATTTGCAAGCGCAAGCGCCCCGTGGGGATTGTGCGCTCCGTCAAAAACGAGGGTTTTGCCTTGCGGAACGACTATATTAAAGTCCTTTTCTGCATTTTTGACAATTTCAAGCCTTGCGTGCCATACCGTCTTTTTAAGTCCGTTCTTGAGGGCGTTTTCGCTTATTTCAAAGTCCTTTTTCCTCAACATCTGCACGGCGCATATGGCTATCGAAGCGTTTTGTAACTGATGTTCGCCAAGCAGAGGAATTTCGTATTTCTCGCCCTCATACAAGAATATCTGTCCGTTTAGCGAATGTGACACGGGCTTTGCCTGCGCACAGACGGCGACGTTTGCTTTGACGTTTATTCGCTTGCCGTCCTCTATCCTATAGGGATTTGAAATGCTGCGCATAACGTCGTCCTGCTGCATACAGGTCACGCAGTCGTCACGTATTATAGCCGCCTTTTCTTCCGCTATCTGTCCCACGGTATCGCCAAGCAGAGCGCAATGGTCAAGCCCTATGGGCGTAATTATCGCAAGCTCCTTATTCACCACGGCGTTGGTTGCGTCCCACCTGCCGCCAAGCCCCGTTTCGAGCACGGCGACGTCGCAATCCTTAAAGGCGAGCATAGCTACGGCTGTTTCTATCTCAAAAGCGGTTGGATTTAAATCATCCTGATATAGCGGCTCGTCAGACTTAACGTCAAGCTTTTTTCTGCGCTCGTTTTCGCAGTCTATGCAGTCCTTGACTTCCGTAAGATACTTTGCGACAAGTACGTCCGCAAGCGGCGCTTTGTCAATGCACCACCGCTCGTTGTAGCAAAAGACGGACGGCGAATTGTAGGTGCCTACTTTGTAGCTCGCCTCGCACAGCACCGACGTGAGATATGCGCAGACCGAGCCCTTGCCGTTTGTGCCCGCAACGTGAATTATCTTCATATCTCTGTCGGGAGAGCCGAGCAGATCGAGAAGCAGGCGCATACGCTCAACGCCGTAATCCGAGCCCGCACGCCCGATGTTTTTAATATAGCTTATTGCCTCAGAATAATTCAAAAAGCACCTCCTCGGGAAGCACTTCTCGCAAAAGTGAAGCGGGAGTGAACACTGCACCGCAAGCCGATGGCTTCACAAGCCGATGGCTTTTCGTCCGCTGACACCCCCCGTTCATACGGCACTTAACGCACAGTGTTCTACAACTTCCATAAACAGGGTTTTAATTGACTGTATTTTAGCACTCATACGCAAATATATCAACGCTTATTGCGCAATTTGCAAAAATTTGTATATAAAATCAAAAAAATAGTTCTTGCCATATTTTGCAATTTAATGTATACTAACTGCATATTTATACAAAAAGGAGGAGCTGTCTTATGCTGTCACACGTGCTTTCAGCAAGTTTTAGCCTTGACGACCCCATAATGTACATTCTTTATTCGATCGTGCTTGTGTTTATCATAGCTCTTGCGGTGTTTTATCTTGTCACGTCGCTGATGCGTGCAAAAAAGCTGAACATGGACATGGCAAAATTAAAGAAGGTGATCACCTCCTCCATATCCTTTTCCATACTTCCCGCAATAGGCATAGCGCTTGGAATCGTCACATTGGTGGGCTCGCTCGGCGTTGCCTTTCCTGCGATACGTCTGTCCGTAATCGGCTCGCTTCAATATGAAACGCAAATGGCGGACGGCGCCGCAAACGCAATAATGGACGTCAAAACAAACGGCTTGAATGCGCTTATGATAAAGGGTATCACCGCAAGCGACCTCGTGACTATCGCAACGGTGATGACGCTTGCCATTATGGCAGGTCCCGTATTTGTGCTTCTGTTTTATCGCCGCATACAGCCAAAGGTGGGCGTGCTGCTCAAAAAGTCCACGGGTGGCGGCGCAAGCAAGGGCGGAATAAACATAGGCGAAATGCTGTTTCAGGTGACGTTTATAGGTATGACGCTCGGCTATATGGCAATGAGCCTCACCTCGCCTGCGCAAAACGGCAAATACATAGACGCATATTACAATTTCATTGCGCTTGTCGTTGCAATGATACTTATGTATGTTTTTGACCTGCTCATTTCAAAAGCCAAGTGGAAATGGCTTGACAGCTTTGCCACCCCGCTGAGTATGATTATCGCAATGGCGGTCGTAGCGGTGATAAGCTTCTGTGCGCAAAAGTACGGTTGGGCAACTATCCCTGCTCCTACGCAAGCCGCCGAAGCGCTCACAGCGTTTGTTTTGTGAGGTAAGATATGAAAAAATACGTCATTGCAAACGATTTCAACCGCAAATATCACTTCATCGGCAGGCTTTGGACCTTGGGTGCGATACTGCTGTTTATATCCGTTCCCGTTGCGATAGGCGTGCACTACGGCGTCAAGCCCGACTGGAAGGTCTTTGGGACCGCCGCCGTCATAGTGCCATTTATCATCAACTTTCTGTCGGGAGTATTGGAACCCATACTGTACTCGCCTATGCTCGGCACAAACAGCGAATATCTTGCTTTCACCACAGGCAACCTGTCCAACCTCAAAATTCCCTGCGTGGTCAAGGCGCACGAGATATATCCGACGGAAAACGGCACGGAAGAACACGAGGTGGTGTCCACCGTCGCCGTTGCAACGAGCACGCTCGTTACAGTGCTTATCATTGCGTTGCTTGTGCTTTGCCTCGCATTTAGCAATCTGCAAGGCGTCGTACAAAGAGAAACATGGATAATGCCCGCATTCTCCTGCGTGGTATACGCCCTGTTCGGCTCGCTCGGCGGCAAGTACGTCGCAAAAAATCCGAAGCTGTCGCTTATCCCCGCCGCAATAGTCATAGTGCTGTCCATAGTGCTCGGAGTAACCGGCGTCGGCAAAAAAATAGGCTCGGCATATCTGTTTGTAGGCATAGGAGTTTGCCTGCTGTTTGCGATATTCCAAATTATGCGTGAAAAGCGCAAGCAAAAAGCTAAGGAAGAGACCGAGCGCCTCGCAGGCATTGCGGACACCCACGAGCTTGACATTCCCTTGCCGGCCGAAAACGATGAAGCAATAGAGATAGCAAAGGAAGATATGGACGACGTAAATGTCTGCGCAGATAAAACGGAGGACTGACAAACAAAATCCAAATAATTGAAAACGCCTGCCTAAAACATACGGCAGGCGTTTTTATTTTCAGATACTATTATTTTTTCAATATCGCATTCACCTTATCATTGTTTATTATCAACTCGTTTACAATATTTTGTCCTATCTCAGTCTTAATACAGTTCAACTCTTTGATCCAATTATTTTTTCGCTCTTCGTCGAATTTTTCGGGATATAGTTTGTAATAAATAAGGAATTGATAAACCGCTTGTATAGTATCTATATCTTTTGCTATCAAAGCATTTATATCATCTCGCTTATACCAATTTCTCCAAGCATTTACATATTGTGTCATAGCATCAACTTCGCCATATGTTCCTTTAAGAAGCATATACAACATTTCATTATTCTCTTCTAATTCATAATTGGGATACTTATATTTTTCATATTTGGGAATATCGTCCAGCTTAGTCTCGGCGAGGTCGTGTATGAGCAACATATTCAGAATTTCCTGCTTATTATAATGTTCATTATCTATTTCATTTGGCAGGAATATCAAGCCTATAAACCAACAGCAATACATATGTTCAACTATGCTTTCCGGACCGGGAATGCCCTGCATAACCCAACCGGTCCTCTTTACAAACATGGCATTTAGGTATTCATTGCATATTTCACGTTTTGGATCAAATTCCCTTGAGCCGTCTTGAATATACTTTTTAAAGTCATTTATTGTCATCATAAAAAATGATTTTATGATGTCGTCTTCACAATCTATAACTTGCAACGCTAAAGGAATTAAGTCAATACATTTTTTTACATAAAACTCGATATTAAATTGAGATTTTTGAGTTTCTATTCTCATCTGCAATATCGACACGATTGTAAACATCTCAAGAAGCACGGCATGATGAAAGGCTCTATTATTATATTGTTTTTCCACAGAGTTGCAAAGTATATTTAATGTTTTTTCGCCAAGTCGCACGTCATCTTCATATTTCAGCGTATTCTGATTAGGTAAATATCTTATATCACCATAATATTCAAGGTGAAAACCACGATTGATCAAATTGCTCAAGTCGTCATCGATCAAACTTCTTATATAATCGTATAAAACCGTTTTGTCTCCGCTATATATTAAGCTTACCGATATACCTCTTAATAAAAACAGATCTTGTTTGTGACTGTCATATGTATACTTTATTCCGTTATATTGATCATCAATGATTTTTTTTGTAATTTCCTGTTGTGTTCGTTTATAAAGATCATGCAAAATGTTTTCAGCCTGCATTCTTTGATTTGTATTTTTTAATCTTCCTAAGAAAAACGACATCTCGCTTTTGCCAAAAGCATTCATTTCATTATAATGCTCTGCTAATTTGATAATCAAATCTTCATATTTAGAATATGAATTTACTTTTTGAATGATAAATCGAGTGATTTCCTTTGGAAAAACCATCTCAAAAAATTTAAAGTCATGCGAATATTCAAATTCAGACAATTTATTGATATAATGTATTGCGATCAAACAATTCAAATAAATTTGTTCTCTGCTGATAAAATACAAAATTTCGAGATTGGTTTTAGATACAAAATCAAAATCATTATTACTTCCGTAAGCAAAATCAAAAATCAGTTTTGCATCATCATTTAACAGCTCTTCATCACCGTCGAGATAATTTAACAGTTGTTCTTCAAAAACTTCCATTATTCTGGGCTTTTTTATGCCGTTATACGCAGCGCACATTACACGGATTATATGCTCATCAACGGTTATCAATCCGCTTCCGCTCAAAATTTCAAATACCTTTTCCGCAGAATCGATATCAGGATAATCAATAAGTAAATCTTCAATAGTATTTATATACTCAATACACTTTTCACGATCATATAAACTTACAGGCGTAAGGTTTAAATTCTTGACAAAATTACCTCTTGCAAAAAATGATTTATTCAATCTGATTAGGTTGTCATTAAACACAATATTTCTGCCGACTATAAAACAAACATTTTCAAAATGATCGGCAATTTTTTTTAAATTAAAATCTATTCTGTAATTGTCGATAACCACATTACTTACGCCGTCTATTATAAACAACGCTTTTCTATCGTTATCTTTGACAATATTCTTAAAATAATCGTTTAAATTAAAATTAGGATTGTTTTTCTTTATCAATTTTTCTCGTACACTATCACAATTGACATAGATTGGGTCAAAAGTATGCTCTGACATATTTAGCCTTAAACACACATACAAAAGTTGAAGAACATAACTTTTTTGTGTCCCTGATTGCCCTGATATTTGCATAATATTATTGCTTGTCTTGCTTATATTCAAAATATCGTTATAATAAAGTTTTATTATATTATCGCACTCAACGGGGACAGTGACCGTAGACATGCACTTTAATCTGCGTGTAATAATACTGCACTCTTTTTCAAAATCATTATCGTCAAAATCTTGATAATTTTTTAAACTTGGATGCAAAAACTCTTTTGAAATATCATCAAAATTATTATATATCTTATCCAATTTATCCGCAGCAAGCATCGCCATGTTTTCGCCCCGCATTTTACTATCTTCAGCGCATATTAAACTATATAGTTTTTCAAATCCATTCTCACCGCTTGCTATATCTTTAGTCGCAAATACCGTATTAAAGCTATACAAATCTTCTATAGTTATATCTCCAAAAATATATGCCGAAAGTATGCTGTTAGGCTTTCTGTTATTTTTGCGTAAAGCATCAAATTGTTTTACTTCATCTCTTACCCATTCGGACAACATATCTTTATCACATGCGACCAATATAAAATGTCTGCTATTAAAAATAGCTTTATCAATTGAATCATAAAAATCGACTTCACTTTGCTTTTTATAAAGGAATGGCTTTAAATTACGTTTTAAGAGAAAATCATACAACTCTTCGGCTTTACTATATGAACTTCTATTTTCATCACCTTGACCGCCATGATAAGAAATAAAAACATCAAACATATAAAACCCTCCGCAAAACAAATGAATTATATTATACTATCAAATACTCCAAAAATCAACACTTTAAAAACATTACAAGGCACATATGACACATTTTGATGCTATTCAATTTTAAAACAAAGATATATAGATATATTAAAACGTCTACCAAAAAAATACGGCAGGTATTTAACTATTGTGACATAAAATTCAAACTATAGTGTTGTTTTGCAAGCTTTTAACTTCCCTGTTTTACTATTAAGCCTAACCGTTATCCTCGCTCAAAAGCTTTAAAAACTCTTCCCTTGAAACGTTGGTAAAGACAGGGCGTCCTTCGGGGTTAAAATTATTGTGCGTTATCTCAACTCTTTCCACGATATAGCGGTCGTCAAACGAGCCAGACGAACGGTGAAAATTGAACGCATCTGTCATATCGTCATAAAAAACCCGCTTAGTTTCAGGCTTGTTTAGCCATCCATCCTGCGGCTCGCCCTCGCAATAGATTTTGAGCAGCTTGCACCCTAAAAACGCATCGTCGTCTATGGTCTTTACGCTTTTGGGAATGAATATCTTTTTGAAATTTACGCAGTCCTTAAACGCACATTTTTCTATAGCTTCCAACCCGTCGGGCAAAATGACCTGCTTCACATTCAGCTCGCAAAACGCACTCGTACAAACCGTGCGCACGCCGTCAGGGACATACACCGTAGTATATCGTGCTTTTTTGTTTACTACGCCCGCAACCTCGTCCCTGCCGAAAAATGTAAACTGCTCGGGCTTGTCGGCAAGCTTTATAAATATGGGCTGTTTTCTGACGCTTTTCCTCAGCGCAAATCTGTCCGAAAATACGGGCGGTAGCTTTTTGCAGCCTTTAAAGGCGTTTTTGCCTATCTTTTTTACTAAATCGGGAAGCTCCACCCTTTCAAGATTTATGCAGCCCTCAAATGCAAAATCTGCGATCACCTCTATGGACTCGGGAATCACGATGCTTTTAAGAGAGGTACACCCGTTAAACGCCGCCCAGCCTATCCTTTTTAAAGTGCTTGGCAAAACCACTTCCTCGAGCGCAGTACAGCCCGCAAAAGCCGAAGCGTCTATTTGTTCTACTCCGTCCTCTATGACTGCCTTTTTCAGTGACCTGCAGTTTTTGAAGCAACACGGGAAGCTCTCCACCGTAGATGGTATGACTATACTTTCCACCGCAGTTTCCTCAAAAGCCGCTCTTCCTATACTGTTTATTCCTTGTGAAAGGACGACTTCTTTGAGTGCGCAGCAGTGATAAAAAGCTTCTTCGCCAATGGACTTCAGGGTGATGGGAAAAGCTACTTTTTTAAGCTCCGCACATCTTGAAAACGCCTCGTCGCCAATGGTTTTAAGTCCAAAAGGAAAGGTGACCTCACGCATTTTGAACCAACGGCACGCAGTGTTGCCTATATGCTCCGTGCCGTTAGGAATAGATACGCATTCTTCAAACATAAAATCGAAAGCGTCGTCGTAAGTGTATGTTTTCTCGTTATTATCGTCAGTCATATTCATTTTTTCGGTTACTTTTCAAAAACAATTTCGGGATCGGTATAATGGCTTACCATGATATGAACATATCCGTAATCTCTCCACGCCTTTGAAAACTCGTTTTGCGCTCTCCAAAACGGTTCCATTTTATAATACTCATACGCTTCGTCCGGCAGCTTGCCGCCTATCATCCGCTCTATTTCGGAATAGCGCAGCGCAACCCTTCTTGCCGTCTGTCTTGAAAAATAGTTGCGCAATCCCTGTGACAGAGCACGCTCCGCCTGTTTGGTATCGCCTGCAAAATTTTCTATCATAAATCTGAACAGCCGACCGCCGTATTCCTGAATTGCCTCAACAAGCTTTTTGTATTTTGTTTCGTATGACTCCGATTGCAGCTTATCCGCTTGGTCATATAGCGCCTGACCGATTTCATAATTTATCGGGCAAAAAGTATATAACGCCATCTTTTTCGTTTCAAAGAAAGAGTCATAATCCTTTTTTATAGCCATATCTCTTACTTGAGCCGAAATAGTTGCAACTCTTTTTATATCCTCGGAATCGTAAAACATATTATCCTCCCAAAATTTAATTCAGACAGTAAATTCGATGAGAGTTTTGTCGTCATCGAGCGTTTTTACAGTGACCTTATCCTCGGATAAAACCGCATATGAACGCTCAACGCCTTCGGGACTCAAGCCGATAGCGCCCACGCAGACATAGCGCACGCCGTCCTTTTCGACAAGGCTTGCCCTGTGAAAATGCCCGTAAAAGACGATATCGCCCGCCTTTGCGCCTACGGGCGGCAGGTCGGGATTGCACTTGTGCCCGTGAGTGAAAAACACGGTATGTCCCATCCATTCCATAGAAAAATCGCCGATTATGGGGAAGTTGCTTATCATCTGATCCACTTCGCTGTCGCAGTTGCCCTTTATGACGGTGATAAAGCTCATAGCGTCATTCAGCAGCTTTGCAACTCGCATAGGCGCATATCCCTCGGGAAAAGGATTGCGGGGACCGTGGTTGTATATATCGCCGAGCAGCACGACCTTTGTGTCGGGATCGGCGGCTATCTGTCTGTCTGCCGCTTGAAAAAATCTGATGAGATTTGCCTCGGAGCCGTGCACGTCCGAGCCTATACACATTTTCATAAATGCCTCCTCGATAGGCATATTGTATCACAAACGTATTCTACGGTCAATTATCGCCAAAAAATTTGTCAATGCTCTTGTGAGTATATGTTTATTATGTTATAATGCTTTTATATATGGAGGAAATTTTATGGAAACTGTAAGACTTCGCACACCATTTGAAGTATCCGAAACCCCGCTTGCGGAATATCCACGTCCGCAATTTGCAAGAGACAGCTATATCACTCTCAACGGAAAGTGGGACTACGCAATAATGCGCAAAAGCGAAAACTTCGAGGGCGCATATCAAGGCAAAATATTAGTGCCGTTTTCACCCGAAAGCCTGCTGTCGGGCTTGCCCGAGGGCACTATGGTCACTCCAAACGACGTGCTTTATTATCACCGCACCTTCAACGTGCCCGACGGTTTTATAAAGGCGCATACGCTCATTCACTTTGACGCAGTTGACTTCGAGTGCAAAATCACGCTTAACGGCATAAACGTCGGCGAGCACAGAGGCGGCTATATGCCCTTTGCCATAGACGTTTCGTCTGCGATAAGAAAGGGCGAAAACGACATCAGACTTGCAGTCACCGATCCGTCGGACACCTCATATCACACCCACGCAAAGCAGGCTATAAAGAGAGGCGGCATTTGGTATACGCCGCAATCGGGCATATGGCAGAGCGTATGGCTTGAGAGCATGCCCGAGGTATATTTAAAAGACGTGACCATAGTCCCCGACATCGACAACGACCTGCTTAAGCTCACGTTCGACAAGTCCGCAGACGCACCCGTCGATATAATCGTGCTTGACAACGGCAAGATAAAAGCGACGGCTACGTGCGAGGGCAACTATATCGAAATTCCGCTAAGCGACTATGAGCTTTGGTGTCCGGAAAATCCAAAGCTGTACGACCTTGCGTTTAAGGTCGGCGACGACACCGTGAAGTCATATTTCGGAATGCGCAAATTCAGTTGGGTGACGGACAGCAAGGGCTTTAAGCGTATGGGCTTAAACAACAAGCCGTACTTCCACACGGGCGTGCTCGATCAGGGCTATTGGTCGGACGGAATGCTCACTCCCCCGTCAAACGCTGCTCTCGAATACGACGTGAAGCTTGTCAAATCAATGGGCTTCAATATGATAAGAAAGCACATCAAAATCGAACCGCTGCGTTGGTACTATCACTGCGACAAGGAAGGTATCCTCGTTTGGCAGGATATGGTCACAGGCGGCACAAAATATAAGATGATGTACATAGGCGTGCTTGCGTTCTTGGAAATTCACATCAAGGACAACAACGAAAAAGCCTACAAGCGTTTGGCAAGACAGGACAAGGAAGGCAGAGACGAGTTTGAAAAAGAGGTGCGTATCACGATGAACTACCTTAAAAACTGCGTATCGCTGTCCACTTGGGTAGCGTTCAACGAGGGTTGGGGACAGTTTGACTCCGTGCGTATCACAAACGATATGAAAAAGATAGATCCTACCCGTCTTATCGACAGCGTATCGGGTTGGAACGATCAAGGCAAGGGCACGTCTGATACAAAGAGCCTGCATATATACTTTAAGCCTATCAAAATGCCAAAGGACAAGCGTTGCATATTGCTAAGCGAATTCGGCGGCTATTCCATAAAGACAAAGGAGCACGTGTTCAGCCCCAAAAAATCGTTTGGATATCGCATTTACAATACACCCGAAAAGTATGCAAAGGCATACAAAAAGCTGTTTGAAAAGCGCATAATTCCAAATATAGAAAAGGGCTTGTCCGCAACCGTCTACACGCAGGTGAGCGACGTTGAGGAAGAAATAAACGGACTCGTCACCTATGACAGAAAGGTTATAAAGCTGCCAGTAGAACTCGTAAAGCAGCTCAACAAACAGCTTGTGATCAAAGACTGATTTTACACAAACGGCACTTTATCTCATATAATATGTGCGATAAAGTGCCAAATTCGCAAATATCAACATCGAGGTACACTCAATGAGCATAGCAGACCGCATTTTTATAGACACCTGTAGGGATATCATCGACAACGGCATATCCGACGAGGGCTTGCCCGTACGCCCAAAATGGCTTGACGGCACGCCTGCGCATACGGTAAAAAAGTTTTGTATCGTCAACCGCTACGACCTGTCAAAGGAATTTCCCATAACCACGCTCAGGCGCACCGCTTTTAAATCCGCAATAGACGAGCTGCTTTGGATATGGCAGAAAAAGAGCAACAACGTGCACGAGCTTAATTCGCACATATGGGACAGTTGGGCGGACGAAAGCGGCTCAATAGGCAAGGCATACGGATATCAGCTCGGCATCAAGCACATCTACCCCGAGGGCGATTTTGACCAAGTGGACAGAGTGCTTTACGACTTGAAGCACAATCCACAATCACGCAGGATACTGACAAACATCTACAACTTTGCCGACCTGCACGAAATGCACCTGTACCCCTGCGCATATTCGATGACCTTCAACGTAACGGGCAACAAGCTGAACGCAATACTCAATCAGCGCAGTCAGGACACTCTTACCGCCAACAACTGGAACGTCGTGCAGTACGCCGTGCTCGTACATATGTTTGCGCAGGTCAGCGGACTCGAGGTCGGCGAGCTTGTGCACGTCATAAGCGACGCACACATCTATGACCGTCATATCCCCATAGTAGAGGAAATTTTAAAAAATCCGCAATACCCCGCTCCGACGTTTAAAATGAACAAGGATATCAAAAACTTTTACGATTTTACCGTAGACGATTTCGAGCTTGAAAACTATCAGTTTACAAAGCTCGACAAGAAGATAGAGGTTGCAATATGAAGCTGATAGTTGCAGTCGACAGCAAGTGGGGCATAGGCAAAAACAACGACCTGCTGTTTCATCTAAAGGAGGATATGCGCCACTTTGTCGCTCACACCAAAGGAAAAATCGTGATAATGGGCAGCAATACACTGCTCTCATTTCCAAACGGAATGCCGCTTAAGGGGCGCACGAACATAGTGCTGAATCCAAACGGAACGCAAAGCGACGCCGAGACAAAGGGATACATACTTGCGACCTCGCTCGGGCAACTATTTGAGATATTAAAGGGTTTTGACACATCCGACGCTTATGTCATCGGCGGCGCAATGATGTATCATACAATGCTGCCCTACTGCGAGGAAGCCGTCATCACAAAGGTTGACGCAGACGGCGGCGCTTCGGTGTTTTTCGACGACCTCGACAGCCTTGAAAATTGGCAGTGCACCGCAGTGTCCGAGCCCGTTGAAGACAACGGATACACAATTCGCTTCTGCACCTACAAAAACAAAGCTCCGCTCGGGTTTTAAAGAGCTTATAAACAAATTAAACCACACTCGGCATATAATTTTGGGAGGACTTATATGAAGAAAAAACTGTTTTTAATATTGACGTTGCTGCTTGCGGCGATACTTTGCTTTGCGCTTGTCGCCTGCGACGAAGACGGGCAGCAAAACTACAACAAGCCCAACAACGGCAATCAAAGCAGCGGCAATCAATGCGGCGGTCCGCTTTATCCGTCCTACATGGTTGACAGGACGTTGGCGACCGCCTTTATAACCATTGACATCAATCCGTCCGTTGAGCTTACGACAAACTACGACAACACCGTACTGAGCGCTTACGGCGCAAATGACGACGGCAAAATTTTGCTTTACGGCGAGGACGGAATTGTCGGCGAGGATATTAAAACCGCAATAGCCAAAATCACCTCGCTTGCCATGGAAATGGGCTATCTCACGGACGACAACAGCACCGTGCAAACGTCCGTTACCGCAACCGAAGACACCTACGACCATTCTCAATCAGGCGACACCATATCCGACGTCGTATCCGAACAAATCATTAAGACCGCTTCCGAAAAGGACTTGAGCGTAAGCGTGAGCGGCTTGAGCTCATATTCGCTAATGCGCAGATTTGAGGAATTTAAAGAGGAATACATCGGCAGAATAAATACGACCTCGCTGACTTTCGGCGAATTTAAAATTTTGTCCTCTGCGGCGGAAGCGCTCGGCATATCTGCGGACGAGGCGGCAGAGCTAGATACGCACGAGCTTTTGCAGGCAGTAAACAAAGACCATAAACAGGCAAAGGCGTTTGAGACAGAAGCATACAAGACGGACTGCGCAAAAGCGGACGACCTCTATCAAAAGGCGCTCGGCGCAGTAACCGACGGCGTATATACTGCCTATTATATCCTGCACCACCCGCTGCGTGCATACTACGGGCTTGCATATCAGGGCTACAAGCTGACGGCGAGAGGGCTTAAGGCTATCGCAAATGCGGTGGATTATTTGGGTGAGCTGAGAGAATATCCGCTGAACGAGGCGCAGATAGAGCGTGTCACAAGCATATTCAAGCTTGAAAACGCCGACGAGCTTAAAAACGCAAACGGCGACGTCACCGTAAAAAGCATAGAAGCATATGCGGATAAAAAATTTAAAGAGACCGAGTTATCCGCCACGCTCGAGGAAATGAAAGCAAATCTGACCTCTGCCCTCAAAACGGTGGAAAGCGAAATAAAGACAACTATAGACGGACTTGCACAGCAGTTTGCGCCCGAAATCGAGGTGATAAAGCAATCGCTGTCGTCCATAGTGGACGGTCTAAAGGGGTTTGAGTCCATTTTGCCGCAGCCGATACAGTCGGCGATAAACGACTTTTCCGACCTTGTGACAAGCCTCGCAGGTGTTTTGTCCGACTTTAAGATAACCGTGACGGAAATAAGAGAGCTGTCGGATAAGGCGTTTAAAAAGTCGGATTTGGCGTTAGATCAGATACGCAGCGACCTCACTCCCGACGAGCTTGACGAGGTGGCCGATTGGCAACAGACCGCAATAGACGGCATAGAGGAAGCAAGACGGCAGCTCGAAGACGCTTTTAAAAATGCCGAGCAATCTGCAAAAGCGCAAATCGAGCAAATAAAAAGCGAGCGTAAAGCGGCATAAATGAATATAAAAGAGCTTTGGCATATCAAGGCTCTTTTATTTTTTTGGCAAATTTCGATAGCGCAATGCAACAAAACGGCATTTTAATCTGTTTAATAATGTGAGAGGAACAAATGAACGAGAAACAGATAAACAAACTGCTCGTCCAAACAGCACGGGGAGATAACGACGCCTTTGCGGAACTGTACGAAAAGACAAAACACGGTGTGTTTTCTTTTCTGTTTTCCTTTTTGCAAAACTACGAGGATACAGAGGACGCAATGCAGACGGTTTATCTGAAGATAAAGCTTTACATAGACAAATATACACCCGATACGAACGGACGAGCGTGGATATTGCAGATAGCAAAAAATCTTGCGCTAAACGAATTGTACGCACGCAAAAAGACAATAAATATTGACGACACGGACATCGAGTGCAAATCGCCTATGTCCGACGGCATATCGGAAATAATGCAAAAGGTTTTGGATGAGGACGAACGCCGCATAGTCATAATGCACGTGCTTTGGGGCTTTAAGCACAGGGAAATAGCCGAAATGCTAAACTGCCCTACAGGCACCGTCACGTCAAAGTATAAGCGTAGCATTGCAAAACTGAAGTCAGCATTAAAGGAGGTAGAACAATGAAATTTAATAAAAAAACGTGGAAGTCACAGTTGAATGAGGTCATTCCTCCGCTTGACGACAACGTAAAGAATATGCCCATTTCCACTACCTCACAGGCAAGTCAAAACGGAGGGGGCACGCTTGTTCGTTCAAAAAAACTCACTGTGGGCATAGCTATCGCACTTATCGTACTAATAATCACAGGCATTGCCCTTGCCTGCACGCTCACCGCAAAGCCGCACGTAAGCGACGAAACTCTCATTTTCAGTGTAGAGATAAATCCGTCAGTCACGATGACTACGGGCAGCGACGGCACCGTCAAGGCTATAATATCCACAAACAAAGACGCAGATATCATACTGTCCGACCCAGCCACAGTAGCTCAGATAAAGGGCAAGCCGCTTGACGAAGCCATTGCAAATTACACCGCATACGCAAGCAAGCTCGGCTTTATAGACATAACCCAAAAAGGCGCCGCAGTACGTATCACCGCCTGCGAAAAGGGCGAAGAGCTGCTAAATTCTGCGCAAAACGCCTTGCAAAACCTCTTTACGGACAAGGGCATTTTTGCAGTAGTGATAAGCGAAACAGTGCCCTTTGACGATTTCAAGCAGCGCAGCGGCATAGCCGCAGAGAGCCTCGATGCGCTTTCGTCGGCGATCACGGACAGCTATCTGCTGTTTAACGACAGACAGGCGCAAAATGCCGACAGAACGGAGCTTATAAGTTTATATAAGGACGGCGTGCTGTCCTCGACCGTGCTTACTGCGATAAAGGACTATTTTTATGAAAAGCTTGACGTCATCAGACAGTTTGAGGGCTTTTTAGTCGGCATCACGGCAGACGACATCGAGGAGTTTTTAAATGACTTCACAAACGATTTGCTGATACAGCATTCGTCGCTGCTTTCAAGCGTGCTTCATATTATAGGCGCAGACAACAGCCCCGTTGCGCAGCTTTTAAAACTCCCTACCAATCTACAGGAATTTGAACAGCTGCTGAGTGCAGCCCTAAGTCTCGAGGTAGACTATCGCAAGGAAAGGTTTGAAGCGCTGTACGATCAGGCACAGGCAATGACCGAGCAGCAATACACTGCGTTTATCGATGAAATCGTTTCGCAATACGGCTCGCTCGAGGACTATTGGCAAGCGATAAAATAATTTTTGATTTTTTTGCAACAAAACCGCCTCCGAATTTGTTTAATAAACGAAAACAAAAATTCGGAGGCTTTTTTATGAAGAAAAAACTACCTGTTGCAATCTGTATACTTGCGCTGATATCCGTTTTGAGCGTAGCCCTTGTCGCCTGTAATCCCGACGACGGGAAGCCTAAGGACGCAGTATCATACGTCAGCATCGACATCAATCCCGCAATAGAGCTCACGCTTGACGAGGACAACAAGGTCGTCAGCGTATACGGCGCAAACGAGGACGGTCAGGTGCTATTGTACGGCGAAGACGGCATAGTCGGCGTAAACGTTGAAAGCGCAGTCGAAAAAATCACGTCGCTCGCAGTCGAATTTGGATATATCGGCGAGGATAACAAGGTCATTCAAACCTCTGTCACCGCCAAAAATTCCGACGAGCTGCTAAGCACAATCAACACAAAAATAAGCGCAACTGCTGCAGGCTTGAATATCAACGTAAGCCTGAGCGGCGCAGACGCATATTCACTGCTTCGCAAGCTTGAGCAGGTCAAAGCTCAATATCCCGACAACGAAGCGATACAGGCACTTACGCCCGAGCAGTTCAAAATAGTGATATCTGCTTCCGAAGCGGGCAACATCACAATCGAAGCCGCCGCCGAGCTCAACACGGAGCAGCTCGTAAAGATAATTTCAAACGCACACGCACAGGCAAAGGAGTTCGCAACAGCCGCATACGACAAGGCGACCGTGCTCGCACAGGACGCATACGACAAGGCGGTCGGTGTTGCAATGGATGGCATTTATACCACGTATTATATGTCTCATCACAAGACAAACGCCTACTACGGCTTTGCTTATCAAGGCTATAAATCGTCTGCAAGAGGCTTAAACGCTATAGCAAACGCACTCGCCTTTGTTGAGGATCTGTCCGTTCAGCCCATCGACAGCGCACGTGCAAACGAAATTGCAACGCTTCTCGGCGTTGACGTCAACGAGCTTGAGGACGCATACGGCGACGTCACAGTAAAGAGCATAGAAGCATATGCGGATAAAATGTTTAAAAACAGTCCCGCTTCCGAAGAATTAGAACAACTCAAAGCGGACCTCACAGAAAAGCTCAATTCGGTTGAAAGCGCAATAAAGACAAAGGTAAACGAGCTCGCACAGGAATATGCGCCGCAAATCGAAATAATATCCACGTCGCTCAACACCGTTATTGACGGCATAAAGGGGCTTGAGGCACTCATTCCATCCTCGCTTTTGACGCAGCTTCAAACGATAAAAGCGGATATGACGGAGCTTGCGACGGATATAGCGCAAATCGTGTCCGACCTCAAGATATCTTCTCAGGAAATACGTGAGCTCGCCGACAAAATGACGGAAAAATCAAACGCAGCGTTGGCGCAGATAGAAAGCGACCTGACGCAGGAAGAGCTTGACGAAATCGCTGCGCTTCAGCAAGAGGCTATGAACGGAATTGCAAACGCAAAAACTCAGCTTGACAACGCACTTGCTCAAGCGGAGCAAAGCGCAAAGCAGTGGCTTGAACAACAAAAAAACAGCCGCCAAAACGGCTGATAAACCTCCCCTTCTCAAGGAAAGCAGGCTAACCGCCTGCTTTCTTTTTTATAAACAAAAAGCGCACCGCAACGGGTGCGCAATTCTATTTTTTTAAAACTTAAAACAGTTCATAACCCGCCTCGAAGCACGCCTTGTTGCTTGGGATAAACTGCGGTTTGTTTGCATATACCTTTTCGATTGTGGACAAAATGACTTCCTTTGGGAAAAGCCCGCTTTTCTTTATGTATGCGCCCAAAATGACAAGGTTGCTCGCCTTGTTGTTGCCGTTTTCGTGAGCAATGCGGTTTGCGTCCACGTACACGGCGTTTGCATGCTCATTCGAGCATTTGTCGGATATCAGCGAGCTGTTTATAATGACAAGTCCGCCATCTCTCACGCAGCCCTGAAACTTATCGAGCGATGGTTTATTCATTGCTATAAGCGTATCTGCCACTGCGATTATGGGCGAAGCTACGGGCTTCACGGCGTCTATCACGACCGAGCAGTTTGCCGTGCCGCCACGCATCTCCGGTCCGTAGGACGGAAGCCAAGTGGCATATTGATTCTCATACATAGCCGCATAGGTGAGAAGCTGTCCGAGCGACAGCACGCCCTGTCCGCCAAAGCCTGCGACGATAATTCTTTCCATTTAGACCTCCTTAAACACGCCCAGCGGATACTGTGCCGTCATTTGATTTTTTACGTAATCGAGCGCCTGTACGGGCGACATATGCCAGTTTGTAGGACAGGTAGAAAGAAGCTCGACAAACGAAAAGCCTTTGCCCTCTTTTTGGTTTTGGAACGCCTTTAAAACGGCTTTTTTCGCCTGCTTTACGCTTTTTACGTCTGCAAGCGAGCACCTTGCGATATAACTTGGGCCGTCAAGAGTGGCAAGCATTTCGCACATACGTATGGGATATCCATTCACCTCTGCCGAACGTCCGCTCGGGCAGGTGGTCGCCTTTTGTCCGAGCAGAGTCGTAGGTGCCATCTGTCCGCCCGTCATTCCGTATATAGCGTTGTTTATAAATATCACGGTGATGTTTACGCCTCTCGTTGCGGCGTGGACGATTTCCGCCATACCTATTGACGCAAGGTCGCCGTCGCCCTGATATGCAAACACGATGTTGTCGGGATTTGTCAGCTTTATGCCCGTAGCCACCGCAGGCGCTCTGCCGTGCGCAGCCTCCTGCATATCGCAGTTAAAATAGTTGTAAGCAAATACTGCACAGCCGACAGGCGCAACGCCTACACAGTGTCCCTGCGCCCCTATCTCGTCAAGCGCTTCGGCAACGAGTCTGTGCGCTATGCCGTGCGTGCAACCGGGACAGTAATGAAACGGAACATCAGTCAAAAACGAAGGCTTTTCAAAAACAGTTGCCATATCATTTTACCTCCTTTAAGACAAAATCGACTATATCCTCGGGCGACATCACGTTTCCGCCCGATCTTCCATAAAATTTCACGGGCTTTTTGCCCTCTGCCGCAAGGCGCACGTCCTCAACGTATTGCCCCATACTAAGCTCGACGGCAACTACCTCTTTTACGTTTGCAGCGTTCATGACCTTTGCAAAATCGTCCTTCGGGAAGGGATACAGAGTGATGGGACGCAGCAGCCCTGCCTTTATGCCCTGCTCTCTCAAAATATCCACTGCGCTCTTTGCGATACGTGCCACTGTACCGTAGGCTGTGATGACAATTTCTGCGTCGTCAAGCAGATAGTCCTCGCAAAGCACCTCGTTTCGGCACATCTCGTCGTATATCCTTTGCAGCTTATGGTTCATCGCCTCAAGCTCGTCGGGGACTATGTACAGCGAGTTTATAACTCTTCTTGTATCGCCAAAGCCCGTGCCGTCCGTCGCCCACGCTTTTTTCGGAAGTGCAGATAAATCTTTCATTTCGGGCAAAGTGACCGCTTCCATTATCTGTCCCAACATTCCGTCTCCGAGTATCATAACGGGCAAGCGGTATCTTTCCGCCTTTTCATATGCGTCATAAAGCAAATCCACGCATTCCTGCACGGAACAGGGACTATACACAAGCATACGGTAATCGCCGTGTCCGCCGCCCTTGACCGTTTGGAAGTAGTCGCTCTGCGCAGGCTGAATTCCGCCGAGTCCCGGTCCCGAACGCACCATATTTATGATGACGCAGGGAAGCTCCGCTCCGCAGATATAGCTTATCCCTTCCTGCTTGAGGCTGATTCCGGGGCTTGAGGAGCTCGTCATAGCTCTTGCGCCCGCACCCGCTGCGCCGTACACCATATTTATCGCAGAAATCTCGCTTTCCGCCTGAATGAATCTGCCACCCACCTGCGGCAAACGCCAACTCATATATTCGGGTATTTCATTTTGAGGTGTGATAGGATAACCCGCATAAAATCTGCAGCCGCCCCTTATCGCAGCCTCGGCGATCGCTTCGTTGCCCTTCATAAGTTTTCTTTCCGCCATAATCATTTCTCCACAGTGATAACGCAATCGGGACACATCGTTGCGCAAAACGCACAGCCTATGCACGCCGCCGCATCGACCTCCTCCACGACATAGTAGCCCTTGCCGTTGGTATCCTTATCGGATACGCCAAGCACGCCTTTGGGACAAGCCGTCACACAAAGACCGCAGCCCTTGCACAGCTCCTTATTGATGGTCAGTTTTGCCATATATACCTCTTATAAAAATTTACTGCACCTTGACGGGTGCAGTAAAACTGTTTTGTGACTTTTTGTTGCACCAAACTTAATTATCCGATCCGTTGATAATTTTGTTAAACTGCTCGAGAAGCAGTGCCATCTGTGCCGCATCGTCCGAATTCTGATCGTTTGCGGGAGCGGGTGCGGGTGCCGCCGCAGCGGGCTGCTGTACAGGCTCTTGCTTTTTTGCTGCAGGCTTTGCGACCTGCGTCTTCTTAGGTGCGACATATCCGCTTGTATCAACCTTTTTATAACCTGCATTGAGCACGGTCTGAGTGGTCGCATTGGGATCAAGATAAATGACCTTGTTGCAGAGCACCGAATTCTTATCGGGCTCGATAACGCCTGCAACAACGTCCTTGCCGTATGCCTTGAGGTATGCGATCAAAGGCGTGATGTCGCCGTTGCCGTAAATGATAAAGAATCCGTCGATATTTGGGAACTGTGCAAGACGTGCCGCATCGATGACCTGACGAAGGTCAAGCTTGCCCTTTCTCTTTTTGGGGAGTGCGGAAAGCGCATCATAGCTGTTTTCCTGTATAAACTCGCCGTAATCCTTTGTACGTTTTGCAGAATAGCCGTAAAATTTGCAAGCCGCTATCTCGCCGATACGAGACAATTCTTCAAGTGCAGACGCAAATACCGTAAAAGGCACTCTGACGCTTTCGATATCCGCAAGAACGACATATTTTTTACTTGCTGCCATAATCTTCTCCTTTGCCAACCATAAACAGTAGGTTTCAGTTTTTATATTATATACGTTATTTTAACTTATAAATGACGGTTTGTCTATACTTTTTTTAGTTAAATATCAAAAAAGCGTAAAAACGGCGCATATTTTGCCAAAAACAAGCGCATTTTTGACCGCAATTTTTGCGTTTTTTTAAAACCGACTTTTCAGCCACAAAAAACAAGATACTTTCAGACGTCTTTTACGCCGTCATTTTTGCCTTTAAAATGAGCCGATATCGTCGCCAAGCTCACGCTTATAGTAAAACACCCACTGCTGCACAAAGCCTGCGTATTCGCCGTATTTTTCCACAAGCCGCAGCGAAAGCTTTTCGGCAGGCAGCTCGGACTGTTTAAACACCTTTTTTATCCAAGTGTCCACAGGAAAAACGTCAAAGCGGTTGAAGCCAAACAGCAATATGCAGTCCGCCACCTTTCTGCCTACGCCGTGCAGCGACATAAGACGGCTACGCAAAGAGGAAGTATCCAACTTGTTCCAACTGTCAAAATCAGCCTCAACGAGCGTTTTTGCAGTGCGATCGAGATATGAGGCACGGTAGCCTGCGCCGATAGAAGCGAAATAGTCCTCGCCCACGCTCGCAAGCGCCTCTACAGTAGGAAAAGCAAAATATCCGCCCATATCCTTGCCAAGCCCCTTGCACATTCTCTCAATGATACCCTTTATGCGGGGAATGTGGTTGTTTTGCGAAATCAAAAACGAAAACACCGTCTCGTGTGCGTCCTGCCTCAAAATGTGTATGCCCTTGCCAAACTCTATCGCTTTTGATACAAAGCCTCCGTCCGCAACTTCAGCCTGTATCTTTGCATAATCTGTATCAAAATCAAGATACGTCTTAAAAAAATCAACGTCGTCGCACTCAAAAGCATAGTATCCGCCCCTGTCGACTGCGTGCGCAAAATGATTTAGCGCATACATATCGTATCCGCCGTCAAACTCTTTAAAGCGAAAGACCTGTCCGCAATTCAGCGTCTGTCCCAAATTGAAACAATCGGTTTTTTCAACCTCAAACTTAGGCATATAAGGCACCTCACCTGTCATTTGTATACAAATATTATAATAAAAACCGCCCCAAAGCGCAACGTAAATCGCAAAAAATAACGCCGCCCTTTCGGACGGCGCATTTGCGAATTGTCTGATCAGTTTTCCGCCGCATAAACGGAAACTTGCTTGCGATCCTTGCCTACACGCTCAAACTTGACAACGCCGTCGATGAGCGCAAACAGCGTATCGTCCTTGCCGATGGACACGTTGTTACCGGGATGATACTTTGTGCCTCTTTGACGGACAAGGATGTTGCCCGCAAGCACAAATTGACCGTCGGCACGCTTTGGTCCAAGACGCTTGGACTCACTGTCACGACCGTTGTGAGAAGAACCCGTTCCCTTTTTATGTGCGAATAATTGTATATTGATAAACATACTATTCTACCTCCAAAGATATATAGTCCGAAAATGTTTCATAGAGGTCGGACACCCCTACATATGCAGTCCTCAAAATTATATCCGCATCGTGTGCGTCGGTTTTTTTGAGTACCTTTGGCAAAACCGCTTTGAGATAGCCCTTTTCGGCGTCAGTCTCAAAATCTACGTTTATGCCGACTACGCTCATCAGCCCCAGCACCGCCGTCTGCACCACAGATGACAGAGCCGCACACACTATGTCCTCGCCCTCGTCGGCATATCCGCTGTGCCCCAAACACTCGACACCCACAAACAGCCCGTTTGACGTTGAGAACTTCACTTTGACCATTTTAGCCCTCGATGGAAACTATCTTCAACTCGGTGTAGGGTTGACGATGTCCCTGACGCTTTCTGATTTGCTTCTTTGACTTGTAATGGAACACAAAAATCTTTGCAGCCTTGTCCTGTGCATTGACGGTAGCCGTCACTTTGCAGGCAGACGCAGCTTCGCCGGTTTTGACATTTCCTTCACCGTCGGCAACCATAAGGACCTTAAGCTCGACAGATGCGCCAATCTCTGCATCGATTTTTTCGACCTTGACCAGCATATCCTGCTCAACCTTGTATTGCTTGCCACCGCATTCTACAATTGCGTACATTTTTTACCTCCTCTAACCAGTCTCGCCGACATAGGTGCACACTAAAACGTATGACTTTTGACCACTTTCGAGCGGCTCGACATCTAATGTATCAAAATGCAAGCAATTTGTCAAACGAAAACACTCAGTTTTCTTTAATGTTATTTATATAACAAACTTTTTTATTTAAACAACCTACAAAATTTTAAAGAGGCACGTTTGCGCCTCTTTACACTGTTTATAGTTGCTCATCGGGATTTGTGTCATCGCCGTCGCTTGCCGCAAGCTGTAAGCTATCCTGCGTAGCGGTGTCGATATCTTCAGCCTTTTCCTCATCTGTATTATTTAGCAACTCTTCGCTTTTATTCTCGACAACACTGTCCTGCACAGCAATGTCGATTTCCTGCTCTGCGCCCTCATTGAACTCTACACTATCATTTAGCTGTAGGTCGTCAGTCTCGTTTAAAATCTCGTCACTTTCGGCACGCTTGCGTTCCTCTATAGCGGCGACCATTTCCGCCATTTTACTTTCGTTGAGGATACATTTCTTCTTGTAGATGATGAGCGACACTGCAAGGAACACCGCAGGTATGAGGCACATACACACAAGCAGCACCATTTTGCTCTGCTGCGACACGCCTGCTATAATATCGTTTATGCCTGCAAGCTTTGCATCTGCGTCTATAAGTCCAGCCGCCTGCTGATTTTCAAGATCGGATATATTGTTTGTGACCGTCAGCACGCCTGCGAGCATAAACACAATGGACACAACGCCCTGCATAAGTGCCGAGCCGAGCTTACACGTGAGCGGACGCAATGAGAAAATGAGTCCTTCGTCACGCTTGCCCGTCTTATACTCGTTATATTCGACGGTATTTGCCATATTGATGACCATTATCATATAAAAGCCGTTGCCCCAACCCGCAAACGAATACAGGAATGCAAGCAGCACAAATTTCGTTATGCCGAGCGGAGTTTTGAAGGAGGACGCCGACGGAATGGCAAGCCCTACTATCATCATTGCGAGATATCCGAAAATTATGCTCATTCCCGTAAAATACAGCATTTTGTCTCTGCCAAGCTTTTTGGACATCCACGGATATACCAGCGTAAACACTACGGATAAGATAGCAAAGCCTATGCCGAACGCCGTTAGAAGCATTCCGTCATAGGCAAACTCAAAATAGATATAAAATGTACTCAAGCCGCCTGCGACAACGTTTGTGCCTATGTTGAAGATGAGCATTATGAGCGAGCACCACAGCAGTTGGTCGTTTTTGAATATGACCTTAAAGAGGTCTTTTATCTTAGTGCGCTCCGTACGCACAAAATTTGCAGGCAAAGGCTTTTCCTTTACGCCCAAAATGGTGAATAGCTGAAAGCCTATCATCATCACCGAAACTACAACAGATAGCACTTTAAAGCTTGTCACGGCGCTGCCGAAAATGGCCGTGCCTATCGCACCCGTAGTGAGCGCAGGCACCAAAAAGCCTGCAAGTCCTCCGCCTGCCGCAACGGCTATCTGCGTAAACGAGGTAAGCTTATCCCTGTCCTGCGCATTTGACGTGAGCGTAGGCAGCATTCCCCAATAAGAGATATCGTTCATCGTAAAGGTTATGCTGAACATAAAATATGCAAATGCAAGAAAGCCTATAAACGCCCAGCCGTTTAGATTTACATTGAACAGAGCGATTATCACCCCGCCCGTGAGCACTGCGCCTATAAGCTGCCACGGCTTGTATTTGCCCCATTTAGTTCTCGTATTTTCAACTATTCCGCCCATAATCGGGTCGTTGAAAGCGTCAAATATCCTTGCGCATATTATAATTATCGTAATAGACGCAAACTGTGCGTCGCTAAGCGTCTTTGTAAGAAGTATAAACGTCAGCAAATACGAATTGAAAAAGCTGTATAAAAAATCTCTGCCCAGCGTCCCAAGCGGATACATAATCAAATTCCGCATAGATATACGTTCGCCAACTGGAGTCTGTGCAGGCTGATTGCCGTTTAAATCAGTCTCGTTTTGCATAATAAAGCCCCCTTATCGCTTATAAAAAGATTATATCAGCTTATATCTATAAAATTCAATAGACAATGCAAAATCGACGTTTGATCAACACAAAAATATACTTTAAATATCAAAAACGCAAGCCTTTCGGCTTGCGCTATGCGTTTCGTTTAGTTGTCGTCGCACCGTTCAAGCGATATTATAAACGGATTTTCCGCCATAATTATGTTTAGCGTCTGCGAGGCATACTCTTTATCCGTATTTAAAGACGCACGGTAAACCGTTTCGCACCCGTCCGCACGGCGTTCTATCTTCAACTGACTGAAATGATCCACCTCAAATATTTGCTTCACCCTCACACTTTCGTCAGTGGTATTTGTAAAGCAAATGTTCACTCTGTAATACTTCTTTGTCTTGAAGGGTCCCTTGTCAATGTGGCATATGCACTGCACGATTATAAGCAACAACGTTGCACCCGTCGCCACTACATGCAAGCCTGCGCCTGCCGCCATACCTACGCCAGCGGTCGCCCATACTCCCGCCGCCGTCGTAATGCCGTGTATCTTCTGCCCACGGAACATAATTATACCTGCGCCCAAAAAGCCGATGCCCGATACTATCTGTGCGGCAACACGTGCTCCGTCCGCCTGAACGTCGGAAAAGCCATATTTGCTTACGACCATCATCAAAGCAGCACCCATACAAACTATCGTATGCGTACGTATGCCTGCCTCTTTAAAGCGCAGCTTGCGCTCGAAGCCTATCGCAAAGCCCAACACGATCGCAAGCAAAACTCCCGACAGAGTAGAAAGTTCTTTCAAAAATTGTTCCATATTACCCCTTAAACCGACCTTTATTTTACCATAGCATACGATAAAAGTCAATATCACGCAATAAAGTATATCTAATATATTCTTCGACCGCTTTTGATGACAGAATATTTATCCTAAAATATTATACAAATTCACTCAATTTACGCATCAGAAAAACACAAGCAAAAGCCTATGTTTTACAAACTAAAATATAATGAAAATTTGGGCGAGATCAATATTCTTCTCGCCAAGCGTCAAGCCACTTAGTATACACTTCTCTATAGTCAATCTTTTCACGAACAAAGTTGATATCTATACATCTCGTATCTTCACAGTTTTCAAGCAGTGTGAGAGCTTCTGCGGAAATCTCTACGCCTCGGGCATTTGTATTTTCCTTTGGCAGTTTAATATATCTGTCTCTACCGATAGTATTTAAAACTCTTATTTGTGATTCTTTGGAAAACAAAAGCAATTTGCCGTTGCCGTTCCAATGAATTTTTGCCACCATCATATCGCAAGATGGAACGTAATTGTCTTTAAATTCCAATGCTTTTCGGGCATCGACCGTCCAAATCAATTTTATCGAACACCACCTATCGCTATTTGTCGTCATAGTTTTAATGGACAACGGCGTATCGGCAACTATAACGTCAACTTCGGGGGCAGTAATAGGGATGTCGGGATCTACAATATCGATTCCGAATTTATACATCAGCAGTGCGATCAATATTCTTTCTCTGACAGAGCCGATTTCCATTCCTATTTTTCCGTTTCGTGAACTTTCCAACTCTGCTAATTGAAAAAGGTGAGGCAATTTGTTTTTTACTCTCCTGACTATTAAACCGTCGTCAAACAATTTATCATAAACGCTACTCATTTGTTTTCCTCTTTTAATATTTTTATCAGCATTTGCGCCATATGCCAAGCAAATACCGGCGGAACAGCATTTCCTATTTGACGATATGCGTCGCTTACAGACTGTACAAATACAAAATCATCGGGGAAGGTTTGAATTCTTGCAGCCTCTCTTGCAGACAGTCTTCGCGGCAACGAATAATGAAACTCTATATTTCCGTGATGTTCTGCCCTCATCGTAGGCGCAGGTCTGTCGGCTTTTGTAATGATATTGCCCTGCTTTCCTTCAAACAACTTTGCCTTTGAATAACCGTAGTTCGGCAACGACTTATGATTATCATCGTCTTCCAAATCTCCGATAGCTTCTTTTATGGTGACCCACGGCTTTAAGCTTTTATCGCTTGACGAATGAGTTGCTTTAGGCCAATCAAAATCTGCTTTAATGTCTTTTCTTACGCCGACTATCATCACTCTCTCTCGTGTTTGAGGAACACCGTAATCAGCCATATTGAACAGGCGATAGGCGACATCATATCCAAGCTTTGAAAAATCTTCGACGATAGTTTTTATTGCCAATCCGTTTTCCCAAGAAATAAGCCCTTTTACGTTTTCGGCAAGGAAAACCTTTGGCTTTATCAACTCTATGACCTTAGCCATACTCTGATATAGCTGCCCCCGTTGAACGGTCATCCCCTGCCTTTTCCCTGCCAAACTAAAATCTTGACACGGAAATCCACCTATCACTACGTCCGCAACTGTCGGCAGCTTGCACTCACCGTCAAATAGGGATAATTGCTTTGCATTGATATCAGCCTCAAGTATTTGCCTTATATCACCGCAAATGACATTCAAATCTTTAAAGTTCAGTTTCTGAGTTTTTGTCGCCTTAAGGTTGATATCGTTTGCCCAAATAATTTTAAACGGGTTTTTTGTATACTCTTGACCGAGAAAAGAAAAACCGCCTTCTATTCCCAAATCAAGCCCTCCGCATCCGGAAAATAACGATATCACCTTATAATCTTGCATTCTAAAAACTCCTTGTATTTGATATTGTATCATATCAAGGTAATATTTGGACAACCAAACGAAAAAAATCTAAAAATTTTTATGTTTGCCGCAAATAAACAGATTCTTATTGTAAAATCAGATAGCGAATATTTGTTTGTGCGTTAGCAGTTTGAAAAAGCACGTGACATCTTCGTACTTTTCAAAAAGAAAAGCACGTCTTGTCGACATATAGCTTAAAGTATGTGAAAATTATATTAACATCCCATCAAATATGCGCACGCAGTGCGCCAACAAGCAAAAGATTGTGCGGAACAATGCAAGAGTTTACAACGATGATATGAAATAATAGCAAACAATCTTTTGTGCGTTAGAAACGAAAAAATGTTGCCAAACAGGTTACGCATTTTTAAATAAAAAATGCGCACCAAAAGGCACACATTTTTTCGTTGGTCTGGGTGAGAAGACTTGAACTTCCGGCCTCATGAACCCCATTCATGCACGCTACCAAACTGCGCTACACCCAGATGCTATGTTATTATAAAAACAATTCCGCCAAAACACAACCAAAATCAATAAAAAAGTTAAAATAATTTTATATTTTTAAAATAAAGACGCCAAACAGGCTGTAAAACTGCTCATTTTCACCAAATATAGTCATTTGACTTTGCCTAAACTGTTTGACAATAAAACTTGTTTAGAGTAAAATGTCACTAATGCGGTTGTGGCGGAATTGGCAGACGCGCAAGATTCAGGTTCTTGTGAGCAGTACGTTCATGTGGGTTCAAGTCCCGTCAACCGCACCAAACCTAACCTAAATTGAACCTCGTATTTTTTTGGTTTGATTTAGGTTTTTTGCTTGTTTTGGGGACTTGAACAAAATTCCATTTTGCCCACGCCTTGCGTGTCCCACATTATTGTGGCTGACGCTCGTCGCTATTCGCCTCGCTATTACGTGCACAAGCGCACTACAAGTCCCGTCAACCGCACCAAACCTAACCTAAATTGAACCTCGTATTTTTTTGGTTTGATTTAGGTTTTTTGCTTGTTTTGGGGACTTGAGCAAAATTCCATTTTGCCCACGCCTTGCGTGGCCCACTCAGATTTGCTTTTACTGTAAATTAGCACGAAATGAGGAGCGGATTGCTCCTCATTTCGTATTATGACTATTGATTTTCTTATTATAAACTTGTGGTAACTTGAATGCTTCCGTTGCCCGCACCGAGCAACGAGCGCAGCTCGGAAACGGAATAACCGTTTATCCTGCCCAAACTTGTATATGACCACGAATTGCTACCGTAGAATAACACTATCTGATTACCCGAATACAATAAAACGGTTACAGGATCTTTTATAAAACATAACGCCGATAGAAGTCATCGCTCTATCGGCGCATTGTTCGTTTTATGGATATAATAGCTTTATTAAACTTTGATATCCGACGTCATATATTCTATTATCGGTGATAGCTGATTAACGATGCGAGCTACGCAGACTGTAAACCGCTTATCTCACTTTCAATGTATTCGTCGATATTTTCGTCGTTTATGTCCGAATTATAATTTAAATTGACCGAAGCGTAATAAACTCTTTCGTCTATTGTAAAGCTGTAGGACAACGGGAAAGCCCTGTTGTGGCTGTTGGTAAAAGGTCCGTTTATTTCAGCGGTCTTTGTGCCTATCGTAAGCTTTAACGTTTCGCCGCCGAACTCGTTTGTGCCGAGCTCCGTGGTATAGTCCACGGTTTCCGTTTTTCTTACCATATCGCTCTTCAGCATATAAAACAGCTTAGCCTTGTTTGCGATAGGATCGAGTTTGACGAAATAATACGCATAGATATCGGCTTGAGCAAAATCAACCAACAAACTTGGATATTCTATAAAATTCTTATTGAAATATCCGCTGTAGAGATACTCGCCGTAATTATACACCGCCACATTCTGCATATGAGCGTTGATATAGGACATATCCTGCGCCTTGCTTACCTTTTTAAATTCGGTATACAACGTATAATCCACCTCAAGCGTGCCTTGAAAGAGTTGCCCTTTAAAGACAGGCATCGATTTGTTGAGCACGTCGTGGTCATAGCCGAGCGATGTAGAAGAATCCTTTTCGGTAGAATAAACGACATACTCAAACTTGCTTGCGTCGTCCTCATCCGCTTTAAATTCGATTTTGGCACCGAGCACGTAAGCCGCAGTGTTGTTGTCCTTATAGGCATAATAACCGTTGCCGTTTTCGGCGACGACAAGATAGCAAACTATTCCGTCTCTTTCTATCAGATTGACAGGGTCTGCCCCGTCTGACGAACGTGATCTTTCATAGCGGGTAAGCTGATACGTCCCCACTATCTTACTTTTGGGCGCCGCATTCACTTTAGAGCAAGCGGGAATAAGCAAAACGGCCGCCGCTATAATTGCCAACAATAATATTATCGAAAATTTCTTAATGCTTTTCATAATTTTATCTCCCTGATATTATTATATCACCGTATTTGGATATTTCAATATATAGCCAAAAAAATCGATTTCACCTCGTTATCAAAAGAAAATCAAATGAATTTTGCAAATGATTTTCAAGTCATATTTTGGAAGTTATCCTACGTTATTTTTGAAAACGCTCTTCCCCTTTTCGTTTGACAAATTTTAAAAAAATCGATAAAATATACGATGTTGAACAGCAAAACGAGCGTAGAATTTCAACCATTCTGCGCTCTTTATTTTTGAGTTCCTCGCAGGTTTCATGCGCTCTTTACTCCGACAAAGACGACAATTATAAACGTTTGGAGGCTTTATGGAAAAGCAAGAGCAATCGGATTTTTTAGGCACTGAAAAGATATCCAAGCTGATGTTGAAATTTTGTATCCCCTGCGTGCTGTCGCTGCTTGTGAGCGCACTTTACAACATCGTAGACCAAATCTTTGTAGGCAACAGCGAGCTGTCCACTCTCGGCAATGCGGCGACGGGCGTTGTGTTTCCGATATTTATAATAGCGCAGGCGTTTGCGTGGTGGATAGGCGACGGCTGTGCGGCGTATATGAACATACATCAAGGCATGGGCAAGGGCGAAAACACGCACAGGTGCGTCGGCACGGGAGCGGTCGTCACACTTGCCGCAAGCATAGTGTTGATTTCGATATTCTATCCGCTTAAAACACAGATATTGACGTTGTTTGGCGCATCCGAAAACAGCATAGGATATGCGGTGGAATATTTCAATATAATCCTTGGATTTTTCCCCGTTTATATGCTGATGAATATGATAAACGCAGTTATCCGAGCCGACGGCAGTCCCAACTGGTCTATGCTGTCTATGCTTGCGGGTGCGATAATAAACATCATACTCGACCCTGTATTTATCTTTGCCTGTCACTGGGGAATGGCGGGCGCCGCTTGGGCGACGGTGATAGGACAGGTCGTATCATTTGTCATAAGCGTGATATATCTTTTCCGCACGAAGACGTTTAAGCTGACTCTGAAAAGCTTTATCCCCAAATTTAAAGTATTTGCGGAGGCTGCGAAGCTTGGGCTTTCTTCTTTCATCACTCAAATGACTATAGTAGTCATAGCGCTTGTTTGCAACATTATGCTTGCAAAGTACGGCTCTATGTCGCACTACAGCGCAGACATTCCCATTGCAGTCATCGGCATAGAAAGCAAGGTGTTTACTGTCGTCATAAACATAGTTGTCGGCATAGTGCTTGGCTGTCAGCCTATCATAGGCTACAACATCGGCGCACAGAATACCGAGCGTGTCAAAAAGCTTTACAAAGCTATTTTGCTTTGCACTCTCGCAGTCGGCGTTATAGCGACGCTTCTGTTTGAGATAGCGCCCAACGCAGTTGTAGCAATGTTCGGCAAGCCGACCAACATTCCAAACCCCGACGACTACTGGGATTTTGCGCAAAAGACCTTCCGCATATTCCTTGCGCTTGTGACGTTCACCTGCACGATAAAGATGTCGTCGATATTCTTCCAAGCCGTCGGGAAGCCCGTTTTTGCGGTGCTGACATCGCTTATACGGGACGTCGTCTGCTTTATCCCCCTCATCTGCGTTATGCCCATATTTAAGGGAATAGACGGCATTTTGCTGTCCGCCCCTATAGCCGACCTTATAGCTATGGCAGTCACGGTAGCTTTGACTGTAGTCTATTTTGTCAAGCTGAACAAGACTAAAGCTCTTGGCGAAAACGCATAATTAAAGTGCCCTTGCAGTGAAAATATACCACGGGCAAGGGCGTAATTTTTACAAAAAACCGTTGCAATCTCTTACACTTTGGCATAAATATGTCTGATTTTTGCATAATTTTGCATAGATATACTTAAAAATGCACTGTTTCGGCTGATTATTTATTTAATATAAGTAAAAGTATACATTTATTACAGAGCTTTTAGTTGACAGATTTTGGCTTCAATGATATGCTAAATACGCTATTAAATAGTATAAATAACAATAAAACAGCGCTGTAGGAAAAGTATACTTTTATTAAAAACCTTCTGAAGCATTATGCAGTAAATTGCATAAACACTACATATTAAATCAGATTTCAGTTTTTAAACCTTTTACGCCTCGACGCTGTTTTGCCAAAATCTGCAAAAAAACTTAATGGAGAAACATAATAAACAGATGCAGACAGAGGTTTATCCGCAATCTGCGCTGTCAAAGAGGTCGATATGAAAAGAAAATTTGTCGTCTTTACATTACTCACAGTGTTGATACTGGTTGCCTGCGCCGCAGTGTTTGTAGGCTGCGACAATGCCGACAAGGTTGACTATTCGGTAACGGTGCTCAGTCCCGACGGCACTCCCCTCGAGGACGTGACCGTCAAATGGTCCGCAAAAAAATCCGACGGATCCGCCGTCACGAATATGACGGGCAAGGCCACCGTATCGCTTGCGCCCGCAACATATGCGGTTTCTCTTGAAAATATCCCCGAAAATCTGACCTATACGTCCATTTCCGTAAGCTCCGAAATGCGCAACGTCACGATAAAGCTTGCATTTAAGCGTGTCAACTACTCCGCCACAGTCATAGACAAGGCGGGACAGCCTGCGCAAAACGTCACCGTAAACTGGCTTAAGGGCTCGGCGCTTGCAGGCACTGCGACGACGGACGCACAGGGCGTTGCAACGATAGAGCTAAATTACGACACATATTCCGTTTCGGTTTCGTCATTGCCGAGCGGCAATATCTACAGCGGCACGCTGTCGGCAACGGGCGCAAATCCGTCCGTACGGTTTACGCTGTCAAACGGCGAAACGCAAACCTACAGCGTCACCGTAAAAAGCAAGGGCGGCTTGCTGTTTAAACAAAAGTTTGTCACGTTTTACGATGAAAACGATATGCTCATCACATCCGGCAATACAGATGAAAACGGCGTCATAAGCGTATCGCTTGCGCCCGCAAATTACACCGCAGAGGTGGAGCTGAACGACTTTCCCGCAGGATATACCTTTGAGGCTGCCGTGCTCAGCGCAACCGAATTCAACGGCGAAATCATCCTCACGTCGTCAGTCGTTATGGAAAAGCCTGCGCAAAATATCAGATACGTGATGGGCGATATCATACACAATTATACGTTTACGACGCCCTACGAGGTGAACGGCAGCAAAAAAACCTACACCATAGCGGAGCTGCTAAAGACTAAAGACGCTATCATCATAAACAACTGGGGCACAAACTGCAGCTACTGCGTGCAGGAAATGCCCGCAATGCAGGAGGCATACGAAGCCTACGGCGACGACATCGAGATTCTGGCTGTAAGCAACTATTCCGGCGGCGACTCGGACAGCGCAATAATCAACTATCATGAGCGCTACGGCTACACCTTCCCGATGATGCGTGACTACAACGGCTTTGCAAGCAAATTCGGCGTGACAGGCTGGCCGACCACTATAGTCGTCGACCGCTACGGCGCAATAGCCCGCATCGAAGTAGGCGCTATCAGCTCCGCCGAGGTTTGGGGACGGCTTCTCGACAAATACGTCGGCGACGAATATGTGCAAGACTTTATCCCCGGCACCTTGGAAAGCGATTCCATAAACAACGAGATTTCAAAGCCTGACATCACGCTTGACGCCGACCACTACGAAAAGGTCGCCGCAGCGATAAACAACACGGCGCAGTTCCCTGCAAACGCTTCGATAAGCTGGTTCGGGGAGGAAGACGACGACACGGTATGGCCGTTCATATTGGGCGAAGATCCTCTTGCGTCCGCAAACAAGGTGCTTTGCGCATCAAACACGGGCAAGGCAAACTCCATAGCCGCTATCTATGCAACGGTGAAGATACCTGCGGGCAAGGTGCTGACATTTGAATACTATTCGGATACCGAAGAGGATGGCGACGTGCTTTCCGTCCTGTGGGATCACACTATTGTAAAAGAAATATCCGGTAAATCAAGCGGCTGGCAAACCTGCTACCTCACCGCAGATCTTCTGGACAGCGAACACACTCTCGTGCTTGCCTACGTAAAGGACAACAGCGGCAGCGTGGGCAAGGACAACGTATTTATACGCAATTTCCGCATGCTTGACACCGAGGATATAGCCGAGCCTACGGATATGCTCCGTCCTGCCGCATACGGCACTCTCGAGGAGGGCGACACGGTATTCCCCTACTACGCAGAAGCGGCGCTGAATCAGGCGGACGGCTATTATCACATAAACACTGCCTCTCTTGAAAACGCAGCGTTTGCGGGCAACGACGCATCGCCTATGCTGTTTGTCAATGTTATGGGCATAACCAAATGGCACCCGAGATATTCGCTGGCGCAGTTCGTTCTGGGCACAGACGAGAGCGGCGAATACGTTGTGGACTGCCGCTTCACCGTCAACGGCGTGACCAAAGACTGGCGCAGCGACCTTATAGAATATCTTTCGACCTCGGTTGCGTCAGAAATATACGGCATGCTGCCCGTGGACAAGGAGCTGCACGATCTGCTCGTCGTGTTTATGAGCAGAGTGAGCGGCAGCGACTCGCACCCGAACGAGTGGCTTGAGGCTTGCTATTTCTATTCGCACTACGGCGCAGGCAAACCTGTTGGCAACCCCATCATCGGGCTCACCGAAAAGACGGCTATCGAGATGAATGCCGACGAGGTCACGACGGCAGACCTTTCGAGATACATCAATCCTTTCCCGTCAAAGATATACGCCTTTACTCCCGAGACGGACGGCGTTTACAAGATTGAGACATACATCAAGGAAGCAGACTCCTCAAAGCTTGCGTCTCAAATCTGGCTTTATGACGACGAAAGCAGTGCGAACGAGCCTCTGCTCTACTGCGGCGACGCCTATTTCACACGTGAAGGCACAAACGATTACAACATAGTCGCATATCGCTATCTGACTGCGGGACACAAATACTATATCTGCGTTGCATTCCAGATGGGCGAGGTGGGCTTGCTTGATTTTGATATAACAAACGTCGGAAGCTCCGCATCCGTGATGTCGCCCGCCTCATACGACTACTACTGGCAGGTGCTCAACGACAAAGGCGAAATCACAGGCGAAGTCGAGCTTGCAGGCGCAGTAAAATACACTGTCGTGGACGGGTATTATCACGCCCTCAACCCCGACGGCACCGTAGGCGACTTCCTTTACGTCGACGTGATAAACATATCCACCTTAGGCAAGCACAAATCTCTTACCAAGCTTGTGGACAGCTATGTAACGGATCCCGCCGACGGCAAACCCCTCAACTACAAGATGTTTGATTTTACAAAACGTGTAGCCTTCTTTGAAACAGACGACGGCATGAACTACGACACCGAAATGGATATAACCGAATGGGGCGAGCAGTACAAGGACTACACCGATATCATCAAGGCTTATATTGCAAGCGCACCCACAAGCGGCGAATACAAAGGGCTTGTCAAGGTGGATCAGCAGCTTGTAGACATTCTGACGCTGTACGTAGAGTGCCGCAACAACTCACTCACCTACGATAAGGACGGGGGCGTTTCCGACTTCGACGAGGTGCTCGACAACGAGTGGCTGCGCTTCTGCTGGTACAACAGGCTGTATGACAGTAACAATGTGTAATTAAAACAAAAATATTACTTTGGAGGTAAAGTATGGCAAAATTCAGTAAGAAATCAATATTTATTGTACTTCTTGCGCTCTGCTTGACGCTGTGTCTTGTGCTTGTTGCCTGCGATAAAGGCGATAAAACGCCTACCTATACGGTCACCGTTTTATCCGCAGACAGCGCTCCCGTACAGGGCGTAAAAGTCACGATCACAAAGGGAGGCGCATCCTTTGAGACAAAAACCACCGACGCAAACGGCAAAGCAACGTTCAAGCTGCCTGCAGATTCTTATACGGTGGAGCTCGATGACCTGCCCTCGACTGCCGAGATCCCCGCAGATACACAATATACTTTGACGGCTGAAAACAAGGAGCTGACAATCACTCTGGCGGAAAAATTCTCTTATCAGGTCAAGCTCAAAAACGTGGACGGCACACCCTTCTTTGCAGAGGGCGTTAAGGTGGGCGTTTGCACATTCAGCGGCAACTGTCTTGAGATGGTAGACCTTGCCTCAAACGGCATTGCCAAGATATTTGAAGCCAAGGGCGACTATCACGTGAAAGCGGAGCTTCCCTTAAACTTCACCTACGACCATGACGAGGACGGCTATTATACGGGCGATGACTTCTCGAGCACAAAGACTCAAATGGAAATCACGGTTTATCCCGTCACCGCATTTGACTTCAAGGGCACCGAGATGACCGATGCCGAAAAGACCGCTTATGCGCAGGAAAACCTTTTCTTTGAAAGCTATGTTCAATATCCCGCATACAAATATGACGTCACGGTGGGCGCAGGCGAAACAAAGTTTTTTGCTATAGCGCCTTATACATCGGGCACATATCACATTGAAAAGTCATTTGATTTGACCTATGTATATCTGCAAAATCAGTTCCTCGCAGAGGGCTCGGCAACAGGCGGCGGCTATTTTACAAGCGACCCCGTGCTTGAAAAAGGCAAAACCTATTATTTCAGAGCGACAAACGACACCGAAGCGCCGATGAATGTAAGCTTTGTATTTGCAACTCCTGCGGCAACGGACCTCAAGCTTGACGGCGTTGGCGGCACCGCTATGCTCACCGTTTACAAGGAAAATGCAAACGCTATCATCGAATTTACGCCTACGGTTGCTGCAAAATACACCGCTACCGTACAGGGCGAAACGCTTGCTTGCATTAAGACTGCGGCTTCGAGCTACGGTCAGGAGTTTTCCGATGATATCCCCGACGCAAGCTTTGTAAGAAACAGCACCGTATCCGCAAAAATGACGGAAAGCGAAGTCGTTGCGGAACGCACAATTTACTTTGTGATTTCCATAAAAGCGGACAGCTATCCTCAGAATGTTACGGTCAAAATCACAAAGGATCAAAATATTTCCGATACGACAAAGGTCATTACCGTCACGGAAACGCTCACACAATATGGCGCTCAAGAGGGAACGCTCACTCCCGTGCCGCAAAACGATACGACAAATCTCGTTTACAATCCGAGAGATAAATTCTATCACTATGGTACAGACGCAGGTCCCGTTGTCGTAGTTATGCTCAAGGGCACGCTTCCCTCATCAAGATTCGGCGAGCAAGGTATGCTCTACTCTCTTGACACGACCGTTTATGCAAATTATATATTTGACGTAACCACCCCTTCCGACAAGGAAGACCTCACAAAGGGCAACACTTTTGAGGACTACCGTCTGTTCCTCAGAGGCTTCAACGACTTTACGGTCACATACCCCGAAGGCAGCAGAGAACCAATATTTAACGAGCCTGCAAACATCACCACGCAAAACTACTATACAAAGTATGTAAACAGTGACGGCGTATATCCCCTCACAAACGAGCTCAAAACATTCCTTGAAAAATTCTACACCGCAAATGCTCAAACATTCTTCTTCCAAGTAAGCATGTCTGCGCAAGAGGGCTATGAGTGGATGTTCCCCTTGTTCTACTACGGTGAAGAATCATCTGAAGAAGAACCTGCCATAGTCGGCGAATATGAGTTTTCCTCTTTCTATGACCTCGGCTCAGAAACATCTCTGTCAATCGGTGATGAGTATGAGGGTGTTGCACTGACAAAAGAAACTTTCAAGCTCACGGTCAACGCAGACGGAACGTACTTTATCGGAAAGCTTCAAAGTCCCATGATGGGCGGCGGTTATGATAACACATTTGAAGAAGGCACTTGGGAAGACAACGGTGACGGAACCTATACATTTGTATTCACTTTCTTTAGTGTTACCTACACCGTAACATTGGAAGACGGCACTGTTACCTTTGTCAGCGATGACACCACAATGTATGTTTTCACAAAAGCTGCCGCAGAAACAATAGACGGCGTTTACGAGTTGGTATCATACTATGACTCAAATGAAGAGAAAACTTGGGCGGTTGGCGATGATTGCTACGGTACCGTAATTACAAAAGAGTATTTTAAGCTCACCGTAAGCACAGACGGGGCTTACATCATCGAGCAATATGTCGAAAACCCCAGACTCGGCACATCCGGTTATGAAGAATATGAATCAGGCACTTGGGAAGACAACGGCGACGGAACTTATACTTTCTCTTTCACCGACTTTATGGGAACCGTATCCTACACCGTAACGTTGGAAAACGGCACTGTCACATTCACAAGCAACGACATTGCTATGTATGTTTTCTCAAAAATTGTTGAAGAAGCATAATCAACAAAGCTTTTAAACAAAACGACATAAAACAAGCGGCGGAAATTCCGCCGCTTGTTTTTACCACAAATCCAAATCCTCTTTTACGCAATCAAGCTCAATATGAGCGTTTCAAGCTGCTCATAGCTTCTGAATGACTGTGTACTGTTATAGAGTATCTTGCCCTCTTCGTCAATGACAACGGTCATAGGCCACATCGTCGTGCCGCCAAACATCTTAAACGTAAGGCACTGCGTTCCGCTTAAGTTGTCCTGCGCAAACATCAGCGAATGACCGGGCCAGTTGTCGTTTATAAACTCCTGCACGTCACGTGTGGACGAGCCGTGTATCGCTATAACCGATATTTCGGAATGTTCGGATTGAAGCTGATCGAAATAAGGAATTTCCGCCACGCACGGAGTGCACCATGTCGCCCAAAAATTGACCACCGTCAGCTTGCCTCTGTTTTGATACAAATTGAACTGTCCGCCCTGCCCGTACATCGACACGGTGAAATCGGGCGCAATATCGCCCACCTTGTTGCCCGTCGTCACTGCTTCATTCGGCGGCGTGATTGTCCTGTCCACGTCGATTGCATTGTAATATACAAGCGCCGACACAAGCAGGACTGCCGCAAGTATCCACACAACCATTTCCACCCAAAACTTTGCAGGTCGTTTCGGCTTTACGTTGATGTGTTCTTCCGCCTCTGAAATGGTCTTACGCTCATTATACTGCGCCTTTGCTTGCTCGTTGAACTCTTTTCTGTCTACGCTCATCTCGCTTGCAGCTTCCGTTTGAGCGGCTTCCAAATCAGGTCTGTTTAAGGCCGCCGCATCTGATATCAGCATTGCCTTGCCGTCCACTACCGTTATGGGCTTTATGTCTACGGGCAAAGCCTCCGCCTCTGCACTGTGGCGCAAAAACAGCTTTGAGCCTTTCCAGCTGATAGCCTTTGCGGGACAGACCGCAATACACTCGCCGCAGTTTATGCACTCGTGGTCGCCCACGTGTTTTACATCCATTTTGCAATGCAAAACGCACAGTCCGCAGTCCGTGCAACTATCCTTGTCCACCTTGACGCCTATGAGCGCAAAGCGGTTGAAAAAGCCGTATATCGCACCCAGCGGACAGAGAAAACGGCAGAAAAATCTAAAGATAAACACCGACGCCACGACAAGCGCTATCGCAAGACAAAACTTCCAAGTGAACTGCCAGCCGAGCTGCCCGAACAGCGCCGAATTGTTGGGATTTATAAGCAGCATCACTGCTCCGCCAAGCGTGCCTGCGGGACATATGTATTTGCAAAATGCGGGCAGCGGAATGTCAAACGCCGCATAGATGAGCGGCAACGCTATCGCAAGCGCAAGTATGACGTACTTCAAATAGGAAAATATCCTTGTAACTCTGCTCTTTTTTACCTTTGGCGTACGCACCTTATACAGCAGCTCCTGACAAAGCCCTATGGGGCACAAAAAGCCGCATACCGTCCTTGCAAACATAAGCCCGAAGATTCCGAGTATGCCCAAAATGTAATAAGGCGCCCTTGTCTGACTTTCGGCAAGCGCATTTTGCAGTGCGCCCAACGGACACGCACCCACCGCACCGGGACAGGAATAACAGTTAAGTCCCGGCACGCACATATACTTTGTGGTTTCGCTCGTATAAATACTGCCCGTAATAAAGCCCTTGATATTTGCATTGTAAAGTAGCGCAGCATACAGCTGTATTAGCCTGCGTTTGCTCGGGCGGTGGTCGATAAACCACTGCTTCATTCTTGCAAAACCGCTCTTGAGCCTGTCCCCTGCGCTTACCTCACTTTGCTCTGCAACGTCGCCGTCCTGCGCCTCTGAAGCAACGGCATTTGTACACTTTAAGTCGCACTGTGCGGCGTCCTGCAAAACTTGCGCATTTACTTCATTATCTACGACACTATCCACATTATCCGCAGGGCTGTCGCTTGCAGAAGCTGTGTCCGCAGTCTGTGCCGCAGCTTTTATCGCCGCTTTATGTTTTACGGCATAATACACCGCAAAAAATGTAATAAGCCCAACGCCGAGTACGGCTGCTATGACAATTATCGCTATTTGCATACAAACCTCCTCAGCCTAAGCCTATGCATTCCTGACAAATGTTTATTGCCTTTACAAGCACGTCCCGAGCGCCGCCGTTCAGCACGCCCACGATGATAAAGGCTACGGCAATCACAAACACTATGCTGCGTGTTGCGATCAAAGCTATGTTGCTGCCTGCGACCGTCCTTGCCTTATTTACAAGCTCGGGCTGCTTAAAGCCGTCCGTGCTTCCGTCACCGTACTTTATAAGGTCCTTGAGCGCATTCAACTGCTTTTTTGCAAATACTCCGCCAAGCACCGAGGCAATCGCCAAGGCTGCGAGCGAAGCAAGCGTAAAGGACAGCACGTGTCTTACCAAAAGCAAAATTTCACGGGTGATATCCGCACCCGCAAAATGCCTGCCGTCCGCAAGATAGCACACGGAATAGATTGCGCCCGCAAGCGTGACCGCAAGCGCCAAAAGCCAAACCGCCAAACGTACCGCCGCATATTTTTTATATTCCGCCTGCGCCCTTTCAAACTCTTCCCCGTCGCCGCCCGACGGCATACGCTGGCGAAGCTTTTTCAAAATATCCTCGCTTTTCGGTTTCACTTTATTGCTGCATAACGGGAAAATTGCGCCGACTATCACTGCGGCGATCAAAAACAAAAGCGGAATTGCCACTCTCTCAAGGCGCTCGGCAACTATCTGACTGCTGTAGATAACGCCGCTGTCCTTACCGGAATAGTAAATATCCGCCGTCACGCATATGACCGCTATGCCGCAAGCGAGCACAAACACTGCGAGAAATATCGTATATATGCGTCTGATTTTCTCTGACCTGTCCATTTGGGTATACTTCTCCATATTACTATATACTATATAATTATATATAATATAATAGAGTACGTCAAGTTGTAAATATTTCCAACAAACAAAACAGAGATTTAAAAGGTCTTAAATTCATTTATTTTTCAACTTATCTATGACGTCCGCTATATCGCCGTTTATGCAGATAGCTCTGTCCGATATCTGTTTAGGGCAAAACGCTTCGCCGAGATTTATGCAGGCATACATAGCATTTTTATTATCGGCAGTCATACGCCAAAACGGATATTTGATTATCACGGGAGTGTTGCCGCCAACGCCGAGCTCGAGATAAACTATCCTGCTGTCTTTGTTGTCCTCAACAAAGGCGTTGTATCTGTCGCAAGCCGCATACCAGCCGTCGTCCTGCACAAATCTGTCGTCGCAGCGCAGGTTTGTCGTCATAGGCTCGCCGCATACGGGACATCGAGGTATGAGATTTGAGGGTATTTTCATATCCTTTTGCTCGGCGACCATTTGGCGGATGAGCTGCTCGTTGTCATAGGTTTTGCCGTGGCAAGGCACATTGCACTGAAGCAGGCCGTAATCGCCCTGCGTATAAAACAGCCTGTTTTTATCAAAGCCCGATTTTTGAAAACAGTGGTCGACGTTTGTGGTCAGCACAAAATAGTTTTTATCCTTGACAATTTCATATAAATTTTCATAAACGTGGTTTAAAGTGTCACAATAGCGGTTTAAAAGTATGTATCGTGACCAATATGCCCAAAATTCTTCGGGGCTTTCAAATGGATAAAAGCCGCCCGTGTACATATCCTCAAGCTTGTATTTCGCCTCGAAATCGCCAAAATTTTCGTGAAATCGCTCGCCCGAATACGTATATCCTGCGGCGGTGGACAGCCCTGCGCCTGCGCCTATCAAAACGGCGTCCGCTTCGCAAAGCACTCTCTTAAGCCTGTCTATTTCATCCGAGAAGTCTTGTGTATATTTCATAGTCTTTGTCCTTAAACACATTAAAAACTATCTTAATTTTGCTGCCTGTAAGCTGCTTATAATGCTTCACCGTTTGTATTGCAATCTCCGCCGCACGCTCGTTCGGGAAGTGAAATTCGCCTGTGGAAATGCAACAAAACGCTACGCTTTGCAGGCTGTTTTCATCCGCAAGCTTGAGGCAGGCGAGATAGCAAGAGGCAAGCTCGTCCTCAAGCTCTTTTGTCAGTTCGCCGTATACGATAGGTCCTACGGTATGCAAAACATACTTGCACGGCAGGTTGTAAGCTTTGGTTATTTTTGCCTGCCCCGTCGGCTCGCCGCAGCCCTGCGCATCCATTATCCTTGCGCACTCAAGCCGTAGCTGCACGCCTGCAAAGGTGTGTATGGCGTTGTCTATACAACCGTGATTCGGGCAAAAGCACCCGAGTAGCTGCGAATTTGCGGCGTTGACTATGCCGTCGCACCTAAGCGCCGTTATATCGCCCTGCCACACGTAAATGTCGGGTGCGATCGGCGTAAGACTGTCTATATCCGTCACCCCTTTGCGCTTCAGTTCCTCCTGCAGATATTCGTCCTGCAAAAGCAAAAACTCTTTGCTTACGGGCAGCGGATGCCGCACGTTGAAAAGCGCACGCAGCAACCTCTTTTGCGAATAAACGTCGTTTGGAATATCCGAACGATAGCCGCCCTCGTCAAGCAGATACTTTATAAGTTGAATTCTTCTGTTATCCTGTTGCATAGTCGTTGTATCCGCAAAGCGCAAGCCTTTTACGGTTGCGCTTTGCTTATGTCGATTTTATCATAAAACCACTGCGTCGGTCAATGTGTATCCTTCAAGCGAATTTGCCTTGACCTGTATGCAGATATACTTTATCGCCCCGCTGTCCGAAGCGAAAAACTGTCTTTTTGCAGAGGGCGAAATGCGCAACCAATCTCCGCTTTTTAAAGATACCTCTTCGCCGTCTATGACAGCCTTACCCTCGCCGTCGAGAATGGCATAAATCTCTTCATTTTGCTTATGCGAGTGTACAAACGGCACGCCCGTGCCTGCGCTCAACGTATTGATACTGATTTCCGCACCCGTCAGTTTAAGACTGTCGTGCAACTCCGTGCGCATTTGATCCGTCACGCTTATTTTGTTAAAACTGTTCATTTTTTGCCTCCGAAATTTTATATTTTTTTGCAACCTCATCGATTACGCCCAAAGTATAACAGCGGACAAATTCAAATACAAGACCGTTACTTTTCTATTATCAGATAATAGATTTGTTACTTAGTTTTAAAATTAAACTATTGACTTTATGCTTCATTTTTGATACCATAAACTCAAAGGAGCGTAATATTATGCTAACTCGTGAAGAATTGCCCGAGTGCCCCGTCGCAACGACCGTGCAGCTCATAGGCAACAAATGGAAGCTTTTGATAATACGAAATCTGCTAAGCCGTCCTCAACGCTTTAGCGAGCTTTTGGCAACGGTGACCGGCATAAGCAAAAAGGTGCTGACGGACAATCTGCGCTCGCTCGAGGACGACGGACTTATAGACAGAGAGGTTTTTGCCGAGGTGCCGCCGAGAGTGATATATTCGCTGTCCGAGCTTGGCAAAACGCTAAAGCCCATTCTTGACGCAATGTACGCTTGGGGCGAGGGATATAAAAACGCAGTTTAGTCTGCAAATTGTATCTTGACGAATAAGAAACATCTGTTTATAATTATTTTAAACCAACTTACGAGGCTGATATGCAATACATATATTTTACAAAAGGCACCTGCTCATCGCAGATAACATTTGACATAGAGGGCGACGTTGTTACAAACGTCCGCTTTAAGGGCGGCTGCAACGGCAATCTGCAAGGTATATCAAAGCTTGTGGAAGGCAAGACGGTGGACGAGATAGAAGCGACGTTAAAGGGGATAAGGTGCGGCTTTAAATCCACATCCTGCCCCGATCAGCTTGCAACCGCCGTGCGTGAGGCAAAAAATAAGGCAAACGCTTAAGACGGCGCCTTAAGCGACATACAGTCATCAACGGTTTTGGACCGAGATAAATATTTCGTATATCCTTAACGAATTTGTTTTGCAAATTCGCCCCATTTATTTTTTGTTGCGTTATTTACGTCACGCTATTTAAGATAAATGACGATAACGCATTTTTTATTTGACATTCAAAATATATTGATGAGTGATAAGGGGGCAATATGAGCAAAATTTCAAAAGGTATCAAGGCTGACAGTGTAAAATCAACGCCTCTCGGCGCAAAAATTTGGTTTTGCGCTATCTTTTTCGGGCTTATCGGGCAGATAGCTTGGATAGTTGAAAATATGTATTTCGCAACCTTTGCGCAGGATATTTTCAGCAATTCGGGCAGGAGCGATTTAAGCTACGTCGTCACCACGCTTATGGTCATCTTCTCTGCTATCACGGCGACCGTGACCACCGTTTTTGCGGGCGGACTTTGCGACAAGGTGGGCAAACGCAAGCCCTTTATTGCATACGGCTACATCTTTTGGGGCGTAACCATAATGCTGTTTGCGGCTATTCCTATGCGTGCCGAGGGCGCAATGGTGGCAGGCGTTGCGGCAATGCTAATCATCTTTGACTGCGTGATGACGCTTGCAGGCTCGACGTCCAACGACGCCGCATTCAACGCTTGGGTGGTGGACCACACCGACACCACCAACAGAGGCAAGGTAAACGCTATACTTTCCATACTGCCCGTCATCGCCGTGGTTTTGGTGTTTATAGGCTTAGGGCCTCTCTACAAAAAGGAAAACGCAAGCAACTGGCTGTTTTTCGTAGTTTTGGGTGCTATTCCTCTCGTATCGGGCATACTTGCGATTTTCATTCTCAAAGACAAAAAAGGCATAATAAAAAATTCCAACCCAAACTATCTTAAGGAAACCTTTTACGGCTTCCGTCCGAGCGTTGCAAAGAGCAACAAAATGCTTTACGTCACGCTTACGGCGTCCTGCATAATAGGCATTGCGCAGCAGACTTTTTTCTCATATCTCATAAACTTCGTCGTAGTCACGTTGGGCTTCGGCGACAGCTTTGTCATTCCTCTTGCGGTGATAATAGTAGCTTCGGCAGTGTTTACGGGCATCTGCGGCGTGCTGTACGACAAATTTGGCAGAAAGCACTTCTTTATTCCCCTGCTCGTGATAATGATTTTGAGCACGCTCAGCCTTTATCTGCTTAAGTTTACAAAGACGGGCAGCGCAGGTATGCAAGCCATACTCTACATCGGCGGAATACTTATGATGGGCGCTATACTGTCGCTCGGCGGTGCGCTGGGGGCAACCTTTCAGGATTACATTCCCACAGGCTATGAGGGCAGATTTCAGGGCGTGAGAATGTGCTTTTCGGTGCTCATTCCGATGATAGTCGGTCCTATCGTTTCGCTGATAATAGGCTTGAACGCAATGGGAATGAACGGCGAAAACTTTACCCCGCCCTACGAAATTTTCCTTGCGGCGGCAATAATTGCGATATTTGCGTTTATTCCTGTCATATTTGTAATAAAGGATTCCTCACGGCTCAGAGCAAGTCTCATCGCAAAGCGTGAAAGCGAAAAGGAAGCGCAGGCTATTGAGAGCGCCGACATATCCGAGCTTGACAGCCTCACGTCCAACAACTTTGACGCACTGTCTATGGCGGACATGACGGACGGCAACGGCCAAGATAGCGGCGCAGATGACGCCGACAACGACATTGACACGCTCGGCGACAGCGATACAACAGATAAAAACGAGCAATAGTATTATTTTAAAATACAAACACAGAGGCGGAGGCAAATGCCTCCGCCTCTGTGCGTTAAAAGAGAGGAAATACCTGCAAAATGCAAGGAACAACGTTAGCTATTTTTGCCGTCGGGCTTATCTTCCTTTTTGATATACTGCGATAAGTCCAACTTTGCCGAGCAACAGTCGCCATGCTTGCACGCCTTTGCGTGCGGGCAGCAGGCGCACTCGCCCGTAGGCTTGCCCTTTAGCTTGCGCACGATATACGTCACGATAAACGCTGCGACTATAAGCACTGCAAGCACAATTATAACTATTTCAACTGCGCCCATAATTACTCCGTTTTACGTTTGCCAAGCTTGCTCTTGAGAGTAGCAAACGCACCGTCCAAATGTATTTTGCCCTTGTTGTTTAAAACTATGAGCGTGATTGCCGCATCCCACAGCGCAAGGATGATAAACAGCGTCCACCACCACTCGCCGATGAGGTATATCATTGTGCCGACGATGTAAGATGTTGCCACCCAAAACAGCAGCGTCCAGCGGAATGAGCTCTTTGATGGCGACTCCGCCTTTGCGGTAGCCACTGCGGCAAAGCAAGGGATTGTGAGCAGGTTGAATGCGATAAACGCTATCAGTGCGGGTATGCCTATGCCCGTTGCGCCTATAAGAGCCTCGATGGCGTCAACGCCTTCCAGCGCCTCGTCGGCAATAAATCCGCTGACCACGCAGGACGCAAGCGTGCCGAATGTCGCAATGACGTTTTCTTTTGCGATAAGTCCCGTGATAGCTGCGACCGCAAACACCCACCCAAAGCTGCCGAGCTGACTGCCGAAGCCAAGCGGCGTAAACAGCGGCTGAATAAGCTGTCCGAGGTTTGCAAGTATGCTTTCGTTCATCTGCTCGTCGGGCAGATAGTGCCAGCTCCAAGAGAAGTGGCTGAAAAACCAAATCACTATAGTGGATACGAGTATGATAGTAAACGCCTTTTTGATGAAGTGCTCGAGCTTATCCCACAGGTGTAGCATAAGATTTTTAAACTGCGGTGCGTGATAGGCGGGCAATTCCATAATGAACGGGGGAACGTCGCCCTTCATTGTAGTGTTGCGCATCAGCAGCACTGCGCATATCGCAACGACTACGCCGAGCAGGTACATACTGTATGTGATGATATCCGCATTGTTTATGTTGGCAAGCGACAGTATGCCTCCCGCCACTGCCGTAAGTATAGGCAGCTTTGCGCCGCAGCTGAAGAAAGGAATAACTCTAAGCGTAGCCGTCCTTTCGTTTTGATCCGCAAGCGTACGTGTGTTGATTATTGCGGGCACCGAGCAGCCGAAGCCCATTATCATAGGCATAAACGCTCTGCCCGACAAACCGAATTTGCGGAAGATTCTATCCAATATAAACGCAACTCTCGCCATATAGCCGCTGTCCTCGAGTATCGAGAAAAACAGGAACAGAAGCAGTATCTGCGGCAGGAAGCTGAGCACCGAAAACAGTCCGCCGAGTATGCCGTCGCAAACGAAGCCCGTCGCCCATTCCGCTACGGCGCCGTTTTCCATAGCCGTCCTTATTGCGTCCGTTATGGAATCGGTCGCAAGTCCCAGCAGGCTCTGCAAAAATACGCCCGGCGAATTTATTCCGCCCTCGCCGAACAGTCCTTCGGCAGCGGTGCCCTCAAGCGACACCCAGCCCTCGGGCAAGCCGTAGCCTATAAACAAAAAGTTTTCCGAGAAGGTCAGGTGGAATATCGCAAACAGTATCAACAGAAATATCGGAATGCCCCAAACTCTGTGCGTAAGCACCTTGTCCGCCCTGTCCGAGCGTGACAGCTTCTGCCCCTCGCTCTTTTTGTTTTTTACGACTACTGCGGAATAGTTTGTGGATATGTATTTGTATCTGCTGTCGGCAACTATAGCCTCAAAGTCGCAGCCGAACGTATCGTCCTTAAAGGTCTGCTTGAATTCCTCCACCATTTTGGCGGATTCGGGGTGCATTTTCACCTCTATTTCGTCAAGCTCGACAAGCTTGATAGCGTGGAAAAGTGCGTTGTCCACTTTTTGCCCTTCAAGCGCTATCTTGCAATCGCCTATAAGGTGCATAAGCTCCGTGCCCGCAAGCACGGTGCTGCCTATTCTCTTTTGCTTGCTCACCTCGTAGGCACGTGACATAAGCTCGTCAAGACCGTTTTCTTTAAGAGCGGATATTGCCACGACGGGCAAGCCTATCTTTTTTTCGAGCTCGGACGGCTCTATCCTGTCGCCGTTCTTTTCTACGGCATCCATCATATTGAGCGCAATGATGATGGGCACGTCAATTTCCATTATCTGTGTGGTCAGATACAGGTTGCGCTCAAGATTTGTTGCGTCGACGATGTTGATGATACAGTCGGGCTTTTCGTCGAGAATGTAGTTTCTTGAAATGACTTCCTCGGGGGTGTACGGCGAGAGCGAATATATACCCGGCAAGTCGACTATCGATATAGGCTCGGCACATTTTTTATATACGCCCTCTTTTTTATCCACCGTTACGCCTGGCCAGTTGCCGACGTGCGCCGTAGAGCCCGTAAGACTGTTGAAAAGCGTTGTCTTTCCGCAGTTCGGATTGCCTGCAAGTGCAAATTTCATCATAAGTCAGTCCTCCCCGTCTTTTTATCCTTAGCGTTTTTGTCGCCCTTTTTAAAGAGGCTAAAGCGCTTTTGCTTTTTATCCTCTTTATCGGCGAGCAGCTTTTTCTCGTCTTCCTCAGAGTAGCTGCACGTCACGGCTTGCGCCTCGGTTTTGCGCAGCGTCAGCTCATAGCCCCTCATCGATACCTCGATAGGATCGCCAAGCGGAGCTTTCTTTCTCAAAAGCACCTCCGCACCGGGTGTAACGCCCATATCGAACAGCCTTCGCCTTATCCTGCCGTCGCCGCCCACTGCGGTGATGACTCCCGACTGTCCGATGATAAACTCGTCCAATGTCTTTTGCATAGTACCTCCTTTACGCTACTAAAATTTTAGTTGCAAGATTTTTGTCCAAAGCAAGCCGACCGTCCTTTATCTTACAGATAGTGCTGCCGCCGCTTTGCGATATTATCCTTACGCTTGAAGATAACGTTATTCCCAAACTCTCAAGATGCTTTTTTGTCTTTTCATCCGCAAGAATTTTGATGATTTTAAGCTCTTTGCCTATAGGCGCTACGATAAGTGGCATTTTTCTCTCTCCGTCTGCATTATATGTGTAAATATGAAACTTATTTCACATTTCGCCAAAATAATAGCACTCGCATTTTTTGTTTGTCAACCGTTTGAAATAAAAAATATGAAATTTATTTCACATTTTTGTTTTTCGGTTATTGATATTGCAAAAGCGGCAAAAAAGCGTTATAATATCAAAAAGCGCATATCGTGCGCAAATCGATAAGGTTGGTTGTTATGGGACAGGAAGTGCGCAAGCCTCAGCAGGAGCGCTCGATCGAAAAGAAAAATAAAATCGTACAGGCAGGCTATGAGCTGTTTTCAGAGGTAGGCTATCACAGCACAAACACGGCGCAGATCGCAAAGCGGGCGGGCGTATCAACAGGCATAGTTTACGGATATTTTAAGGATAAGCACGACATTTTGCTTGACGTGCTCGAAATACATTTAAACAATTCGTTCTCGCCGATACTTGCGCTTATCGACGGGCTAAGCTCGCCCGTAAACTACTACACGTTGGCAAAGGAAGTGCTCGATATAGCGATTGACCTGCATCACAAAAATGCCAAAATACACGAGGCACTGCACAGTCTGTCGCACTCCGACGGCGATGTAAACGCTCGCTTTATCGAGCTTGAAGACAACCTCACCCTGCAAATTTCCGCCAAGCTTGCCGCACTCGGCGCAGACGCACCGAATATGAGCGAGCGTGTCCACTTTGCAATGGACATAGTGCAATCCTTTTCGCACGAATACATATTTGACAAACACCCTTATATAGACTACGGAGCGATGCGCACAATCGTTGAAAATACGCTTGTTGCGCTGTTTATATAGTTATTATGTTTACACAGCAGTCAATAGATTTTTTATATTTCAATCACAAATACAACTCAAAGGAGTGGTATAAGCAGCATAAGGACGACTATCAGCAATATCTTGTGCGCCCTTTTGCCGAGCTTGTCACCGACCTTACGCCGACAATGCTGTCCATAGATCCGCATTTCATCGTCGAGCCGAAGATAGACAAAACGATATCCCGCATATACAGAGATATGAGATACGCCACAGACGGATATCTATACCGTGACAAGATGTGGTGCGTATTTTTGAGGGATAAAAAGCTTTACAACGGTTTGCCCGGATATTTCTTTGAGCTGTCGCCCTACGGCTTCCGCTACGGCTGCGGCTACTATCAGGCGGACGCACAGTCGGTAAAAAACTTCAGACAGCTCATACTTGACGGTTCAAAGGAATTTAAAGCCGCCTTTGAGTGCTACAAAAATCAGAGCGTGTTCCAGCTTTACGGCGAGGAGCTGAAGGGAAGCAAATTCGCCGATTGCGACGGCGAGGTACGTAATTGGCTAAATCGCAAAAACACGGGTTTAATTGCCGAAAGCAACGATATAAACCTGCTGTTGAGCAAAAATCTCTCACAGGTTTTGGCTGAGCAGTTTCTGTCGATAAAGCCGTTTTACGACCTGCTTGCAAAGGCAGAAGAAATGAAAGCCTCAAAATAAGCTTATAAAAACTCAAATAAAACATACAAAAAAAACGGGCAAACGCCCGTTTTTTTATCCGACCAGAATGTGCATATTTCTAAGCTCCGCACTCTTTATCCGCTTCTGCAGAGCGAAGCCAAACGGTTCAAGATAATTTCCCTGACAGTCCGCAAGTCCCTGCCGCTTTAGCTCATTCGCCACGACAAGCGCAATATCCTCAACTATTTCCGCCTTAACTTTTTTGCCCGCCTTATCATTGTCGGCTGTAAGCAAAAATTCAAGCGGAGCGGTCATATCGCCCAAAATTTCCAGCGACCTCATTGCCTTGAAAGCCCACTTATAATACGGGCAATGCTTGCCGTTCAGCAAAAACACCGTCTCGACAGCGTTGCGCACAAAGTCGCAAAGCGCAAGCATAGCCGCCCCGTCCTCGCCGTGTGCGATACACCTCGGATAATTGTACTGCCCTGTCTGCGCCATACGCACGGCTCTTGCCGCAAGCTTCTTGAGGCGCACGTCGGCAGGCATTCCGCCTAAGATCTGCTCCCTTATTCCACTGAAAACGCCGAGGTCATCACGCCATACGGCGCCGTTGGTAGCTTCCGCAAAATACTCGCTTTCAGTAAAAAGCCAATCCTTTGCAGTTTTGGGTGCGCCCTCGCAGCCTGTGTATTTTTTGTAAAAGTCCTCAATCACGCACACGCCCTGCGAGTTTGCGCCTATAACGCTTGTGTGCTCAAGCTTAACGCCGCAGTACTGCGCCTTGATAGCGTCATAAGCCCGTGTCAGCTTAAAGCCTATTTTTGCCTCGTCCTCACGGGTGAGCCACATTGCAAAGCCCGTTTCGAAATCGTGATCACGTGACAGCTCGTCGTCGAAGCCGAAACATTCCGAGCCGTGTCCTACAAGCCCGACGGCAATGCGCCCGACGTAGTCGGGAAACTGTTCCTCAAGCATTTTTGCGCCGCACTCGGTGTAAAACTTTTTCGCTTCCTCAAGTCCTTTCATAATTACTTATTGTAAATCGCCTGCGCCCTCAACTCAAGCTCCTCTTTTTGCAGGAAATATCCGAAAAATCCAAACGCCTGTGCGCACTTGCGACAGGTGTTGGCATAATTTCCGTCACGCTCCAATTCACCGTCGTCAAGACAGGCATACGCTAAGTTAAGCAATCTGTCCACCTCGTCGTCGCACTCGCCGCCCTTCGCCTTAGCCTCGTCGTATGCAAGCTGCGCAAGATTGACATATGTCACTGCAAGCTCGGGAGCGTTGCCCTTTGCATTTATCACGTCGATAGCCTTGCCGTAGCAGTTACGTGCTTCCTCGTATCTGCCGAGCTCGCAAAGAGCTGTGGCGTAGTTGTTATAAAAGCCCGCCAATCTGAAATCGTCCTTTGGCAGCAGGCTTTCGTACACGCTGCGAGCCTTATCGTAATACTGCATTGCGTCCTGCACCTTGCCAAACGCTTTCATCGTGGTTGCGCAGTTTAAATATACTGTGGCATTGGACACGCTGTCGCCTACGTCTATGCAGCTAAGTATTGCAAGCGCCTCATCGACAGCCCTCAAGCCCTCTTTCGCCTTGCCCTCCGTGCGATAAAAGCCTATCTGCTCACTGAGTATCTCGCAAAGTCCTCTGCTGTCGTTTAGCGCACGTGCCTCGCTTTCCCAATAGCAAAGCAGTCTTTCCGCCTCGGCGGTATCGTTTTTTGCAAGCAAAGCGTCAAGCTTTGTTATTATCCTCAAAATAGGGATAGTCCCCGTCGCCTCTTTTGAGCAGCAGCATCTTTCTTCAGTCATAAAAACCTCCTGTCAGTCGTCGCTTGAGTGCACGACGATCTGATCGAACGGAATTTCGATTCCGTTTTCGTCAAACATTATTTTAAGCTCTCTGTTTAGCCGTCTTGTCACTACAGCGATATCCTTTTCGTTGCACAACACAGAAAACAGCAGCAGCACCGACGAGCTTTCAAGCGCCTTTACGCCCTCGTATTTTATCTCGCCGAGCGCACCCTCGACCGTTATATTTTTGATATTATCCTCTATCGTCCTTTCCACCTTAGGCAGGCTTTCACCGTAGCTTACGCTTATTTCGGCAAATGCCGTGGACGCTTTTTTAGTTTGATTTAACACGCCCTTTATCTCGCTGTTGTTTATTATCTTGATGTTGCCGAGCGACTCGAGCTTAGTCGTGCGTATGCCTATCGACACAACTGTGCCTCTGAAATCGCCCACAGTTATGATATCGCCCACGTTGAAATCGTTTTCAAACACGATAAACAAGCCTGCCACGACGTCCGCTATGAGCGACTGCATTCCGAGTCCGACGACAAGCGTCAGCACGCCTGCGCCCGTGATGAGTGCGCCCGTATTCACGCCCCAGACCGCAAGCACCACTATGACGAGCACGACCGCAGTGATCCACTTTATAAGATTGCAGATGAGCAGCGTGACCGTTATGCGCCTCTGCGTCTTTTTGCCGAAAAATCTTCTTATAAAGCCCAAAAGCACCGTGACGACAAAAAGCGTGATAGACACTATCTGTACGCTCTTTATAAACGGCGGCATTATCCCGAGAAAGCCGTTGAGAAACTGCGACCGTCCCTCGGACGGCAAAAACACATTATTCTCCCCGAATATTTCATCGTAAAACACAAATGAAAGCACCGTGCCCACAAGCAATATCGCAAGTATGACAAGCTTAATAACACCCAAGCTTTTCACCTTTGTTTTGACTTCGTTTGTAATTTCCTCGTGCTGCTGCTTCAGCTCCTCGCCCGCCTGCTTCAGCTCGTCGGCGAGCAGATGACGTCTGTTGCCGTCGTCCTTTTCATTTTTCATATTTGAACCTCATTTTATCCAAAAATGTATTTTATTACGCTTATTTGTATATGTAAAGTGCTTATTTTGACAAAATCTTCTCAAACACCGCTTTCGCCCGTTTGCGCAGTCTATCCAAATTACCACCATTGTTTATCACAGCCGTTGCGATTTTACGCAGCTCACGCTCGCTCACCTGCGCCTTTATTCGCTTTATAGCGTCCTTCACGCTCAAGCCCCTTGCCTTAAGCCTCTTAAGGCGTTTTAGCATAGGCGTATGCACAAGTATAACTTCGTCAAACATATCCCTTGCGCCGCTTTCTATAATGAGCGGTATTTCGACCACTATGGGATCGGTTTTATCCTCTCTTATTCGTTGAAGTATCATCGGGTGCGCTATTTCATTGAGCTTGAGCCGTGCTTCGGTGTCCGAAAAAATTATATTCGCCAATATCCGTTTGTTTATAGTAGTGCCTTCAACGGCGTTTGGAAAAGCGTCTTTAATGCCATAAAAATAGTCGAGAGAGCCCAACAGCTCCGCATTTATATAGTCCGCACTCAAGGTGTGCAGCCTGAGTGAATCTGCCACCTCGAGCACCTCGCTTTTGCCGGATCCGATTCCGCCGATTATCGCAATTTTCATATCACTTCAGCTCTCCCCAATTTGACGCATGTCCCGCCTTTGCGACAAGCGGCACCTTGAGCTTATATGCGTTTTCCATCTCTTCTGTAAGAATCTGCTTTACCTCGTCAAGCTCGTCCACGGCGGTATCTATGATAAGCTCGTCGTGTATCTGCAAAATCATCTTTGACTTTTTGTCTTTTAGACGTCTTTCCACCCCGAGCATCGCAAGCTTGATGATATCCGCCGCCGAGCCCTGCAAGGGTGTGTTCATCGCCATACGCTCCGCCGACGAGCGCACGAGATAGTTTGAAGAATTGAGGTCTGACAGATTGCGCCGTCTGCCGAGCAGCGTTATCGCATAGCCCTTTTCCCTTGCCTCGCTGACGCAGCCGTCCATATACGAGCGCACAAGCGGGTGCATATTGAAATAGTTTGCGATAAACTCCTTTGCCTTGTATTGCGGAATGGATAGGTTTTCGGCAAGCCCGAAGCCGCTTATGCCGTAGATTATGCCAAAATTTACCGCCTTTGCGTCACGGCGCTGATCGGCGGTGACCGCCTCGATGGGTATGCCCAAAATCTGCGACGCCGTGATTGCGTGTATATCGTCGTCGTTGTTGAATGCGTCTATAAGCTGCCTGTCGCCGCTCATATGCGCAAGCAACCTGAGCTCTATCTGCGAGTAGTCCGCAGACACGAGCACGTTGCCCTCGCTCGGCAAAAACGCACTCTTAATATCCTTAGCTTCCTCGCTTCGTGTGGGAATATTCTGTAGATTTGGATTTGTAGACGACAGCCTGCCCGTCGTGGTGATACACTGATTGAACTCTGTGTGTATCCGTCCTCTGTTTACAAGCGGCTGAAGCCCCGTCACATAGGTCGACTGCAGCTTAGTATAGTGGCGATAGTCCAAAATATCCTTTATTATGGGGTTTACGTGCACGAGATTTGCAAGCACGTCCTCGCCGACGGAATATCCCGTCTTTGTCTTTTTGCCGTGCGGCAAGCCGAGCTTTTCAAACAGCACCTCGCCGAGCTGCTTTGGCGATGCGATGTTAAAATTGCAGCCCGCCTTTTCAAATATACTGCGTGAAAGCCCGTCTATTATTGCGCCGTACTTGCTCTCGAGCGATTTGAGCTTTTCCACAGACACGCAAACGCCACGCTGTTCCATATTGCGCAAAACTACGCAAAGCGGCTGTTCAACCTCATAAAACAGCTTTTCAAGCTGCTTTTGCCCGAGCGTCTGTTCAAGCTTTTTGCACTCTATAAACATCTCGACGGCGCCGTCGCCGAAGCCGTCTGCTCCAAGCACCTGCGACACACTCTTTATAGGCATACTCTCTCTTGCAAGGTGCGCCGCTATCATAATATCGAAAAAGCGTGCGTTATCGAATCCGTGCTGCTTTGACAGTGATTTAAAATCATAGCAGATGAGGCGTTTATCCTTTACGCACTCTACCACGCACTGCATAGCGTCGTCAAAATACGGTCCTTCGCTGAAGAGGTCCTCGGCGCAGTCCACTACAAACTCGGTTTTTTCATCTAAGGCAAAGCTTATCTCTCTGCCCACGAGCACTGCAACCTCGTCGCCCCGCATAGCCTCTTTTATTGCTTCGAGCGAGCTTAGGCGCACGGTTTGCTTTTCAACGGACACCGCCTCGACCGTCTCGCCGTCTTCAAACTTCATTCTGCTCATAAGCGAGGTTATCTCAAAGCAGCCGAGCAGAGATTTGACCTTCTGCGAGTATACGGGCGTAAATGCGATATCGTCAAGAGTGCACTGCACGGGCACGTCGGTGTTTATCGTTGCAAGCTCACGGCTGAGCAGCGCCATATCCCTGCCGTTTTGCACATTTTGTCCGACCTTGCCCTTTATTCCGTCGGCGTGGGCAAGTATGCCGTCAAGCGAGCCGTACTGCTCAAGCAAAAGCTTTGCCGTCTTTTCGCCGACGCCCGCAATGCCGGGGATATTGTCCGATGCGTCGCCCATAAGCGCCTTAAAATCTATAAACTGCGAGGTCGTAAAGCCGTCCTCAAGCAGCCTTGCCTCGTCATAAACCACGATATCCGTCACGCCACGCTTTGTCCAGAACACCCTTGTAGTGGGGCTGACAAGCTGAAAGCTGTCTCTGTCGCCTGTGACGATGATACACTCGTCATCAAAGCGTTTTGCAAGCGTGCCGAGTATGTCGTCGCCCTCGTAGCCCTCGAGGCTGACTATCTTTATGCCCATAGCGGTGATAAGTTCTTTGAGCGGCTCCACCTGCTGTCTGAGTTCCTCGTCCATAGGCTTGCGTGTGGCCTTGTAGCCGTCGTACATAAGGTGGCGGAAGGTGGGACCTTTAAGGTCAAAAGCGGCTGCGATATGCGTGGGCTGTTGCTCCTTGATAAGGCGCAGGAGTATGCTCAAAAAGCCGAATATGGCGCCCGTATACAAGCCCTTTGAGGACTTGAGATTTGGCAAAGCGTGATAAGCTCTGTGCATAAGGCTGTTTGAATCCAGCAACAGTATCTTGTTTTTTGACATAAGGCACCGCCGAAGTATATATTGTATTATTATATATTAGTATTTAGTATATCATTATTTTTATGGATATTCAACAAAAAAAGCGCCCGCCGCAGCGAGCGCTTTTTAAAATGTTTAACTATGCAATCTGTTGATAAAATCACTGTTGATCTCATAGTGCGAATATGGCGTTATATCCGCCGTGTTAGAGTAGCAATAGAATTTTATTTCCATAACTTTCAACGCCTCTGCGCCTATCGCCGCAAGGTCATTACCCTCAACTTCTATCTTGCGTGTTTCTATCGGTGCACCGAAACGGCTGTCCTCAAAGCTTATTTCAAGATAGCTTGGCTCGTCCATTATGCCCTCGCCAAACGAAATGCCTGTGCTGATCAGTCCGACGTGGAAATAGGTCGTATTTTCCTCTTTGCTTACATACGATGCGTTTCTGAATGCCGAGTTTATGGCAAGCACGCTGCCTGCGACGTTGCCGATAAGCTGATTTGTCGTTGTATCGCCCACATCGATTATGCTTGCGTTGCGCACGTCCTGCCAGTTGTAAACGTCAAGGAAGCCCGTCTGCTTTATAACGGTATTGATGTGGTGATCTTTGATAAAGTTTTCACGGAAGAACTCCGCATTTGCCTCAAGGTCGTCTCTGACAAATCTACCCTGTCCGACGGTGTAATCGTTAAACGGATCGTCATTGTGTCCTGTCTTAGGCATAATGGTGAAGCGTTCATAAGAATATGAGCCTATCGTACTTATGCAGTTTGAAAACACGCAGTTGTGCATATTGATGTGCGAGTAGTTGGGGAATGCCGTCCAATTTCCGTCCACGTCGATATAGTTTGTCATTCGGCAGGGGATATAGAATGCGGTTGAGTCCACATTGCGCACAACTAAGCCCTTAAACGTGACGTCGGCGTTGTAGGTCTGCCCCGCTCGGCGTGCGTTTTCAACTATACAATACTCTACCGTGACGTTGACTGTACGGTTGCGCTGATAGCCTTCCTCTTCCTTTGAAAACACTTGGAAGCATTCGCCCTTAAGTCCCTGCGTGTCGTTTGCGCTGAGCATTCCGTCCTTTTCAAGCTTGTTAGCCCTCATATTGAGGTTGCTGACTGTGACGTTGCTCCATGCTATCCACAGCATAGCTTGCACACCCTCGACCTGATTGCGCTCTGCGCTCAGCCTGTAGCCGTTGCCATATACGTCGCCATAAATCACCACAGAATTTCCGTCAGTTATCGTAAGCAGCGAACCGTCGGGATTTTTCTCATCCTCGTATCTTGCGTCGCCCGCAAAGCAGATAGCGTATGTTTTGAGGCTGTGCCTTCCGTTGTACACCCTGTATCTGTCCTCACGAGCTCTCTCGGTGCCGGGATACACGGTATTTTTCAACTCCCAAACGACCTCTCTGTCCTGCAGATTTCCGTCCGCATAGGCATATTCCTTTTGATAAACGGCAGCCTTACGCAGCTCTGCGATATTTGAAACCTCAATACCGTAGATAGTCTTTATCGTCACGGTTGCGGTCGTAAGATTTACGTCGCCCTCATACTTAGGATATTTTGCGCTCACCTTGACTGTAATGGACTGCTTGCCCTTTCCCTCGAGCGCTTCGGGCTTAAATATGAGGCGGTTTGCAAAGTCGCTGACGCTGTCTGCGTCCGCAAAGTATGCGTATTCGCCGCCGCTTATCACCTCGTAATTGAACGCACGGTAAAACTCTCTGAGTCTATAGCTGTAGCTTGCCTCGCTTTCGCCGTCGCCTCTTGTCGGAGCGCCGATGATTTGAATATAAGTGCTGTTTGCTATCTTTGACGTAAGGCTTGCGTCCTCAAATCTTTCCGCCGCAAACACCGTCTCCTTTGCAAGACCTACTTGCAATGCGGCGTCCGACGTACGCAGGCTCATAGACACGAGCTTAACTCTTACGTTGAGAATTATGCTTGTCGTTTTGCCGTCAAGCTTTGCAACGACGTCAACGAGTCCGCTGCCCTTTGCCGTCACTGTGCCGCCTGCGACCGTCACGACGTCGCTTCTTGACGTTTCCCAAGCCACGCCCTCGGGTTCGCCCGATTTAAAGACATCCTTCCACACTGCCTTAAGCTTGAGAGGCAGCTCGCTCACGGCAAACACAAAGCCGTTTGACATCTGATAAACGTCTGCGTTTTCTATAGCGATATCGTTTTCATCGCAGATATGCACGGTGATGACCTCGCCGCCCTTTCTGACAATCTTTGCGGTGTCTGCGCTGATATTTACAACGCCTGCGCCGATTTGGCAGCCCATGCAGGACTGTATGTCGATATCGTCAATACCAAGTCCTATTTCCTCAAGCGTAAAGCTGCGTTTTGAGGTGCTGAATTCCTTTCCGAATTTGCTTGCGCCTGCCTTGACTACTATCTCGCAGCTCGTTTCAACATAGACGTCCGTTTCGTCACGCTTGTCCGCCTTGACGGTGATATTTACTTTGCCCGCCTTATGTCCCGTAACAACGCCGTTTGCGTCCACGCTTGCTACGGTAGGATCGCTGCTTGTCCATATAGTTTCAGACACTATGCTGCTGCGGGGCTGGAATTTTGCGTCCAAACGCAGCCTTTCGCCCACACGCACCTCTTTATCCGTTGTGCCGACGGGTATAAGCTCTATGCTTTCCACATTGTAGCCCTCTGCGGTGACCAAAAACGTTCTCGTTATGCTTTCCACCTGCACGACTACTGTAAATCTGCAATAAGAATTCACGACAAATTTTCCCGTATTGTTGCTCGATACAGGCTTGCCGTCATCGCCTACGAGCGTCGCAGGAGGCTCGACGATTTCCAAATCGGGCTTGACAAGAGCGTCCCTCTTGTTGCGGCAATCGGCGATTTTGGCATTTCTTTCTTCTTCAGCCGCCTTAGCCGCCGCCTTGAGCTCTTCTATCTGCTCCTCGCCCTCATAGGACGGGATCTCATAATCTTCAATCAGCTTTTGGATAGCGTCGATATCGGCATTCAGCTTTATCTGCGCCTGTATCGCCTCTTCCTCCAAATCGTAAATCTGCTTTTCGTAGCCCTCGTATGCCTTGACGTATGCGTTGTACACCTCGAGGTCCTCAAGATACTTGTCATAGGACGCCTGATAGCCCTCATCCATACATTCCACGTCGCCGGAAATGCGCCATTCAATAGAATATCTGTTTGCATAATCGGGCTTTATTTCCACGTCTATAAAGTCGTTGAAGTTGCGGATACGTTCGTTCGGGTTTGGATTTGGAAATACCACCGTAAGGCTTTCCACCTCCTGTCCCGTAGTCCTGTCAATAAGCGTGATGTCCTCGACGCCTATCCAAGCGTTCACCTTGAGGAAGTTGGACACCGCAGCAACGATGACAAGAATGAGGATAGGTATCAATATCAAAATTCCGATCATAACTTTTTTCATATTTCGCTATCCTCCTTATGGAATTATGTTTTGATATTTCTTGTTGAGGTTGACAAACAGCGCCGAAAGGCTTGCCCCCAACAGGATGAGCGACACTATGGCAAGTATCAGATATATATTGCCTATATCGCCGCCGAATGTAGTGATCTGCCAACTGCCCACCTTTACGGGGATAAAGCTGAAGACCATTGCGAATACGCCGTAAAGTATTGCCACCGCAATGCCCACTATCATAGCGAGCGCTACGTTTTTGTTTGCGCTGACAAGCTCGCCGTCGCCGCCAACGTTGAACGTCGGCGATTTGATATCGAGCAGCATATAGAGGCTCGTAAGACTTATAACCAATATTTCGCAAATGCAGAAGATTGAGCCTACGTCCATAGCCGACAGTGCGTGTCCGCCTGCGTCGGTGGTGTAATATATGCCCGACACCATGCAGCACAGCGCAACGGATATGCTCGCTACGCCCGAGTACAGCGCAAACTTGACAAGCGTCTGCGTCATATACGATACGGGAATTATCTTTGTGTGATAAAAACAGTTGCCCTCTCTCGAAATGCAGGTTGAGGCAAACGACACAACTATGGTCACAAATATGATTATGACCATAAGCGTAAGCCCCGGCATTATCTGCGCACCCAAGCTCTCTGCGCCCATAGAAGCCGCAAGGCGGTTGCAGAAAAACACCATAACGGGCGCTGCGCACGCCATTGCGAAATACTGAAACGAGTAGTTGAAGCTGCGCAGTATCAGATAAAACTCACGTCTGAACAAAGCCCACGCCACAGGACGCTGCTTGTCCTTTATGCTCTTTTTAAAGGACGCCTTTTCGGTCTCTATGCCGTAGAGTATGGTTTTGTAATACTCTCTCGTCGTCACAAAGTAGGCTATTACGCCAAGCGCTGCGTTGATGAGGAAGAGATACAAAAATCTGAGCGCAAGCTGCCCCGAGCTAAGACCGCCGTACAGCCTGCCGTTTATCAGCTCCGCATAAAAGTTAAAGGGATATGCGTTTTGGGCAAATTGTTTAAAGTGATAAATAGTTCCGCTTGAAAACAGCGTTTGCCCCTCACGCCTCAGATAGTTGAGGAAGGTGTTTAGCGAAGTAAGATAAAACACAAATATGCCGCAAATTGCCGCAATGGTGAGAATGAGCACAAGCAAAAACTGATTTTTCACCACGTTCATCAGCTTCATCACCGGCACGGCTATGATATTTGCGATAAAAAACGGCAGCAGCGTTGACAGCAGCGTCACCGCAATATACGCAAAATAGTCGCCTACTCTCGCATGTGTGACTACGCCGAATGAAATATAAAACGGCAACATCAGCAGCAGGCATACGATGAGGTTGTGCAGATAGCAGTATATCGTCTTTGCAACCAAAATTTCTTTGCCGCTCACGGGGAAGCGCAGCAGCATTTCGTTGTCGCCGTTCTGATACAGGTTTTTGATGACGGTGCCCGTGCTGATAGCCGTTGCGATCGCAAGAGTGATTGTAGCGGCAAGCGTCAGAAACTCAAGCCGCAGATTGCCCTCGTTGACAAACATTTTTGTGAGATAAAATATGCCCACCACAAGCAACGCATATATCGCCACAAAAAACAGATAGTTGGAATATTGCATTATCCTGTACTTCACCCCTCGCTTGTGCGTGGAGCCGAAGCGGGAAAGCAAGTCCAGCTTAAAAAGCGTTCTTACGCTTTGAAAAGAAAACTCGCCCTTCATCACTCTTCCCCCTTATCCGTGTCGGGAGCGGACTTATTTTCGATGATTTCGTTCTCGTCCGCCTGCGGCTGCTGCGCCTGTTCTACGGGCATATCGGGGCGCATATCCGCACTTTCCTGCGCAATGTAGTCCTCAAAGAGTCTTTCTTCATACGTGCCGGTAATACGGAAAAATCTTTCCTCAAGGTTAGCTTTGTTTTCCTCGTTGCCCGCAAGGTCAAAGAGGTCTATAAGCTTGCCCTCGTTGACGATAGCGACTCTGTGGCACAGCTTCTTTACAAGGTCGAGGTTGTGGCTTGAGAAAAACACCGTATTGCCCTTTGCGCAATGCTCTCTCATATGAGCGATGATTTCGGCGGTGGACTGAGGGTCGAGTCCCATCATAGGCTCGTCAAGCACCCACAGCTTAGGCTCGTGAATGAGAGCGGCTATGATACAAATTTTTTGCTTCATTCCGTGCGAATACGACTTTATCTGTTTGTCGATGGCAAATTCCAGACGGAACAGCTTTGCAAACCTGTCCATACGCTCGGTGCGCAGGTCCTTTGGCACTTTGTATAAATCGGCAACGTAGTTTACGTATTCCCTGCCCGTAAGCTTTTCATACACGGAGTGGTTGTCGGGCACATAGCCCATAAACATTTTTGCCTTGATAGGCTCCTTTACGATGTCGTGACCGCATATTTCTATCGTGCCGCTGTCAAAGGGCAGTATACCCGTAAGGCACTTTATGGTTGTGGATTTTCCTGCGCCGTTTTGTCCCAAAAAGCCGAATATCTCGCCGGGGCGAAGCTCAAACGAAATGTCGTCGACGGCAACTCTGTCGCTCTTCGGATACGTTTTTACAAGATGTTCTATTTTAAGCATAATTATCTCCTCTATCTATCCCGCAAGCTTGCGGGACTAAATCTGTTTTTGCGCATAATGCGCCCGACAGATTTTCAGATATATTTTTTAGAATGTATTTTAAAATAAACCGCCATTCGGCGCAAAAAATTTAAGACAAAAGCACCGGCGTCGTCGCCAGATAAGAATTTGACATATTGCAAGCGTCAACGCTTGCTTCCTTTTCGTTTCGTTTTATTTTGAACAGCTTAAATGTGCTGTGCGACAAAACCTCAAGCCTTGTGGCGATTGCGCAGCACAGCAATATTGCAAACAGAAGGATTATAAAAGTCACGCTGTCCGAAAAAGAATAAATGATACTCGAAAGCCTCAGCCACAAAATTGCGGCAACGCCGTAGACCTGCTCGATATTTGCGCTGAGAATAGACAGCACAAACGCCGTCATCGCAACCGTGGGCAAGAAGCCCTTAAAACGCAAAGCAAAGTATTTTAAAACCGCAAGCAGGATAGCAAATAAAATCAAAACGCCGACTATCTTTGCGCCGTTTATGATTATCCCGAGTATTTGCATAAGTATCGACAGTGTATCCACTACCCGCTCCGCTTGCGTACGCACGTGCGTACGTATAAAATAAGTCTGTTTGTATATTTTATCAGTTATTATCCATAATGTCAACACATATGGGCATATCGACGAAGCTCACCCCGTCCATATGCCTGTTTTGCGCCCCGATACGTCACGTTTTTGCTTTGTTTTTGCGTAGATTATAGCGTCGGCGCCGCTTTTTACAAGGCGGATACGACAAAATGGCGCAAAATTCCACCCTTTTTTACTTGACTTTGCCAAGTACGAAAGAGTATAACAATACACATCAAAAGAGGTGGCGTTATGTTTGTTGATGCGTTGTCCGTAATGGGCAGTTCGGAAACTTATGAAATTCTCCTCCCTTTGGCACTCATATTGATGTGCTCAAAGCTTTTTTCCATATTGGGCAAAAAGATAGGTCTGCCGCAGGTCGTAGGCATACTTGTCGCAGGCATACTGATAGGGCTTATAAAGCTCATTCCAAATCAGACGGTGTTTACAGAGGATACATTAAAGGGGCTGTCATTTTTAGCGAAGATAGGCGTGATTCTGATAATGTTTTCCGCAGGTATCGAAACCGACCTCAAGCAGTTTAAAATTTGCGGTCTGCCGTCTGTAGTCATCACCCTGCTCGGCGTCATCGTGCCTATGGGCTTGGGCTTTGTCGTGGCGACCGCCTTTAACGGTGGCTTTGCTCATGCAGGCGAAAACGTCATTCACAACCTCTTTTACGGCACTATTCTTGCCGCAACCTCAGTCAGTGTGACTGTCGCAACACTAAAGGAGCTCGGCAAGCTCAACTCGAAGGTGGGCACTTCTATCATCGCAGCCGCCATAATGGACGACATAATAGGCATAGTGCTGCTGTCGCTCTTCATCAGCCTCAACAACGGCACGGGTGCGGGCGAGGTCGGCATAATCATAGGCAAGATGATAGGCTTCTTCGCAGCGGCGGCTGCAATAGGCGTTGCCCTGCACTTTTTGCTGAATATCATCGAAAAACGCTATCCGCACACACGCAGGCTGCCGATAATCGGCTTTACGGTTTGCTTCTTCTTTGCATACGCTGCAGAAAAATGGTTTGGGGTTGCCGATATCACGGGCGCATATATCGCAGGACTTATCCTCTCAACGGTGCATGAGCACGAGTATATCAACCGCAAGGTAGAGGTAAGCAACTATATGATATTCGGTCCCGTATTCTTTGCAAACATAGGTATCACGGCGGACTTCTCGGGCATAACCGCAACAATGGCGGGCTTTGGCGTATGCTTTATCCTTATGGGGCTGATAGGCAAGGTTTTGGGCTGCGGCGTGGGCTCGCTGATATGCAAATATTCGTTTAAAGACAGCCTTCGTGTCGGCGTAGGTATGATGGTGCGTGCCGAGGTCGTCATCGTCTGCACCCAAAAGGGAATAGACAACGGAATGGTAGACCCTGCGATAATGCCCTTCGTACTGCTTTTGGTAGTTATATCCGCACTGCTTGCCCCGCTGCTTTTAAAGCTGCTTTACAAGGGCGAGAAGCCCGACGATCCCAACCTTATGCCGCCCGTAGAACCGAGCGAAGCGCAGGAAGCCCCCGCCGAGCAAGCGTCCGCAGACGGAGCACAGGCATAAACGCACAATAAAATGTGAGATTTTTTGCACTTTTGCAAAAAAATCATTGAATTTCCACAAATTTACACATTAAAATTTTAAGAGCAGCCTCAAATCGGTTGCTTTTTGATTTTTAAACCAATATAATTTTATATGCAAAGTAAAAAAGGTTTATCCAATTAGATACACTAAATTATGTCAACTGCAACAAACGATCTGCAATCTAAAAAACTCGGCACTACGCCAATCGGCAAGCTCATTTTTCAAATGAGCGGTCCTGCCATACTCTCGATGCTCGTGCAGGCTCTCTACAACATAGTAGACAGCATATTTATCGGCGCATACGATCCGCAAAACGGCGTGCTCGCCCTGTCCTATGCTATGCCTATGCAACTGCTTGTAAACGCATTTGCGATAGGACTTGCGGTAGGCACGGGCTCGCTCATTTCCCGCTTGCTCGGCGAGGGTAAAAACGAGGACGCAGGGCTTGCGGCGCAAACAGGCATATTACTTTCACTGATCGTAAGCGCATTTTTTGCGATAACGGGCTATTTTATATCGGATGCATTCGTGCGTGCGTACACTCTCGGCTCGTCGGGCGATCCCGTACAAATGCAGGCGGTCTACAAAATGTCGTCAACGTATCTCACTATTTGCACCTGCTGCTCTTTCGGAATGATGGTGGAAATAATGTTCAATCGCATACTGCAATCTATGGGCAATATGATAGTGCCGATGATAACGCAGCTTGCGGGTGCGCTCACCAATATTGCGCTCGATCCACTGCTCATCAGCGTTGCAAAGTTAGGGGCAACGGGCGCCGCTATTGCCACCGTCGCAGGACAGATTTTAGCTATGTGCATCCCCATTGCCGTCATAGTGATAAAACGCAACAAATGGGATATCAGAATTCTGTTTTCAAAGGGCTTCAAGCTTAAAAAACGAATTTTACTCGACATAATGCGTGTGGGGCTGCCCACTATAGTGCTCAACTCTATCGGCTCAATAATGTATATGATAGCCAACAGCATACTCAATCGCTCGGCGGACGCAGTATGGGCATTCGGCATATTCTTCAAGCTGCAATCGTTTGCGTTTATGCCTTGCTTCGGACTCAATCAAGGCTGCATTCCGATTATGGGCTACAACTACGGTGCAAACAACCGCCCACGCTTTGAAAAGACCTTTAAGCTTGCGATGCTGATAGCTTTCTGCTATATGTTTGCGGTTTTGATAATATTCCACTCTATGCCCGACGTTTTGCTTAAGATGTTTTCCGTAGGCGACGACGCAAACAGAATGTATATAGGCTGCAAGGCTCTGCGCCTTTGCTCTATTTGCTTTATTCCTGCGCCGTTCAGCGTAATTATGATAGCTATGTTCAACTCGGTAGGACACGGCATAAAAGCAATGCTCATCTCACTTTTAAGACAGATATGTATATTGCTTCCGCTCGGCTATGTTCTTTGCACCTACACGCCGCTCGGCTTCGACGGCTTCTGGATGTCCTTCCCCATTGCCGAAACGCTTGCGGTGCTTATATTCATTCCCGTTGCGATAAACACCGTAAACAAAATCTTCAGGCACAAATCCGCTGCTTTAGATGTTCAAAACGAGCAAGTTTCCATTGATTTTGACGCAGCGCAGGCGGTTGCCGCCGACGTTGTTGACAACGATGAAAACCGATAATCTAAACGTTTAAATCACAAAATTTAAACCGCCGAAAACTCTCTCGGCGGTTTAAATTATAACTTTTGCAAACAAAAAAGCCTGTCCGACGGACAGGCTTTTTTGTATAGCTTATCTTATTTCACTATAGCTTTGTCCCAGTGCCCGTCAACAGGCAGGTCCATAAGCTTCATTGCGGTCGCTGCGACGTTTGACAAGCCAAACTCGCCTTCCGCTATCTCACAGTTTGCATTGTATACGATAAACGGCACAACGTTGAGGCTGTGCGCAGTACGCACTGCAATCTGTCCCTTCTTGTTCTTTTCAAGCATCTCGTCGGCATTGCCGTGATCCGCCGTCACTATAAGCGTATAATTGTTTCGTCTGACGACAGGCAGCAGTCTTGCAAGAGCAAGGTCCACAGCCTCGACGCCTATTATGGTTGCGTCAAGATTTCCCGTATGCCCTACCATATCTCCGTTTGGATAGTTGCAGCGTATAAAGCCGTATTCGCCGCTTTCAATCGCAGCTATGACCTTATCGGTCACCTCTGCCGATTTCATCCAAGGACGCTCGTCAAAGGACACCTTATCGCTCGGCACTTCTTCCCAAACCTCAAGCTTATCGCTGAATTTTTCAGAGCGGTTTCCATTCCAGAAATACGTCACGTGGCCGTATTTCTGCGTTTCGGACACGGCATATGACTTCACGCCAAGCTCGACAAGCTTTTCGCTGAGCGTATACTTTATCTGCGGAGGCTCAACTAAAAACCTTGTCGGCAGGTGCAAATCGCCGTCATACTGCAGCATTCCCGCATACAGCACCTTAGGCATATTGCCTCTGTCAAAGCCGTCAAACTTCACGTTGTCAAACGCCATAGAAAGCTCGATAGCACGGTCGCCTCTGAAGTTGAAGAGTATCACGCTGTCGCCGTCCGCCATTGCTCCGACGGGCTTGCCGTCCTCTTTGATGACAAACGCAGGCAGGTCCTGATCTATGATGTTGGGGTTTTCCTCACGGAAGGTTTCGATAGCCTCCCGTGCGGTCGCAAAGCCTCTGCCCTCGCCGTAAACGTGCGTATAAAAACCTGCCTTGACCATATCCCAGTTTGCGAAATATCTGTCCATTGTGATTTTCATACGTCCGCCGCCCGACGCTATCTTTGCGTCAAAGTCTGCGTCGTTTAAGCCCGCAAGAGTATTTTCAAGTGCGTCCACATACGTCAGCGCCGAGGTCGCAGGCACGTCTCTGCCATCGAGCAGGATATGTATGCGCACACGCTTTACGCCGTCCTTTTTGGCGTGGCTGACAAGCGCAAGCAGATGACCGATATTGCTGTGCACGTTGCCGTCGCTAAGCAAGCCGATAAAGTGCATTGTGCTGCCAAAATTTATGCAGTTGTTTTTCAGCTCCGTCCAAGCGGCAGACCTATAGATGTCGCCGCTCTCTATTGCTTCCTCAACAAGCTTTGCGCCCTGCGAGTACACCTGTCCGCAGCCAAGAGCATTGTGTCCCACCTCGCTGTTGCCCATATCGTCGTCAGAGGGCAAGCCGACCGCCGTGCCGTGCGCCTTGATATAGGTGTGAGGGCACTCGGCAAGCAGCTTATCGAGAGTGGGAGTATTTGCCATAGTCACTGCGTCGCCAAGCCCCGTTTTGGACTTGCCGACGCCATCCATAACTACAAGTACAAGTTTATTCATAATTATCCTTTTCAGTTAAGCGCAGCAATTAAAAATTGACGACCTGCGAAAAATCGACCGCCTTGAGCGAAGCGCCGCCGATAAGTCCGCCGTCGATTTCGGGCATAGCCATAAGCTCCTTGACGTTTTTGGGGTTCATGCTGCCGCCGTACTGAATACGCACTCTGTTTTCTGCGCACTTCGGGCAGTAAAGCTCCGCCATAGTCTTTCTGATGATAGCGATAGTCTCGTTTGCGACCTCTGCGGTTGCGGTCTTGCCCGTGCCGATAGCCCAAACAGGCTCGTATGCGATGACGATATTGTCAAGCTCTTCCTTGTCAATGCCCTCGAATGCGCCCTTTGTCTGACGTACGAGCACTTCCTCGACCAAGCCGCCCTCACGCTCCTCAAGCGTCTCGCCTACGCAAACGATGGGCTTGAGACCTGCCGCCAAAGCTGCCTTTGTCCTTGAGTTTACGGTTGCGTCCGTCTCGCCGAAGTATTGACGGCGCTCGCTGTGCCCTATGATGACGTACTCAACGCCGAGCTCCGCAAGCATCTTTGCGGAAATTTCGCCCGTAAAAGCGCCTTTTTCCGCCCAGTGTACGTTTTCTGCGCCGACCTTGATGTTTGTGCCCTTTGTCATTTCAACTGCCGTTGCCAAATCGGTGTAAGGCGTGCAGATTACTACGTCGCACTCTGCGTCCTTAACAAGGGGGATAAGCTCGGTTATCAAAGCCTTTGTTTCGGCTATGGTATTGTTCATCTTCCAGTTGCCTGCAATGATTGCTTTTCTTGCCATAATTTTTACCTCTGATATTTTAAATTTTGTTTTGAGTTGTTTTAAACAACCCGTTTATTTTATCACACGTTGTCTTTTTACACTGTAAAAGGCAATGTATGATGTTTTGCATTTTCTCACAGCTTGATTATCCCGCCAATGTTAAAATTCTTATGTAGCGCACCAAGCATTCCAAAAAGATTTATTAAATTTACGCTCTTGCTATCTTAGGTAAAAATGTGATATTTGTGATGATTTTGCGTTTTCTCACAAGGTTTTGGTCACGCCCAACGTACATACCGTACGTGGCGTGCCAAGTTCTTGCGAAAAACACAAAAGGGCGCAAATAGCGCATTTTTACTCATTTAAACAACTTATGCCGGGCAAGACCTTCCCTTCCAAAAACTCGAGAGAAGCACCGCCGCCCGTTGAAATATGCGACATCTTATCGGCAAAGCCAAGCTGCGCCACAGCCGCTGCGCTGTCGCCGCCGCCGATTATCGTGGTTGCGTCCGTCTCCGCCATAGCCTTTGCAACGGCAATAGTGCCCTGTGCGCAGGTGGGGTTTTCAAAGACGCCCATAGGTCCGTTCCAGACAACGGTCTTTGCGCTCTTAATAGCGTCCGCAAACAGCTTTTGCGTCTTTACGCCGATATCGAGTCCCATCTTGTCGGCAGGGATAGCCATGCTGTCCACGCACTCGACCTCGATAGGTGCGTTGATAGGATCGGGGAAGCAAGGTGCGACCATCGTATCAACAGGCAGATATATTGTCTTGCCAAGCGATTTTGCCTTTTCAAGCATATTCTTGCAGTATTCCACCTTTTCGTCATCGACGAGAGATGTACCTATCGTGCCGCCCTGCGCCTTGATGAACGTGTATGCCATGCCGCCGCCTATGATAAGCGTATCGCACTTGCCAAGCAGATTGTCAATGACGTTGAGCTTATCCGCTACCTTTGCGCCGCCGAGAATTGCAACAAAAGGACGGACAGGATTTTCCACCGCATTGCCGAGGAATTTGAGCTCTTTTTCAATAAGGAAGCCGCTTACTGCGACCTTTGCAAAGCCGTATTGCACAATGCCCGCCGTAGTTGCGTGCGCACGGTGCGCCGTGCCGAATGCGTCGTTTACATATATATCGCAAAAATCCGCAAGCTTACGGCAAAGCTCCTCGCTGTTCTTTTCCTCACCGGCGTCAAAGCGTGTATTTTCCAGCAAAACGATATCGCCGTCCTTCATAGCGGCGACCTTTGCGTGTGCGTCCTCGCCTACGAGGTCTGTTGCAAACGTCACCTTGTCGGGGAAGATTTCGGCGAGTCTGTCCGCAACGGGCTTGAGCGTAAACTTCTTAGGGTCGTTTTTGAGCGCCTTTGCAAGATAAGCAGCCTTTGCTTCCTCTCTCTCGTTTTCGGGAAGCGCCTCAACAGCCTTCTTTTCCTTTTTGGTCAAGCCGAAGCCCTCTGTAAAAATGTTGTGAGGCTTGCCCATATGCGAGCAAAGGATGACCTTTGCGCCATGATCGACCAAATACTTGATCGTGGGAAGCGCACCGTTGATACGGTTTTCATCGGTGATAACACCGTCGACCATCGGGACATTGAAGTCGCAACGGGTGAGACACTTTTTGCCCTTGACGTCTACGTCACGGATTGTAAGTTTTGCCATAAGATTTTATCTCCTTATAGAAATGATTTTTGATTTTCACGCACGCACACGCAATGCGTGCGCATACGCATATAAGTTATACAAAATATAATATAGCATATTGATAAAAAATTATCAATATTTAAAGCCATTTTTTGGCAACAAAAAAACACTGCGCAAAAACAACGGATATTTAAAAAAGCCACGCAAGCTTGACGTGACTTTTGCAAAAGCATAAAACTGCCGACCTCTATATTTAACTTAATATTTAATTTGGAAATAATCAAGCGTAGTTTTAAACATATCCTGCGCACTGAGGCAAGTATCTCTGAGATATCCCCGCTCGCTCTTCCACTCGCTTAAACCCCGATAATAATATATCTTGTGATCCTCGTCTATGATAAACGGCACAATGCCGTGACGCAGACATTCCTTAAACATAATAAGCCGCCCCACACGCCCGTTGCCGTCCTGAAAAGGATGTATCATCTCAAACAGATAATGAAAATTTATGATATCGTCCAAAGTGACGTCGCCTATCGAATTGTATTCATCTATAAGCCCCTTCATTTTCACAGCAACGTCTTCAGGCAATGCGGTCGCCTTGCCGCCGACCTCATTTGGCAGCTTTTTGTATTCACCGACTTTAAACCAACTTTTTCTGCTGTCGGAAGTGCCGTTTTTCAGAATTCTATGCAGGTCTTTTATAAATTCTTCAGTCAGCGTCCGCTTTGCTCCGTCTATTACTGCGTCGATACATTTAAAGTGGTTTACGGTTTCTACAATGTCATCGACGTTAAGCGTGCCGTCCTCTATACCAACCGTATTCGTCTCAAAAATATAACGTGTCTGATCGTGCGTGAGCCTGCTGCCCTCAATATGGTTTGAGTTGTACGTCATATCAACCTGTATCTTATGATAAATTCCGCCCTCAACGCCGTTGTTCTTTTCAAACAATAGCCTACCGACCAGCGTATCTCTCTCAGCAACGCTTTTGTTTTTGCGCTCGGGCTTCACTGCGCTTTCGGGGATACTCCACGTTTTGCCGATAAGATATGCCCCGTCAATCTGTCCCTGCGCACAGTAATTGCGCACACTGCGCTCCGAAACGCCCCACAATTTTGAAATTTCAGCTACTGATAAATATTTCATAGCTAAATTATATACCGATATCGGCAAAAAGTAAACATAATTTGGTCATTTAATCCCATAAATATTGCCGATATCGGCAAAAACTATATTTCAAAAAACAAAATTTGCCGTTTATACAAGCAAAAGCCATACCCCCGCATACAAATCGCAAATATTGACTTGCGAGGCAATTTGCGGTATACTTAATTAAATTCAGTTGAGGGGGTTTTATGGATAAAGCATTTTATAAACGTATTTTGATCATAATAATGGGCATTTGCGCCTTGGTATTGCTATTTGCATTTATATCGCTCATAGTCGATGCTATAGGCTTTGCCGACCTTATGGAAAACACATCAGTATCGTCAATAATGCTGTTTGCAAAATGGTCGTCGGTTGCGATAGTATGCCTTATGGTGCCGCTGTTTATGAGCTATCTGTTTTCATGCTTAAGCAAAAACGTGATATTCCGCATTTCGTCTGCGGTGCTCAGCCTTTTTACGGCAGTAAGTGCGATTGCATTTATCGCCTTATCGAGGCAAATCGTGTTGGATAATTGGAGCACGTCGGACTACACTGTTTTCACCGCATATATGCAAGAGATGATACAGGTTCTCGTGCCAAGCATAATAGGTTGCATTTTTTACACAGTAGGCAGCATACAGGCTTTTGCAAAAAAGTCCGATGACACGTCAAAATGGGGGAATTAACGGATATGAAAAAGAAGTCTATTATATTTTTTATGCTTACGCTATGCTGTATTATCTGCCTTTCCTGCATACTGACAGGGTGTTCCTCAAATAATGTAGAATTTGTCAAACAGAGCTTTAAAGTAGATTCAATAGATTATTACGACATTCTCAACCAAATATCTGTAACAGTTAAATTCGATATAAAAAGCTCGGTCACCTGCGGATTTAACGTAAAATACGTTATTGCAGTCAAGAATTCATCGACGGGCAAAGTTGCGTTGACAAAGGAATTGAAAGAAAACGGCACAATAGACGGCGGCACTACCAAAACTCTTTCAAAATATGTTTCTTTTGGTATTTCCGATTATTCATCTATTCAATCGCTTATGGACAACGCTACGATAGAGTTGCAAAGTATAGAAGTAGAAAATGCGAGCTCTAACGGAATCAGCGAAGAATACGATACCTATGCCATAGGCTTTGGCGTAACGGCTGCGTTACTGTATGTAGCTTTGTTGGTATTTTTCGTCATAGATAAACTGCACAATTAAATTCTTTTCACAAGCGGATAAAATTTAATGCAAAAATATCTCGCACATAAAAACAGCGGAAACCCCGCTGTTTTTATAGTTATCAAAATTCATTCTATTATCTTAAAACTTTGTAAGATGTCCCTGCTCGAGCAGGTGCGAGGTACCCGTTTGACGTATCGCCTCATACACGACTATCGCAACCGAGTTGGACAAATTTAAGCTGCGAGCTTCCGCTATCATAGGGATACGTATTGCTCTGTCATAGTTGTCGTGTAGCAGCTCTTCGGGCAGCCCCTTTGTCTCTTTGCCGAAAACAAGATAATCACCCTCTTTGAAGTCCGCACTGTCGTATCTTTTTGCGCCCTTTGTAGTAAGATACCAAAACCGACCGTCCTTGTTCTTTTCAAAAAAATCGGCAAGGTTTTCGTATACGATAAAATCTGTCAGATGCCAGTAGTCAAGCCCTGCACGCTTCAACGCTCTATCGCTTATATCAAAGCCAAGCGGTTTTATCAAATGTACTTTGCTTCCCGTCGCCGCAGCGGTACGCACGATATTGCCTGTGTTTTGCGGAATTTCCGGTTCGACCAAAACTATGTTAAACATAATCACCTCTCATATCATATCCAGTTGGAATTAATACCAATTTCTTTCACGTTTAATATCTGTATAACTTGCTTGTATTCATCGGGAGAAAGCCATAATCTAATCACTTTTTCGCACTTTCCTTTCAACGAAATATCAAACGACTTAGGAGGATGAACTCGATATCCGAGCATCCTGTTGAACATAATAAAATCAAGAACGTCCCTAAATCTCAATTTAGGATTATAAAAAATTTCAGCGACATCACACAGCTTTACTTCTTTTTTAATTTTATCGTTTTTGATTATCACAATTTTATCAAACGAAAAAACATATTTAATTTTTTTGCCTTTTTGGATTGTCAATTCTTCCATATTTAATTGTTCCTTTCCGTGCTATACTTTGTAAAATGGTAAGCTCATTTCATATATTCGTCAACTATCCCGAATATGTCCTCAAGCGACTTTGCCTGACCTACCGCAATACGCACCGCCTTTGCAAAGCTCTCGCCTTTTGCATAGTAGCAAAGCTGCAGCTTCATCACGTTTGCCACTACCTTGTCGGGCATATACTTTCTTAGTATTTCTATATGTCGCAAGATACATTCGTGCCTGTCATATTCAAAACTTCGCCTTTCAAGCTCGGCAAAAATATACGGTCTTCCGAGTGCGCCACGTCCTATCATAAAACCGTCCGCTCCGCTTATTTTTCTTACCCTTTCGAGGCTGTCTAAATCTACTATATCGCCGTTTGCGATGACGGGAATTTTCACCGCATTTTTGACCTCTCTCGTTATCGTATGGTCGGCGCTTCCGCTGTAAAACTGCGCCCTGTATCGGGGGTGAACGGTGACCGCCGACGCACCGTATTTTTCCGCCGCAACGGCACACTCTACGGCAAGCGGTTTACCCATTTCAATGCCCGCTCTCATCTTCACCGTGACGGGCTTTTTCGAGCCCTCTTTTACAGCCTGCACGACCTCGCCGAGCAAGGACGGATTTAGCATCAGCGCACTGCCGTCGCCGTTGCCGAAAACCTTTTTGACGGGGCAGCCTGCGTTGATGTCAAACACATCGAATTTGCCAAGTCTTTCGTCCTTTGCAGCCTTATACATAAACTCGGGCTCGTGTCCGAAAAGCTGTACGGCGCAGGGACTGTCAAGCGTTGAGATAAGCTCCTGCGTACCCTTGTTGTTGTATACGATTCCCTTTGCGCTGACAAGCTCGGTATACGTCAAGCCTGCGCCGAAGCCTGCGCATAAATGTCTGAAGCCCACGTCAGAAAACCCCGCAATGGGTGCAAACACAAGATCGCTTTTAATTTTTAGCGTGCCTATTTCCATAGTCCCCATAAAATATGTAGTATCTTAAAAAACGCACTGTTCAGTGGATTTTTTAAAATATAAGTATTCTAAATTTCCTTGATTTTTAGAAAGTATTATAAAAAATCACACTTTTTATAATACTCTCGTCCGTCGCTATTACACAATTTTGTTATTTTAAAAACGCTTTTATATCCAATCAGTTTTCTTCCGCCTTGACCTGTTCCCAAAGCTTATCAAGCTCTTCAAGAGTAAAGTCCGTCATTTCCTTGCCCTGTGCCTTTACGAGATTTTCCAAAGCAGTGAATCTGCGCAGATATTTGTAGCCCGCCTCTTTAAGTGCCATCTCGGGTTCCACACCAAAAATGCGTACAGCCTTTGTAGCGGCAAGCAAAAGGTCGCCTGCTTCTTCTGTTCTGTGCGATTCGTCCGCTTCCTTTAACTCAAGAGCTTCTTCTCGCACTTTATCGAGCGCACTGTCCTTGTCATCAATATAAAATCCCGACTTTTTTGCATACTTTAAAAGCTTGTCAACATACAGCAGCGCAGGCAGATTTTTGGGCACCCTATCCATAGCGTCGGCACTCGATTTATACTTCTTTTCTTTCTTCTTTGCCTCGTTCCAAAACACCAAAGCTTCCTCTGCATTTTGGGCGTGGTTTTTGCCGAAAATATGGGTGTGTCTGTCTATGAGTTTTCTGCACAAATTTGTCAGCATTTCGCCGTATCCGAACTCACCGTTTTCCCTTGCTATTTCGGTGTGGAAAATTGCCTGCATAAGCACGTCGCCGCACTCCTCCGTCATCATATCCGCATCCTTGCAATCTATCGCCTCGACAAGCTCGTACGCTTCCTCGATGAGATTTATCCTTATGCTCTCGTGGGTTTGCGCCCTATCCCATTCGCAGCCGTCCTTTGCACGCAGTCTGCGCATTATCTGCACAAAGTCGGCAAAGTCAAAACGCTTGCACTCGGTGACGGCACAGCCCTCTACTATTATCTGCAATACTTCCTTTGTGTCGCAAAGCTCGGGCACCCCTTTTATTTGTTTTCCGTCCTTTGTATCACAAAGCTCGGCTACTCTTTTAATCTGCTCTCCGTCCTTTGTAATGCAGTGCACCTCCACGTCGCCGTAGGTATCCAAAAGCTTGTCTTTGACAGCCTTTATATCGTTGCCGTCCACCCCGCTTATGACAAGCGGAATACGCTTATTAAAAAAATCCGTAGACAAAAAATCTGCGGATAAGTAGCTTTGATGAGTGCCCTTTAAAACTTCTTCAACTTTCATCCTTATACTCCCAAAATCGCACGACTCTGCGCACTGCCTTCAGCAGCCGACGCATAGGCAGATATTCGATTTCCTCATTGCCGATAAGCCCAAAGAGAAACGCCAGCCAAACGTAGACCGCCGCACATACGGCGAAGCCCAAAACCGTTGCTAAAATATCGTTGCTTACAAGGCTGCTTATTCCCAGCCCTGCCAATGCCATTATAACACCACTTAGCAGGTTTAGACCAACACTTTTTTCAAGTCTTATGCCGCATATTTTAAAGTAAGCGATATTTACGCCCAAAAACGCCGTTGACGCCATTGCGAACGACGCTACAGCGCCGCCCATAATGCCTATAAAGTGCGTGAGCACAACGCTAAGCACTATCTTCACCGCTATAGCGACTGCAAGGCTTATCACCGCATATTTGGTTTTATCGAGCGCCTGAAGCAGCGACACGTATATCTGCATCGCAGACATAAGCACGACGTTTGCGGCAACCACTCTCAAAAGCCTCACAGTAAGGTCGAGCTGAGACGGCGATAGAGCGGGATATATTATCGGCAGCAGTCTCGGCGCAAACACCATAAAGAAAAAAGCACAGGGTATGCCGATAAGATATGCAAGCTTTATAGACAGCCTGCTCTTTAGCATAACGCCGTCTATATCCCTCTGCACCCTCGACACCGACACCGACGGCACAACCACTACCGCAAGCGACATTATCACCACGATAGGCATATTTATCAGCGAGTTTACAGGCCCCGACAGCAAGCCGTACTGCGCCGTCGCAACGTCCTGCGCCACGCCTGCGCCCTTCAATACGTTTACGAGTATCACGCTGTCCAAAAAACTCGAAAGCGGCAGCAGCACCGCAACTATAGCGATGGGAAAGGCGACCTTAAACATCACCCTTGCGTCCTCGCCGCTCACGTGCAGCTTTTCCGCCTTAAGCGCCCTGCCACGCACGAAATAGGTTATAACAAGATAAGCAAGCGCACACACCTCTGAGGCAGCTATACCAAGCAAAGCGCCGTTTACAGCCGCCGTAACGCCCTTTGGCATAAACGCTACGGAAAGCCCTATGCCGACGGCGAGCTTCACCACCTGCTCGATGATGTTGGATATCGCCGTAGGCAGCATATACATTTCGCCCTGAAACCAACCTCTGAAGCCCGCAATGAGGCTCACGAGAATGAGCGTAGGCGCAACTATCATAAAGCCCGTACGGGTATCCGCATTGCCCTGCCACGCCGCAAGCTTGCCCGCAAGCGCAAACGTGATTATGGCAAGCACGGTGCCAAGCGACATAAGCACGAGTATCGCCGATACAAGGTACTTCTTTGTCGGAGCGCCCTCCGCCCTCTTTTCTGCAACCATACGTGACAGCGCAGTGGGTATGCCTGCGGTAGACAGCACCATAAACAGCGCAAAAACGGGAAAAACCAACTGATACATTCCCATTCCCTCTGCGCCGAGTATATTTGTAAGGGGCACTCTGTAAAGCGCCCCGAGCACCTTAGCGAGCACGCTGCCTATCGCAAGCACCGCAGCCCCCGACAGCATACGTCCTTTATTGTTTTTTACGGCTTCTACCGTCCTCTTTTTCATTTTATGCGAATGCGGAAGCTATCAACTCAACGCAGAAATGAAGATATGCACGTGACACGTCGTCGGGGCTCGAGTCAAGCAAAAGAATGCCTGCGCCAAACAAATCTCCGCCGACTATGACGGGCTCTATGGCGCAATATGCCGCCGTCGCCTCGCAGTCGTCAAACATATGCGTGATATCCTTACCATGCAGCACCTCTGCCCTTCTTCCCCTCACGGTGTTTGCAAAATCCTCGCTGAGCTTTGCGGACTGATACTTTCTCTTATCCTTTCCCTCGGCAACGCTCACAGACGACGTGTCCACAAACAGCACCGTTGCGTCGGTAGCCTTCGCAAGCAGCTTCGCCGTAGACTTGATGATTGGCAGCACGCTTTCAAAGCTGCTGTATTTGCGCAGCGTAAGCGCCTCACCGTTTGAAAGGATTTCCATCTCATCCCCTTCCTTAAGGTGCATCGTGCGGCGCATTTCCTTTGGGATAACAATGCGTCCCAACTCGTCAATTCTTCTTACAATACCAGCAGTGGTCATAGTTCCTCCAAATGTAGCCATAATTCCTCCGATTTGCATTTAGTATTTTTCAAACTTATGGGAATATTCAACAACGGGAAACTTTATACTATCAAACGGTTTATTTTGTCCATACCGCACAATAAAAACGGCAATGACAATATATTGACTATCTAAAAATATGGTTTTATAATATAAATACGATAAAACTCAAGACGATTTACGTATGAGGTGACCTATGAAAAAGAAAGCGTTACTTGTAATTTTGGCTATACTTTTGATAGCGGCATGCACCGTTGCAATCGTTGCATGCGACGATACCCCAACAGATAATAAGCAAGATGAAACCGAATGGGGCACGGTGTACACCGTCGACGCCGCATATGCCCGTGCTACGGATTTGGGATATAGCGGCTCTCTTGAAGAATTTATCAATTTGATAAAAGGCAAAGACGGCGCAGACGGCAAGGACGGAACCAATGGCGTAGACGGAAAAGACGGCAAAGACGGTATCAATGGCACTAACGGTAAAGACGGCAAGGACGGTATTGACGGCACTAACGGTAAAGACGGCAAGGACGGTATTGACGGCACTAACGGAAAAGACGGCAAGGACGGCATCAACGGCACTAACGGTAAAGACGGTAAGGACGGCGTCGGAATAGTAAGCATAGAAACAGACTCCGCAGGCAATCTCATCATAAGCTTGACAAACAGCAAAGTCATAAAGCTTGAAAGCGTATTTAAATGCACTCACAGTTTTTCCGAATGGTCGATAGTGCTTAAGCCAACCTGCACCTCTGTCGGCTGCAACGTGCGCACCTGCACAAAATGCGGCAACAAAGAATATAAGTTTTTTGAAGAATTGGGACATGTCTGGGATGACGGAGAAACCGTGTTTGACGCAAGCTGCGACAAAAACGGATTGAAAATATATACTTGTTTGAGTTGCGGAACAACAAAAAGCGAAATTTTAACAAAGCGTCACAACTATGTCGGCGACGTCTGCACCGATTGCGGAAAGCCGAAGCCAACCGAAGACGCTTTGATGTTCACTTTAAACAGCGACTGCGCTTCATATGGAGTCCGAGCACGAAACAAAGAAGTAACGAGAGTCGTTATTCCCGAAACCTACAACGATTTGCCCGTGACACAAATAAATAGCTCGGCTTTTGTAGATTGCCGTGAACTTGAAAGCGTGTTCATTCCCGAAAGCATTACCCGAATAGATAACAACACTTTCTTGTGTTGTCCGAAGCTGAAGACCATCAATATTCCCAAAAGCGTCACAAGAATAGGAGATAATTTTGCGGTTTACAACTATCTTGAAAGTATAACTGTCGAAGACGGAAACCCCGTTTATCACAGCGCAGGCAACTGCCTTATCGAAACACAAAGCAAAACCTTGATGACAGGCTGCAAAAACAGCATGATACCCGATGACGGAAGTGTTGTCAAAATAAAATCTATGGCATTTTTCCGCTCGGAAATTACAAGCATAGTCATACCCAAAAGTATCGTTGAAATCGAAAGTATGGCATTTAGAGAATGCACCAAATTAAAGGTAGTTTACAATCTTTCCGACCTTGACATCGTCTGCGGCTCTATCACCAACGGCAATGTGGCATATTTTGCAGATGAAGTATATACCTCTCTCGACATAAATGTCGCCTGAAAGCTGTTAAAGCATATTAAAGTGACAAAAAAACTGCCGAACAAATCGGCAGTTTTTAATTGTCTGAATCTAAATTTTTACTGTTATTTTACGCCCGTAGCGTATAAAATTTGCTCGAAAAGCTGTACAGCGTCCTCTTTTACGATACCTTTTGCCACGTTCAGCATCAAAGCATATCCGTTTTTGTTGGGGCTTACAAAGTCACGCATAATTATGTTGATATATTGCAAGCTTTCGCTTTCGGCAAGCGACGCAACATATGCGTTCATATTCTTTTCATGTCCGCCCTCTCTGTAGCGAGGACCTGCCACCAACGAGCCGTCCGTAAGCTGTCCCTGCAAGACAAACAAGCCCTTTCCAAAGTCCTTGTACATATCTATATACGCAGGCAAAGCCTTGTCTATATATTTTTCCGATGAATAATACCAGTTCCACTTTTGTGTATAATATGACTGCAAGCAGCCCTGCAAACGCCCGCCGCCGTTGTCGTTGCGCAGGAATATGTGTTTTTGAAATGAAGTGCCGTCGTTTGCGCCCCAAAAGATGATGCACTTGCCTCTTGCGTCGCCTATCTTAAGGCTGTCGATAAAATCAAGGTCTTCAAGCTCGCTATTATTTTCTACCACCTTGCCCGCAAGGCACTCGTCCAAAAGCTGCAACGTAGCGCTCTTTGCCTCGTCGCTTGCAAATTGCTGAAAGTCCAAAATTACAACTTCACCGTTGTTTTCGTTAAGAAAGCCGTTGACGGCATTTAAAATCTCTTTAAGGCTTGAGCTGACCGCAGGCCCGTGATATATCTTTGCTTCGCCGCCCTTCATCTTTATGCGCAAATCAAAATAGCGTGTGCCGCAGGCAAGCTGATTTGCGATATCCCTGCTTTGCGTTTTGCTGTACCAAGGCATATCCTTTGTGCCTGCGTCGTGCGAGCCGGGCATAACCACCTGCTTCAAAAGCACGTCGTCCTTTATCATAGACTGCCAATAGGAAAGCGCCTCAGCGGGCAACGACGTATCGTTGACTCTGTTTGCAATGGGCACGCAGACGCCTATAGCTATCACTACGCCGACCGCTATAAGACCGATGCTGATAGAAATGATTTTGATTGCTTTTTTCATATGATTCTCCCCCTTAGGTTTATCAAAAATTGCTGTAAAGCTTTGGTTTTTTGTCGTCAAGCACACGTTCTACGATAAGCAGGTCAAAGTCCACGTCCTCTATGAAATCTCTTGCAAGAAACTTCACCCTGTTAAATCTCTCCAAGTGCCTGATGTGGTTTACAAGTATCACGGGCGTTGCGATATCAAGCCTGTATGCGACCTCCTGCATAAGCTTTTGGAAGCCCGCCGCAGTAAGCTGCACGTTGTTTTCATAAACAACGTCCCGCAGTATTTTATCGCCCTTCATCACCTTTGCCCAAACCTTCATATACAACCCTCTGACTATGATAACATATGCAAGGATAACAGGCAAGTCGCTTTTTAAAATAGCTTATCAAATAGATACAAACTTTTTTGCGCACCACAATATATGGTATATTTTTTTATAATATAAATAAAATTTGCCTATTGCGGCTTTTTGTGATAATCTAATTTCTGCTTTCGCACAAGAGGATAATATGAGCTTTGCAAAATTTTCAAGCGACTATCTTTTGGAAACCTTCACTCTCGTTGACAATCTGTTTATCAACGAGTATCTTCCCTCTTGCGACGAAAAGCAAATAAAGGCGTATCTATATGGGCTGTATCTTTGCTCAAATCCCGCAAAGGACAACTCTGTCGACGCCTTATGCGCAAAGCTCGATATGACCGAAAACGAGCTTTTTGCAATATATTCCGACTTCGAGGACGACGGGCTTATAAAGATAATTTCAAGAGAGCCGCTCGAGATAAAATATCTCAGCCTCAAAAAATCGATGCAGCCGCCAAAGAAGTATAAGGGCGATAAGTGGAATGATTTCAATGCGCACCTTCAACTGCTTTTCCCCGAGCGAATGCTCACCCCAAACGAATACAACGAATATTATCTCTTCCTTGACGCCACCAAAATGGATCAGGACGCAATGCTGATGATCGTGCAGTATTGCATTGATCTTAAGGGCGCAAACGTCCGCTATCCCTATATCCTCGCCGTCGCCCGCAACTGGGCGCAGGACGGCGTGCACACCGCAGCCGACGTAGAGGATAAGCTCAAGGAATACGACACTCAGACGGAGCAAATGCGCACGGTGCTTGCCGCACTCGGTCGCAAGGGCGGCGCCGAGCTCGAAGAAAAGCAAATGCTGCTTAAGTGGACTCGTAGCTGGGGCTATGAGCTCGATGCGATACTCGCTACAATAAAAACGATGAAGGGCGCAAAAAGCTTCAAAAAGCTTGACTCCAAGCTTGACGAATTTTATAGAACGTCCATTTTCACTGCGGAGCAGATAAAGGACTATCAGGCGCATATGGATATGCTGCGTGATATCGCACTTGCCGTAAACAAAACGCTCGGCGTGTTTTATGAGTCGCTCGACCACGAAATCGAGGTATACATCGTCCCGTGGACGACAAAGGGCTTTGACGGCGAAGCGCTCAAAAAGATAGCGCACCACTGCTTCATCACAAACGTGCGCAATCTTGAGGGCATGAAAAACGTCGTAAACAGCTTCTACTCACTCGGCATTCTTACATCTGAGGGCATAGACCGATATTTGCAGACGCAAATAGAGCGTGACGCAAAAATCAAAGCTATTCTTGCAAAGAGCGGCAACGTGCGTGCGGTCACGCAGTCTGACAGAGACGCATATCGCACGTGGACTGCGGTATGGGGCTTTGACGACGATGTGATAGAATACGCCGCTTCGCTTGCCGTCGGCAGAACGTACCCCGTGCCCTACATCAATCAACTGCTTTCGGGTTACAAGGCAAAAGGCATATCTACAGTGGAGCAGGCAAAGCGCACAGGCACTGCGACTCAAACTGCGCCGCCGTCCGACCACAAAGAGCGGGTATACACTGCGGAGGAGCTGAAATCTATCGTGCGAAGCATAGACACCTTCAGCGATTCGGATCTGTAAACAAATGAAAGAAAAAGCTATAAAAATCGCATCATCTCGCAGGCAGATAAAAATAGACCTTGCAAAGGCGAAGGCGGAGCGCAAGCTTGCCGCCGCACTTTCCGTTGCGGAGATAAAGGACGCTCACTCGGCATATGTCACCGCAAAATTTCAAGCTGCGCTGAGCGGCAACAACGCCGACCTCGCAGCCACGCATAAACGCTATCTTAACGCATTGAAAAAACACGGATACAGCGAGGCTGATTTTGAATATACGCCCCTCTGCCCCGTCTGCAACGACACGGGCAATATAAACGGAAAGGTCTGTAAATGCTTTTGGGAAGATTATCTCACAGCGCTTGCCGAAGTCTGCGATATACAAAAAAAGGCGCCCTTCACCTTTGACGATTGCAAGCTTGAGGACGTAAAGGACAGCGAGCAGCGCAATAAGTTGAAATCAATTTATGATTTTATGCAAAAATACTCGGGCAAGCTTCCCGCCGTAAATTTAAAAAATATAGTGTTTTCGGGCGGAACAGGCACTGGCAAAACCTGTCTCGCAAGCGCCGTCGCACGCAAAGCCGTAGCCTGCGGCAAAAGCTGCAAATTTACCTCTGCATTTGAGTTTAACAGCGAAATGCTCAGCGCACACACATCGTCCATTGCAGAGCGCACTTCCCGACTGCACGACGTACTCACCGCCGACCTGCTCGTCATAGACGATTTGGGCGTAGAGCCGATGTATAAAAACGTCACAAGAGAATATCTGCTGTTGATTTTAGAGGAACGCACCCGTGCAAACCTGTGCACTCTCATCACAACAAATCTCGATTGGCAGGACATTCAAACAAAGTACGGCGACCGAATTTGTTCCCGCCTGCTTGACAAAAAGCATTCGCGCATAGTCTGCTTCGGCGGCAACGACCTGCGCCTTTAAGCTTAAAAAATCAGTGTTTTATTGCAAAATCAACGTATTTTTATCGCAAAAATAACGTATTTTTATCGCAAAAATAAAGCATTTTTATCGCAAAAATAAAGCGTTTTTATCGCAAAAATAAAGCGTTTTTATCGCAAAAATAAAGCGTTTTTATCGCAAAAATAAAGCGTTTTTATTGCAAAAAACAATGTATTTTTGAAAGAAAAACAACAAAAAATGCAACGCAGAAGCGTTGCATTTTCCTATATTATCTACGCTATCTTTCCTCTCGGAAATACGATGTGCCGAGCGCCGCAGGCGGCTGCGTTTCCCGCTTGTTTATGATACTTGTGACTATCAAAACGATTATCGTGACCAAATACGGCAACATCTTGATAAGCTCCTTCTGCGCATTGTTGGACGGTATATGATAAGGTGCGATATACAGTGCGCCAAACAAAATTGCGCCTAAAATACCCCAGTTTGGTTTCCAGACAGAGAATATGACGAGCGCAACTGCAAGCCAGCCGAGCGCATCGATATTGTATTCCCAGCTTCCGCCGACATAGTCCATTATATAAAACAGTCCGCCAAGTCCCGCTATAGCAGCGCCGAGTATGGTCGCACAGTACTTATAAGCCGTGACGTTTATTCCCGCTGCGTCCGCAGTTGCGGGATTTTCGCCGATAGCTCTCAGGTTGAGACCTGTACGTGTTTTCTTAAGCACTACTGCCGTAATAATTGCTACTATGATCGCCAAATAAACCAGCGTGCCGTGCGTCAAAAATAGCTGACTGAACCAATCGCTTGAGCTGTTAAAGCCCTGTCTGAAATAAACTGCCGCCTGACTGAAGCCCTCTTTATTGAGCGTATTTCCCAAAAACGTAGTAAGTCCCACGCCAAATGTCGTGATCGTAAGACCTGTAACGTTTTGATTGCAACGCAATGTGACGGTCATAAAGCTGTAAAGAAGCCCCATACAGCCCGCAAAGAGCATAGAAAATATGATGGGCACAAACACTGCCATAAACCCGCTCATCTGCGTCATATCCGCCAAAGACGAAAGATACAGCCTCTCGCCTATGCACCCGCCGATAGCGCCTATGCACATTATGCCCGGTATGCCCAAATTGAGGTGTCCCGATTTTTCCGTAATGGTTTCACCGGTAGAGCCGAAAAGGAAAATAGTGCTGAATCTGATTGCGCTATGTAAAAACGATATAAACATTAGCCCTTTTCCTCCTCGTCGCTTATTTTATCTTCGACAACATCCGCCGCCAGCGCATCGCCTAAGTTATCGGCTACGATTTCTTTTGCGGCTTTTTTAGCCGCACGCCTTTCCTGCGCTTTTTTAAGCGGTTTAAATATCCCGTGTGACATATTAAATTTAACCTTATAATTTATAAAGAACTCGCACGCAATGATAAAGAACAGAAATACGCCCGCTATCATATCGGCAAACGCTCCGCTTCCCAAATCGAAGTCGGTAGAGACCTGCCCTGCGCCCTGTGTGATAAACACCACGATAAATGATGTGAGCACCATTCCGATGGGGCTAAAATGAGCGAGCCATGATACCAATATGGCAGTAAAGCCACGTCCCGAAACGACAGACGGTGTGATGGTTTTTGCGTCGCCCGACACTATCATCAAGCCGACGATGCCGCACAGAGCGCCCGACACGAGCATTGTGCGGATAATTACCTTTTTGACGTTTATTCCGATATACTTTGCGGTATTTACCGATTCGCCGACGACCGTCAATTCATATCCGTGCTTTGAAAATCTAAGATATATAAACACCGCTATGGTCATCACAACCGCAATAATAATGTTTATCGCATACTGATTGCCGCCGACTGAGGGGAAAAGCCCCGTAGTCAGATTGCCGTACATAGCGTGTCCCGTCGTATCCCACGAGTTTATCGCAAACGACACAAGCTGCATACCGACATAATTCATCATAAGCGTAAACAGCGTTTCGTTTGTATTCCATTTTGCTTTAAACAATGCGGGTATTACCGCCCACAGCGCACCGCCTGCGACCGCCGCCAAAAACATTATCACCAACAGCGCCGCATTCGGAAGACTGCCGCCGAGATAGTGCACGCATATGACGCTCATAAGGCAACCGATAATGGTTTGTCCCTCTGCGCCGATATTCCAAAACTTCATTTTGAATGCGGGCGTAACTGCAAGCGCAAGACACAGCAATATCGCAATGTCCTTTATAAGCTTCCATATACGTCTTTCCGAACCGAAAACGCCCACGAATAGCGAGGAAAAAAATCCGCCGAAGCTCTTTGTAAAAATTGCGGAAACGATCGCACAAACAAAAAGTCCCAAAACGCCTGCGCCTATGCGGATAAGCCACGACTTCCACTTTTCGATATCGCTTCTTTTGGATATGTGCATCAGCGGCTCGAATTTGGTTTTTCCCAAAGCTTTAACCATTTTTCCCCTCCTTGTGCTTCAAAGAGATGTCCGCCTCATCCTGCGAAGTTTTTGTCATAAGCAAGCCGATATCCTCTTTCTTTGCGCATCTGCCGTCGACTATTCCAGTCACTCTGCCTGCGCAGACGACCATTATCCTGTCGCATAGCTCTATCAGCACGTCAAGGTCCTCGCCGACGAAGATGACCGCAACGCCCTTTTCCTTCTGCTCGTTCAGCAGATTGTATATCGTATATGACGAGTTTATATCAAGTCCTCTCACAGGATACGCCGCCATAAGCACCGTAGGCGCCGCCGCTATTTCACGCCCGACCAAAACCTTTTGCACGTTGCCGCCCGACAGCCTGCGCACGGGAGTATGCGTGCTCGGCGTGACGACTTCAAGCTCCTGCACTATTCTTTCCGCAAGCGTCTTCGGGCTTTTTCTGTCAAGGAATATGCTCTTGCCTCTGCGATATGAACGTAGCATCATATTGTCTATGAGGTCCATATTTCCGACGAGTCCCATGCCGAGTCTGTCCTCGGGCACAAACGACAGTCTGACGCCGAGGTTTCTTATCTGCACGGGAGTTTTGGAACGCAAATCGACTTTTTCGTTGTCGGAATTAGGATCGAAATACCAAATATCTCCGCCATTGAGCTTCTGAAGCCCTGCAATGGCTTCCAACAGCTCTCTCTGTCCGCTGCCAGCAATACCCGCAATGCCCAAAATCTCACCCGAACGGGCTGTAAAGCTGACGTTATCCAGCACCTTTATGCCGTCGTGATTTGTTGCGCTTATATTTTCCACGACTATTCTGTCCGCCACGTCATGCGGGTCGCTTCTGTCGATATTGAGCTCAACTCTTTTGCCCACCATCATTTCGGTGAGCTCCTGCTCATTTGTGTATGCAGTCTCGACCGTAGCGATATGCTCGCCCTTGCGAAGCACCGCAACTCTGTCCGAAATTTCCATAACCTCGTTGAGCTTATGCGTGATGATTATTATAGATTTACCGTCATCTCTCATACGGCGAAGCACGTTAAACAGCTTGTCTATCTCCTGCGGAGTGAGCACCGCCGTAGGCTCGTCAAGTATGAGAATGTCCGCATTGCGGTACAAAACCTTTATGATTTCGACAGTCTGCTTTTCGGACACAGACATATCGTATATTTTCTTTTTTAAATCTATCTCAAAGCCGTATCTGTTTGCAATGCTTTGGATAGCCTGCGCACGGTTGCGTGAAAGCCAGCCGAATTTTATGCGCCTGAACAGGTGCTTAAACGGAACAGCCGCAACACTAAGCGCCGTTGCGCCCTTTTTGTGACGCTTCGGAGTGGACATATATTCCAAAACTCCTGCGTCCTCATCGGGATTGTAGTCAAAAAATTCCGAATTCTCTTTTTGGTGAGCGTCACGGATAGCGGTGATTTCGTCTTTTATGCTTATCCCCTTGTATTCCTCACCGAGAATGATATTGTCCGCAGCGGTAAACACGTCTATAAGCTTAAAATGCTGATGTATCATTCCGATATGGTGCGCAAAAGCGTCCTTAGGCGAGCGTATAACGACCTCTTTTCCGTCGATAAGTATCTCGCCGCTGTCGGGGAAGTAAATTCCGGCGATCATATTCATCAACGTAGTTTTTCCGCTGCCGTTTTCGCCGAGAATGGAAAGTATCTCACCCCTTTGCACATCGAGATCGACGTTGTTGTTTGCCACAACTTCGCCAAAGGTCTTTGTGATATTTTTAAGCTCAATAGCAATAGCCTTTCCCACTTGAACTCCTAAAACCGACCTGAATCGGGTTTTAAATAAACTTGTTAGACGGAGCGCAGGCTCCGTCTAACAAATCTGTCTTTACACTATATTTCAACAAACATTAGTCGTTTTTACCGAAATTGGTGTTGAGCTGCGTGATGCCGTCGATTATGAGGCTGAAGTACGGTGCGGACTGCACTGATACCATAGACTCTTTAAACTCACCGTTTGCAACTACTTCGATATTTCTCACCTTGAAAGAAGTTACATGCTTATCGGCATCTACCGTCAAGCCTTCAACAGGTGTGCTCACCGTGAACTTTGTTGTATCAAACACTTTGACCGTGCCGTTTGCAAGACCCGTCTTAGCTGCGTCGATAAGCTCTTGTGTGCCTGCTGCAGCATTCTTGCTGAGTGCGCTGATTTCAACTGCGCCGTTCTTCAGCGTACCTACCCAATCCTTGTCGATAGCCTCGCCCTTCTGCACTTGAGAGATCATATACTTGAAGTAAGGCACCCAGTTGATTCTTGACGAAACGATGTAGGTGTTGGGACCTGTGCTTTCGGTGCTTCCGTTGTAGGATACGTTGGGAACTCCTTTTTCTTCACAAGCAGAAGGAGCGCCTGTAGAGTCGGCATGTTGGCTGATAAGCTTGCAGCCTTGGTTGATAAGGCTTTCAGCAGCGGTCTTTTCCTCTGTGACGCCATACCATGTACCCGTGTATGTGACCTTCATCGTTACAGACGGGCAAACAGATTTTGCACCGAGATAGAAGGATGTGAAGCCTGAAATAACTTCTGCGTATGTAAATGCGCCGACATAACCGATAACAGCCTGATCTGCGTTAATCGTGCCTGCCGTGATCATCTCATTGAGCTTTGCACCTGCGGCAACACCTGCAAGATAACGTCCTTGATAGATAGACGCAAATGCGTTATGCAGGTTGGAAACATCGGTGTTGTCATGTGCGCCTGTACCTGTTGCATGGCAGAATTGCACTTCGGGATGTTGTTTAGCAGCCTCATACATAAAAGGACCGTGACCGAATGAATCTGCAAAAATGATATCGCAACCTTGGTCTACGAGGTCGAGTGCAGCCTCCGTGCATTCGTTTGTCTCGTCAATGTTTGTTTTGATGATAACTTGATTCTTCTTCAAACCAAGCTCTTCGGTTGCCTGTCTTGCAGCATCGATAAAGTTCTTGTCATATGTAGAATCTTCACCGTGCAACATAATGAAGCCCACTCTGAAATCAGGTGTTTTGTCGCAAGCGACAAGACCGATGCAAAGTGCGGCGACCATTGCGATAGCAAGCACAAGTGCTAAAACTTTCTTTTTCATTTTGTTCTCCTTATTTTTGCCTTTCGGCTTTAATTTTTGTCTCAGTGTCTGAAGGTCAGCGAGTCGTCCGTCATACTGTCGACTATCGCCAGACTTTCCACCTTTATTCCCTCTGCACGCAAAGCGTCGCCGCCGCCCTGAAAGCCCTTTTCTATGGCAATAGCGCAGCCGACAAGCGTAGCGCCCGCCTGATCGATGATGCTTCTCAGCCCCTTGATCGCCGCCCCTCTTGCGATAAAGTCGTCAACAATCAAAATTTTGTCGTCGGAGGATAAAAAGGATTTTTCAACCACTATCGTCGCCGTATTGTTGTGCGTAAAGGACACAACGTCAGCAGTATAGCAGTCGTCTGCAAGGTTTGAAGTCTTGCTTTTCTTAGCAAAAAGCACCGGTACATGCATGTAATGTGCAGCTGCACACGCTATGGCTATGCCCGATGCCTCGACTGTCAAAATTTTTGTAACCTCTTGCTCGCAAAAGCGCACGGAAATTTCCTTGCCCACCTCAAATAGAAGCTCTTCGTCTATTAGTTGATTGAGAAATCCGCTCACCTTGAGGACGTTGCCCGAATAGACCTTGCCGTCCTTAAGGATACGCTCTTCCAACAGTTGCATTTTGCACTCCTTCCCACGAAGCTGTGGTGTCGGCGGTCTTTCCGCCCGATGTGCAGTTGCGATGAAGTTACTTAAACGATACGCAAATTATAGCCAAATAAAAATAGCGTGTCAAACGAATTGAGGCGGCAAAGAAGTTTTTTTTGACGATTTTATCTCAAAAACACGAAAGGTATATTTTGATATCGTATACGGTCGAAAATTGCTGCGCAAAACGCTTGTTATTTCGCTTAGTTTAATATTATTGATATATTATTATATACATTCAAATAGCTTTTTCAAATAGCTTTTGCGAAGCTTAGAACAAGTACCGTCATTGCGAGGCATTTGCCGAAGCAATCCAGAACGCACACCCTGTTGCGAAGCTTAGAACAATCAAAAGCGTGATAAGGTGTAACGTGTACTCGTTGCGAAGCTTAGATAAGCGCTCGCAAGGCGAGCGCTAAATTGAGCGTCAAGCACGCTCTTAGTACAAGTGAACGGGCAAGTGTTGTTTTATGCCCGTGAACGAGTGGCATATGAGGCGTCGTCAGTTATTTGCGCAGACCGAGTGTCGCCCCCACGAGCGATGAAAAAAAATGAAAGAGAATACTGCTTTATACGAGTGGGGGAGAAATTCCGGCGAGACCGGAAAGAGGGGGTTATTTAATTTAAAGTACACGACATACCCCCTGTTGCAAAATTAAAAAAAGCGCTCGCAAAGCGAGCGCAAATAAATTTTCGAGTGCTGATAAATTTTTACGCTTTGAAATATGCCTTGCAGGCATTTTCAATTTTTTCAAGTTTGCCCGTCAACGCTTCCTTGTCGTTTGCAAGTATCAGTACGCCGTGCTGCGCCATAAAGCAGACCTCTGCGCCGTTCATAAGCTGTGCGAGCTTTGCAAGCGCCTTGTCCGACAGCACCGTTTTTGACGGCAAGCAAGCGATTTCCTCGCCGAACGTATCCTTAAATTCGTCCGTGACAGCCATAGGCTTTCCGATAGCCGCCACCGTCGCCACGTATTGCGGACAGCACAGCGCAAATATTTTGCCGTCTATCATCGTCATTCTGACGATATCTTCATTATCTTGTTCTATTGCAGGCTCGCTGTTTTGAGCGTTTTCGGTCTGCCCGTCATTTTCATTTACGACAGCCTCGCCGTTTGGAGCATTTTCGGTTTGTTCGTTATTATTTTCGCTTGCGGCAGCTTCGCTGATTTGATTGGTATTGTTTTCGCCATGCAGTGCAGTTTTGCCGTTTTGAGCAGCAGTATTGCTTTGAGCGTCCTTAGCTGCAGATGTTTTTGATGTTTTCAATTTGTATATCACCTGCTCGAAGAGCGCCGTTACGGCATTCAAGTGCTGCGTTCCGCCGTTGTCCTCTGCAAGTATATCCGCACGGCAAGCCTTATCCAGCACTGCGACGGCATTTATAAGCTCGTCAAAGCTGCGTGCCTTTACCACTGCGCCTGCGTCGGGCATAAGGCAAGCGTTTCTGTAGCCCGAAAGTGCTGTCACTATCTCTGCTGCTACGTTTTTTGATGCGCACTTCACCGTACTGCCCAAAAGATGCGCAACGCTGTCTATCACGGGAAGCAGCGGCTTGCGTTTGCTTGAAAACTGCAGGATAGCGTCGCTGTCCACGATTGCGGCTACCGTTGCGCCGCCGTCCTGACGTATAGCGCAAAACAGAATGACCGCCGCCGCACGGAAGTTGCCCTCGAGCGACTCTATATTTTTATCATTGACAAACACCACGTCGTTTTCGCCTAAATTGTTTAAATCCGCCTTAGTAGCCGTGATAAATATTCCGTCGCCGTCACGCATGGCGATATATCCGCTTTCGATAAATCTTTTTTGTGCAAACACCTTTGCGTACTTGCTTATTTTGTCAAATATCACACTGTCCATAAACATACCTCTGCTTTTGCCCTGCGGCAATTATTGACTATTTAATATAATATCAAACTATTTGCTTAAATAAAAGCGAAATCTGCAAATAATTTTGCAGAAGTCAAATCTTTTGATGACATAAAAAAACGCACGGCTTGCGTGCGCTTAGTTCAGCAGTCCGACGGCGTTTTGATAAAGGCGTGATAAATGGCGTTTATCGCCTTTTCGTAATCGAACGTATCCACGCCCACGATGATATTCAGCTCCGACGAGCCTTGGTCTATCATACGCACGTTGATATGGTTTGAAGCAAGCGCCTCAAACAGCGTAGCGGCAGTGCCGTGCCTTGACGCCATATTGTGTCCGACGGTGGCGATAAGCGACAGTCCGCTGTGTATTTCCACGTTGTCGCCGTTGATAGTTTCCTGCAATTTGGCGAGCACCTTTTGCATCTTTCCGCTGACGTACTCGTCTCTTATCACGACCGACAGCGTATCTATGCCCGACGGCACGTGCTCAAAAGAAATGCCCTCGTCCTCGAGCACCTCAAGCACCTTTCTGCCAAAGCCTATCTCGCTGTTCATCATATCCTTTTCGATATTGATGATTGTAAATCCCTTGCGCCCTGCGATGCCCGTGATTATCTTATGCTCCTTAGGAAGCTTATTGTTTGCGACTATCATCGTCCCCTTAAAGGACGGATTGAAGGTATTTTTGATATTTATGGGTATTCCCGCACTGCGGACAGGGAAAATAGATTCCGGATGCAGCACCTCTGCGCCCATATAAGATAGCTCTCGAAGCTCTCTGTAGCTCAGATAATCTATAAGACACGGCTTGTCCACAATGCGTGGATCTGCGCTCAAAAAGCCGTCCACGTCCGTCCAGTTTTCATAGACCTCTGCGCCCATAGCCCGTGCGACGATTGCGCCTGACACGTCCGAGCCGCCTCTTGAAAACGTCCTCACGTTGCCGTCCGTATCCGTGCCGTAAAAGCCGGGCAGCACAGCTCTGTCTACGTCCGCAAGCCTTGCCTGCAAATTTTCTATCGATCTGTCAAGCAGCAGATTTCCGTCGGTATCAAACTCGATGAGCCCCGCCGTATCCACAAATTCCGCACCGAGTTTTTTTGCGAGAATGAGTGCGCTCAGACATTCCCCTCTCGATGCGCAAAACTCTTTGGATTTGGTCTTTTCCATCTGCGCCTTTACGTCCTTAAGCACGCCGCAAATGTCAAAATCGGGCGTCAAGCTGCCTGCAATATCGCAAAAACGCTTGTTTATCACCTCAAAAGCGATGTCACAAGTGCCGTTTTTTGCAATTTCGTCATAGCACTCATAAAGAGCGTCCGTCACCTTGACGTCCTTTTTATCCCGCTTTCCGGGGGCGGACACAACAATAAATCTACGCTCGCTGTCCTCGTTTATTATATCGGCGACAAGTCCTATCGTCTTGCCGTTTGCCATGGACGTTCCGCCGAATTTACAAACCTTCATATACCTTTCTCCAAACAAATTCTACTTTATAGTATTTAACTTAGCGGTTTTACGTCACTGCCTCATCAAAAATTCAACCTATGCGCTTTGCCTCTACGTAGTAGCGCTTTTCCTGCGCCTCGCCCATAGAAAACGTCTTTTTGCAGAGCGTCCCGTGAGCGGATACATAGCTGAACAGCTCGTCCTTTTTGAGCGACGGCATTATGAGCGCAACGCCCTCGTTTGCGGCGGCTATCTGCATAAGATTATCCTCGCCGTGTATATAGTCCACCTTGCTGTCCTTATGCCCCGCAACATATTGCTCGACCGTCCTCTGCACTGCGCTTATAGCCTCTGCGCAGTTTTGCGGCACGCTTATTCCGACCTCTTTTCCGTTTATAATCGCTTTAATTTTGCCGTCTCCGCCGATAGTCTTCAACGCCTCTAAAAGCTCTTCGCCCGCCCCGAACACAAAGCGGTGGATAGGCTCGAAAACTATGCCCTCGTCATAAAGATTTTCTATCTCGCAAAGCGCAAAGCGTGCGGGGTGAGTTTTGCGCTCCTCTTCGCTTAGCGTTTGCTTTATCTCATTCCAATACGCCTGCGCCGTAGCAAGCGAGTGATTGCCGTCGCCCACCGCAAACAGGAAGTCATCGCCTGCCGCAAGCTTATCCTGCGCATAAGCGTCAAACAGCTCGAGAGCCTCGTTTGCAGCAATCTTAAAGCCCGTCAGATGACCGCCGTTCATATTCAGCTCAAAGTCGTAAAGGACGTCATTCGCCTTTGCGGCAAGCTTTTCGAGCACACACCTCTTTTGGTCGTCTATGAGCAAAATTACGTGCGGCAGCTCAAGCGGAGCGCCCTCTCTTATTTTGAGGCGGGGCGGGATTCTGTCCAACACCACGTCCTCCGTCGAGCGCACCTGCGCATGCGAGGGGTGCGTAAAGCAGTAGTCCTCGAGATCGAGTCCTGCGACAAGTCCGAGCCTCGTATTCCCGAAAGCCGTCGTCCTCTTTACAAGCACAAAGGTATTTTTAAGCTCCTGCAAAACGCCGTCCGCAACGTACTTAGCCATCGTCTTATGTATTTTTGCAATACGTTCGTCGCCGTTTTGTTCGCCGAGATAGACCTCGGGATAAATGAGGCGCAAGGTGCTCGGCTCGTCGCCTACAAAGCTGTCCAACTCCTGCCAGTATTTCGGCTGAGAGGTGAATTGATCGCACGCCACCACAGCCCACTTTTCATAGTCGGCGCTGCGTGGCAAAAGAATATCTACTGATTTGATTGCTGTCATAAGAACCTACGATTTTTATGTTTCTTTTTATTTGTCTGTTGTCTGCCGATGACCGCCTTCACGTTTGCGGAAATGCCGTACGCCATTTCTATCTCGTCGTTGAGCTTGTCCATCGTCATATATCTCTTTATCTCGCCATGCTTGACGACGGATATTATGCCCGTTTCCTCGCTGACGACAATGGACAGCACGTCGGTGTCCTCCGTCACGCCGATAGCCGCACGGTGACGGGTGCCCATTTCCTTGTTGACGTTGCGCTGCGTAAGCGTAAGGAAGCAGCCCGCTGCGATGATACGGTTGCCTCGCACTATCACCGCTCCGTCGTGCAAAGGACCTTTGGTGATAAAAATGCTTTCGAGAAGCGGTGCGGACAGCACTGCGTCAAGCCTTGTGCCGGAGTCCAGTATCGTATCGTTTATATCGCCCTTTGAGTCAATGATGATGATAGCGCCCACGTCCTGCTTTGCCATATCCTGACAGGCGGTGAGTATCTCAAGCGTAGACGCTCTTAGCTCGTCGCTGCTGTTGTGAAGCTCGATATTTCTTGCCGCAGACACCTTTTGGAAGATGTTTTTGAGGTCGCTTTGATAAACTACGCAAGCGGCTACTATGTTAAAAATTACGACAAAATGCGTTATGTATTTTGCGATCTGAAGTGCGTGGCTGTCTGCAAGCGCATTTGCGCCCACGTTGACAGCTATATCCAGCACCGCTGCGCCCAGCAAAAGGAACAGCACCTTTACGTTGCGCTTGTAGATGAAAAAGCAGATTATCACCGCCACCACCGCAAGCAGCAAGATAAAGTCGATCGCCGCATAAGCGTTCAAGTTTTTAAAAAATCCTATGAAGTCGTACTGCATATTTCCTCCGTTTTATATATCACAGATCGAACTCGTCAAACACGTGTTCGTCGTCCTTTTTATGCTTATTTTCGCCGCCGAAAACGCTGTCTGCGTCCTCTCTCAGCGTATATCCCCTGTTGTCGAAGCTCTCATAGTATTCCCCTCTCGTCTCGGGATTGCGGAACTTATTTGCCCTGCTTCTTAGCACCTCGCCTATGACAATGACTGCGATAAGATATGCAAAATATATCGCTATCGCCGCAATGCTTGCGCCCATCTGCACGGGACCGAGATACAAAACCGTGCCCGTCGTAATCAACATCTGATATAGCATATAGCTTATCTGCGAGCCGTCCATAAGCGCCAGAACGGATATATTGCCGCCTACGACCGCAACGCCTGCGACTATCATATAAATCATAAACCACATCTTGAAGGCATTGTATTTTTCAACGGGATTGAACCTGTACCACTTCACTATCACCAGAAAGTACACCGCCAAAAACGCAGCGGTGAGCAGCGCAAAATCGAGCACGCTTGACGTGACCGTCTGCAGGTCGGGTGCGAGTATGGCAAAAATTTCTATTATGCCCACCAAAAACTTTTCCGCCGCCACGGTCGCCATCACGATATAGCAAAAATCGCTTCTCGATATGCTGCGCACGTATCTTGCGGAGCCGATATACCAGACTATCAGTGCGCCCACCGCAACGATAGCCAGCGGCAACGCACCGTACTCGAAGACAAAACGAAGTATGATCAAAAGCACCGTAAGCATACTGCCCGATATCTCGCTGCTTACGACAGTCATATACATTGCGTAAGCATTGCGCATGAAGCACGCAAGCAAAAGCGCTATCCATATCAGGGGAGCGTATTTTTTATTCAGCTTTCCGTTTGCCATAAGCCGTACACCTCTCAAATCAAAAGCAATTCAAACATAGCCTGCTGCAGCGCCGAGCTTTCGTTGCGTTTTCCGCTGAGCACGTCGCACTGCAGGGCGTGCAGGCAGTCGAGGCTTTTTTTCAGCCTCACCTGCGAGTATGTAGACGACACCTTGCGCAAATGATACACCGCCTTGGGATTCATCGCAAGCAATGCGCCCACCTCGTCGTTGCTCAAGCCCTTTGCGAGCTCTGCGTGCAGCATTTTGCGGTATCTGTCATAAAGCTGATTGAGTATGCGCATTGAGCGCACACCGTTTTTATAAAACACGTCCAGCACCTTAAAAGCGGTGTCGCCGTCCTTTTTGCTCACAGCGTCCGTAAGCTCGTATATCTGAAAATCGAAGTCCGCCGTGACCATATCGCACACGTCCTCCGCCGATATACTGCCCTCGCAATACGCCTTTAGCTTTACAAGCTCGCTCACTATGCGTGACATAGCGTTTTGCGTGCGCTTTGCAAGCTCGAGGGCGGCAGCGTCGTCTATGCCGACCACGGGCGGCATAGCGCAAAGCTTTTTTATCTGCGCTACGGCGTCGGCGGTCTCGAGCGTCTTGCAGTCCACTGCCGCCACGCTTTTGCCCTTAAAGCTCTTTGCAATTTCTGCGTCGCAGCTCAACACCAAAACGGACGTCTCGTCGGGAGCCTCGGTATAGCTCTTCAGCTTAGCCCTGTCGCCGTCGGCAAGCTTTTGCGCTATTTCCAATATTACAACTCTATATTGCCCGAATACGGGATAAGTATGCAGACACTCTATAGCGTCGTCAACGCCGTCCTCTGATGAAAATTTGGACAGATTGAACGTCGCAAAATCGTCCTCGACTATTTTGCTTAACATCTTCACTGCGCTTTCGCAAAGATAATCGTCGCTTCCGTGCACGACGTAGACGGGATAAAGCCTATCCAATCCGTTTATAGCGCTATTAAGATGTTCTTCAAGCTCGCCGTATATCAAAGCGCACCTATCCTAACATAATAAAGTTATATTATATAGTATCACTGTTTAGTATTTATGTAAAGAAGTTAAAACTCAAAAAAACGTATGTTTAGGCGTGTAAAGTTCAATTTTTGCGATATTTTCATCAAAAACGGCGCAAAAAAGCCCCGCAACGGCGGAGCTATATGCGAAATAAATAAAAATCATATCGGCTTTGATATTTTGTCAAAGCACTTTCTTTAAAAATTCCTTGAGGCGTGGGTGCTGCGGATTTTTGAAAAACTCTTCGGGAGGTCCCTGTTCCAGAATTTTGCCCTGAGCCATAAAGAAGATACGTGTGCCCACCTCTCTTGCAAACGCCATTTCGTGCGTGACGATGACCATAGTCATTCCCTCGTCGGCGACCTGCTTTATGAGGTCGAGCACCTCGCCGACCATCTCGGGGTCGAGTGCGCTCGTGGGCTCGTCAAACAGCATTACTTTGGGGTTCATAGCAAGCGCACGGGCGATCGCCACACGCTGCTTCTGTCCGCCGCTCAGAGTGGACGGATATACGTCCGCCTTGTCGCTTAGCCCTATCCTTGCAAGCAGCCTGTCGGCAGCCTCGGACGCCTCCTGCTTTATCTGCTTTACGGACTCGTGCGTAAGCTCCTGTTTTTCGTGCGGCTCGGCAGGCACGGTACGCACTATCCTGCGCTCGGTTTTTTCTATCTTATCCGTGAGCTTCAGCTTTTTTGCGGTCAGACTTTTGTCGTAATCAACGTATGATTTTCCCGCTATTTCCTTATAGCTCTTTGTGCTTTCCCACGCAGAAAGTATAGGTTCAAGCTCTGTTTTTAACTGTTCAACCCTCGATTTGAGCTTTACAATGCGTTTTTCTATCATCGCATTGTGGTGCTGTCCAAACGCCTTGAACCAAGCGTTGTACAGCGGCACGAATGCGTTTTTAAGCTGCGCCCTGCGCATATTTTTTATGCCTATCTGCACGGGCGCAAGCATTATATTTTTTTTGACGGTCATATTGTTAAACAGGTTGAATTGCTGAAACACCATTCCCATCTTCTGACGGTGAGTGTTGATGTTCACCTTCATATCCGCAATGTCAACGCCGTCAAAATATATGCTGCCTGTAGTGGGGTCCTCAAGACAGTTTAAACATCTTAAAAACGTAGATTTTCCGCCTCCCGACGGACCGATGACCGCTATCTTTTCGCCCTCGTTTATAGTCGCCGAAATATCGTCCAAAACAAGCAAATCGCCAAACTTTTTGGTGAGGTTTACAATCTCTATGAGCGGTGCTTCATTTACGCTTTTTTCTTCCGATTTATCGGTCAAAACTTCTTCGTCTATCATTTTGCACCTCTCTTTGAAAACAGCCCCTTTCTTACGATGACGTTGTTTTCGCTCTTGCGCAGACGCTTTTCGATGAGCTTCAAAATCACCGTTACGATGAGCACTATGACAAGATATATCACCGCCAGAATCATATAATCCACAAGCGCCATATAGTTTCTTGCCACGATACGCTGCACCGCAAACGTCACGTCTATCACGGTAATGTAGCCCGCAACGGATGTGTCCTTCAAAAGCGTGATAAGCTCGTTGCCCATAGTCGGCACGACGTTCTTTGCCGCCTGCGGAATGACCACCCTCATCATCGTTGCGGAGTATGACATTCCAAGCGCACGTCCCGCCTCCATCTGTCCCTTGTCAATGGACAGCAGCGAGCCTCTGATAAATTCCGACTGATATGCTGCGCTGTTCAGCCCGAAAACGAGTATAGCTATAAACAGCGTTCCGCCCGTAGAGTGAGTGAGCGCAGATTGCGCAAGCAGTCCGAAATACATCAGCAGCAGCTGCACGACGATAGGCGTGCCTCTGACGATAGTGACGTACACGTCGCATATCCTGTCAAGTATCTTCAAAAACCAGTTGTTATACTTCGGCACTACCTTGATTACCGCAATAAGCGTGCCCAAAAGCACGCCTATCAAAAATGCCGATAACGCAATTATCAGGGTGTTTCCCAACCCTGATAATAATTGCATATGATATTTGGTTATGACCGTACCAAATTTCTCAAAAAAGTTGTCCCACATATCCTTATGCCACTAAGTCGTTGTCAACCTCGTACTTATCGAAGATAGCCTTGATAGTGCCGTTTGCCATAAGCTTGTCGAGTGCGGCGTTGATTTTGTCAAGCAGCTCTTTATTGCCCTTCTTCACCGCAAAGGCATATTGCTCCTGAGTGAGAACTACGGTTGATGCCGCCGTACCTGCGTTTGCCTCAACGAGCTTAGCTGCCGGCACTGCGTCGATGATGACGTAATCTACCTGTCCGTTGAGCATAGCGGTCACAGCCAAAGCACCGCTTGTAAAGCCCTTTACTTTTTCGGGATCGGTCACGCCGTCAAAATCATCGGAATCGCCCGAAGCATATGCATAACCCGTTGTGCCGTTTTGCACGCCGATGGTCTTGCCTGCAAGCATAGCTTCGATATCCGCAACGGTTGTAAGAGCAAGGATAGGATCATTTGTCTTTGCAATGACAACTTGACTTGCGCTGAAATAGTGTTTTGTAAAATCAACCGATTCCAAACGCTCACCTGTTATCGTAAGTCCCGCAGCCGCAACGTCCTGTGCGCCTTCGCCAACCGCACCTACGACGGAATTAAAATCCATATCTTTTATTTGAAGACTTACGCCAAGCTCATCGGCAATAGCTTTCATGATTTCCATATCTATACCCGTAGGCTTTCCGTCGTCGTCAAGGAATTCAAACGGATCGAATTCGCAGTTTGTTGCGACGTTGAGCATGCCGTCCTCAAGTCCCGTCTTATCATTGTTACAGGCGACGAGTGCGCAGCAAGCGCCGACTATAACGGCAACGCACAGTATCGCAGTTAAAATTTTAAAAGCTTTTTTCATATAATCTCTCCTCGCCGTAAAGGCTGTTTTTTATTTTGTGACGTTATACTATCACTTTAAAAAATTTAATGCAACTGTTTTTGCATAAAATTTCAAAATTTTTTTATTTTAATCAAAAATTTATGCTTTTATGCAGATTTTATGCAATTATGCGTAAATTTTATGTATAAAATCGTTCTTTCCGCCACCGCACGCATAAAGCTGTGCCCAAAAATGCGCTTTATTTTTAAATTGACGGTGTAAAATATTTGATATATCATAAAGCTTATAACAAAAATCACTCAAGGACGGGCGCTTATGGACAAAAACAAGGTCATCATTTTTGACACTACCCTGCGTGACGGGGAGCAATCCCCCGGCTGCAGTATGCACCTGTCCGAAAAGCTCGACATCGCCGAAGCTCTCGAGGCGCTCGGCGTAGACGTCATCGAAGCGGGCTTCCCCGCAGCGAGCGAGGGCGAATTCGAGGCAGTGAGGGCTATAGCGGCAGTCTGCAAGCGTGCGACGGTGGCAGGGCTTTGCCGCTGCAAAAAAGAGGACATAGACAAAACCTATGAGGCGGTAAAGCACGCCGTAAGCCCCCGCATACACATCTTCATCGCAACGTCGCCCATACATCTTCGCAGCAAGCTGAAAATATCCGAGGAGCGCTGTCTTGAAATTATCGACGAATATACACGCTATACACGCACGCTTGTAAACGATGTGGAATTCAGCTTTGAGGACGCCTCACGCACACCGCTCGGCTTTCTGATAAAAGCGGCTAAGACCGCAGTGAGCGCAGGCGCAACAACTATAAACCTGCCCGACACCACAGGCTACGCCACGCCCGACGAGATAGAAAATATGGTGCGCCGCATAAGCGACGAGGTGCAAGGCATACAAAACGCAGTGATATCGATGCACTGCCACAACGACCTCGGTATGGCGGTGGCAAATTCTCTCGCAGGTGTGCGTGCGGGCGCACGGCAAATAGAATGTACCGTGAACGGCATCGGCGAGCGTGCAGGCAACGCCCCGCTTGAGGAAGTCGTAATGGCGCTCAAAACAAGAGCAGATTTTTTCGGGCTCACGACGGGCATAGACACAAAGCGCATTTATCGCACCTCAAAGCTCGTGTCGAGCGTCATAGGCATAAAGCCCTCGCCCAACAAGGCGGTGATAGGCGCAAACGCATTCGTGCACGAGTCGGGCATACATCAGCACGGGATATTGCAGGACAAGGCGACCTATGAGATAATAAAGCCCGAGGACGTAGGCATTCCGCAAAACGCCCTGCTGCTCGGCAAGCACAGCGGCAAGCACGCCTTTAAGGAAAGCATATCCGAAATGGGCTACGCCCTCACCGACGAACAGATTGACAGCGTGTTCCCTCTTTACAAATCGCTTGCGGAGCGCAAAAAGACGTTGCAAAGGGCGGACATAGAAGCGCTGCTTGCAGGCTACACGAGGCGTATCGTAAAGCGCACCTATGCGCTCAAAAATTATGAAATATCCGCATTTAAAAACAGTGCGTCGGCTTCAGTCACGCTCGAGGCGGACGGCAAGCTTATCGGCGACAGAATGAGCGGCGACGGACCTATCGACGCAGGCTTTAAGGCGATAAGCTCCGCAACGGGCTTAAACTTCAGGCTTTCGGACTATCAGGTGCACGCCGTGACCGAGGGCAAGGACGCACTCGGCGAGGCAAGCGTAAAGCTGACGGACGGCAAAAATCAATCGACAGGCAAAGGCATTTCGACCGACGTTTTGGAAGCGTCGCTCATCGCCTACGTGGACGCAATAAACAAGCTGCTGCAGTATGAAAGCTGCTGAATAAGCAAAAAAAGGCACTTTATCGGTATAAAACGGATGAGTAAAATAGAGTTTTTAGATACAACGCTGCGTGACGGCGCTCAGGCTGTGGGGATAAACTTCTCGCAGTGTGACAGAGCAAGCATATTTAAACTGCTTGACGGCTTTGGCATATCGCTTATCGAAAGCGGAGTGGCAAATCCAAAGGACAGAGAGTTTTTCAAAGCCGTGAGCAGCGAAAGGCTCGTGGCATTCAGCGCCACACGGCACAGGGACAAAAACGTCCAAAACGACGAAGCTTTAAACGACGTTTTAGATGCAAACACAAGCACCGTATGCGTATTCGGCAAGGCGGACGGCAGGCAGGCAAAAAGAGTGCTCGGCGTAAGCACAGATGAAAATCTGAATATAATCGCCGACAGCGTGCGCTATCTGCGCTCAAACGGCAGGCGTGTCATATTCGATGCGGAGCACTTTTTCGACGGCTATCTTTATGACGCCGCCTATGCTTTAAAGGTGCTTGAAGTCGCCGTACAGGCGGGTGCGGACACAGTAGTGCTTTGCGACACAAACGGCGGCACAATGCCGTGGCAGATATACGACGCAGTAAAGGAAGCCGTAGCGTTTTTGCCCAAGGATATCAGAGTGGGCATACACGCCCACGACGATTGCGGCATGGCTGTAGCCTGCTCGCTTATGGCAGTGCAGGCGGGCGCAACGCACGTACAAGGCACGTTTTTGGGCTTTGGCGAGAGGTGCGGCAACGCAAGTCTTTGCACAGTCATCGCAAATCTGCAGCTCAAAATGCACGTAGACTGCGGCTGCGACCTAAAAAAGCTCACGTCTACGGCGCACAGCATTGCCGAGATAGCAAACATAGGGCTTCAAAGCAGTATGCCGTACGTAGGCGCATTTGCGTTTGCCCACAAGGCGGGTATGCACGTGGACGCCGTGCTCAAGGACGAGCACAGCTTCGAGCACATATCCCCTGCCTCTGTCGGCAACGAACACCGTCTCATTTTGAGCGAGGTTTCGGGGCGCAGCGCAGTGTCCTACAAGCTGCAGGAGCTCATACCCGACGTAGACAGGCTTAGCCCGCAAACCAAACAGATACTTGACAAAATAAAGCAGCTCGAGAAGGACGGCTTTCAATTCGACACGGCGGACGGCAGCTTTTCGCTTTTGGCAAAGCGGTTGCTCGGCACGTATACGCCGTCATTCGAGCTTGTCGGATACGACATCAAGGAAAGTCAGCCCGACGGAATAAGCGCCGCCGAGGTCAGCATAAAGGTAGGCGACACAGTGACGTCCGCAAAGCGCAACGGCAACGGACCTGTCAATGCGCTTGACGCCGCACTGAGAGATGCGCTTACACGTTGCTATCCGCAGATAGCAAGCATCACGCTTTCCGACTATAAGGTACGTGTTTTGGACTTTGCCTCGGCAACGGGCGCAATGGTACGGGTGCTCATAACTTCTACGGACGGCAAGGACAGTTGGACTACGGTCGGCGTTTCCACCGACGTCATCGAAGCGAGTTGGATAGCGCTTAAGGATAGCTTTGAATATAAGCTCAACGGCGGAGGTCGGGCGTGAAATACACTATAGCGATTATAGGACAGTCGCCCGCCTCGGACGGATATATTCCGCTAATAAAAGCGGTTCTCGACAAAATAGCGCAAAAGCGAGGCGTATGCTTTGAGCTTGAGCCCCACGCCATAGGCGACATATTTACGCCCGCCGAGCCTGCCGCAAAAATGGACAGCGTTAAATCAGCCCACGCAATTTTGCTCGGCTCAATAAACGACGGATTTGCCGATTTCTTATATACAAATCTCATAAAAGCGTTTGGACTTCACACAAAAATATGTCATTTCTTAGGCGTTGATACTAAGACCGCAGAGCCTGTAGATTTCTATATGGTGTCCGACGCCCTCGGTGGCATTTACAGCGGCAGCAATGGTTTCCGCACACGGCAGCCGTTCGGACGTGAAGCCTTTGACGAGGACTGCTATGGCGAGCTCGAAATAGAGCGCACCGCCCGTATTGCCTACGAGCTTGCGGATATCGACGGTGCAAGCGATCCCGAAAAGAATGGCGGCGAGCCGTCCTCATGGCGTACGCTAAGTCTTGTAGACAAGGCGAGCAAGCTCAATACCTCAAAGCTATGGCGAAAAATCGTCACCGACATCAACGAGGACTACCTCTCGGTACATCTTGACGCTTTAGAAACGGGCGACTTCATAGCCAAAATGCTGAGCGAAAACGTCGGCTTATCGCAAGACGTACTGCTATGCGCCCGCCAGTTTGCCGACGACCTTTCAAGCGTAGCGGTGCACGCCCTGCACCTTGTGCCCACCGCCCTGCCCGTAGCCTACGTAGGCGACACGCCGCTCGGCGTATACGGCAGAATGAGCTACCTCGCAAACGACCTTACAGGTCTTATGCTTTCCGTTGCGCTTATGCTGCGCCACTCCTTTAATATGGGCAGCGAAGCCGACAATCTGCTTCAAGCCATCTCGAAAGCAAAAGCCTGCTCAACAAGCGAGCAATTTATATGTGAAATATTAAAAAATCTAAACTAATACGCCTGCGGCGTAAAAATATGAGGTGAAGTATGTGTTTCAATTTCGGTAAAAAGAAAAATCAACCGCAACCGCAATCAACAGTCGAGCCGCAAATGTCTGCGCCCGCAATGCCCCAAGAAGCACCAAAGTCATTCCGATTTCTTCTGACTTCAGAGGACGTTTCTGCGGCAAACGGACACTGCGAATACGTTGAGCCGACCGCACAGCAGCTCGAAATGAGCATAGAGGTGCTTAAGCGTTCGGAAGAAAACTTTATAATTCTTGAAAGCGGCACGCCCATAAACAACGTAACATTTTTCCAAGCGACAAGCTACGACCGTGCCGCAAACACTGTACATGTGGAAATGCAGGTTCAGGAAACAGTAAAAGGCGAAACGCTTTTGCACATCTACAACCAAACAATGTCTCTTGCCGCTATGATAAATGTGTTCAACGCCTTTATGCAAGGCACCACGCCCAATTTGGCAAACTGGGACTATCTTATGGACGTATAAGCACTTTATTCAACCGTTTATGACGGTTAAACTTTCTGTTTTGCAAGTAAAACAAATATCTTTACTTAAAAAACCGCCTGAATAAGGCGGTTTTTGTTCGTCATTACGAGGCTATTGCCGAAGCAATCCAGACCGTCCGTCATTACAAGTGATGAAGCAATAACAAACGAAATTATTGCTTCTCATGCCCTATTATGGCTCCCCTTAGTAAACACGACGTATAAAGCAAACAATCCATATTATGGCTCCCATTAGTAAGGGGAGCTCCGCATAGCATAAGCGGAGCGGTGAGGGGATTGTCACCAAACAAGCTAAAACAAGCGAATGAAATTGAGCGAGATGACCTACAGCCATTTACGTGGAAGTGTGTAGCGCAGTTTTAACTTGTGCGGTAGCAGCGAGAAAATCAAGTCAGACCACCGATTGTTTGCAGAAATGTTTGACAGCTACATTATCATACTTTGTTTCACACCTTTCTCAAAGTGCAAAAAAGAAATTGCAAACAATCGCAAGCCAAAGACGCCGATTTTCTCGCCCGTCATTGCGAGGCTACCGCCGAAGCAATCCAGACATTTCAGCTAAAACTATAAAAACTATTTTTTTGCGTGCTTTTCCACGTAGTCTGCAACGCTTTTTCAATATTAAAAATCAATGCACATATATTATAAAAAAGGGCGCCTTTTTTCAATTTCTATTATTCTTCATATTTAGAATCGTGAATTATAAGTTTCCATCTTACGTTTTGCGCACAAAAATATAGATCCTTATCCTTTTGTATTTCATCTGCGCTTGTATACGAATTGTCAGCGACCCAAAAAACCAAACCATCCTGAATAAACATTATGGAATCTAATATTTCTAAACACTCATTATCCTGCACCATTGTCCCACTGTTTTCCGACAAGCTTGTTTCAACTTTTCCGTCGAGTTCAAACAATATATCGCAACCCCACGTAGTGTCAAAAACGACATAATGCTTATCACCGTCGGCGTACATTTTTTTGACGTAAGAATCGTGAAAATCCAACGCCGCATACATAAGTCCGTCAATATCTTTTTCGTTTTTTATCTCAAACCATTCGCACTGCTCAACACTTGCCTGTACTTCTTTACACCTGCAGAGTATATCGTTGTTAATTTTAGTTTTAAAAAGCTTTCCGTGCAGGCTTTTAAGCACCCAATCATAGCCTTCCGATTTAAATTTTTTTATCCAATTTTCTTTCTCAGTATTGTAAATAAAAACGTTTCTGCTTGGCAGCCAAAATTTAACAAATCGCAAATAAGTAAGACTACGGTCAAACACTAAAGCCTTAGTACGCCAACCGTTATTGTAGATCGCAAAAACAATGGAATCATAAAAACCGTTACCGTTGCGTATTCTCGCTATCATCTAAAGTCTCCGACGCTCTTTCATATTTAAGCTGCATAATCGAAAATATACATTATTCCGTTTTGCTATAGGACATAACTCAACTTCAAGCCGTGCGTTTTTAATTTACAATCTAAGTCCAAACTGCAAAAAATATTTTCTGTTGTTAGTCATAAACGCCTTTGTATCCTCAAATGCTTGGGCGCTGTCGTTAGGATGCCAATGTGTATATTTTTCGGTTTTTAAAGCGCCGCCTATGTACGTTACCGTAAACACGAAATCCGAGTCACCGTCCTCACGATAAAGCAGCATTTCTCCGATTTCGGATTTGCCCACGATGACGGGAAAATCAAGATCGGGATAAAACCCGAGCTCCTCGCTTGCACATTGCAGCTCCACGTTTAAGCCGAGCCGCTTTGCACGCTCAAAAATCAGTTCGATTTCCGACGTATTATTTTGCATTCTTCTCGATATAATCGACTACGCTCTGCACTGTGGTAAATTTGCGCATATCGTCGTCGTCAACGACAATGCCCCATTCTTCCTCAACTATCATCAGCATTTCAACGATATCGAGGCTGTCCGCCCCGATATCCTTTATGATATCGCTGTCGGGCTGCACGTCCTCGATGTCGATGTCCATACTTTCGGAAATAAGCTGTCTTACTCTTTCTAAAATCATATTACACCTCTGAATTTTTATTTATTTTAAGTTTTTTATATTTCCGCAAAATTAGGGGCTATGTCAAAAGCCCTTATATTCTGTTCCTCTGCACATACGCAGGCGTGATAGCCGTCGTATACGGGGAAATGCTCAAAATGAGCGTCCTCGGGTATTTCGCAACGCAGTGCTCCGAGTCCCTCGCCCGTAAACTTGAGATAGCTTTCTCTTTCCGTCCACTTTTCAAAAAAATCTTCCTCGTCCTCTGCGGATATAAAGTCAAATTTTTTGAAGTCTATCGGTCTTATCTTCTCAATATCCACGCCTATAGGAGCGTGCGATATCCCGAGCATCACAACGCCGTGCGAGTGCGACAGATTGAAAAACACCTCGTCGCAATCGAATCTCGGCTTTTTGCCGTCCTCTCTTATTATTTCTATCTTCTTTGGCAGGTCGTCGTTTCCGATGAGGTCACGGTATTGCTCATAACAAAACCGCACAAACTCGTCGCTATCCACCTCGCCCCTTGTAAAAAACAGTATCATATTTCCCTTAAAAAATCAGCCGTCTACATTCTTCCGTATGTGCTGTTCAAATCAAGGAAGAAGTTTCTGTCCACCGTAGTCATAAGGTGATAAGGCAGGCGGTATGTCCAGTTGCCTTCCGCCACGCCGGGGATATTCATTCTCGTATCGCCGCCGTAGCCGAGCATATCCTGATACGGAAGCACGAGCAGCCTCGAGGACGACATCATCAGCGTCTTTATTATCGCCTTTGTCGATCCGCAATCGGGACCGCCTGCGCCCCAGCCTGCGCCCTTAAAGCCGCAGTATTTCAGCACGTAATTGCGTGCGCCCTCGTTGAGCTCATAAAGCCACCCCAGCGTAGTGTTGTTGTCGTGCGTGCCCGTATAGCACACGGTATTCGTGTCATATCTGTATGGCAGATGTGCGCTCGGCGTGCCGTCAAAGCCAAACTGAAATATGCGCATAGTGGGTATACCCAAGCTGTCGATATATTCCCTGCACTCTGCGTCTATAAGTCCGAGGTCTTCGGCAATAAAAAGTGCGTCGGGATTGTCCTTATGCACAAGGTCGAGCAGGTCGTTTGCGGGACCGAGCTCCCAATGTCCGTTTGCCGCAGTATCGAAGTCCTTTGCGGGTATAGAAAAATAGTTGTAAAACGCACGGAAGTGGTCAAGTCTCAAAGCGTCGTACAGCTCGAGGCAATGCGCAATTCGGTTGCGCCACCACTTAAATGCGTCCTTTTTCATATTTTTGAAATTGTAAAGACAGTTTCCCCAAACCTGACCTGTCTTTGAAAAAGCGTCCGGCGGAACGCCCGCTATCGCCTTTGGCAGCAGATTTTCGTCAAGCTCGAAATCATCGGGGTGAGCCCAGACGTCAACGCTGTCCGTTGCGACGTAAAACGGCAGATCGCCGATTATCCTCAATCCTCTTTTGTTTATGCGTGCCTTAAGTGCGGACCACTGCCTGAAAAATTCGTATTGCTCGAAAATATAAAAATCTATATCTTCCTTATATTTTTCTCTCGCCTCTTTAAGTGCGGCGGGCTTTCTGAATTTCAAGCCGTCGTCCCACTTCCACCACGCAGTGGAATTGTCGTCGGCAAGCGCCATAAACAGCGCATAGTCCTCCACCCAATGCGCCTGCTCCTTGCGGAAAAGGTCTATCTTTTTCTTGAGTTCATCATCTATGCGGGAAAAGGCGATTCGCAAAAATCTTTCGGTATTTATCCTTGCAAAGTCATAATCCGTGCGATATGGCTCGCCGTGATACTTGCTTGCGTTCACCTCGTCGGCGGTGAGCAGTCCTATTTTTTCAAGCTCCTGCGGACAGATGTACAGGCGGTTGCCGGCATAGGTCGACAAGCCCGAATACGGCGAGTTTCCGCAGCCTATAGTCGTGATAGGCAGCACCTGCCACCACTTGAAGCCCATATCCGCCGCAATATCCGCAAAGGCGTCTGCGTCGTGCGAAAAGCACCCGATGCCAAACTCGCTCGGCAGCGAGGATATGTTCAGCAATATGCCCGACGACCTGTCAAACTGTTTAAACTTTTTTTGCATATCATTCCTCAACTCTGATTAGGGCGGCAACTCTTTCCACGCCGGAGAGCTGCTCCGCCTCGCAAAGCGCTTTGCGCATGACGCTTTCTTTCACCTCATTCGTTATTATTATGAGCGTATCCGCCGATTTTTGCAAAACTGTTTTTACCCCAACCTTATTTTTATTGAGCACCCCTGCGACCTTGCCGAGCGTGCCGTCCTCCTCCTTGACGTCGAAGCGGACGTAATATACGGAGGAAAAGTCCTTTTCGATATCCGTCTGCACCTGCTCGTTTTCAAAGGGAAAGCGACGGTGAGTATCCTTACCTGCGCAAAAAACTATGTCGCTGACGATAGCGCTGCCCGTAGGCAATGCGCCTGCGCCCCTGCCGTACAGCATAACGTCGTCAACGTTATCGCCGCTTATAAACAGAGCGTTAAACGAGCCCTTGACGGAGGACAGCGGGTGCGAGTTCGGCAAAAACGCAGGGTGTACCCTCGCCTCGAGCTTGCCGTCCTTAAGCTTCGATATAGCAAGCAGCTTGAGGGTATATCCCAATTCCTTTCCGTATGCGATGTCCTTTACGTTGACGTCGGCGATGCCCTCTCTGCTGATATTTTCAATGGGAATACGCCTGCGATATGCAAGCGAGCTCAAAATACTGTTTTTGTACATTGCGTCAAAGCCGTCCACGTCTGCAGACGGATTTGCCTCTGCATATCCCAGCCTCTGCGCCTCCTTGAGGCAGGTGTCATAATCCACGCCCTCGTCGCTCATACGTGACAGAATATAGTTGGTCGTGCCGTTTACAATGCCCTTAAGCGACGTTATGGTATTTGCCTGCATACTGTCAGTCAGCGTGCGTATGACAGGCACGCCGCCCACGCAGCTCGCCTCGAAATACAGTCCGCCTCCGCCCTGCTCGGCAGCCTTCTCCAATTCCTGCCAGCACTTTGAAAACATCTCTTTATTTGCCGTAACTATACTCTTGCCAGCATACAGCGCCTTAAGCAAAAACGTGCGGGCAGGCTCGACGCCTCCGAAAAACTCGGCGACTATCTGTATGTCGGGATTGTTTACAATCTCGTCTATATCCTTTGCGACAATGCCGCCGTCAATGCCCAACTCCTTTATGCGTGCCTCGTTTCTGTCGAGCACGGCGACGACCTCGATATCAACGTTATCGTTTTGTCTTATCATCTCCCGCTTGCTCTTTAAAATGCGATACGTCCCGCCGCCCACGACGCCGAGACCGAGCAAAGCAACTCCAACGTGTTTAACTGCCATGATCACTCCTTAGTTTGGTTTCTGTCAAATATGTATTTCAAGCCCTTCAGCGCAAGTGCCCTGTCCACCACGTCAAAAAGCTCGCTCTCTGTCGAAGCTACGATTTCGCTGAGACCGCCCGTCGCAACGACCTTTGCGCCGGACATCTCGTCGAGCGCCCTGTATTTTTCAAGCATATACTTCACAAGCCCCGTATAGCCGAATATAATTCCGCTCTGCATACACGCACGTGTATTTGTGCCCACGATATCGTCGGGGGTGGTCAGCTCGATTCGTGGAAGCTTTGCGGTGGTATTTACAAGCGATTCCGTCGCCGTCATAATGCCGGGAGCGATAGCGCCGCCAATAAACTCGCCCTTTCCGTTTACAAGATTGAACGTCGTTGCCGAGCCGAAATCCACCTCTATCACGGGGCCGCCGTAAAAGTGAAACGCCGCAGCGGCGCCCACTATCCTGTCTGCGCCAAGCTCGGACGGGTGGTCGTATTTTATTTCGATGCCCGTATCGAGCAAGTGGTTTACGATAAGGGGCTTTTTGCCGATATAGTATTGACACATATGCTCGATGGTATAGTTGAGCGCAGGAGCGACCGACGACAACGCTGCGTCTGAAATGTCAGCAAACTTGACGCCCTGTTGCCTCAAAAGGTCGTAAAGCACCATTCCGTATTCGTCCGCCGTGCGGTACGCCTTTGTAGACATACGCCAGGACGCAACAACCTTATCTCCGTCAAAAACGCCTATTTTGACATTTGTATTACCTATATCCATTGCAAGCAACATACTATCACCGCCTCTTCAAAGCAAAATATATATAATTACAGATAGTATATCAAATAATACGACTATTATCAAGCGGCAAATCAATTATTGAGCACGATAAACACCGTGCACACAAAAGCGTAAATATCAAACAAAAAGGCGGGCAGAAACTCAATGGCAATTTTGAAGTCCTTTATGAGAAATCTTATAAACAGCACGTATGCCATCGCAAGCGCAAGCGCCATAAAAACGAGCGAGGCTATAAAGCACTTAAAGCGGAAAAAGCACAGCACAAAAAGTATGCAGCTTATTCCAAGCACGCCAAAGAAAATCATCGACGGAAAAATATGCTTATACTCTATCAGCCTGCCGATAGCCAGAATTGACGACGCATACGCAAGCCCCACAAACACCGTAAACCATCCGTTTGTCACCAAAAACACAGGTTTATTCAGCGCAAAATACCACTTTAAGTCCAAGTTGAAGCAATATGAGCAAATGCCAGCCACAATGAGCGTGCAAAAAAGTCCGACGACAATGCCCAACATCCGCTTTAAATACTTCACTTCCTAAATATATTTTAAAAAATCGGCATAAATGCAAGTAACACATTTTTTTTTATTTGCGTAAGGTAATGTAGGAGAAATCCTAAAATAACTCGGAGGTACATACTATGAACTTTTTTGCAAACGGTGGCTCAAATGGTTGTGGTTGCAACTGCTGTGACCTTATCCTTCTTCTGCTCATATTGAACAACTGCGGTTGCGGTTGCGGCAATACGGGCTGCGGATGCACAAACAGCTGCGATCTCGTATGGCTTATCCTCATCCTGTCCTGCCTGTGCGGCGGCGGATGCGGCTGCGGTTGCAAGTAATCTGACTTGTATGCAAGGCAAGAGGACGCTTCGGCGTCCTTTTTGCATATACACAATATGCACTGAAGTCTGTATTTGTGCCTGTATTTATTTGACTTTATTTCAAATTTTCTTTATCATTTTAAAAAATAACTTATGTACGCATTCCTGCGTGCCGACAGCGTCGGATTGAATGATTGCTATTATGATTATCACTCTCTGATAGCACAAGAAGCTTTCCTTTCAAACGCACGAAGTGTGGAGGTGTATTATGGCAGAACTCACAATGGACAAAATCGTAGCTCTCGCAAAAAACAGAGGCTTTGTATATCCCGGCAGCGAAATCTACGGCGGTCTTTCAAACAGTTGGGACTACGGTCCCCTCGGCGTAGCGCTCAAAAACAACGTCAAGCAAGCGTGGTGGAAAAAGTTTGTGGTTGAAAATCCCTACAACGTAGGCATAGACAGCGCAATAATAATGAACCCCACCACATGGCAGGCTTCGGGACATATCGGCGGCTTTTCCGATCCGCTTATGGACTGCAAAAGCTGCAAATCACGCCACCGTGCGGACAACCTCATCGAGGACTATATGGCAAAGCACGGTATTGAGCAAAACATCGCAGGTTGGACAAACGAGCAAATGGAGCAGTATATTGCGGAGCACAAAATTCCTTGCCCCGTCTGCGGCAACAGCGACTTCACGGGCGTGCGCAAATTCAATCTGATGTTCAAAACCTTTATCGGCGTCACCGAGGACAGCACCTCAACCGTGTATCTTCGTCCCGAGACCGCACAGGGCATATTTGTCAACTTCAAGAACGTACAGCGCACAACCCGCAAAAAGCTTCCCTTCGGCATAGGTCAGATAGGCAAAAGCTTCCGCAATGAGATAACCCCCGGCAACTTCATCTTCCGTATACGTGAATTCGAGCAAATGGAACTTGAGTTTTTCTGCAAGCCCGACACCGATCTCGAGTGGTTTGCATATTGGAAAAACTTCTGCCACCAATGGCTCTTAAATCTGGGCATAAAGGAAGAAAATCTGCGCCTGAGAGACCACGACGCAGAGGAGCTCTGCTTCTACTCTAAGGCAACCACCGATTTCGAGTTTAAATTTCCCTTCGGTTGGGGCGAGCTTTGGGGCGTCGCCGACCGCACGGATTATGACCTCAATCAGCACATCAAAACGAGCGGAAAGGATCTTAGCTACATCGATCCCGTCACCAACGAAAAATTCGTGCCGTATGTTGTCGAGCCCTCTCTCGGTGCAGACCGTGCCTTCCTCGCATTCCTCTGCAACGCCTATGATGAGGAAAAGGTAGGCGAAAACGACACCCGTGTCGTGCTTCACTTCCACCCCGCACTTGCACCCGTCAAGGTAGCGGTACTGCCCCTGCAAAAGCAGCTCAACGAAAAAGCGGAAGAGTTATATACGGAGCTATCCAAGCACTTCGCCTGCGACTTCGATACGTCAGCCTCTATCGGCAAACGCTATCGCCGTCAGGACGAAATAGGCACCCCCTATTGCGTGACAGTGGACTTCGAGTCCTTAGAGGACGAGTGCGTCACCGTCCGTGAGCGTGACACAATGGCGCAGGTCCGCCTGCCCATCGACAGCTTAGTCAGCTTCTTCGAGGACAAATTGAAATATTGAAACAAAACCTAAAAAAATGGAAAGGAGCGCACCTGCGCTCCTTTTATTATCCGCTCAAAATAACTTATATCCATCAAACTAATGATCCTGCAGTTATTGTATAAGATATCGTCAATTCTATATTTCTAAAATAACAATAAGTACTACCTAATGTTGTATCGTATACAAGATTTAGCAAAGCCCCGTTAGAACCTCCCACAAGTCTTGCGCTTGTCGTTTGCGCATTTAAAGTATACGTTTGATAGTTGTTATAATTTTTGAAAGTTACCTGGTTAAACGTATCTGCTCTGCTCGCCCCTGTAATCGCAATAGAAGCTTGTGTTCCAAATGTTTGAGATACTCCCGCCGCATTACATATAGCTTCTAATTTTACTTTTATTGAAATACTGTTATTTGGGTTATCCAATAAGTATTTAATTTTATCTGCACTGAAATTTTTTTCCGTAAAATAATAATATCCACTGCTTCCACCATATTGTTTATTCAATTCAGATTCCCACGATGTCGAATCAATATAATCTTCATTGCAATAATATCTCGCAGTCAAAAGCATATCCTTTTTAGGAAATACCGTGTTGTCAATCAAATCATATCCATTATACCATTTATCAAATGTAAAACCCTGTCTTGTCGGACTTTGCAATGTCATAGGCTCGCCGGGTTTTCCTATAATAGTTGTCTGATTTACACCCGTTCCACCGTTTAAATCGAGCGTAACTTTTACTGAAGACGACGTTTTATTACTATCCGAATCACCGCTAAAAAGGTCGCATCCTGCTAAGCCGATAACGCAAACCCCGCAAAGCAAGGAAATCAAAAGGATACATAACATCAATTTACCAAGTTTTTTCATTTTTCTCCTCCGTTTGTGATTATAAAATATAATCGTTTATATAATAGTATATCAAATAATTTAATCAGTCAAGAATTTAATTATCAAAAAACTTAATATTTATAATGCAGAGGTTAAAGAAATGATTAAATTATATGAACTACGTTTAGAAAAGGGTTTATCTCAACGGCAAATCGCTAAAATGCTCAACATAAGTCAATCCACATACAACAATTGGGAAAATTCCCGCACCGAGCCATCTATTGCGCAACTCATACAAATTGCGCAGCTTTTTGGCGTTTCAGTAGATTTTCTCATCGGCAACACCGACGATATGGGCAATATAGTTTATAGCAACGGCTTCCTTACGTCCACCGAAACAGAATTGATAAGACTGTTTAAATCTCTGCCCGAACCCGCCCGCAAAAACATTTTGGACTTTATGAAAAACATAAATTTATAACAATGCAATCAAAATTTCAAGTATCTGCCGACTATTTGATAAGCAGGACAAACACAAAATGAGGGGCTTATGGAATTTAAAGTTATTTTTAAAGAATTGTTAGAAGAACACAACATTACTGCACGCAAATTGTGTGAGATATTGGATATCGATCACTCATCGATTTATCTCTATATGCAAGGCAGTTATCCAAATATAACAAATACCGTAAAACTCGCAAATTATTTTAATTGCAGTCTGAATTTTATGTTTGGAATAGATGAATTGCCCAACGTGTATACATTTTTCTCAACTTATGACGAAACCGTATTTTTTGAACGCTATATTAAGCTGTTAAAATTAAACAAAATCTCTCATTACAAAGTAAGCAAAGAGTTGAAATTCGGAAATTCAACATTTCAAAAATGGAAAAGCGGCAGCTTACCAAAGATAGAAACACTAATAAAATTATCAAACTTTTTCGGATATTCTATCGACTATTTTATCGGTCGCAGCAACAGTTAAAAACATTTCCTATTATGGCTTCCATATTAAGACACGACGTGTAAAGCAATCATACCGTCTTGCGAGGCATTTATTGCAACCGCATTATGGCTCCCCTTAGTAAGGGGAGCTGTCGCCGCAGGTGACTGAGGGGATTGTCCACTCAAAGCTGCTGCGAAGCTTAAAACAAACAAAAAGCACACAAAGTGTGCCACCAAACAAGCTAAAACAAGCGAATGTAAATTGAGCGAGATATTTTACAGTCATTTACGGGAAAGTTTGTAGCTCAGTTTTAGCTTGTGCGGTAGTAGCGAGAAAATCAAGCCAGGGCATCCGATTACTTGCAGAAATGTTTGATGATTCATCATCAGTTATTGCGTAACACCTTTCTCTAAAGATAAGAACAAAAAACGTAAGCAATCACAAGCCAAAGATGCCGATTTTCTCGCACGTCATTGCGAGGCTACCGCCGAAGCAATCCAGAAATTTCAGCCATTTTATTTGTCATTACGTTAGTTTTAAGCGAAAAATCAAACAAATCGCATATCAAATAAGTTATTTAAATATAACTACAATTCTTGAAAAACATACAGCTTTCTTTTTATAAAATTTACATATATATCATATTGTTTGATGTCGTCCGTGCATATTTCCTTATAATATCTCGTATATCCAAATGGGTGATGTGCAATTTCAAAATAAAAAATAATTTTGTTACAACCGTCTATATTTAAATATTTAGATCCTTTGCCGTACACACAATGATATTTCGAAAATGTCGTGTAAGCCAAGTTAAGATTGCTTTGATTGTGTATACAAATTATCATTTATTATCCTCAAACTAATAAATTATATTAATTATTATAATTCTTTAACAGAATTATGTCAATAATTATCTTTCTATAATAGAATTATGAGAAAGAGAAAAACCTTAGGCAATGCAAACATTGTTGGCGCAAATATAGAAAAATTGCGCAAAGAACAACATATTTCTCAAAAGGATTTCATTGCCAGAATTCAAGTTGCAGGTGTTGATATAAACCCAACAAGCTACTCTAAGCTTGAGGGACAAACTCGCATTGCAACGGATAAAGAGATTTTCGCTATCGCAAAAATTTTAGGGGTGTCTGTTGACAAATTGTTTTAACAAAACAATTCTTCCAGCTTCCACTCTTCTTGTTTTATTACTACTTTTTTGTTTTCAAAATTCACATAGATATCCGACCTAAAAATTTCTTTGACATCAATCTCTTTAAAATATCTGACATATTCCGTATATGTGCCCTCTTCATAAAAGAAAGTAATTTGCTTATAATTTGCAAGATCTACATATGAAGAAGCTTTTTTAAATATACTTATGGTTATCGGACCTAATAAATAGTTTAAGTCCAAATCGCTTTCATTGTGAACACGCACGTACATATAACTACCTCAAGTATTGTTATAAAACTATCATAATTCTTTAACGGAATTATGTCAAATGTTTTTATTTCTATAATAGAATTATGAAAACAAGAAAATCTTTAGGCACTGCAAACCTTGTCGGTGCAAAAATTGCAAAATTGCGTACCGCAGTGTCCATTTCTCAAAAGGATTTCATTGCCAAAATTCAAGTTGCGGGTGTTGATATCAACCCAACAAGCTACTCTAAGCTTGAGGGACAAACCCGCATTGCAACGGATAAAGAGATTTATGCCATTGCAAAAATTTTAGGTGTTTCAGTAGACAAATTGTTTGAAAAATAAAAACCGAATTTCAAACCTTTAAATATATAAAGTCTTGTCAAGAAATTATGTCAATTTTTTTAAATTTATCGATATAAACTTAAATAATATAAGCGGTAAAAACAGTTTGTTTTTATCGAATTGCATATTTTTTGATATAAAATATTGACAAATCATACACTTTGTGAGTATATTTTTATCGATAAAAATATAACGGTGGATATATGCAGGATCAAAATACAGAGATGTCAAAGGCAACTTTAAGACGGCTTCCGTCTTATTTGAGATATTTGTATCAGTTGGACAAAAACAATGTTCCCACTGTATCAAGCACCACGATCGCAAACGGTTTAGGACTAAATCCTGTGCAGGTACGCAAGGATATCGCACTTGTATCCACAGTGGCAGGCAAACCAAAAACAGGTTATGTCACCAAAGAGCTTATCGCCGATTTGGAAGATTTTTTGGGCTACAACAACACCCGTGACGCTGTGCTCGTCGGCGTGGGCGGACTCGGACGTGCGATACTCGGCTACGACGGCTTTAAAAACTACGGCTTGAATATAATTGCCGCATTTGACGTGAATGACGAAGTTGTCGGGACGGAAGTGAACGGCAAGCCTGTCTATCACATAGACAAGCTGCAAGGAATTGTAGAAAGATTTAAAATAAGATTAGGAATAATTTGCGTGCCGTCCGTTGCTGCGCAAAGCATTGCGGATAAAATGGTGGCGGCAGGCATAAAAGCAATTTGGTGCTTTGCTCCTGTTCATCTCAATCTACCTGCGGGTATTGCTGTAAAGGGCGAAGATTTGGCGGCTTCATTGGCGCTTTTAAGTATGCAGTTGCTTGAAAATCGCCGAATTTAGCGAAAAATCGACGAGGTATTGTCACCCACCGTCATTGCGAGGCATTTACTGCCGAAGCAATCCACACCTACCCGTCATTGCGAGGCTATCGCCGAAGCAATCCAGACCTTTCACTCATTTTACGCACTTCCCTACCTGTCCCTATTATGGCTCCCCTTAGCAAGGGGAGCTCTGCCGAATTCGCATAAATGCGACGAGGCGGTGAGGGGATTGTCCTCAAAATCAGCTTATTTATCATCAGATAAACTCTGTCAAGTTTTTATGTCAAAAATTTTCAATTTTTACGTATAAAAAAACACGGTCACGCCGTGTTTTTTCTCACATAATTATTTGCGAATGATAAAACTGTTCTTGAAAATTTATCGCAGCCATTATTTCGTCCGCCGTATACTTCCCGCCATTTTTGCAGGCGACCCATTTGCACTCGTTGTCGTCAAATCTATGCACAACTGCGATGACAATTCCATCAAATGTATCAAGCGGACGGCTTTCGCCAAGCACATAAACGTCCTGTTCCTCGCCGTCGCCGCCCAAGAGCCCGTCCACGTAGCCGTAGTTTATGGGATATACGATATTCGGGTGCTTTGGGTGCGTTGTGCCTATAGGTCTATCCATCGTGACGGTCACGTGTCTGCCTAAAATTTTGCGGTATCCGTCCAAAATTTCGTCCGTAAGCGGCGATTTTATCTGCATATATCATTCCTCATTTTGCGCATTGTATAGCTCATCCACCTGCAAGGTGATTGCACACTCAATGCGTTTTTTAAACAAATCGCACCCGTATGCGTACACGCCGTTTACGTCGCCCGTAGCATTGTATGCGTTTGCCGAGCAGCCGCCCGAGCAATATAGCCTTGCCCAACAGTCCGCACATTCCTTGCGGGAGTAGGCGTTGCAGCGTTTAAATTTGTCACGGATATCCGTTCTTGTTACGCCCTGCCAGATGTCGCCCATAAGGTAGTCCTTATTTCCCACAAACTGATGGCAGGGATAAAGCTCGCCCGTAGGCGTGACGGCAAGGTATTCCGTACCGCTGCCGCAGCCCGATATGCGCTTATAAATGCACGGGCCGCCCTCGAGGTCGAGCATATAGTGGTAAAACGTAAAGGGCTTGCCCTGCTTTTTGCGCTCTATCATCATATTTGTCAGCTTCTCGTACTGTTCAAACAAAATCGTTTTATCGTCTTCTGTCAGCGCATAAGGGTCGGTCGGAGGACACACGACGGGTTCCATACTCAGCTCGTCAAAGCCGAGGTCGAGCATTGTCTTTATATCTTCAGTGAAATCGGGGTTGAGGTGCGTAAACGTGCCTCTTATATAATAGCTCTTATCCCCTCTTGCCTGCACAAGCTTTTGAAATTTCGGCACGATGATATCAAAGCTTCCCACGCCGCCGACGGTCTTGCGGAAGTTGTCGTTCACTTCCTTTCTTCCGTCAAGGCTCAAAACCACGTTATCCATCTCGGCGTTTGCAAACTCGATTACGTTGTCGTCTATCAGCATTCCGTTTGTAGTCAGCGTAAAGCGGAAATGCTTTCCGCAGCTTTCCTCTATAGAACGGGCATATGCCACGAGCCTTTTTACGACGTCAAAGTTCATCAGCGGCTCTCCGCCGAAAAAGTCCACCTCGAGATTGTGACGTGTGCCGCTGTTTTCCACCAAAAAATCGAGCGCCCTCTTGCCGACCTCAAACGACATTATCGCCCTTTCGCCGTGATACTTGCCCTGCGCCGCAAAGCAATATTCGCAGTTTAGGTTGCAGGTATGCGCAACGTGCAGGCAAAGCGCCTTTACGACCGTATCTCTCTTTGCAAGCGCCTCGACGTTTGGTCTGAACGTATCCTCCGCAAACAGCGAGCCGTCTTTTTTCAGCTGCTCGACGTCTGCGATACACTCGAGCACCTCGTCCCTGCTCACGTTATGCTTTTTGCAAACGCTATCCGCTATCTCGTCCGCAGTGCTGCTTTCATATGCGTTTATGACGTCAAAAGCCACGTCGTCCACCACGTGCACGCTTCCGCTTGCCACGTCGAGGACGATATTGTATCCGTTCTGTTTAAAGGTATGTATCATAATTTCAATAAAAACGCCTATCAAACGATAGGCGCAGCTTTTTTAAAATGCAAGCGAATTACTTTCCGACCTTCTCGCACTTCTGATTTGCAACGCCGCAGGACGTCTTGCATGCGGACTGACAGGAGGTTTGGCATTCGCCGCAGCCGCCGTTCTTTTTGCTTTCTGTGAGGTTGCGAGTTTTCAAAGTGACTATTCTTTTCATATTGAGCTCCTAAATTGTTTTATTATTATCTATATTATAGTTATTTACATATAGCTTGTCAAGTGCGCAAGCGGTTTTTAAAAATCAAATGGACGGATCGTGTGCGACGACAAGTATTTTATTTGGGAAAGCCCTCTGCTCGCTGTCCACCTCTATGCCGCTTTGGTACAGAAGCAGCGAGTGGTGCAAAAACTCGGTAGTGATGACCTCGCCCTTGCAGATAAGCGGACAACCGGGAGGATACGCCCACACGTTTTCGGCGGCGACGTATCCCGCCGACTCGTCGAATTCTGCAAAAACGACGTTTAAACCTCTTATTTGATAGGGCTCAAATACCTTTTGCGGAATATCAACGTTGTTTATATTCACAAGCCCGTATCTTTCTCTAACGCTCGTTTCAAGCTCGTACACTGCGCCCGACAGCGCAAGAAAAGCGTTCAGATCGTCGCCTGCGCCCGTCATTGCGACCGCATAGTTTGCTGCTGCCATTTCAAGCTCTATCTTATAATTTTTTCGCAGCAGTCGCATAAACGAAATTCCGCTCAATGCGCATTCCACCGTAAGGAACACGAGCTTTGTATCGTCGTATGCAAAAACTCTGCCCTCTCTGTCGCCGTTAAACAGCTTTATGCGCTTGTTTCTCGCAGTGCTTCTGCGAAATTTATCCACCATATCCGCCCATCTGTCAAGCGTCTTCGCCCCGTCCGAAGACAGATAGCGTATGCACTCGTCAATGGACGACATCAGCACGTATGACGGCGAGCTGCTTTCAAAAACGCTTAGCGCTCTGTCTATCTCACCCACGCTCACCCTGTCGGAGCATATATGCAGCACCGCAGTCTGCGTAAGGCTCGGTAGCGTCTTGTGCAAGCTGTTTACAACGACGTCTGCGCCGAGATTTCTCGCACTCTGCTCAAAGCTTCTGCAAAGACCGAGATGCGCTCCGTGCGCCTCGTCTACAAGCAAGAGCGCATTGTGCTTTCTGCAAAGTGCCGCTATGGATTTGATATCCGACAGCACGCCCTCGTATGTCGGGCTCGTGATAACAACGAGCTTGATATCCGTGTGCAGCAGCAGTTGTTTTTCCACTTCCTCAGGCATCACGGAGCCGTAAAAGCCGTATTCCTCAAAATAAGCGGGCATCACGTAATGCGGCTTGAGTCCGCAAAGCTCAACGCCGTTGAAAACGCTCTTATGGCAGTTTCTTGCGATAAGCACCCCGTCGCCGAATTTGGTCATAGCCCTCATAGCGGCAAGTATTCCGCCGGTTGCGCCGTTTATGAGATATCTGCTTTCCTTCACGCAGAAAAACTCTGCGGCACGCTTTTGCGCCTCGATCAGCAGATCCTTAGGAGCGTGCAGATTGTCAAAGCCCTCTAACTCGGTTATATCCATCTTTTGCACGCCGCTGAGGTATTCAAAATTTTTATTGCGTTTGTGTCCAGGCATATGAAAGGGCACGAAGCCTTCGTCATCGTGGTCCTTGAGCAGTTTTGCGAGCGTAGCCTCGTCCTGCGTCTTGGCGTCCGCCCCTATTTTTCCCTTGAAAATTCCTTTAGATTTGCTTTTCATAAATATAAGTATATCATCAGAAATAAAAAAATGCTATGGAATTATTAAATTAGATGTGCTATAATATCAAAAAATCAACATTTTTTTGCGGTGAAAGTATATGAAAAGTGCGCTAAACAAAAAAATAATCATTCTTATGCTTACGGCGACGCTGTTTTTCGGTGTACTCTTTATGTCTGCCTGCGACCGCAAAAAGGACGCAAATCCTTATGAAAGGGACAACAACTTTGTCGTGCGCACAGTGGATACAAGCGATGCGCTTGAGTTTCACCCCGTCGATTTCACCCCGAAGTACGGCGTGATTTTTTATGTCGGTGCGCTGATATCCCCCGAGCATTATGCGTATTTGGGCGAGGCGCTTGCAAAGCAAGGCTATCTCGTAGTCATTCCAAAGCTTGACGGCAACAACGCTTTAAACGGCTACACTCTGAACGAAGCCGCATTTTACAAATATCCGAGCGTAAAGTTTTTTGTAGGCGGACACGATTTGGGCGGAGGCGCCGCCGTGCGCCGCACGATGGAATGTAGCCAATACGTGCAAGGCGTCCTGCTCTATGTCCCCACAGGCTTCAGCAAGCAGATGTACAATGCGGACGGCTCTATGATTTATGACGACGAGGGCAATCCCGTATGGCAGCACTTCACGACAACGACACTGCCCAACCCCACGCTTTTGTTGGAAACGGACGACGTACTGCGCACCGCCGAGCTCAAGCAGGAAGCCGCAGCGCACATAAACGGAACCAAGACAACCCTGCACACCCTTGAAGAGTCCAAATCGTCAGACTTTTCCACCCATTCCGCAACCGAGATACTCAACCCCCAGCGCAGCGAAACGGTAAGGCTCACCCTCGCATTTTTGAAGAGTATCGTAGCGTAATTTAAACGTTGATTTAAATATACAAAGAACCCAAAAAAAACGGGCGGATGATATCCGCCCTTCATTATTTATACCGTATGTCAGTCCACGTTAAACAGCACCGTGTTGTATTTATAAGGATATTTAACGCAATCGTCGATTATCCTCGGCACGTCGTCAAAGTATACCTGCTCGGTGATAATCCCGTCCGTATGCACAATTTTGTTTGCGAGCAGATTTATTGCGGACGGCATTTCGCCTGCGCCGTCGCTGACGCCCTTTAAAATAAGCCTCTTTTTGAGCACCGTTTCTATATCGATATTGTGCTTTTTGTATGTCGAATAGCCCGCTATTACGACCTCGCTCCCGTTTTTGACGAGGCGCAGAGCGGTATTGAGCTCAACGCCCTCGGACGTAAACACAGCGGCTTCGCACATACGTCCGCCCGTGATTTCCTCAACCTTTCTTTCGAGGTTGTCGTAGGTGGGATTTAGCGTATAATACACGTCCCATTTTTTTGCAAGCTCCAGCTTGTCGTTATCGAGGTCGACGAGCACGGGCACCATCTGATAGTACACCGCAAGCTGACAAAGCACAAGTCCGAGCGTACCTGCGCCGACAACGACTATATAGTCGCCCTCGTTGCACGGCAAGGCGGAAAACACCTTATTGCCCATTGCGATATAGTCCGCAAAAACGGCGTCCTCGTCGGCTATGCCGTCGGGAAGCGCAAACACGTTTTCCTGCGGCACGCATACAAAGTCTCTCAGCAGCCCGTCCGTATCCAGCCCCATCGTCTTAATTATGGTCTCGCCGTGCTCAACGGTCTTTATAAAGGGACTTATAACTACACGTGAGCCAAGCTTAAAGCCGAGCTCCTCATCGTCTGCGCAGACGTATCCGATAGCAGAATGAGCGGGCACCGTAACCCCAAAGTTATCTCTCAAAATAAAGCCCGACACGCCGACTGACGACAGCGCAACCTTTGACACCTTCAGCTTTACCTCGTCTTCAAGCGGGGTAAGAGTGCCTTCCTTAAGCTTAATATCTTTAAATTCATCAATATGCCAAGCTTTCATAATCACCTTTATCTTTTTATCATTTTATCACATAGGTCCGCATTTTGCAACACCGACCTTTGTCAAAATAATTAAAACGCAAGCCGTGTACCAAAAACGTCGCACGGCGGTCATTTATGCAAATCTTCGCCTTTGTCGTCAATATCTGTAATACAGGTCATTATTTCGGGTTTGATTATGGGCTCGTTTTCGCTGAGCGCAAATCTGTCTCGGCTTATATTTTCGTCAACGTACAGATATATCTTTTTATCCGCCCAAGACGTATTGATATGCTTTTCCAATATTCTGCTGCTTATCACCGTATCGTAAAGGTCGGCATATACGCCGACGTAGGCGGTGTCGCACCTGTGCGCTATCATAAAGTCCACCATTTCGTTACGCAGCATAAACGCAAGCTGACCGTCGCTTATCACAAAGCCGCCCGAGCAGTTTTTGCAGGGCTGCAGCATAAAGTCGTCTATGGGCAGGCGTGTCTTTTTTCTTGTAAGCTCCACAAGTCCGAGCGAGGTCATTCCCACCGTAGTGGTTTTCAGCCTATCGCTTTTAAGAGCACGCTTGAGCGCATTTACCACCGCTTCCCTGTGCTCGGGCAGCAGCATATCGATAAAGTCAATTATGACAATGCCGCTGATATTGCGCAACCTTAGCTGCTTTGCAATGCACTCGACCGCCGCCATATTTGTCTCAAACACGGTGTTTTCAAGGTCTGTAGAGCCCACAAACTTGCCCGTATTTACGTCGATAACGGTGCAGGCCTCCGTCTTGTCTATGACGATATAAGCCCCGTTTGGCATACACACCTTGCGCTCGCAGAGCTGATTTATCTGTGCGCTCAAGCCAAAGTGCGACATTATATTGCGCTCGCCCTCATATACCTCGACCTTTGCCCCGCCGATCCTGCCCGTAAGCTTTTTAGCGATGAGAGCGTCGTTTACGATGACGTTTTCCACGTCGTCGTACATCGTATCCCTTATAGCCCTTTCAAACAGCGTAGCCTCTTCGAATACCACACTTTTTTCGGGAGCGGTCTTAAAGTCCTCAAGCACCTTCTGCCATATCTCTATGAGCTTTGCCGCATCCTTTTTTATGTCGTCGTCCTGCGCCTTTTCGGCAGCGGAGCGGATAATGAAGCCGGAGCCTATCGGGCATATGGATTTTACAAGCTGCTCGAGATATTCACGCCGCTTGTCGTTTTCTATCTTGCGTGACACGCCTATGAAATCGGAATCAGGCAAAAACACAAGATAGCTCCCCGCAATGGTGATGTCCGTCGTAAGCCGTGCGCCCTTCTGCCCGAACTGATCCTTTACGACCTGACACAGTATCACGTCGCCGCCCGACAGCTTTGCGCTTTTATTCGGCATAACGCTGTGCAGTCTGCTTTTGTCCACAAGCGAATCGCCCACGTACAAAAAGCCGTTGCGCTCGAGTCCGATATTCACAAACGCCGCCTTCATTCCGCCGAGCACGTTTTCCACCTTTCCCTTGTAGATGTTGCCGACAATGCCACGCACGCTTGTCATCTCAACGGAAAATTCCAACAGCTCGCCGTTTTCCACAAGAGCGACTCTTGTGCAGTAAGGTGTGTAGTCAAGTATAAGCTGTTTCACTCTATACCTCAAAATATTTATTACGCAGTTGCCTGCGTTATTTACATATCAAGCAGTTTATCACCGCAAAAAGACCTGCTAAAACGTCTTTTTTGTCAAATGCTTTGGCTTTGTATATAGCTGTCTGCGTCAACAAGCCGTCCGTTTTCAAGGACGTATTGCTTTGTTTTAAGCAGGTCTGTAACGGCGATATCCCGCCCAAGCCTATCGTTAAGCGCAGGCAATATCCTGTCGGGGCGCAAATTCGTGTTGCCGAGCGCAAGCCTCACGCCAAGCCTTCCTCCCTCATCGAACACGCCGTATATTCTGTCCGCAACGTCCTCGCAGACAGTCTGTCCCTTTTTCTGATAGGTTATTTCAAATCCGCCCTTAACGTCGACGTCGCAGTACGGCGTATCTATAACATAGTCTGCGCACACCACCTTGCCCTGCAAATTCGGGTTTTTCGCACACGTAAAATATGCGTGCGCCCTCAAGCCGTCGGACACGCAGGCGTTATAACGCTCGAAGACCTCTTTAGCGTCCATATCGGTGTCTATCGCAAGATATTCCGCATTTGAGGCTACGCCCACCCCGAGCGGCGGCGAAAAGAACACGAGCGCATGCGGATTGAAGCCCTGCGAAAATTTCACGTCGATTTGGGCACGTCTGAGTATCCTCGACACGTGGCGCAAGAGGTCGATATGCGATATAAAGCAGGCGCTACCCGTTTTGGAATATTTCAGCACGGTCATATCGTACACCTCCCAAATCGGTTTGCACCGCAGGCGTTGCAGCCCTCACGGCAGTTTTTCGTAGTTATGCCCGCATAGCCGAGCTTGCGTTCTTTAAGCAGATATTGTTTGGATACGCCCGTATCTATAAAGTCCCACGGCAACGCTTCGTCCTCGCCACGCTCACGGGTATATTCCTCAACGCTCAAGCCGCACTCGGCGATAGCCTGCTGCCAGATATCCCACCTGAAGCTTTCCGACCAAGCGTCAAATTTTGCCCCCAGCCCGTATGCTTTTACAAGCAAAGCGCTCTGCTTTCTGTCCCCTCTTGCGAGCATAGCCTCGAGCACGGACGTTTCCGCCCCGTGCCACGAAAAGCTCACGCCCTTTATCTCACGCAAAAGTCCCCTAAGATACTGCTGACGGCGCAGCATCTCGTCAAAGGATATCTGCGCCTCCCACTGAAAGGGCGTGCAGGGCTTAGGTATAAAGACTGCGCAGCTCACCGAAATATTCAGTCCTCTCTTATGCCGCTTCTGATAATACAGGTTTTTAAGCCGCCTGCAAATTTCGGCAATTCCTGCGATATCCTCGTCCGTCTCTGTGGGCAGTCCCATCATAAAATAGAGCTTTATGCTTTCGTATCCCACCTCAAACGCCTCCGCCATATTGTCTATTTCCTCGTCGGTGACGTTTTTATTTATCACGTTGCGCAGCCTCTGCGTGCCTGCCTCGGGAGCAAAGGTGAGCGAGCTTTTGCGTGACTGCCTCACCATATCCGATTTAAACGAGCTTATGCGCAAGCTCGGCAAAGCGAGGTTGACGTGCTTTTGGTCGCAGTATGGCACGAGTATGCTCTCAAGCTCTTTAAGCTGAGAATAATCGCCCGTAGACAGCGAGCAAAGCGACATTTCGTCAAAGCCTGCGCTTTCTATCATACTCTTGCCGTATTCGGCGCACTTTTCTGCGCTGCGCTCTCTTATGGGACGGTACCAAAAGGACGCCTGACAAAATCTACAGCCGCTGCCGCAGCCCCTGTACAGCTCGAGCACAGCCCTGTCGTGCACGGTTTCGATATTCGGCACGAGCGGACGGCTCGGGAAGGACGCATTTTCAAAGTCCTTTACGACCGCCTTTTTCACCTTTTCGTCGGGCTTCGACAGCGACGGCACGTATGCCCCGTCAATGCCCTTCAAGCTTTCAAGTATCTGCGCCTTTTTCAGTCCCTTTTCCCTTCCGTCGGCAACGGCACGCAATATCTCGAGGTCCGCTTCCTCGCCCTCGCCGCAGACTATCACGTCAAAGAAGTCCGCAAAAGGCTCGGGATTGACCGTACAAGGTCCGCCCGCAAGCAAAATGGGATACTCTTCGCCCCTGTCCTTTGCGTAAAACGGAATTTTTGCCAAATCCAACATATACAAAACGTTGGTATACAAAAGCTCGAAGCCGATGGAAAAGCCCACGACCGTAAAATCTTTTAAAGGTTTTTTGGTTTCTATGGATAAAAGAGGAATGTCCTCACGCTTTAAAGCGTCCGCAAGGTCCTGCGCAGGGGCAAAGCACCTTTCCGCCACAAAGCCGTCCTGCCTGTTTATGATGTCGTACAGTATCTGCACGCCGAGGTTGCTCATGCCTATCTCGTAAAGCTCGGGGAAGCAAAAGCACATATCCGCCTTGCGGAGCTTGCCCATATCGGGCGTATTCCACTCGCCGCCGCTGTAGCGTGCGGGCTTTTCCACCTGTGTGAGCAGCTTATTGAATCTGTCCTTAAAATCAGCCATTATTCTATCTCACATACACAGCGTTGCCGCCCCGATAATGCCTGCGTCGTTTTTGAGCGTCGCAAGCGCAACCTTTATCTTAGGCGCATATTCCGCCCCGTAGACGTTTTTTGACACGTATCTCTGCAAGGGCTTCAGAAGTGCGTCGCCCGCATTTGACACCCCTCCGCCTATTATAATGACCTCGGGGAAGAAGATGTTTGCAAACGTCACAAGCCCCATACCTACATATTTTATATATCTCTTTAATGTTGCAATCGCAACTTTATCCCCCATTTCTGCGCAAGCAAACACCGTTTTTCCGTCAATTCCGTGCTTTTTCGCATATTCGGCAAGCAGACTTTCGGGGTGTTTTTTGCACGCCGCTTCCGTCTGCGCCATAAGCGCAGTAGCGGACGCATAAGCCTCATAGTGTCCTCTTTTTTTGCAGCCGCACTCTGCGCCACCCATATTTATCTGTATATGTCCGCCCTCTGCGCCTGCCGACTTATTGCCCGTCAGCAGCCTGCCGTCCACAACTATGCCCGTGCCTACGCCCGTGCCGAGCGTGACCATAACGCTGTTTTTTGCGCCGTTACCTGCGCCGAATTTAGTTTCGCCCAGAGCCGCACAGTTTGCGTCATTGCTCACACGTACGTTTTCTATTCCGCAAAGCTTTCGCATAATATCCGCCATAAGCGTATTGCGGAAATTGATATTGCAGCTATATCTCACAATGCCCTTTTCGTCGTACACCGAGCCGGGGCAGCCAATACCGATGCCTGCGATATCCTGCCTGTCTACGCCGCCGCCCTTTATCACGCTGTCAACAAGCGCCGCAATATCTTTTAATATTGCAACGTCCTCATCGTCCGTCTTTATGGGAGCGGTTTCCTTATACAGCAGCTTGCCGTCCTCGGTCACTATGCCGCACTTCACGCTCATTCCGCCAATGTCAACGCCAATGTATTTCATATCAAAGCTTCCTTTAGGATAATACTTTAATATTTTATAATATACTATAATAATTGTCAAACGATAAAAAGAAACGCCGTCAGCGACGGCGCAGAGCGGATCTTATTTTAGATACCGAAGTCTTATCTTTTTTGCTCGCTTCCCCGTACCTGTCGGGGAAAAGCGCAAATTTCACGGGCTTAGACAGCCGATATTTCACCGCAAGGTCTTTAAGCTCGTGCTCGCTCAGCCGAGCTATTTCCCTTCCGTCCCCGTCGAGCACCAAAAAGGTAGTTTCGCAGGCGGAGCTCACGTGATGATAAAATCTTATCAGCGGCATATCCTCGGACACCTTGACGGTCTTTTTTTCCACGCCGAGCATATAGTTTTTGCTTGCGCTGTCCAAAATGCTCACGTACATCTCGTCCTTAGTGCCGAATGCTGCGCCGTAAAACAAAAACACCGCAATTATGCCAAACGTAAAATTCAGCCCCCAAAAGAAAGAGGATATAAACAGCCCCAAAAACGCAATGCTGCACACAATGCCTGCAATCTGCAAGCCCTTTATCGCCTTCATTTTGTTTTTGCAAAGCCCCAGCACTATGCGTGAGCCGTCCAGCGGATAAACGGGAAGCAGATTAAACAGTCCGAGCGATAGATTCGCATAAAAAAACAGCTCGGTATACGGATAAACGGAGGGCGCTATCCACCAAAGCCCCACTGTCATCACGGCAAGGGCAAGATTGCAAAGCGGTCCCGCAAGCCCGACGATGACGGCGGAGCCCTTATCGAAGCTTTCCTCCGTGCTCATCATTGCGCCAAAGGGCAACAGCACAAGCTTTTTGACGGCAAAGCCTCTCAGCCTTGCAAACGCCATATGAGCGAGCTCGTGCAAAATAAGCGCCGCAAACGTCAGTACAAACGCCCACGCCTGCCCCAGCGCAACGAGAGCGAGAGCCAACACGAAAAAGAGCGGATGTACTTTGATTTGCATATCTTAGATATTTGTCAAAAACGTAGCGACAGCCCTCATTGCGTCCATAGTTGCGCTTGCTTTAAAGATGTTAGCAAACAAAAAGCCGAGAGATACAAACACGCCTATCACGACGGGCACTATCGCCACGTCGAGGAAATCGATAGAGTGCTTGCGACGGCGTTTAGCCACTACACGGTTTTCCACAAACTCGTTGGTTGAAACTTCAACTTCCAATTTTTTATTTTCGTCAAATTCCATATTGCCACCTCGCAATACACTATTCGTCGGTTTATGAAATTATGACGATAAAATTCAAATTGACTCATTGCGAAGCTTAGAACAAGCGCTCGCAGGGCGAGCGCTAAATTGAGCGTCAAGCACGCTCTTAGTACAA